>JBJMHS010000074.1:0-94931 GCA_045807245.1 Actinomycetales bacterium
AAGAACACGGACGTCGGGGCGATCAACTCGGCCGAGCAGCTCGCCAAGATCCGCGAGCTGTCCCAGGTCGGCGAGGACGAGTGCGCGATCCGCTGGACGGCTCCCTGCCCCATCCCCGACCGCGGATACTGGTTCGCCCCAACAGTTTTCACCGATGTCTCCCAGACCCACCGGATCGCCCGTGAGGAGATCTTCGGCCCGGTCCTGTCGGTGCTGACCTTCCGCACGCCGAGCGAGGCCGTGGCCAAGGCGAACAACACGCCGTACGGGCTCTCGGCCGGCATCTGGACCGACAAGGGCTCCCGCATCCTCTGGATGGCCGACCGGCTGCGGGCCGGAGTGGTGTGGGCGAACACGTTCAACCGGTTCGACCCGACGTCTCCGTTCGGCGGGTACAAGGAGTCGGGCTACGGCCGCGAAGGCGGCCGGCACGGACTGGAGGCCTACGTTGCCCACTAGGACCCCGGGCCGGGCCGCGCGCGCGGAGAGCCGGATCGACGTACGCAAGACGTACAAGCTGTACGTCGGTGGCGCCTTCCCGCGCAGCGAGTCCGGCCGCTCGTACGACGTACACGACACCAAGGGCGCCTTCCTGGCCAACGCGGCGCAGGCCTCGCGCAAGGACGCCCGCGACGCTGTCGTCGCGGCCCGGGCGGCGTTCGCCGGCTGGTCCGGAGCCACGGCGTACAACCGCGGTCAGGTGCTCTACCGCGTCGCCGAGCTGATGGAGGGCCGGCACGGGCAGTTCGTCGACGAGGTGTCGCGCAGCGAGGGCCTGGCCCGGCCGCGCGCCGAGCGCGTCGTGGACGCCGCGATCGACCGCTGGGTCTGGTACGCGGGGTGGAGCGACAAGGTCGCCCAGGTGTACGGCGGGCTCAACCCGGTGGCCGGTCCGTACTTCGACATCTCCGCGCCCGAGCCGACCGGGGTCGTCGCGGCGCTGGCCCCGCAACGGTCGTCGCTGCTCGGGCTGGTGTCCGTGGTGGCACCGATCGTCGTGACCGGCAACACCTGCGTGGTGCTGTCCAGCGAAGCCCGACCCCTGCCCTCGATCACCCTGTCCGAGGTGCTGGCCACCTCGGACGTGCCGGGCGGCGTGGTCAACGTGCTGACCGGGCGGACCGCCGAAGTCGCGCCGTGGTTGGCCTCGCACGCCGACGTCAACGGCATCGACCTGACCGGTGCCGCCGACGCCGAGGGCGTCGCGTGGGGCGACCTGGAGCGCGCGGCCGCCGACAACCTCAAGCGGGTTCGTCGCCCGGCCGGCACGGGTGCCTCGGCCGTCGAGCCCGACTGGCTACAGGACCCCGAGCCCGCCGCCATGCGGACCTGGCTCGAGACGAAGACGGTCTGGCATCCGAAGGGCACCTAGGCACCGGAAGGCAGGCCACGTCCCGGCTGGGCATTGCTTCACAGCGCTCGCCGGGTCGTACGGGTCGTTCGCTGCCAGGATGCCCAGATGGAGCCGGGTCGAAGGTCACGCCTCCAGCGCCTGATCCGCGCCGTCGTCTATGCCGCGGTCGTCGCGGTCCCGCTCGGCGCGCTCGCCTTCCTCGTCCGCACCAAGTTCGCCCCTCTTGTGCACCTCGACGAGGACATGATCATGTCCGCCACCGGCTTCACGCGTTCGCATCCCCGTTTCCGCTCCGTCGCCACGGCGTGGGAGTCGGTCAGCCAGCCGTGGGTGGTCTACGGACTGCTCGGTGTACCAGTCTGCGCGTTCGCCTGGTTCCGCCTTCACCTGCGGACCAGGGCGGCCTGGGCTCTGGCCACCATGGCCACCGGCTGGGCGATCGCCACGGGGCTCAAGGCCGTGGTGCGGCGGGCTCGCCCCGTGGTCGACGACCCCTTCTCCGCCCACGCCGGCTACTCGTTCCCCTCGGGGCACGCCACGAACAACGCGATCGTCGTCACGCTCGTTCTCCTGCTGCTGCATCCGGTCCTCGGAGTCGTTGCGCGGCGCGCCCTGCTCGGCGCCGGGGTGCTCTGGGTACTCACGACCTGCGCGGACCGCGTCTTCCTGGGCGCGCACTTCCCGTCCGACGTGGCCGCAGGCGTGTTGCTGGGCTGCGGCGTGTGCGCTGCGTCGTACGCCGGCTATGCGGGCTGGAGTCCACCGACCCCGACCGACACAGCGAAAGGGCGCACCTGATGGCCTACCTGACCCGATGGTGGGACGACCAGTCACCGCCAGCCGCCCGCGAGGCGACCCGTGACCTCGCCGTGCGGGCGATGGCCCCGATGACGGTGTGGTGGGTCATCGTGGTCGCGATCGGCTGGGCCATCTCGGACGGGCCTCTGAAGCACCTGGGCCAGTCCGAGCAGAGGGTCAACAAGACGCTGGCCTCCCACCGAACCCCGGCGCTGAACGACATCACCTTGTTCTTCTCGTGGACTGGCGCGACCGTCAGCATCGTCGGAGTCTGCCTGGTGGTGGTGGCGATCCTCTGGTGGCGGACGCGGCAGTGGTGGTTCGCCGTCGTACCGCTCCTCGCGATCACCCTGCAGGCGCTGGTCTTCTTCTTCACCACCCTGCTGATCGACCGCCCGCGCCCGGACGTCGTGAAGCTCGACCACTCACCCCCCACCTCCAGCTACCCGAGCGGCCACAGCGGCGCCGCCACCGGGCTGTACGTCACCCTCGCGTTCCTGGCCCTGCGGATCCGGCGACCGGCGGTGCGCGACCTTGCGGTGACGGTGTGCCTCCTGGTCCCGTTCCTGGTGGCCTCCGCCCGGCTCTACCGGGGCATGCACCACCTCAGCGACCTGTGCGTGGCGATCCTCAACGGTCTGATCGCAGCGCTACTCGCCTGGGGTTGGCTGCGACGTTCCCCAGTACGTTTGACCCATGGACAAGCGCACTCTGGGCAACCGCGACGGCACCGGGCTTGAGGTCTCCGCGATCGGCCTGGGCTGCATGGGAATCAGCCAGGCGTTCGGCCCCCCGCCCGACCGGGCCGAGATGGTCGACTTCCTGCGGCAGGCCGTCGAGCATGGAGTCACCTTCTTCGACACGGCCGAGGTCTACGGGCCCTACCACAACGAGGAAGTCGTGGGCGAGGCTCTGGACGCCCTGCGGGACGACGTCGTGATCGCGACCAAGTTCGGCTTCTCGCTCGACGACAGCGACCGCCAGCTGGACAGCCGGCCCGAGCACATCCGTGAAGCGCTGGAGGGCTCGTTGCGGCGGCTGCGAACGGACCACGTCGACCTGCTGTACCAGCACCGCGTCGACCCCGATGTCCCGATCGAAGACGTGGCCGGGACCGTCAAAGACCTGATGGACGAGGGCAAGGTCCGGCACTTCGGGCTCTCCGAGGCCGGCGTCGACATCATCCGGCGAGCGCACGGCGTCCAACCGCTCACTGCGCTGCAGAGCGAGTACTCGCTGTTCTGGCGCGAGCCGGAAGGGGTCATCCTGGACACCCTCTTCGAGCTGGGCATCGGCTTCGTCCCGTTCAGCCCGCTCGGCCGCGGCTTCCTGACCGGCACCGTCGACGCCACGACCGAGTTCTCCGAAGACGACATCCGCGCCCAGCTCCCGCGGTTCACCACCGAGGCCCGCCAGGCGAACCTCGCGCTGGTGGAACGCGTTCGGGTCGTCGCCGAGCGCAACGATGCAACCCTGGGCCAGATCGCGCTGGCCTGGCTGCTCGCCCAGGGCCCGTCGATCGTGCCGATCCCTGGCACCCGCAGGCTGTCCCGGCTCGACGAGAACCTTGGCGCGGCGGGTGTCACGCTGGCAGCAGGCGATCTCGAGGAGCTCGACGAGGCATACCGGCAGATCAAGATCGTGGGTGACCGCTACCCCGAGGCCATGCAGCGACTGGTCAATCGTTAGAGGTCTGCGGCGGCCTCGGTCACCCGGCTCGCCGTGCCCTCGACGGCGACGTCCTTGCCACTGGCCCAGCCGTTCGCACCGGTCGCGCCCGTCGTCACCGCCACCCGCGGGTTCGCCTCGAGGTTGTGCGCCTTCTGCTCGTCCGGACCGGTGCAGAAGGCGAACGCTCCGTCGTGCCAGACGCCGACCAGTGGTACGGCGTGTGGGCGGCCGTCGACGCGGACGGTGATGACCCAGTAGAGCTGAGCGTCCGTGAGGAGCCGCTCGATGTCATCCCATGGAGGTGCAGTGGCCGACGCATCGCCGTACCGCGGGTCGATCTGTCCTGTGGTCATCCTCACCGAGGCTGCCCCGGGATGCAGCTTTGGTCAACCTCCTTCAGCACAGCCGACGATGGCGGCCTTTCGCCAGCCGCAAGGCGGCTCCTCGGTACGATGCGCAGGACACCAAGGAGGTTGCGGTGGCGACACTGCGCGATGTCGCGGCCCGGGCGGGTGTGTCTATCAAGACAGCATCGAACGTGGTCAACGGCTACCCGTTCGTCCGCCCGGAGACGCGTGACCGGGTCAACGCCGCTGTCGACGAGCTCGGATACCAGCCGAACCTCGCCGCAAGGAACCTGCGCGCCGGACGGACTGGAGTCATCGGTCTTGCGGTGCCCGAGCTCAAGTTCAGCTATTTCGCCGAGCTGGCTGACGCGGTCCTGCAGGCAGCAAGGCGACGCGGGTACGTCGTGCTCATCGAACAGACTGGCGGGGACCGCGACACAGAGCTGGAGCTGCTGCGCGGTTCACGCATGGCCATGATGGACGGACTGTTGTTCAGTCCGCTGGGCATGTCCGACGACGACGTCGACGTACTCAAGACCGACTCCCCTCTCGTCCTTCTGGGGGAGCGGATCTTCAACGGCCCCACCGATCACGTGACGATGCAGAACGTCGAAGGGGCCGCTACCGCCGTCCGGCACCTACTGCACACAGGCCGCACGCGCGTCGCTGTTCTGGGGGCGCACGAGGGAGAGCAGGTCGGTTCCGCGGCGCTTCGTCTCCAGGGCTACCGAGCCGCGTTGGACGCAGCAGGTCTTGAGTTCGACCCCGATCTCGTGGTGTACCGGCAGGGGTGGCACCGAACGGACGGCGCCGAAGCCATGCGCGAGCTGCTTGCACGAGGCGAACAGTTCGACGCCGTCTTCGCACTCAACGACGAACTCGCGCTGGGTGCGCTGCGCACGCTGTTCCACGAAGGAGTCCAGGTGCCGGAGGAGGTTGCCGTCGTGGGCTTCGACAACGTCACCGAGTCGCAGTTCGCGATGCCGAGTCTGACCACTATCGATCCCGACCGCGTGCAGATCGCGGAGACCGCCGTCGAGGCGCTCTTGGAGCGCGTCGCCCAGAGGGACGCCACCGATCCCGCTCCGCCGCGCGTCTTCACCGTCCCTGCCCGCCTGGTCACCCGCGAGTCCGCGCCGGCGGGGTCCCGAGTGGCCGTCGCCTGAGAAGACCATTGACGTGGACCTACTCCGTGCCTACACTCCTCTGCAACGTTGCATTACAACGTTGTAAACCATGGTCCGATCCCCGATGATCGACCCGAGAAAGGCATTCCATGAGAAAACTGCTTGCGGTGCTCGCGGCCTTCACCGTGGCTGCCTTGGCGCTGACCGGCTGCTCCGGGTCTGCGGGAGCTGAGGCCAAGGGACCGGTGACGCTCACCTTCTGGCACGGGTACACCGAGGCCGACGGCAAGGTCCTGAACCAGATCGTCAGCGACTTCAACAGTTCGCAGCAGGGCATCACGATCAAGACCACCATCAAGCCGTGGGCGGTGATCGGCGACACCCTGCTCACTTCCCTCTCCGCGAAGAATGGGCCCGACATCGTCGCCCTTCCGGCGGAGAACCTCCCCGTCTACGCGTCGAAGGGTGCGTTCCAGAAGCTGGACGACTTCTACTCGTCCGCGGCGGCCAAGAGCGCAGCGCTCAACCCTCAGGCCGTGGAGATGGAGAAGATCAACGGCGCGTACTACGGGGTCCCGATCGGGTTCGTGCCCCTGTCGGTCATCTACAACAAGACGCTCTTCCAGAAGGCAGGCATCACCACGTTCCCGACCACCTGGGACCAGTGGGTCACGGCGGCGCGCAAGCTGACAGTGGGCGGCGCAGCCGGGACGCCCAAGCAGTACGGCCTGGCGCTCCCGGACCACGCGACCGTGGGCAACGGCGTCTGGGCAAGCCTCTTCTATGCCAATGGGGGTGCGATCGTGAACGGGTCACACTCCGTGCTCGACTCACCGGCCAACCAGGAGACGCTCGCGTACTGGGCCAAGGCCGTGCGCGACGACAAGATCTCTCCGACTGGGCTGGACGGCATCGCCTCGGACAAGCTGTTCTCCTCAGGCAAGGCCGCGATGGAGGTCGGGGGTCCATGGATGGCGAGCGTCGCCACCGCGAACAAGATCGACTACGGCATCGCGGCCATCCCCGCAGGCCCGCAAGGCGAGGGAGCTTCCGCCATCGGGATCTCCACGGCGGTCACCGCGCAGGCGGACCAGGCGAAGAAGGCGGCAGCGGAGAAGTTCTTCGACTACTTCTTCAGCAAGGAGGTCGCCACGAAGTGGTCGCTGGGCTCCGGCTGGCCACCTCTGCGCACCGACATCCCGAGCTCGGCCGTGTCGTCGAACCCAGTCGTTGCCTCACTGACGGAGATCTCGTCCTCCGCGCGGCCCCTCCTGCCCGGAGTCGCCAACAGCACCGATGTGCTGACGGCGGTGGACGAGGCCACGCAGAAGGCGCTGAGCGGCGGTGATCCGGCCAGCCTGCTCAAGAACGCATCCCAGTCGGTCCAAGAGGCCCTCAGCCAGTAGGCCCAGTGGCCCGCCGCCGCGTCCCTCCGGCGGCGGGCCACGGAAACCTCTCAAGGGAGCCAGCCCATGAACGTTTCCATCCGGCGGCGAACGGTTCCGCGAACCTACCGCGCACCGGCCCCCCTCGGTGGCCGCCGCCGGAGCCACCGACACCAGAGCGCGACGGCTGTCTTCTTCATGCTGCCCGCAGTCGTCGTCCTGGCCGCCTTCGTCTTCTGGCCGATGATCTCCGCGCTACGCCTTTCCTTCACGAACGCCAGCGGCTTCGGGCTCGAGCAATGGGTCGGCCTCGACAACTACGAAACGATCCTCACCGACCCGCGCATCAGGGCGACCCTGGGAAACACCGCCCTCTACACGGTGATGTTCACCCCGACCACGGTCGTCGCCGCGCTCGCTCTCGCCCTGGCCCTGAACAACCGACGCCTGTTCGCGCACGGCGCCTTCCGCACCGCGCTCTTCATCCCGTTCATCGTCTCGCTTGCCGTCGCGGCGTTCGCGTGGACCTATCTGCTCGACCCTCAGCTCGGGCTCCTGACCTACTGGCTCCGCACGTTCGGCGTCCACATCGGCAACGTCCTCCAGGACCCGAACCTGGCGATGCCCACGGTGGTCCTGGTCGCGGTCTGGAAGAACGTGGGCTTCTACACGGTGATCTTCGTCGCGGGACTACAGCAGATACCTCAGTCCCTCTACGAGGCGGCAACGATCGACGGCGCAGGTCCATGGCGCCGCTTCACGAACGTGACCCTTCCACAGCTCAGCAACACGCTCGCCTTCGTTGTCATCTTCGCGATGATCGCGGCACTTCAGGCCTTCGACCAGATCTACGTCATGACCGGCGGCGGCCCCTATCGAAGCACTCAGTCAGTCGTGATGGAGATCTACCAAGTCGGGTTCAAGAAGCTTGACCTGGGATTGGCCTCTGCCCTCTCCTACGTGCTGCTGGCAGGCACCCTTGTCCTCAGCCTCATCCAGCTCCGATTCTTCGGCCGGCGTGAGGAGGACACGTTCGCATGACTGACGTCGGAACCCGAACGAAGCTCATGCCGCACCGACGAGCCGCGCCGAACTGGCTGCTGACGGCCTTCGTGCTACTCCTGTCAGCGCTTGTGCTGTTGCCCGTGGCTGTCATCCTGTTCACCGCGTTCAAGCCGACGGCGGATATCAACGCGTACCCTCCCAGCCTGTTGCCGCGTGGCTGGACCTTCGACAACTTCAAGCGAATCTTCAGTGACCTCCCGTTCGCCCGGCTGTTCCTCAACAGCTTCGTCTTCGCGGGCGGTGTCACGCTGTTCGCGTTGCTGTTCGACTCGCTCGCGGCGTACGCCCTGGCCCGGTTGGACTTCCGGGGCAACCGGCTGGCGCTGATCGCGATCGTCGTCAGCCTGATGATTCCGTTCCAGGCGACGCTTATCCCGGTCTACCGGCTGGTCGCGCACCTGGGCTGGGTGAACACGTACGCGGGGCTCATCGCCCCCCGAGCCGCGGACGCGTTCGGCATCTTCTTCCTCCGGCAGTTCTTCCTGTCCCTGCCCAGAGACCTCGACAACGCCGCGCGCATCGACGGGGCAAGCGAGCTCCGGATCTTCAGGAGCATCGTCCTTCCGAATGCCATACCCGCACTCATGACCCTCGCGGTCTACATCTTCGTCAACAACTGGAACGACTTGCTTTGGCCCTTGGTGTTCACAACCACGCCTCAGATGGGGACGGTCACCTCGGGCCTGACGCTGCTCACCGGACCCAGCGGGATCATTCCGTACGGCACGATGATGGCTGGATCGCTCGTCGCGGTGATGCCGCTCGCGATCTTGTTCCTGTTCATGCAGCGGCGATTCGTCGAGTCGGTTGCCACAACGGGACTGAGATGAACGACGCTGCGCGCTGGTTCCAGGACGGCCGGCTTCACTTCGCGCTGGGGATCGAAGACACCTTCGTTCCGCAGGCACGGGACGGCGAGCGCCCGATCGACGAGTACGAGCTGACCGAACACTACGAACGATTTGCCGGTGACTTCGCCCTCGCCGCGGGCTGTGGCGCCGATCTGCTGCGCTGGGGTGTGCCTTGGTACCGGGTCTCGCCGCAGCAAGGCTCGTGGGACTGGTCCTGGACCGATCGCGCCGTCGACGCCCTCATCACCTCTGGGCTCAGGCCGATCGTGGATCTGCTGCACTACGGAACACCTCTCTGGCTGGAGGGAGAGTTCGCGCACCCGGACTACGCCCACCATGTCACCGAGTTCGCCGCTCGCTTCGCCGCGCGCTACGCCGGCCAGATCACCGACTACACGCCGGTCAACGAGCCAGTGATCCACGCTCTGTTCTGCGGGGAGTACGGCTACTGGCCGCCGTACCTTCGCGGTCCAGCGGGCTTCGCCAAGATCGCAACCAGCCTCGCCAACGGTTTCGTCCGCACCCAGCGTGCCGTCGCTGAGATAGTCGGCCCGGACGCGACCTTCGTCCACGTAGACGCCGCGATGAGCTTCGTCGGTGACGAGGCGGCACCGGAGCACACCGAAGAGGCGACCAGGCTTCGACAGCAGGTGCACCTCGTGCAGGACCTGGTCACCGGGGCTGTCGACGACAGCCACCCTCTGCGCGCACGTCTGCGGGATCACGTTGACGACGCCGAGCTCTCGTGGTTCCGCGAGAACGCGGTGCAGCCGGACGTGATGGGTGTCAACTACTACCCGCGCCACTCCACCGAGACGTTCGAGCCCGGGGTGCACCACGTCGGTGGGTTCGCCGACCCTCGGCCATCCGTCGACCACGGCGTGGACGGCTTGCGCGCTGCCATCGCCAGGTACGCCGATCGCTACGGCGCGCCGACGATGGTGACGGAGACCTGTGTCACCGGAACTGTGGCGGAGAGACTGCGCTGGCTGGACCAGTCGGTCCTGCTCGTGGACCGGATGCGCGCCGAGGGAACCTCAGTCGTCGGATACACGTGGTGGCCCCTGTTCGACATGTACGAGTGGACGTGGCGGCATACCGTCCGGCCCCGGGCGGACCATCTCCTGCGCATGGGGCTCCACGACCTCGCGGAAAGCCCTGACGGGCTCCTCCGAGTGCGCAACCCCGTAGCTGACCGATACCAGCACCATGCAACGACCCACCGATCTACGACCAACTGACGGAAGACTCATGTTCACCGCGCATCTCTCTGTCCGCCCGGAAGCCGTCATCGGCGCCATCAGCCCACGCCTCTACGGCTCGTTCATCGAGCATCTCGGACGAGCGGTTTACGACGGGATCTACGAGCCCACCCACCCCAGTGCGGATGAGGCCGGCTTCCGGACCGACGTCATCGAGCTCGTCCGGGAGCTTGGTGTCTCCGCCATTCGTTACCCCGGAGGCAACTTCGTCTCCGGCTTCAAATGGGAGGACAGCGTCGGACCGCGCCAACAGCGTCCCACGCGCCTCGACCTCGCCTGGCACTCAACGGAACCTAACGAAGTTGGGCTGCACGAGTTCCAGACGTGGCTGGACCGCGTGGGCAGTGAGCTCATGCTCGCGGTCAACCTCGGGACCCGAGGCACCGCCGAGGCTCTCGAGCTGCTCGAGTACGCCAACATGCAGAAGGGCACCACGCTGGCCGACCGACGCGTCGCCAACGGCCGCGCCGAGCCGTTCGACGTCAGGATCTGGTGCTTGGGCAACGAGATGGATGGGCCGTGGCAGCTAGGTCATCGATCCGCGGACGACTACGGGAAGCTTGCCGCCCAGACGGCTCACGCCATGAGGCAGTTCGACCCTGAGCTGGAGCTGGTCGTGTGTGGTTCGTCGAGCTCGTCGATGCCCACGTTTGCGGAGTGGGAACGGGTCGTCCTCTCACATGCTTACGATCTGGTCGACTACATCTCTTGCCACGCGTACTACGAAGACAAGGGAGACCTGGCCTCCTTTCTCGCGTCCGGCGTGGACATGGACCGCTTCATCGAAAGCGTGGTCGCGACCGCCGATCAAGTGAAGGCCGTACGGGCAAGCACCAAGACGATCAACATCTCCTTCGATGAGTGGAACATCTGGTACAACTCCCGGTTCGAGAACGTGGACAGGATCCGGGGTGTCACCAACTGGCCCACGGCGCCACGGTTGCTCGAGGACGTCTACACCGTGACCGACGGAGTCGTCTTCGGCAGCCTCCTCATCACGCTACTCAAGCACGCGGACCGGGTCACGAGTGCATCTCTGGCTCAGTTGGTCAACGTGATCGCGCCCATCATGACGGAGCCCGGTGGACCAGCGTGGCGGCAGACGACCTTCTTCCCGTTCGCCGCCACGTCCGCGCACGCGCGTGGTCTCGCGCTCAACGTGGGTGTCCGCACCAAGACCCACCAGACGGAGCAGTACGGCGACGTCGCCGTCGTGGACGCGGTGGCGTCGTACGACGCGAGCGCTCGCAGTTGTGCCGTCTACGCCGTCAACCGCTCCCCCTCCGAGCCGGCGGAGCTCCTCGTAGACATCAGCCATCTGCGGCTGGCCGACGGCGCGCGCTCGGTGCGCGCGCGTGTGCTGTGCGACCCGGATCCCGGTGCGGCCAACACAGTGCATGAGCCTGATCGGGTCCACCTGACCGAGCTCGCCGTACAGCGCGAGGGCAGCTCGCTGCGGCTCGTCGTCCCACCGATCTCATGGACCGAGCTCCTGCTCGAGCTTTCAGGAGCGACGAAGGCTGCGAACAGTGAGCCAGAGTGAGGATGGCATCGACGTTGTGCGAAGAGTGGCTGACGCCGGCTACAACGAGACGCCGCCGATCTGCGGGGCGCGGTGGGCCCAGAGACGGAACCGGTCCGGAACTGCCGCACCTGCCGCGAGCGCGAGGTCGGCCGCTAGCTCTCCGACGAGAGGTGCGAACTTGGCGCCATGCCCCGAACAGGCCGAGCAGACCACCAGGGGCCCGACCGTGTCGAGCACGAAGTCTTCGCTCGGCGTCGAGGTGTACAGACAGGTCGCCTCGTTGCGAGGCGTGGGATCGAGCCCGGGCAGCCATCGCCGTACGTACTCGGTGAGCTCGGCGCTAGCGCTCGGGTCGAGCGACCTGTCGAGAGGCACTCCGGACGTCACGGTCCCTCCGTCGTGCCGGCCGACCTTCCGGTCGTCGGCCACCATCCCGACGTCACCGCCGGCGAGGTGGTACATGGCAGCCGGTTCGTCGTCGTGGATGACGCTCGGCCAGGGGGGCTCGGACGGGTCGAGCCGCGGGAAGTGGGCGATGTGTTGCTGCGTCACGAGGAGCTCCGGCAACGGGGCAAGTCCCGCGGCGAGCTGCGTGAGCCACGGTCCTGGTGCCAGCACGACGCGCCGCGCCGTGATCGCGTCGTCGTCCGTGCGCACCTCGACCAGTTGCTCGCCGCGCACTGCGATCGACTGCACAGCGGCGTCGAACTGGACCTGCGCCCCGTGCCGCCGCGCATCGTTGACGAACGCATCGACGGCGGCTTCGGGGTCGACGGTCCCCGCCTGTTGGTGAAATACCACCGGTCCGCTGAATCGCATTCCAGGCCAACGCCGTTCGGCCTCGACGCTGTCCATCACCTCGTGCGGCACGCTGACCGCCGCCAGGTGCTCGGCGAGCGTGGCGACGTCGCGACGCCGGCCGAAGTCGAGGGCACCGAGCTGGCGTAGCAGATGTACGTCGTTGGAGAGCTCGAGCTCGCGCCACAGCTCGAACGCCCGGCCAGTCAGTCCCGCGTAGAGCGCATCGCCATAGGCCCGTCGCACAATTCGGGCTCTGCCGTGCGAGCTGCCCATCGTGTGGTGCGGCCCGAACTGCTCCAGGACCGCGACGGTCGCGCCGCGCCGCGCCGCCGACCAGGCGGTGGCTGATCCCATCAGACCGGCGCCGACCACGAGGACGTCGAAGTCGGCGCTCATGTGCTCGCCGGTGCGGTCACACCGCGGATGGTACCGGCGTCCGATCAGTCCTCTGTGCCGACGTAGCGTGTCGGACGTGATGTTCAGTCGAGATCTGCGAGACGCGTTGGTGCGCGGCGAGATCACTGTCTCGATTCGGCGGTGGAGCAGACCGCAGGTCAAGCCCGGCGGCCGCTACCGGACTGCCGGCGTGCTCATCGAGATCGACTCCCTGGAGCTCCTCCCCTTCTCTGCGGTCTCGGACGACGACGTACGCGATTCCGGTGAGACCGACCGGGAGGCACTCCGTGAGCGCGCCGCACACTCGGGGCCGATCAACGAGCGCACCTTGGTCTACCGGATCGAGTTCCATCTCGTGTAACCAGAATCGGCCCAGTGCCGGGGTCGGAGGGCAAAGTGCCGAGGTTCCCCCGATGCCGCGGCCGGCGCCTCGCGGGGATTCTTCTGAGTGGTAGGCAGTTATCTCCGAAGGAGTCCACAGATGAAGATCGCGAAGCGAATCCTGCTGGTCGGGGCAACCGTGCTCCCTTGGGTGGTCATGGCGGGCACGGCTGCAGTCGCAGCCGCCCCGACGACTGCCCCAGTGGACATCGTCAGTGATGTCGTCATCACCGACTTGTGCGCGTTTCCGGTAGCCGTGCACACGGTTCTCATAGGTACGGAGACCGACTTCACCGACAGTGCCGGCAACCTGGTGATGATCGTCGGCCACGGCGTCTTCACGGACACGTTCAGCGCCAACGGGGTCACCTTGGCGGGTGAGCCCTATCACGGAAACGCTCGCGCGACCCTCGACAGCAGTGGCAACGTCATTTCGGTGACCGGGCAGGGCGTCACGGAACGCGTGCCCCTTCCGGACGGCTCGGTCTTCTTCAGCGCCGGCCGGGTCGACTTCTTGGCTCACACCGGCGATGAGATCTTCGTCCCGGACACCGGCCGGTCCGGCGATGTCGCCGCGCTGTGCCAGGCACTATCGGGCTGACGAGCCGCGACCGAACATCTCCGCCTCCGTGGCGTCGGGCGAGTGCTGCGGAGGCGGAGTCCGCTGGACGTGCTTAGTGATGATGGGCCTGGCGGCATTACGATCCGCCCATGCCCGTGTATGTGCCGGGGGTGGCAAACGAGGCGGTTATCGGGCGCGATGCCGAGCTCGCGGATATCGCCGGAACTCTTGCCGAGTCGCGCAAGCGTGCGGTTGTCATCGAGGGACCCGCGGGAATCGGCAAGTCCACACTCTGGCGCGCAGCGGCGGCTGCCCGCCGGGCCGATGAGTGTGTGCTCCTCGTTCGACCGCGCGAGGTCGAGGCGCGGATGCCGTATGCCGGCCTCGAGGGTCTGATCGGCGAGCGGCTGGACGACGTGGCGGCCGATCTGCCATCGCTGCAGCGGCGCGCGCTCGATGTGGCCCTGATGCGTGTCGATCCACTTGCCGACGCCGTCGACCCGCAGTTGGTGGCGACCGCGGCAGTGTCAACCTTCGGTGCGCTCGGAACCAAACGGCGACTGCTCATCTGCATCGACGATGCCCAGTGGCTCGATGCGGAATCCACAGACGTTGTGCGCTTCGCTTTGCGCCGCCTACCGCCCGACCGCGTTCATGGCCTGGTCACGTGGAGATCGGAGACGCCACCGCTTGACCTCGGGCTGGACAACGACGACCTGCACCGCACGGCAATCGCCCCATTGTCGGTCGACAGCCTTCGTGCGGTGGTCCGCCAGCACTTAAAGCAGCCGTTGAGCGCTCCGTCAGCGCGCGCTCTGCACAAGATGAGCGGTGGCAATCCCTTCTACGCTCTTGAGATCGCGCGATCGCATCCGGACGGCGACTACGGATTCGAGCGTCCGCTCACCTTGAATGATGTCCGACGCCTCGTCGGGCGCCGATTCGCCGAGCTGCCCAGGTCGACGCTGTCGGCCCTTGCGACCGTGGCTGCCATGTCGAACCCTGAAGTTTGGCGCGTCCGGAAAGTCCTGCCCGACGAGTCGAGTCTGGATATCGCTTTCGACCTGCAGATCCTGACCGAGGGTGAGAGCGGCCTGCTCGAGTTCACCCATCCGCTGCTGTCGGCGGCGGCATACGCCCTCATGCCGCCACGCCGGCGTCGGGAGATCCACGCACTGCTGGCCGAGTACGCGTCCAGTCCGGAGGAACGGGCCCGTCACCTGGCCCTGTGCACGGTCGAGCCGGACGAGGTGACCGCGGCGACGGTAGAGGCGGGGGCCAGGGCAGCGGCTGCCCGTGGAGCGCCCGCTGACGCAGCCCACCTGGTCGAGATCGCGGCTCGTCTCACTCCTGCCGCCGACCAGGCCACCGCGGGTGCGCGCCGCCTCGCAGCGGCGGAGTGGCACAGGGTCGCCGGTGACCTGGCCACGGCTGTCGGCATCTGGACGCGGCTCAGCGCAGCCGAGCCGCCGGGAGAGGTGCACGCCGAGGCCATCGCCCAGATCGCCCTGCGCGGAGTCGTCCCACATGAGCGGGCGGTCGCGCTCAGCGAACAGGCCGTGGCGGAGAGCACGACCCTGCGTGGGCGGATCCGTCGGATCAGCATGCATGCAGCTGTCGTCGCCGATACCGCCAGAACGCTCGCGATGCAACGTGCCGCGGTCGCCGATGCCCGTGCCGCCGGCGACGTCGAGGCGTTGCTGGCCATCCTGCCTGAGCTGGGCTTCCAGCTGGCTCTGTCGGAGCCGGACTCAGAAGGGCTGGACCTCCTGCGCGAGGCCGTCGCGTTGCAGCACCGGCCCGAGCCTCGCGGGAGCGACTACGTGGCACCGGACATCGGACTTGCGATCGTCCTGATCCAGCGCAACGAGCTGGCCGAGGCCACCGCGCTGCTGCAGGGACACCTCCAAGCCTCCGTCGCCAGAGGCGACGAGGACGGGGTCAGTAAGGCGGCCTCGCACCTGTGCGAGGTCGCGCTGCGAGCCGGACGTCTGGACGAGGCCCAACAGGCGATCACCCTGGCACTGACCGCCGGCGGTGAGGAGCAGACATCGCAAGAGCTGTGTATGCGCCTCGTCTTCGCCGCCTGGGTCGCCGCCCACCGCGGCGATGTAGATGACGCATGGACCCTGCTGACCCGGGTCCGTGCCATGTGCGACGAGGTCGGCGACCGATACGCCGAGGCTGGTTACGGCATCGTCACCGGCTTTCTCGAGCTGTCACTGGGCAACCCGGGCCGCGCGCGCGAGGCTCTGGCTCCGGTGCTTGCCCTGTGGCGCGCTATCGGCCATGTGGAACCCGGGGTCTACTACTTCATGCCCGACTGGCACGAGTCGCTGATCGGCTCGGCTGCCCTCGATGACGCCGCCGGCGCGATCGCCGACTGGGAGCGGGTCGGTCGACGCTACGACCGGCCGTTCGCACTCGCGACCGCCGCCCGGGCGCGGGGGATGCTCCTCACGGCACAGGGGCGCCTCGACGAGGCATCGTCAGCATTCACCGACGCGCTGACGCAGCACGAACGGTTCGTCTGGCCGCATCAGCACGCGCGCACACACCTCGAACACGGACGCAGCCTGCGCCGCGCCGGTCGACGGGCTACAGCCAGGGCGCAACTGTCCGCGGCGTTGGAGATCTTCACCAGCATCGGCGAGCAACTCTGGGTCGCTCAGACGCGAGACGAGATCGCCCGGCTCGGCGGTCGCACGCCCTCCGGCCGGATGCTGACCGATGCCGAGGAGCGCGTTGTCACACTGGTCGCCGCCGGGCGCTCGAACCGCGACGTCGCCGCTGAGCTGTCGATATCGGTACGGACCGTGGAGGCAAACCTGACCCGGGCCTACGCCAAGCTGAGTGTCCGTTCCCGCAGCGAACTCGCTGCGCGGTGGAGAGACCACAGCCCGCGCGCTTGACTAACCGAGCTGGCTCCGCCGCCGTGCAAGCACGCGCAGGCGAGCGGTATGCAGCGTGGTCAGCTGCGCGGGGGCTGGTTGGGCAGAACGGTCGTCGGATGGGTGGCCGGCGTCGACTTCGGCGCCTTCTTCTTCGGCTTCTTGGCCTCTCGCCGCGGCTTGTCCTTGGCCATGAGCTCCTCCTCCTGAAGCGTCCACGGGACTGGGTGGGATCAGCTGCAGAGCGGGGATCTCACATATCGACTCCAATGCCGGGGTGCTTCGACGGTAGCTCCCACCAGGCCCGCTGCGCACCTGTCTTTTCAGGCCGTTTCGGTCGACATGCGCCGCCGGAGCGAGGGGCCGAGGAACGACGCGGCCACCGCAACCACGGCGTTGACCCCCAGGCAGCCGCCGAACACGACGGCCCGGCCCTGGTCCAGGCCCCAGGTGCCGGCCAAGGGTGCGAACATCGAGGCGCCCCCGAACGCGAGCCCGATCAACCCGTTGTACCGCCCGCGCATGGACTCCGGCGCGATCGTGTTGATGATCGTCGGGCCGATCGAGTTGAACGCGATCTCCCCCAGCGTCCAGACGAAGACCGTTGCGCCGTACTCGACCGTGGTGTGGGCGAAGCCGGTCAGCCCGAACCCGATGCCGGTCACCAGGATCGACCAGGCGTAGACCTGGGCCGGCGGCAGCCGGATCAGCCAGCGCAGGGTCAGGGGCTGGATGGCGATGATCGCGATCGGGTTGACCGCATAGGCGATGCCGTACGACGCGGGGCTGAGGTGGTCCTGCGTCATGGCCAGCGGCAGGGCGACGTACGCCTGGAGGTAGACGGTCGCGCCGACGAGGGTCATGGCGGCCAGGGCGACCGCGAGCCGGTCCCGCAGCACGGGCCCGTAGCCGCCGGACTCCGAGGGTTCGGGCTCCGGCCGGCTCTCCGGGACGCCCCGGGCGACCAGCACGGCGAACAGGATGGAGGTGGCCGCGTCGAGCACGAACAGGATCCACCAGCCGTGTGCGGCCAGCAGCCCGCCGAGCACGCCGGAGACCGAGACGCCCAGGTTGATCGCCCAGTAGATGATGGCGAACGCCCGGGGCCGGTCCTGCGGGTCGATGATGTCGGCGACCGCGGCCGACGCCGCCGGGCGGTAGATGTCGACGGCCACACCCACCAGCAGCGAGCTGGCCGCGATGAGCCACAGTGGACGGGCCACCCCGAGCAGGCCCATCGAGGCCGCGGTCGCGAGCAGCCCGCCGACCATGGTCGCGCGCCGCCCGAACCGGTCCGCCAGCCAGCCACCCAGCGGCTGTGAGACGAACGAGCCGGCGCCGAAGCAGGTGATGATCGCGCCCGCCGTCGTGAGCGAGAGGTCCCGGCCACGGACGAGGTACAGCGCGAGGAACGGCTCGACGAACTGGCCCAACCGGTTGACGATCGTCCCGGCGAAAATGACCCAGAACGGGCGCGGCAGGCCGGCCAGGGCAGACCACCACCGGCCCGGCGTCCGGTCCAGCGCGTCCGGCGGCGGTGGGGGTGGCTCGCCGAGAGCGCCGTCACTCAACAGCTCGACGTCGTCCTCGGCCATAGCGGTCAGGCTAGGTCGCGGGTCCGACAGGTGCGATGGGTTATCGGCCCGGAGCGGAGCTCACCAGGTGACACCGTGCGCGGTCAGCTCGGCCTCCGTCTGCAGGCGCTCCACCTGGTCCAGCCGCTCGCGCGGCGGCGGGTCCACGCCGACCGCCTTGCAGGCGTCCCGGAGGGCCGCGTCGTACGCCCAGCTGGCCGCGAGCAACCGGTGGTGCCGGGCCGGCAGGCGAGGGTCGGCCAGCACCCGGGCGATCTCGGCGTTGATCCGGTGCAGGTCGGCGCAGATCTGCTCGATCGGCGGGCTGCTGACGGGGGCGGGGACCCTCCGCACCCCGAGCGCGGTCACGCAGGCACCGAGGAACTCTCCGGCAGTCGACCGCCACCTGCGCTGGTGATCGGGCTCCGGAGGAGCGGTCCGGCGCCCTCGCCGGAGCCAGCCCGCCAGGCTCACTCATCCAGGATGCCTCGGTTCCGCCGCTATCGCCTAGTGCGTTATGTCTTCGTGAGCAGGGTTGCCGAGCGCGGTGCGGGGGAAGCCCGGGCCGGCACCGCGTACCAGCGGTGCACCGGCGGGCCGAGCGCCGGCGACGCAGATAGCGGAGGCGAACTCCCGCGCCTCGGCTCGCAGCGAGGGCTCGCACGGCACGACGAAGTGGAACGAGGGACCCTCGACGAGCAGGAATAGCTCGCGGGGATGGTCGGGCCCGCGCAGTACGTCACGGATGAGCCCGGGCAGGACGCTGGCCAGCGTCTCGCGGCGGACGACCTCGCCGTCCTCCTCCACGTAGGCCCGAGCACCGTGCACCGGCGCACTCTGCCCGTCGAAGCTGATCCTGCTGTCGCTGAGGGACACCCCTGCAAACCGCAACGCCGCCATGTACCTCGCTTCGGGCCGGTCCGCTCCCGCCTTGAGCTTCGTACGACGAACGGTCCAGTGCGGTTGCTCGCGCTGCGGGCGGCCTCAGGCCAGCCCGGCGTACCCGGGCTTGATCACGTCGTCGATGATGGCCAGCCGCTCGTCGAACGGGATGAACGCACTCTTCATCGCGTTGATCGTCGCCCAGCGCAGGTCGTCGAGGGTCCAGCCGAGCTCGCTGACCAGCAGGCCCATCTCGCGGGACATCGACGTGCCGCTCATCAGCCGGTTGTCGGTGTTGACGGTGACCCGGAAGCGCAGCCGGGACAGCAGGCCGATGGGGTGGTGGGCGACCGAGTCGGCCGCACCGGTCTGGACGTTGCTGCTCGGACACATCTCCAACGGGATGCGCTTGTCCCGGACGTACGCCGCCAGCCGGCCGAGCTTCACGTCCTCCACCGCCGCGGCGCTGTCCGCAGCGACGTCGTCGCCCCACGGGCGTGAGCCGACCCGCAGGTCGTCGACGATGCGGACGCCGTGACCCAGCCGGTCAGCCCCGCACCACTGGATCGCCTCCCAGATGCTCGGCAGGCCGAACGCCTCACCGGCGTGGATGGTGAAGTGGGCGTTCTCGCGCTGGAGGTACTCGAACGCGTCCAGATGGCGGGTGGGCGGGAAGCCGGCCTCGGCGCCCGCGATGTCGAAGCCGACGACGCCGTCGTCGCGGTACCGGACGGCGAGCCGGGCGATCTCGGTGCTCCTCGCCGCGTGGCGCATGGCAGTGAGCAGGGTGCCGACCCGGATCGAGCTCCCTTGCAGCGCAGAGAGCTTCATGCCCTGCTCGAAGCCCTCGGTCACCGCCTCCACGACCTCGGCCAGCTCCATGTCGCGCGTGAGGTGCTGCTCCGGCGCGTAGCGGACCTCGGCGTAGACGACGCCGTCCGCAGCCAGGTCCTGGGCGCATTCGCTGGCCACCCGCACGAGCGAGTCGCGCGTCTGCATGACGCCCACGGTGTGCGCGAAAGTCTCGAGGTAGCGCTCGAGCGAGCCCGAGTCGGCAGCAGCGCGGAACCAGGCGCCGAGCTGCTCGGCGTTCTGGGTCGGAAGGGCGTCGTACCCGTCCTGCTCGGCCAGCTCCACGATGGTGGCCGGGCGCAGGCCGCCGTCGAGGTGGTCGTGCAGCAGAGCCTTGGGAGCCCGGCGGATGGTCTCCGCCGTGGGCGGTGCGGCGGCGTCGGTCACGCCCGCAGGCTATCCGGCCCGGACGGCACGGGTCAGGTGCCGGCCAGACGCTCGACCACCGGCGCCAGGGCGTCCAGGAACGCGGCGTTGGTCACCACGTAGCTGATGCCGAGCTCGTCCCGGCGCCGCCGCAGGCGGTCAGCCATCTCGTCGACCGAGCCGGTCAGGACCGCCGCCGACCCGCGGGCCGCCAGCTCGCTCAGGTCGGCGCCGACCACGGGGCGCAGCCACGGCGGCGACTCCTCGCCGACGGCCAGCAGGTTGACGTTCAGCTCGATGTCGTCGGCGCGGCCGCCGGCCAGGTCACGCACCAGCCCGACAGCGTCGGCCAGCGCGGCCTCGTCCTTGTCGGGGCCCAGGCCCAGGGCGATCGTGTCCACGTCGCCGATGACCGCCGACAGCAGCCGCGGACCGCTCCCGGCGACCAGGACGCGCAGGTCCGGCACCCGTTCGCGGGCCGTCGTGATCGCGGCAGTGGTCTGCCCGACCCGCTCCGCGAAGCCGCCGAAGGGCCGGCCCAGCGTTGCCGCCTCCTCGGCTGCCTTGGGTCGCCCCGCGCCGACCCCGAGCTCGAACCGGCCCGCGGCGAGCAGGTCGAGCGCGGCGGCGTCCCAGGCGACCTGGGACGCGGGCCGGTACGGCGCGGCGAGCACGTAGGTGCCCACGCGCAACCGCGTCGTCGCGGTGGCTGCAGCCGCCAGCGCCGGCACCGGCGACAGGCCGCTCACGTTGTCGGGGGTCAACAGGATGTCGTAGCCGAGGTCCTCGGCCCGGCGGGCCGTCGACACCCAGGCCTGCGCGTCGGCGGGCTGGGCCGCGACGATCCCGAACCGGAAGGTCTTGTCCATGTCTCGACCCTCGCGCGCGGCCCGGCCGGCCGCATCCTCCCGGCGGAGGCTCTCGGAGTACGCCCACCGTCGTACCCGCTCTGCTGTGAGTCGGCGGGGACTCAGAGCAGAGCCGCAACGACCGGAGACGGTCTGCCCGGAGGTCAGGCGACGCGGGCGATCACCTAGGGCAGCAGGTCGGGGCGTGAGCCGGACGGCGCGATGAAGTACGAGCCGTCGAGCGCCTCGAGCGCCCGCTCGAACCGGTCCGGCTCGTCCGTGTGCAGCGTCATCAGGGGGTCGCCCCCGCGCACGAACGCACCCGGCTTCGCGTGGATGACCACACCGGCACCGGCCTGCACCGGGTCCTCCTTGCGGGCCCGTCCCGCACCGAGGCGCCAGGCGGCGATGCCCACGGCGAGCGCGTCGAGGGAGGTCAGCACGCCGTCGGCCGGCGCGTCGACCACGTGCGTCTCACGCGCCCACGGCAGCTCGGCGTCCGGTTCGCCGCCCTGAGCCGCGATCATCCGGCGCCAGGCGTCCATGGCCGAGCCGTCCTTGAGCCGCTCGGCCGGGTCGACGTCCTCGCGCCCGGCGCCCGACAGCATCTCGCGGGCCAGCGCCAGCGTGAGGTCGACGACGTCCTCCGGGCCGCCTCCGGCGAGCACCTCGACCGACTCGCGCACCTCGAGCGCGTTGCCTGCGGTCAGGCCGAGCGGCGTCTGCATGTTGGTCAGCAGGGCCACGGTCCGCACCCCGGCGTCCGTCCCGAGCGCGACCATCGTCTCCGCCAGCTCGCGGGCCGACTCCACGTCCTTCATGAACGCCCCGCTGCCGACCTTGACGTCGAGCACGAGCGAGCCGGTGCCCTCGGCGATCTTCTTGCTCATGATCGAGCTGGCGATCAGCGGGATCGCCTCCACCGTCCCGGTCACGTCGCGCAGGGCGTAGAGCTTCTTGTCCGCCGGCGCCAGCCCCGCCCCGGCGGCACAGATGACCGCGCCGACGCCCTCGAGCTGCGCCACCATCTCCTCGTTGGTCAGCGACGCGCGCCAGCCGGGGATCGACTCGAGCTTGTCGAGCGTCCCGCCGGTGTGACCGAGCCCGCGGCCGGACAGCTGCGGGACGGCGACACCGCAAGCCGCGACCAGCGGGGCGAGCGGCAGCGTGATCTTGTCCCCTACGCCGCCGGTGGAGTGCTTGTCGGCCGTCGGTCGCGAGAGGGAGGAGAAGTCCATCCGCTCACCGGACGCGATCATCGCCTGGGTCCAGCGGGAGATCTCACGACGGCCCATACCGTTGAGCAGGATCGCCATCGCCAGCGCCGACATCTGCTCGTCGGCGACCACGCCGCGCGTGTAGGCGTCGATGACCCAGTCGATCTGCGGGTCGGACAGCTCCTGACGGTCGCGCTTCGCGCGGATCACGTCGACGGCGTCGAAGGCTTCGGTCACGCTGTGATCCTGCCTCACCGGCAGAAGCCCGGACAGCGCCGTTCGCGCGCGGCGTACCGCCGGTCAGGCGAGGTTGTCCGGGCCGAACGCCTCAGGCAGCAGCTCGCTCATCCGCCAGACCCGGCCGGCAAGCTCGACCAGGCAGTCCGGGCCGCCGTGCTCCCAGAGCAGCTGACGACAGCGGCCGCACGGCGCCAGCGGGTCGCCGTTGCCGTCGACGCACGCGACCGCGACCAGCCGCCCGCCGCCACTGCGTACCAGGTCGCTGACCAGGCCGCACTCGGCGCACAGGGTCACGCCGTACGACGCGTTCTCGACGTTGCAGCCGGACACGATGCGGCCGTCGTCCACCAGCCCGGCCACGCCGACCGGGAACTGTGAGTACGGCGCATAGGCGCGCCGCATCGCCGCGACCGCGGCCGAGCGCAGGGCGGGCCAGTCGACCGCAGCCTCCATGACGACCAGGCCTAGCCCTTGACGTACGGCTCGCCGTCGGCGGCGGGCGCGCGCACCCGCCCGACCAGACCGGCGACCGCGACGATGGTCGCGACGTAGGGCAGCATGGCCAGGAAGTACGACGGGATCGTGACCGGCGTCTGGATGAACGACAGGACCACCTGCAGGGCCGAGGCGAACCCGAAGAACAGCGCGGCCCCCACGGCCCCGCGCGGCGTCCAGCGGCCGAAGATCAGCGCCGCCAGGGCGATGAACCCGTTGCCGGCCGAGACGTTGCGCTGGAAGCCGCCGGTCGAGCCGATGGTCAGCGCGGCCCCGGCCAGACCGGCCACGAAACCGCCCATCACCACGTTGCGGTACCGCGTGCGCAGCACGTTGATGCCCACGGTGTCCGCGGCCTTCGGGTGCTCGCCGACGGCCCGCGTGCGCAGCCCCCAGCGGGTCCGGAACAGCGCGACGTCGATCACGATGATGATGACGTACGTAAGGTAGACGATCGCGTTGGCGTCGAACAGCAACGGCCCGGCCACCGGGATGTCGCCCAGCAGCGGGATCTTGATCGGTGACAGGAAGCCCGGGTTGTTGAGCTGGTCCTGGTTGCGCTGCATCAGCGCGTCGTACAGGTATCCGGTCAGGCCCAGCGCCAGCAGGTTGATGACGACACCCAGGACAACCTGGTTCACCAGGTAGCGGATGGAGAACACGGCTAGCAGCAGGCCGACCAGGCCGCCCGCGATCCTCGACGCGATGACGCCGACGCCGAGGTGGTGGGTCAGCGTGCCGAAGAGCGCACCGGCCCACGCGCCCAACAGCATCTGACCCTCGATGGCGACGTTGATCACGCCGGACCGCTCGCACAGCAGGCCGGCCATGGCGCCGAGGATCAGCGGTGTCGCCAGGAAGATCGACTGCTGCAGCAGGCCGATCAGGTCGATCGTCGTGCCCTTCTGTCCCGTCGTCGCCCAGCACAGGAAGGCCACGACGAAGGCCAGGACGGTGAAGGTGAGCACCCAGCGCATCGTCGACTTGGCGAAGCCCCGGGCGATCTGCGCGATGCCGAGCGCGACGACGAGCAGGCCCAGGACGATGCAGGTCACGCGCGCAGGCAGCGTCACGGTAGGGACGTGCACTTTGGCGCCGCTGTGGGAGAGCTGGAAGGCCGCGTCGTACCCGCTCTTCGACCCGATCCCCAGCAGCAGGGCGATGAACAGCCCGACCACGATCATGATGGCGCCGGTGGCGAGGCGGCGGCCGCGGCTGGCCGGAAGCTCGAGAACCTCGTGAGTGACCAGGTCCTCGTCGGTGATGGTGCTGACGTCGGCGCTCATCCGTTCCACCCCTTGGCCAGCTCGGTGCTGACGCCGCCGCGGACCGCGCGCAGCCGGAAGATCGCGCGGATCAGCGCCGGCGCCGCGATGAACAGGACGATGAGCGCCTGGACGACGGTGACCAGGTCGACCGGCGTACCGGTGCGCGACTGCATGAGCACGCCGCCGGCGCGCAGTGCGCCGAACAGCAGCCCGGCCAGCACGGTCCCACCGGGTTTGGCCCGCCCGAGCAGCGCGACGGTGATGCCGTCGAACCCGATGCCCGCGTCGATGTCGTTGGTGACCGCAGGGTTGGTCCCCAGGATCTGCGCCGTCCCGGCCAGCCCGGCCAGGGCACCGGCCAGAGCCATCGCCACGACGTAGGTCCGGGCGACGTTCATCCCGGCGGTGCGAGCGGCGTTCTGGTTCGCGCCCACGGCGCGCAGCTGGAAGCCGATGGTGCTGCGTTCGAGCAGCCACCAGACCAGCCAGGCCGCGGCGAGCGCGACCAGGATGTCGAGGTTGACCCGCATCGACGACCCGAGCAGGTGCGGGTACCGCGCGCTGGAGTCCACGACGTTCGAGATCGCCTGCCCGTACGGCGGCCGCTGGAAGCCCTGCACCGACAACAGGAAGCCCAGGAAGTTCAGCGCGACGTAGTTGAGCATGATGGTCGTGATGACCTCGTGGGCCCCGGTACTGGCCTTGAGCCAGCCGACCAACGCGCCCCAGATCGCCCCGGCCAGGATGCCGCCGAGCACCGCCAGGATCAGGTGCAGACCGGCCGGCAGGTGCCAGTGGAAGCCGACGTACGCCGCGACGATGACGCCCATGATCATCATGCCCTGGGCGCCGATGTTGAACAGGCCGGCCCGGAAGGCCAACCCGACCGACAGGCCGGCCAGGATCAGCGGCGCCGCGACGGTCAACGTCTCCGAGAGCGGGCCGAAGACACCGTTGAGCGTGCCGTTGGAGGCGGAGGCCGGGTTGAAGATCGCGCCTTCGAACAGTGCCTTGTACGCCGTCCAGATGGCACTGAACGCGTTTCTGAACGTGTCCACCGGCGCGGCCGTGAAGTAGTGCGCCGAGGCCCGGGTCTCCGGGTCTCCGATCGCGATCAGCAGCGCGGCGACGACGAGGGCGACCACGAGCGCCAGCAGGTTGACGACGGCGGCGTTGCCCTCGGTGATGCCGGACAGGATCCGCCGCCCGACGGAACGCTCCGGTGGTTGCTCGGGAGCCGACTCGCGCGTCGCCGTCTCGGTCACGACTTCTCCTTCGGTGCGTCCTTCTGGAAGCCGCCGAGCGCCGGGTTCGTCGCGACCAGATCGGCGCCGGGCACCTCGGCCATCTGCCCGGCCGACGGGTCGACCGCGCTCTCGGTGGTCGAACCGGCCATGAGCAGGCCGATCTCCTCGGCCGACGTGCCGCCTGGCACCTCGCCGATGATCTTGCCGCGGTACATCACGCCGATCCGGTCGGCCAGACCCAGCACCTCATCCAGCTCGGTCGACACGAGGACGACGGCGGCGCCGTTGTCGCGCTCGGCCACGATCCGCTTGTGCACGAACTCGATCGAGCCGACGTCGAGCCCGCGGGTCGGCTGCGCCACCACGAGCAGCTTGAGCGGCCGCGAGAGCTCGCGAGCCAGGACGACCTTCTGTTGGTTGCCGCCTGACAACGATGATGCCGGCGCCTGCGCGCTCTGCGTCCGCACGTCGAACTCCCCGACGCGCTTGGTCGCGTTGTCCGCGATGGCGGCCAGGTCGAGCGAGATGCCCTTGGCGAACGGCGCGGCGTCGTACATGTCGAGGACGAGGTTCTCGGCGATCGAGAAGCTGCCGACCAGCCCGTCGTGCAGCCGGTCCTCCGGGACGTAGCCGACGCCCATCTCCAGGATGTCGTCGATGCTGTGCGAGGTGATGTCCCGGCCGGCCAGCCGGATCCGGCCCTCGGTGATGCGCTCGAGCCCGACCAGCGCCTCGGTGAGCTCGGTCTGGCCGTTGCCCTGCACCCCGGCGAGCGCGTAGACCTCACCGGACCGCACCTGGAGGGACACGCCGTCCACGACGACCTGGGCCTTGTCGTCGATGACCTTGACACCGTCGAGCTCGAGGACCGGGTCGCCCGGCTGGGCCGGGCCCTTGTCGATGGTCAGCTTCACCGGGCGGCCGACCATCAGGGAGGCCAGCTCGTCGGAGGACGAGTCCGGGCTGGCCTCGCCGACCACCTTGCCCCGCCGGATGACCGTGATCCGGTCCGCGATCGCGCGGACCTCACGCAGCTTGTGGGTGATGAAGACGATGGAGGTGCCGCTGTCGCGCAGCTCGCCCATGACGCGCATCAGGTCATCGGTCTCCTGCGGCGTCAGCACCGCGGTGGGCTCGTCCAGGATGAGCACCTGGGCCCCGCGCATCAGCGCCTTGACGATCTCGACCCGCTGCTGGATGCCGACCGGCAGGTCAGCGACGAGCGCGTCCGGCGGGACGGCGAGGCCGTACTTCTGGGAGACCTCCGCCACCTCCCGGCGGATGCGCCTGCGGTCCAGGAAGCCGGCCAGGCCGGTCTCCTCGTGACCGAGAGCGACGTTCTCGGCGACGGTGAAGACAGGGATCAGCATGAAGTGCTGGTGCACCATGCCGATGCCCGCCGCGATGGCGTCACCCGGCCCCTTGAACGTGACCGGTGTGCCGTCGATCAGGATCTCCCCGCCATCCGGCTGGTAGAGGCCGTAGAGCACGTTCATCAGGGTGCTCTTGCCGGCACCGTTCTCACCGAGCAGGGCGTGGATCTCCCCCGGCTCGACGGTCAGGCTGATCTCGTCGTTCGCCACGAACGCGCCGAAGCGTTTCGTGATGCCCTTCAGCTCGAGCAACACCGGCGACCTCCTCGTCGTACCGACTCGGTTCTCACCGGACCGGGTCCAGCGCGGGCTGCGTTCAGGCCAGGACGGCGAAGGGGGAGCGACGCGAACGCCGCTCCCCCTCGTCGTCTAGGGGTGAACCTACAGCGGTCCGGTCAGATGTCAGCCCGCCTTCGGCTGGCTCGGCGAGGTGATCGTGATCGCGCCGGAACCGATGTCGGTCTTGATCTTGTCCAGGTCGGACTTGATGTCCGCCGGGACGTTGGCGCCCATGGTCTTGCCCAGGACCAGGCCGGTGCCGTTGTTGGTGAGGTCACCGACGTACGAGCCGGTCGGGAACGTCCCGCCAGCCGCCGCCGTGACGTACTTCTGCACCGAGTCGGTCAGGCCCTTGGTGACGCTGGCCAGGAACACGTCGCAGTACTGCGCGGCGCTCACGCAGCCGTCGGTGTCGACCCACATGACGGAGACCTTGCCGCCGGAGGCCTTGGCCGCGGCGGCCGAGCCGATGCCGGTGCCACCGGCGACCGGGAAGATCACGTCAGCGCCCTGCGAGATGAAGGCCTGGGAGATCGACTTGCCCTTGTTCTGGTCGGTGAACGACTGGGCGAACGTGCCGGCCTTCTGCTTCTTCTCGTCCCAGCCGAGGACCTGGACGGTCTTGCTCTTCTGCTTGTTGTAGTACTGCACGCCCTCCCAGAAACCGTCCATGTAGATGGTGACGGGCGGGATGTTGAGGCCGCCGTACGTCGCCACCTTGCCGCTCTTGCTCGTCGCGGCGGCCACGTAGCCGCCGAGGAACGCGCCCTGGGCGGTGTTGTACTGCAGGCCGTAGACGTTCGGGCCGCTGGAGCCGGCGTCCACCTCGGCGAAGTGCTGGTTCGGGTTCGCCGCCGCCACCTTCTTCACCGCGTCGCCCATCAGACCGCCGACGGCGATGATCGTGCTGCAGCCCTTCTGCACCTCTGCGTTGAGGTTGGGCTCGTAGTCGTTCTGCGAGTTCGAGGAGACGTAGCTGATCTTGATGTTCGGGTTGGCCTGGTTGGCCGCCGTCAGACCGGCGTACGACGACTGGTTGAACGAGCGGTCGTCCACACCGCCGACGTCGAGCACCATGCAGGCAGTGAACGCCTTGCCCCCGCCGCTGGCGGAACCGCCAGAGCCCGAGTTGTCCGACGGCTTGCTGCTACACGCCGCAGCCAGTGTTGCGATCGCGGCAGCCGCGATCGTGACGGTAATTGCCATGCGCAAGAGGGTCTCCTTCGGTCTTTGTCGTGAATGTTCCGAATGCCGAGGTGACGGCTCTCGGCTCGGTCGCGTGACTCTACCTGCCTGTCTCACTCTTCGGGCAGGCCTGCACCGCGCACTTTCCCGATTCGTGACCGGTCCGTTGTGCAATGAAGTGCGCCCCTTGCGCCGCTCGTCCGAGCCTCATCCGAGCCTCATCTGATCGTCCGGTCCGGCGTGCGAACGACCCGCGGCGTGGCCGAGCTCAGTCCCGGGACAGCCGAGCCAGCTTGGTCAGCACGGTCTGAGCCAGCAACGCGGTGCCGACCGGCACGCAGCCGTCGTCGACCCGCAGGTCGCCCTGGTGGAGGTCGAACACCGGTCCGCCCGGTGTCCGCGTGCCGAGCCGGGCCATGGCTCCGGGCACGGTCTGCAGGTACCACGAGAAGTCCTCGCCACCCAGGCTCTGCTCGGTGCCGGCCACGGCGTCGGCGCCGCCGTACCCCGTGGCGGCCGTGGCCAGCTCGGTGACGGCGGCCGGCTCGTTGACCACCGGCGGCACGCCGCGCACGTAGTCCACCTCGGCCCGCACGCCGTACGGCGCGACGACGTCCCGCACCAGGGAGGTCACCAGGTCCCGCATGGTGGCCCACGCCTTGTCGTCCAGCACGCGCACCGTCCCGCCCACCTCGCCGACGCTGGGGATGACGTTCGGCGCGACGCCGGAGCGGACGAAGCCCCAGACCAGCGTGGCGCCGACCCGCGGGTCGAGCCGCCGCGACAGCGCGGCCGGCACGTCGGTGATGACCTTGCCCAGCGCGTAGGTCAGGTCCTCGGTCAGGTGCGGCCGCGACGTGTGCCCCCCGCGCCCGGTGAGCCGCACCGTCACCGCGTCGGCGGCCGAGGTGATCGGCCCGGTCCGCAGGCCCACGGTGCCGACCTCACGCGACGGGTCGCAGTGCAGCGCGTAGATCGACTGCACGCCGTCGAGGACGCCGGCGTCGACCAGCTCGAACGCTCCGCCGGGCATGACCTCCTCGGCCGGCTGGAAGATCAGCCGGACCCGGCCGGGCAGGTCCTCCGCTGAGTGCATGCGCTGCAGGGCCAGGCCCGCCCCCAGCAGGCAGGTCGCGTGGACGTCGTGCCCGCACGCGTGGGCCAGGCCGGCGACCGTGGCCCGCCAGGGGTCGGTCGTCCGGTCGTCCAGCGGCAGCGCGTCGAGGTCGGCGCGCAGGGCGACGGTCGTCGTACCCGAGTCACCCAGCCCGGCGTCACGGCCCACCTCCGCGACCAGCCCCGTCGTCGGGAAGGTGCGCACGTGCACGCCCGCATCGGTCAGGAGCTCGGCGAGGACGGCCGTGGTCCGGCGTTCCTGCCAGGCGAGCTCGGGATGGGCGTGCAGGTCGCGGCGGACCGTCGTGAGGTCCTCGGTGAGGTCGTCGACGATGGCGCGGAGCCGGGCGCTTGACGAGCTGCCGGGGCTGGTGAGATGCGCGGTCACAATGATCAGAAGGTATCGCGCGGGACATACGTCCCCCACACGTCCCGCAGGGCATGGCACACCTCTCCGACGGTGGCCCGGGCCGCGAGCGCCTCGCGCATCGGAGGCAGGGCGTTGTCCTGGCCCTTGGCGGCGGTCCGGAGCGCGTCCAGCGCTCGCTCCACGGCGCCGCTGTCGCGCTCCTTGCGCAAGGCCTCGAGCCGGCCGCGCTGGTCCGCCTCGATCTGCGGGTCGACGCGGAGCGGCTCGTAGGCCTCCTCCTCGTCGAGCTGGAACCGGTTGAGCCCCACCACGGTTCGCTCGCCGGAGTCGATCTGCTGTGCGATGGCGTACGCCGATCGCTCGATCTCGCTCTTCTGGAAGCCCTCCTCGATGGCGGCGACGGCTCCGCCCATGGACTCCACGATGTCCATCAGCTCGACCGCCGCCGACTCGACGTGGTCGGTGAGCGACTCCATGACGTACGACCCGGCGAACGGGTCGACCGTCTTGGTGACGTCGCTCTCGAACGCGATGACCTGCTGGGTGCGCAGGGCCAGGCGCGCCGCCTTGGCCGTCGGCAGGGCGATCGCCTCGTCGAAGGCGTTCGTGTGCAGGCTCTGCGTGCCGCCGAGGACGGCGCCGAGGCCCTGCAGCGCGACCCGGACGAGGTTCACCTCCGGCTGTTGGGCCGTGAGCTGCACGCCGGCGGTCTGGGTGTGGAACCGCAGGGCCTGGCTGCGCGGGTCCTTGGCGCCGAAGTCCTCGCGCATGACGCGCGCCCAGATGCGTCGCGCGGCCCGGAACTTCGCGACCTCCTCGAGGAACGTCGTACGGGCGACGAAGAAGAAGGACAGGCGCGGCGCGAAGTCGTCGACCGCGAGTCCCGCCTGCTGCGCTGCTCGGACGTACGCGATGGCGTTGGCGAGGGTGAACGCGATCTCCTGGACGGGCGTGGCCCCGGCCTCCGCCATGTGGTAGCCCGAGATGGAGATCGTGTTCCAGCGCGGAATCTCCTTGTGGCAGTAGGCGAAGATGTCACTGATCAACCGCAGGGACTCCGCGGGCGGGAAGATGTACGTCCCCCGCGCGATGTACTCCTTGAGCACGTCGTTCTGGATCGTGCCGGTGAGGTCGGTGGCGACGATGCCGTGCTCCTGGGCGACGAGCTGGTAGAGCAGGAGCAACGCGCTGGCCGGGGCGTTGATCGTCATCGACGTCGAGACCCGGTCCAGCGGGATGCCGTCGAACAGCACGCGCATGTCGTCGATGGAGTCGATGGCGACGCCGACCTTGCCCACCTCGCCGTGCGCGACCGGGTCGTCGGAGTCGTAGCCCATCTGGGTGGGCAGGTCGAAGGCGACGCTCAGCCCTCCGGTGCCGGCCTTGACCAGCTGGTGGTAGCGCGCGTTCGACTCCTTGGCGGTGCCGAACCCGGCGTACTGGCGCATCGTCCACGGGCGGCCGGTGTACATCGACGCATAGGGCCCACGGGTGAACGGGTACGAGCCGGGCCGACCGAGGCTCTGGTCGGGATCGAAGCCGGCCAGGTCGGCCGGGCCGTACACCGGCCGGAGCTCCTGCCCCGACTCGGTCCAGCCCGGACCGCCGACGCGCCCCGACCCCTCAGCCATGCCGGTCAGGCTAGCCGCGCCCCCCTCGCCCCGTCGTACCCCCCCAAAGCCGGTTTACCCCCGGAAAGCCGCTCCCGTCGGCCGGAATCGGCCTCCGGAGCGGCTTTCGGAGGGCACCGAACTACAGGAGGTCGGTGCGGCCGGCGGCTTTGAGTGCGGCGACGACGTCCTTGACCCGCTGGGCCTGGTCAGCCGGTACGACGAGGACGGCGTCCGGCGTGTCCACGACCACGACGCCGGCCAGCCCGACGACGACGACCTCGCGCCCACCGGCCGGTACGACGAGGCCTCCGCGGTCCTCATCGGCTCCGACACCGGCATCGCCCAGAGCGAGCACCCGGCTCGCGTCGCCGAGCACCCGGGTGCGGCCGGGCCCCGCGTCGGGAAGCAACGCAGCAAGCGAGGCCCAGTCACCGACGTCGTCCCAGCCGATGTCAGCGGGGACGCAGGCGACTCGCCCGGCCGCCGCCGCGGGCTCGGCCACCGCGTGGTCGATGGCGATCGCCTCGGCGGTCGGCCACAGCCGCTCGAGCGCGGCCACACCGTGCGCCTCGGCCACTCCCCCCACTCCGGTCGGCTGCGACCCGTCCCAGACCGCGGCGGCCTCGCGCAGCACGGCCTCCAACCGCGGATGGTTCTCGCGCAGCAGCTCCAGCAGCGTCTCGGCGCGCACCACGAACATCCCGGCGTTCCAGCGGAAACCGCTCTCGACGTACCACGCGGCCCTCGCAGCGTCCGGCTTCTCCACGAACCGGGCCGCCCGGCGTACCGATGCAGCGCCCGCGACCGGAACCGGCTCACCCAGCTCGATGTAGCCGAAGCCCGTGGCCGGATGGGTCGGCGTGATGCCGATGGTGACCAGCCAGCCCTCGCGCGCCGCAGCCACCGCGTCGGCGACGGCGCGGCCGAACGCAGCCGTGTCGCGGACCACGTGGTCGGCCGCGAACGAGCCGATCAGGGCCTCCGGGTCGCGCCGCGCGAGCACCGCGGCGGCCAGGCCGATCGCGGGCATGGAGTCGCGCGGGCTGGGTTCGGCGATGACAGCACCCGGCGGCAGCTCCGGCAGCTGGGCGCGGACCGCGTCGACGTGGGCGCGGCCGGTCACGACGAGGAAGCCGTCACCCGCTAGCGGCGCGAGGCGGTCCCAGGTCTGCTGCAGCAGGGTCCGGCCCGAGCCGGTCAGGTCGTGCAGGAACTTCGGCGACCCCGCCCGTGACAGCGGCCACAGTCGCGTGCCCGCCCCACCAGCCGGTACGACGGCGGTGAGCCCGGCGATGGGCGGCGGCGCGGACGTCATGGGCGCTGACGCTAGCCGACGCGCCGCCGCCCTCATGACCGTTCGTTCGGCTACCCTCACCTGGCGATGCCAGCCAGCCGCCGTACCCACGCTGACCTGCCCCGACTCCGACTCCGGACCGTCGCAGCCGCCGTGACGGCGCTCGTCGGCTCGGCCCTCTGCGTGCTCCCGCTCGCCGCCCAGGCCGCGACGACGGACGAGCCGATCGGCGGGCCGGAGCTCGCGTGGACCACGACGGTGTGGCACGTGCCGACCGGCGTGCCGGCGCCGCCGCCGGTCCCGGCCAAGAGCTACCTGCTCGCCGACCTGACGACCGGACAGGTCCTGGTCGCCCACGACGCCCACCGGCGCCTGCTGACGGCCAGCACCATGAAGGTCCTGACGGCGCTGACGTTGCTCCCACGCCTGGATGCCGACCTCGTCTACACCGCCCGCCCGGCCGACGCCGCCGTCGACGGCAGCAAGGTCGGCCTCGTCCCCGGCTCGACCTACACCGTGCGTCAGCTGTTCCTCGGCATGATGTTGTCATCCGGCAACGATGCGGCCACCGCCCTGGCGAACGCCGCCGGTGGTGTCGCGGCGACGGTGGGACTGATGCAGCAGCAGGCGGCGGCACTCGGGGCCCTCGACACGACGGTGCGGGACCCGAGCGGCCTGGACGCGCCCGGGCAGCGCAGCAGTGCGTAGGACCTCGCGCTCATCACCCGGGCCGCCATGGACCGCCCGGACTTCCGCGAGCTCGTCGCGACGAAGACGGCGGATTTCCCCGGCAAGATCGTGAAAGGTAAGCGCAGCAAGGGTTTCCAGATCCAGAACCACAACGAGCTGCTGTCGCACTACCAAGGCGCGATCGGCGTCAAGACTGGGTACACCGAGGCCGCGAAATGGACGTACGTCGGCGCGGCCCGGCGTGGCGACCACACCTACGTGGTCACCGAGCTCGGACTCAGCCAACCCGGGTGGGTGCCCACGACCAAGCTGCTCAACTGGGCGTTCCGGTACGGCGGGTCGGCGAGCCCCGTCGGCGCCCTCGTCTCTCCAGTCGACCTGCCCGCGTCGTCGGCTCGCAGTGCCGTGCCCGGCTCGGGTCGACAGGCTCAGGCCGCAAGCAGCATCCCGCTGACGGCGCGTTCCGACGCGGCCCGCTGGGTCGGCTGGCTCGGCTGGGCCGGCGCCGCGGGCCTGCTCGCGGCGGCCGCCATCTGTGGAGCCCTCACGCTCGGCGTCGTACGCCGGCGGGCCGGCGCCTCCCGGTGACCCGGCCGCTGACCCGGCCGCTGACCCGGCCGGGCGGGCTCAGCCGCGATGGCGCAGGCCGGCGACCACGGCCGACATCGCGCGCCGCAGGGCAGCCACTCCGACGGCACCCGCGGCTCCGAGGACGGCGCCGGCCGCGACCGCCGTACGGTCACCGGACCGGGTGCCGAAGTTCGGCTCGAGGGCAGCCGGGTGGGGCACCGCCCGTGACCGAGCCAGGGCCCGCGCCGGCTCGTCGCTGACCTCGGCCGCCATCTGGACCGCCCAGTCCTCGGCCGCCCAGGCGGCGGCGAGGAGCGTCACCCGGCTCAGCAGGTTCATGACGACGAGCAGGCCGACGACGATGGCGAACGACGCGAGCAGCGGGTTGGCCGAGCTGCCCAGGATGCCGAACGCGACGGCGACCTTGAGCACGCCCACCGCCACAGCGCCCAGCCACGCCGCGGGCCGCAGGTCCGACCATGGCATCGCCACCCCGCTGAGCAGCCGCAGCAGGATGAGATAGATCGCGAAGTCCACGGCGAGCACGACGACGAAGCCTGCGATGGGCAACAGCACCTTGCCGAGCAGACTGTCCGGCGACAGCCCGACCCAGTCGAGGACCCGCCCGGTGGCCGCGTTGACGAAGGCCGAGACGACCCCTGAGACCAGCATGGACAGGCCGAGCAGCACCAGCACGGCCAGATCACGGACCCGGCTCGCGACGGCGTTCGACTGCAGCAAGGGACGGTCGAACATCGCCCGGATGCCCTCCCGCAGTGCGCCCAGCCAGCCCAGGCCGCTGAACACCAGTACGACGAATGAGATCGCGCCGGTGATGGTCAGGACGTTCGGCGTCGGCGGCTTCGAGGCGTCGATGATCCCGTCCGGGTGCTGCGCATCCTGGACGATGCCGGGCAAGGTCGTCGACACCGAGTGCACGACGTCGTGGAACAGCCCCGGCTGGTCGCGCAGGACGAACCCGAATATTGCGAACCCCAAAGTGAGGGCCGGGAAGACGGAGAAGAACGCGAAGTACGCCACGCCGCCCGCGAGGACGCCACCCCGTGCATTCGTGTACCGCTGCCAGACCCGGTAGGCGTGGGTGGCCTTGAGGCGCTGCAGCGCCGCCTTCACGCCGGTCCGAACCAGAAGTCCCGGGCGACCCGCCAGACGCCGTCGTCGCCGTGGAGGTAGAGCTGGAACCCCTCGACGACGAAGCGGCACTCGTAGCCGGCCAGCTGCTCCTGCGCCGCGTCGAGCACCTGCTCGGGCAAGTGGTGCGCGACCGTGACGTGCGGGTGGTAGGGGAACTCGAGCATGCGCCCACTCAGGGGCCCGTCGCGCACGTCCTCCTCGAGCGTCTCGCACTCCCCGATCCCCGTCGAGAGCTGCACGAACACGACGGGCGAGACGGGGCGGAAGGTCGCGGAGCCGCGCAGCCTCATCTCGAACGGGTCATGTTGCAGCGCAACCTTTTCCAGGTGCTCGACGACGGTGTCGAGCGAGTCCGGGTCGACTGCCGTCGGCGGGAGCAGCGTCACGTGGGTGGGGATCGCGTCGGCGAGCGGGTCACCGAACGACGAACGCATGGACTGGAGCTCGGAACCGAACGGCTCGGGGATCGCGATGGCGACCCCGATCGAGCCCGGCAACACCGCGGCACCAGTCAGCGTGGGAGGTCCCTGGTCCGTCACCGGTCAGCTCTTCCCGGCGAGGAACCCGACCCGGTCGTACACCCGGGCCAAAGTCTTCGAGGCGATCGAGCGGGCCCGGTCCGCACCCTCGGCGAGCACGGCGTCGAGCGACTCGGGGTCGTCCAGCAGGGCCAGCGTCCGCTCGCGGAACGGCCCGGAGACCCCCGTCACAACGTCCGCGAGGTCGCCCTTCAGGTCGCCGTACCCCTTGCCGGCGTACTCGTCCTCGAGCTGGGCGACGGTGCGCCCGCTCAATGCGGAGTAGATCGTCAGGAGGTTCGAGACTCCCGGCTTGGCCGCCAGGTCGTAGCGGACCGACCGCTCGTTGTCCGTGACCGCCGACTTGATCTTCTTGGCCAGCGAGCCCGGCTCGTCCATCAGGTCGATCACACCGGCCTGCGACGCCGACGACTTGCTCATCTTCGTGGTCGGCTCCTGCAGGTCGGCGATCCGGCCGGTCGACGCCACGATGTAGGGCTCGGGCACCCGCAGCGTCGGGCCGTAGCGGCTGTTGAACCGCTGAGCCAGGTCACGCGTCAGTTCCAGGTGCTGGCGCTGGTCCTCGCCGACCGGCACCTGGTCGGCGTCGTACAGCACGATGTCGGCTGCCTGCAGGACCGGGTAGGTGAACAACCCGACCGACGTCCGGTCTGTCCCTTGCTTGGCGGACTTGTCCTTGAACTGCGTCATCCGCGACGCCTCACCGAAGCCGGTCAGGCAGCCCAGGACCCACTCCAGCTGCGCGTGCTCGGGCACATGGCTCTGGACGAACAGGGTCGACCGGGTCGGGTCGATGCCGCCGGCGAGGTACTGCGCCGCCGTACGCCGGGTGCGCTCGCGCAGCAGGTCCGGAGGGACCTCCACGGTGATGGCGTGCAGGTCGACCACGCAGTAGATCGCATCGTGGGTCTCTTGCATGGCCACCCACTGGACCAGCGCGCCCAGATAGTTGCCGAGGTGGAGGGAGTCGTAGGTCGGCTGCATGCCTGAGAACAGGCGAGGTCGCCCCTGGACTTCGGACATGTGCGCCATTGTGTCAGGGGTGGCCGGGTGGCTCAGTCCACCGCCGTCAGCTGCAGCACGAGCGCGTGACCCGGGTCGAGGATCGGCATCGACAGCCCGGCCCGGCCCAGTGCGGCGCCGGACAGCTCGACCGCTGTACCCCACCAGGGTGGGCGGCGGCCCGATCCCGGCGCCGACTCCTCGGCCCACTGGGTCACCTCCGGCAGCACCTCCACCCGGTAGCGCCGGCTGCCGTCGAGCCCGTCGAGGGGCACCAGCCCGGGGCGCGCCGAGGGTGACGTGGTCAACCGGGCGAAGCAGAACACAGCAGTACGGCGGTCGGTCGCGACGACGCCGTGCAACAGGCTGCCCGGGTCGGCGTGGTCCGAGCGGACGACCGTGCCGCTGTGCAGCAAGGGACGCAGCCGGCGGTACAGCGCCGTCCAGTCCCGGACCCGGTCGAGCTCCTCCGGCGTGCATCCCGTCAGGTCCCACTCGATCCCGGCGTGGCCGAACAACGCCGTGGCCATCCGGAACGACAGGTCCACCCGGCGGCTGGTGGTGTGTGAGTGCTCCGGGCCGATGTGCGAGCCCACGAGCTCCGGCGGCAGCAGGTTCGCGGTCCAGAGCTGGATCTGCTGCCGCTCCAACGCGTCGTTGGTGTCCGACGCCCAGACCCGGTCGGTGCGGGCCAGAACGCCGAGGTCGACCCGGCCACCGCCGCTCGCGCAGGACTCGATCTCGAGCCGGGGGTGCCGGCGCCGCAGCTCGTCGAGGATCCGGTACGTCGCGAGCGTCTGGGCGTGCACGCCGGGGACGCGTTGGCTGCCTGAAAGATGTTGGGCCGCATGCAGATCGCGGTTGTGGTCCCATTTGATGAAGTCGAGCGAGTACTCCGAAGTGACGGCGTCCAGGCGCTCCAGGATGTACGCCGCGGCGTCGGGCTGAGCGAGGTCGAGCACATGCTGCTGGCGCCACGGCGGAGCTGCCGTGGTGGCGCCGTCGTCCGTCGTGACCACGTCGAGCAGCCACTCCGGGTGAGCGCGCGCGACGTCGGAGTCCAGGTTGACCATCTCGGGCTCGAACCACAGTCCGACCTGCAGGCCGAGGCCGCGGACGTGGTCCACGATCGGGTGCAGGCCGTCCGGCCACACGCCCTCGTCGACGTACCAGTCGCCCAGGCCGGCCCGGTCGTGGCGACGGTGCCGGAACCAGCCGTCGTCGATGACGAACCGCTCCACGCCGACCGACGCCGCGGTGTCGGCCAGCTGCGTGAGCCGGCCCAGGTCGTGGTCGAAGTACACGGCCTCCCACGTGTTCAGCACGAGCGGGCGAGGGGCGTCGGGATGGCTGGGCCGCGCCCGCAGGTGCTGGTGCAGCCGGCCGGACAGGCCGTCCATGCCCTGGTCGGACCAGGTGAACAGCACAGGCGGCGCGTCGTACGTCTCGCCCGCCTCGAGCCGCACCTCGCCCGGCCGCAGCAGCTCGCCACCGCCGAGAACCCCCGCGTGCATGCCGGCGCCCTCGGGCAACCTCTCGGCCAGATGCTCGTGGTCGCCGCTCCAGGCGACGTGGACGCCCCACACCTCTCCGCTGCGGAACCCGAAGCCCGGCGCGCCGGCCATCAGGACGAGCGTCGCGTCATGACCGGTACGCCCGCGCCGCGAGCTGCGCTGGTGCGTGCCGTGACCGAGCTGCCGACGCTGCGGCGACCGTTCACGGCACCAACGCCCGGTCAGGTCGAACACTTCGGAAGCCCTGGGGGGCAATGGGACCAGCGCCCTCAGGGCACCGAGGTCGTACGCCGAGCCGCCCTGGTTGGTGACGGACAGGCTGACCGTCAACACGCCGTACCGGTCGAGCGCGTAGACCAGCGCAAGGCGGAGGCGGGCGCGTGGGTCGGTCGCACGGACGGTGATGCTGCCCTGACCGGACTCGACCGCGACGTCGCTCCACTGCGGGACGGCGTCGGCCCCGGACCGGTGTCCGGCCAGCCCCGGTGTGCCGGACCAGCCCTCGGTCTCGGCCGGCAGGACGGTGAGCTGCACCGGCACGTCCACGGCGCTGTGCGGCAGCGGCGCCGTCCAGGCCGCTCGCATGGCGTCCAGGTCAGCCGGGTCGGTCTCGCCCAGGTCAGCGCCCCAGTGCAGGACCCGGGGCAGCTGCGGTCCGGCGATGTCGAGCAGCAGGGCGGAGCCTCCGCCGCGCAGGACGAGGTGGTCGGGTCCGCTCATCCCTTGTTCGCACCGAGGGTCAGGCCGGAGACGAACTGCTTCTGCAACACGAAGAAGACGACAAGGGTCGGGATCGCGACCAGCACCGAACCCGCCGACAGCAGGTTGTAGTCCGTGAAGAACTGGCCCTTGAGGTTCTGCAGCGAGCTGGTGATTGGGTACTTGTCACCGGTGCTCATGAAGGCGACGGCCCAGAAGAAGTCGTTGTAGATCCAGGTGACCTCGAGCGTCGCCAGCGCCGCGAGGGCGGGGCGGCACAGCGGCAGGATGATCTGGACGAACTGCCGGAGCACGCCGGCGCCGTCGACCAGGGACGCCTCGCTGAGCTCCTTGGGCAGGGTCTTCATGTAGTTGGAGAGCACGAAGGCGCAGAACCCGGTCTGGAACGCGATGTGCGTGATGATGACGGCCCAGTAGCTGTCGTACAGCTCACCGGAGTCGCTGAACCAGAACGGCACCTGGATCTTGGTGTAGATGGTGAACAGGGGCACCAGGAGCGCCTGCGGCGGTAGGAGGTTCGCCGCCGTGAACAGGACGAGCAGCGGGATGTTGAACCAGAAGGAGAAGCGGGCCACCACGAAGGCCACCGAGCTCGCCAGCAGCAGCGTGACCGTCACTGAGGGCACCGTGATGATCGCGGAGTTGATGAAGTGCCGGGTGAAGTCGCCCGCCCGCCACGCCTCCGTGTAGTTGTGCAAGGTGAAGCCACCGAACGACACGTAGCCGTGTTCGGAGGTGTAGTTGTAGTCCCGGAACGAGTTGAGCAGGGCCCAGAGGACGGGGAAGAGCCACACCAGAGCCATCACGGTGAGGAAGCCGTACAGCAGTGGACGGCGGGACTTGCGCCGCCGCGTCCGCGACCGGCTCGACGCCGTCTCCAGCAGGCCCGGTGCGGCAGTCGCGGTCACGGCTTGTCCTCCCGCATCACGGCCGGCACGTAGAACGCGATGAGCACCAACGAGATCAGCAGCATGATCGTCGCGAGCGCGGAGCCGAACGGGATCCGTTGCCCCTCGCCGACGATGTTGTTGAAGACGAGGGCACCGATCAGCTCCAGCCCGTTACGGCCCTTGTTGACGATGTACACGAGGTCGAACGCCCGCAAGGACTCGATCACCGTCACGACGAACACGATGATGTTGATCGGCCGCATCACCGGGAAGACGACGCGGAAGAACGTCTTGGTCTCGGAGGCGCCGTCGACGGCCGCCGCCTCCCGCAACGTCGGATCGACGCCCTTCAGGCCGGCCAGGTAGAGCAGCATGATGTAGCCGGTATGCCGCCAGCTGGCCGCCACGAGCACCGCCCAGAGGTTGACGCTCGAGTCGCCGTACCAGTCGACCGCGTCGTTGCCTTTCAGCCCCAGTACGGCGTTGAGCAGCCCTTGGTCGCGCGAGTAGATGAGCTGCCAGATGAAGCCGACCAGGGCGAGGGACAGGACGACGGGCAGGAAGAACGCACTCTGGTAGACCCGGCTGAACCGGATCTCGCGGTCGAGCAGGACCGCCAGGAACATGCCGAGCACCGTCGGCACGGCGAAGGTGACCGCCAGCCAGATCAGGTTGTGCTCGAGGGCCGGGCGGAACGGCGGGTAGTTGGTCGTGACGTCGTCGAAGTTCTTGAGGCCCACGTTCTTGACCGACGACAGCGGCTTGAACCCGTCGTAGTCGGTGAAGGACAGACCTACCGTGGCCAGCGCCGGCAGCCACACGATCGCCACGACGATCACCGCGGGGATGCCGGCCATCAGGAACAGCACGACGCGGTCGAACGTGGACAGCCGCCTGGCGCGACGACGCCGCCGGGAGGTCTCGCCTCCCGGCGACGTCGTCGCGGCTGGTGCCGCCGTCGTACCGGACAATCGTCAGCCCTCGGACGCGAAGATCGACTTCTTCTGCTTCTCGATACTGCTGGTCAGCCCGTCGATGTCGTTCGGGTTCTTGATGAACGTCTGGATCGCGGGGATCATCACGTTGCTCGCGAAGTCGGGCCGGGTGTCGCGGTCCATGAACTGCGAGATGTTCTTCGCGCTGCCGACGAACTCGACGGCCTTCTTCTGCAGCGCGCTGTAGCCGCTGGCGTCGGCGGCGGAGTTGACGCCGATGACGGTGGGGTCGGCCGCGACGTACTTGGCTTCCGCGGCAGGGGTCCCAAGGAAGGACAGGAACGCCTTGGCCGCGGCCTCGTTGCGCGGCCGCTTGGCCATCATGAAGCCGTCGATGGGAGCCTCGATCGCGTCGCTTCCGATGGTCGAGTCGACCTCAGGGAAGGTGAAGAAGTCAAGGTCGTCCTGCTGGTCCTTCGGGAACTGCTGCCCGACGAACATGCCCAGGACGTACATGCCGGCCTTCTTCTGCTGCAACGCCTGCGCGGCCTCCTGCCAGGTCCGGCCCAACGACGCGTCCTGGTGGTACGGGAGCAGCCCCTTCCAGGTGTCGAACACCTTCTTCACCTCGGCCGAGTCCCACTCCTTCTTGCCGGCCATGAGGTCGACATGGAACTGGTAGCCGTTGATCCGCATGTTCAGCTGGTCGAAGGTGCCCATCGCCGGCCAGCCGTCCTTGTCGCCGAACGCGATCGGGACGAGACCGTCCTTCTTCATCTGCTTGGACAGCGTCACGAGCTCGTCGAGCGTCTTCGGCGCCTGGTAGCCCTTGGCCGCGAACACGCTCTTGCGGTAGAAGATGGCCCACGGGTAGTTGTCGAGCGGCACGAAGTACTGCTTGCCGTCATCGCCGGTGGACGCGGTCTTCAGAGCGTCCGAGAAGCCCTGCAGCTTGCTCCAGACGTCGCTGACGTCGCCGGCCAGGCCCTTGGCGGCGAAGAAGCGCATGCGGTAGCCGGCGAACCAGGTGAAGACGTCGTCCGGCCGGCCTTGCAGGTAGCTGTTGATCTGCTCCTGGAAGGTGTTGTGGTCGACGGTGTTCGTCGTGACCTTGATCTTCGGCGTCGCGGTGCTGAACGCGTTGACCATGTCGGCGTACGCCTTCTTCGGCACCGGGTCCGACTGGTTCGACCCGAAGGTCAACGTGCCGCTGGCCCCTCCACCGGAGCCGGCACTGCCCCCTCCGCTGGATGAGCCACAGGCGGCCAGCACCCCCGCGACGGACAGTGCGGAGCCGGACGCGAGAGCGCCCTTGAGGAGCGTGCGGCGGCCGAAGCCGGTGGCGGCGGCCGAGGGAGGAACGAGCCGAGCGAGGTACTCGGCCTCGGACTGGGGGCGGGCCATGCGCATCTCCGTATGGTCAGGGGATTGTCAAGGACAGTCAACGAATCCGAACAGGTTCCGACAGAAGTGACCTCACCCAACTCCCCCTGGCGCCGCATGTCAAGCAAAGAACCATCAAGATTTTGCGTCATCGCACAAATTTCGTGTGCGATCGTGTTGACTTCGATGTGGGGGTCGGACACGCTGTGGCAGGTGCACACATGGCCGACCGCCGGCATCAGCTTCGGCGGTGACTACAACCCCGAACAGTGGCCCGAGGCAGTGCAGGACGAGGACATCGCCCTGATGAACGAGGCGGGCGTCACCGTGGTCTCGCTCGGCATCTTCTCCTGGGCGCTGCTCGAGCCGCGGCCCGCGGAGTTCGACTTCGGCTGGCTGGACCGGGTCATGGACCGCCTGCATGAGGGCGGCATCCGGGTCGACCTGGCGACAGCCACCGCGTCAGCACCACCGTGGCTGTCGCGGCTGCACCCCGAGGTGCTGCCGGTCGACCGCTCCGGCAACCGGCTGTGGCCGGGCAGCCGGCAGACGTACTGCCCCTCCTCCCCGGTCTTCGCCGAGCTCTCGCTACGGCTGGTCGACCGCATCGCGCGCCGGTACGCCGACCACCCCGCCCTGGCGATGTGGCATGTCTCGAACGAGCTCGGCTGCCACAACGTGCACTGCTTCTGCGACGTCAGCGCGAACGCGTTCCGGCACTGGCTCCAGCGGCGCTACGCCGACCTTGACGGGCTGAACGACGCCTGGGGTACGTCGTTCTGGAGCCAGCACTACGGCGACTGGCAGGAGGTCCTGCCCCCGAGAATGACTACGGCGCAAGGGAACCCGACCCAGGAGCTGGACTTCTGGCGGTTCTCCTCGGACGAGTCGCTGGCGATCTTCACCCGCGAGCGCGACCTGCTGAACGTGATCACGCCGGGTGTGCCGGTGACGACCAACCTCATGGCCATGACCCAGACCCGCGGCATGGACTACTGGTCCTGGGCACCGCAGATGGACATCGTGTCCAACGACCACTACATCGTCGGCAGCCTCGACCGGCCGACCGTCGAGCTCAGCTGGTCGGCCGACGTGACGCGCAACCTGGCCGCTCGGTCGCGCGGTGGCCCTGGCTCGCCGTGGTTCCTCATGGAGCACTCCACGTCGGCCGTGAACTGGCAGCCGGTTAACCTGGCCAAGGCGCCCGGGCAGCTGGTCCGCAACTCGCTGACCCACCTGGCCCGCGGCGCCGACGGGATCGCCTTCTTCCAGTGGCGCGCCTCGCTGGCCGGCGCCGAGAAGTTCCACTCGGCGCTGCTGCCGCACGCGGGCACCGACACCAAGGTCTGGCGTGAGGTCGTCGAGCTGGGCGAGCTGCTCGGCCGGCTCGACGAGCTGCGTGGCACCAGCGTCACGGCGCAGGCTGCACTGGTCTTCGACTGGCAGTCCCAGTGGGCCACCGGGCTCACCGGTCATCCATCGACACTGGTCGACTACGACGGCGAGGGACAGCGCTGGTACGCCGCGTTCTGGGACGCCGGCATCACCGTCGACGTGGTGCCACCCGATGCCGACCTCACGTCATACGACGTCGTCGTCGTTCCGATGCTCTACTCCTGCACCGATGCCCAGGCGGCGAACATCGCGGCTGCGGCGCAGGCCGGGGCCGAGGTCGTCGTGACGTACTTCTCGGGCATTGTCGACGAGCACGAGCACGTCCGCCCTGGGGGCTATCCCGGCGCGTTCCGCGAGCTGCTCGGGCTCGCCGTCGAGGAGTTCTTCCCTCTCCCGGCCGGAGAGGCCGTGCACCTGGACGACGGGTCGACCGGCTCCGTCTGGAGCGAGCTGGTCCACCTGCGCGGAGCGAAAACGCTTGCGGCACATACGGACGGGCCTGTTCCCGGTTCACCTGCGGTGACCCGGCACGAGGTCGGCGACGGCGCGGCGTGGTACGTCGCGACCAGTCTCGAACCGGCATCGCTGCGGCGGCTCGTCGGCGACGTCGTGGACGCGGCCGGCGTATCACCCATCGCACGCGTGCCGGCTGGAGTCGAGGTGGTTCGCCGGCAGGGCGACGGGCGCTCCTTCCTCTTCGTCCTGAACCACACAGCGGACGACGTCGAGGTCGCAGCCGACGGCTTCGACCTGCGGCACAACCGCCCGGTCGATGGGTCCGCGCTCGTGAAGTCCGGTGACGCGCTGGTGATCCGAGAGATGGCCTGACGTGCTCGCCCGTCAGCGTCAGGAGCACATCCTCGACGAGGTCGAGCGGCACGGAGGTGCCCGCGTGTCCGACCTGGTGTCCACACTGGGCGTCTCGGACATGACCGTGCGTCGGGATATCGAGGTGCTGGCCCGGCGCGGGCTGGTGCTGCGCGTCCACGGTGGCGCCACCTCGATCTCCGGACGCAGCGCGGACGAGCCGGGGTTCCTCGTCAAGTCCCGGCTGCACACTCGGTCGAAGTCCGCGATCGCCGTGGCGGCCGCACGCCTCGTCGAGCCGGGAGCCTCCGTCGCCATCTCGGCCGGCACGACAACGTACGCCGTCGCGCAAGAGCTGGTCTCGGTGCCGGACCTGACCGTCGTCACCAACTCGCCTCCGGTCGCGGAGCTCCTGCACGAGCGCGGCGGCGACGGCCTGACGGTCATCCTGACGGGCGGCGTGCGCACGCCCTCGAACGCGCTCGTCGGGCCGGTGGCGGTCGCCGCGCTGCGCAGCCTGCACGTCGACACCCTGTTCCTCGGCGTCCACGGGATCGACGACCACGCCGGACTGACGACGCCCAACCTGGTCGAGGCCGAGACCGACCGGGCGCTCGTCGCCTGCTCCCGCCGGGTCGTGGTCTGTGCCGACCACAGCAAATGGGGTGTCGTCGGACTCTCGTCGATCGCCGACCTGGCGCAGGTCGACGTGCTCGTGACCGACGACGGCCTGGATGCGGCCACGGAACGCGTTCTGTCCCAACGGATCGGGCGACTGGTCGTCGCGCCGGCCGGTGAGACGGAGGGCCTGTGAGCGAGCACCCGGTTCGTCGGACGGCGGGGCGCCTGGCCGACGACAGGGAGATCGTCTACTTCGACGACACGGAGCCGTACCTGTCCGGAGCCGAGACGCGCGAGCTGGTCGACAAGCGTGACTTGGGCCCCGCCGCGCGCGCCGGTCAGATGCGCCGTGACCCGCTGAGCGGCGCATGGATCGCGCTGGCGACGCACCGGCTCGAGCGCACGTTCATGCCTCCGGCCGACGAGTGCCCCCTCTGCCCCACCGGGCGCGGCACCGAACCGTCGGAGATTCCAGCCTCGGACTACGACGTCGTCGTGTTCGAGAACCGGTTCCCCAGCTACTCCACCCGCAACGGGGCCCAGACCGGCGGACCGGAGGGCCTGGACGGCATCTGGGCCCATGCGCCGGCGGTCGGGCGCTGCGAGGTCGTCTGCTTCACCAGCGACCACAACGCGACGTTCGCGGACCTCGACCCGTACCGGGTGCGGACCGTCATCGAGGCGTGGGCGGACCGGACCACCGAGCTGTCGCGGATGCCCGAGGTCGCGCAGGTCTTCCCGTTCGAGAACCGTGGCCGCGAGATCGGGGTCACCCTGCAGCATCCGCACGGCCAGATCTATGGCTACCCGCTGGTCACGCCCCGGACGGGCACGATGCTGGCCCGCGCGGCCGAACACCGCGAGCGCACCGGCGGTCTCCTGCTCCGCGACATCCTCGACGCCGAGCGCGAGGACGGTTCCCGCATGGTTCTCGAAGGGAAGCACTGGTCGGCGTACGTGCCGTACGCGGCCCGCTGGCCGGTCGAGGTGCACCTCGCACCGCACCGCGACGTGCGCGACCTGCCCTCGCTGGACGACGACGAGCGGGACGAGCTGGCCCTGGTGTATCTGGACCTGTTGCGCCGGCTGGACCGGTACTACGTCGACGGCTCGGGTGGCCCGCTGCGTCTGCCCTACATCGCGGGCTGGCACCAGGCGCCGGTGCGGGAGGGGAGGGATCTGTGCCGCCTCCATCTGCAGGTGACGTCCGTGCTGCGCGCCCCCGGGAAGCTGAAGTACCTGGCCGGGTCGGAGTCCGGGATGGGAGCCTGGGTCAACGACACGACCCCGGAACGGATCGCGGCCCGGCTGCGCGACGTCGCGAGCGAGGTTTCTTGACCGGCACGCGACGAGCTGACCTGGCCGGCTACGCCGCTCGTGAGTTCGCAGGCCTGTACGGCGCCCCGCCCGCCGGTGTCTGGTCCGCGCCCGGGCGGGTCAACCTGATGGGCGAGCACACCGACTACAACGCAGGCCTGTGCCTGCCGATCGCGTTGCCGCACCGGACGTTCGCGGCGGCGGCGGCGCGCGACGACGGACGGTTCCGGGTGCACTCGGCCCAGGAGGGCGCCTCGTGGGAGGGCTCCATCTCCGACGTGGGGCCAGGGCAGCCGGTCGGCTGGGCGGCCTATGTCGCGGGCGTGCCGTGGGCGATGGCGGAGGCGGTCGGGACCGAGCTGCCCGGGCTCGACCTGTGGGTCGACGGGCACGTGCCGGTGGGCGCCGGGCTTTCCTCGTCTGCGGCCCTGGAGTGTGCCGTCGCCGTAGCCCTGGACGACCTGGCCGGGCTCGGGCTGGCCACGACGGACGGCGGCCGGGCGCGGCTCGCGGCCGCGTGCGACCGCGCCGAGAACGTCGTCGCCCAGGCACCCACCGGCGGCATGGACCAGGCGGCCTCGCTGCGCTGCACCGAGGGACACGCGCTTCTGTTGGACTGCCGGGACCGCTCGGTGGAGCAGGTGCCGCTGGACATCGCGTCGCACTGGCTGGCCTGGCTGGTGATCGACACTCGCGCGGCCCACCAGCTGGTCGACGGCCAGTACGGCGAGCGCCGGGCCACGTGCGAGGCTGCGGCCGCCCTCCTGGGCCTGCCCAGCCTGCGCGAGGTGCCCGCGGACCGCCTCGACGCCGCCCTGGCCCGGCTCCCGGACGACGTGATGCGGCGGCGGGTGCGCCACGTCGTCACCGAGATCGAGCGCGTGCGGCAGACGGTGATGCTGCTGCGCGCGGGGCGGGTGGCCGAGCTCGGCCCGGTGCTCGACGCGTCGCACCTGTCCATGAGGGACGACTACGAGATCTCTTGCGAGGAGCTCGACCTGGCCGTCGAAAGTGCCTGTGCCGCAGGCGCTCTGGGGGCTCGGATGACCGGCGGGGGCTTCGGCGGGTCGGCCATCGCGCTCGTGCCCGAGGACCGGCAGGACGACATCGGCCAGGCCGTGGAGTCAGCCTTCGCAGCCGCCGGCTTCACGGCACCGGGCATCATCCGGGCGTACCCGGCCGGAGGCGCCGGTCGCGACCTCTAGCCGACCGGCTCCAGGTCGAGCTCGCCGATCCGGGCCGGGTCCATGACGAGGTCGATGCCCGTGACCTTGTCGGCGTCGATGCGGAACCGGAAGACCACCCGCGGCGTGCCGTCCATGAACCACACCGCGCCCGCGACACCGTCGATGTACGCCGTCCGAGCATGCCGAGCCCGGCCGGCGAACGTCCGGGCCACGGCCTCCGCACCGCGCACCTCGGCCTCAGCGCCGGCCGAGACCGCCACGGCGTCGGCGTGCACGACGGCCTCGGGGTCGAGCAGGGCCAGCAGGTCGTCGAACCGCCCTTCCCGGGAGGCGGCGAGGAAGGCGTCGACGACTGCCTGCTGCCGGACGCGGTCCACCCGGCCCTGGGCGTCGACACCCTGCACGCGGCGCCGGGCCCGGCTGGCCAGCTGCCGCGTCGCGTCCGGCGAGCGGTCGACGATCGGCGCGATCTCGTCGAACGGCATCGCGAACAGGTCGTGCAGGACGAACGCGAGTCGCTCCGCAGGGGTCAGTGTCTCCAGCACGACGAGCAGGGCCAGGCCGACGGAGTCCGCCTGGACCGCCTGGCCCTCGGGACCCATCGCGTCGAGCTCGGCCGCCGGAGCCGGCCCATGACCGGGCAGCTGCAGGTCCAGCGGGTCCTCCCGGCGAGCCCTCCGGGAGCGCAGCATGTCCAGACAGACCCGGGACACGACCGTGGTGAGCCAGCCGGTGAGGTTGGCGATCTCGGAGGTGTCCGAGCGGCTGAGCCGCAGCCAGGCCTCCTGCACCGCGTCGTCCGCCTCGGCCCGCGAGCCGAGGACGCGGAAGGCCACCGCCTGCAAGTGCCCGCGGTCCTGCTCGAAACGCCGGGCCAGAAACTCGTGGTCGTCCATCGGTCACAATCCTTCGTCGGGGTGCGTCGTACCGGTGACGGATTCCCACCACCCGATGTGACAGGAGCACACCATGTCCCAGCCGATCAGCGTCCTCGTATACCCCGTCGAGGACCTCGAGACGTCCACCGCCATCTTCACCGCACTGCTCGGCAGCGAGCCGTACGCGTCCGCGCCGTACTACGTGGGCTTCCACGTCGGCGACCTCGAGGTCGGGCTCGACCCCAACGGGCATCGGCAGGGGCAGGCCGGCCCGGTCGCATACGCGTTGGTCGACGACATCACCGCCGGCCTTGCGGCGCTCGGCCAGGCGGGCGCCCAGACCGTCCAGGAGCCGCACGACGTCGGCGGCGGCACCCTCGTCGCGACGCTGAAGGACCCGGCCGGCAATGTCATCGGCCTGCGCCAGAACCCCTGAGGCGGACCATCGGTACCTTGGGCCGGTGCGCAGCCTCACCGTCGACGACCTGAGCAGCTTCCTGGAGGAGCCCGTCGTTGCCGTCCTGGCGACGTTCCGCCAGGACGGCAGCGTGCTGCTCTCGCCGGTCTGGCACGAATGGCGGGACGGCGGGTTCAACCTCTGGGTGGGGCGCGACAACGCGAAGACCAAGCACCTCAGGCGCGATCCGCGGGCCACCATCGTGGTGGCCGAGTCCGGCCTTCCCTTGCGCGGCGTCGAGGTGCGCGCGGTGGCGCAGTTCGTCGAGCAGGGCGCCGCCGAGACGGCCCGGCGGATCGCCACCCGCTACCTCGGCCCGGACGTTGGCGCGACCTACACCGCGAACGCCAACGACGAGGACGACGTCGTCGTGCGGATCGAGCCGGGCCACGTCCGGGCATGGGACTTCGCGGACGAGTACGACAACCCGCGACCTGAGTGACCGGACGCCGGACGTCCGGCCAGAACGACTCAGCGCTGGCGATCGGCGCGCAGCACCTCGAGCCGCGCCCGGTACTCCTCCTCGGTCACCTCGCCGCGGGCGTACCGCTCCGCGAGGACGGCCTCGGCGGACCCACTGGGCGACCACGGGCCGCGCGCGCCCCAGCCGCGCCGGCGCCAGGCCCAGGGCCGGACGACGAACAGCACCACGATCCAGAACCCGAAGAACAGCAACGGGATCAGAGGGAACCAGTAGAACCCCGGATGGCCTGCGTAGCAGACAGTTTCAGTAGTCATGCCTCCAGGCTGGTCCGCGTGGGGCGTCGCGTCGTCCGCCGTGGGAGGGCAGCTGGAGTACGCCGAGTGACGTACGCGGCGGTCACTCGAGCCAGCCCGGGCGGACCAGCCCGGACTCGTACGCGAGCACCACCAGCTGGGCCCGGTCACGCACGCCGAGCTTGACCATCGACCGGCTGACGTGGGTCTTGGCCGTCGCCGGGCTGACCACCAGCCGCTGCGCGATCTCCTCGTTGCTCAGCCCCTCGCCCACCAGCGTGACGATCTCGCGCTCGCGCTCGGTCAGCCGGGCCACGTCCGGCCGCTCGTGCGGCAGCGGCTTCGCGCCGACGGCGACGTGCTCGATCAGGCGCCGGGTGACCGACGGCGAGAGCTGGGCGTCCCCCGCCGCGACGGCCCGCACGGCCTTGACCAGGTCGGCCGGCTCGGTGTCCTTGACCAGGAAGCCACTCGCACCGACGCGCAGCGCCTCGAACACGTACTCGTCCAGCTCGAACGTCGTGAGGACCAGCACTCTCGTGCTGACGAGCGACGGGTCGGCCGCGATCCGTCGCGTCGCCTCGAGCCCGTTGACGCCGGGCATCCGCACGTCCATCAGCACGACGTCCGGGTGGCTCTCGCGGGCCAGGGCCAGGACCGCCTCGCCGTCCGCGGCCTCACCGACGACCTGCATATCGGGCTCCGCGTCGACCAGCGCACGGAACCCCGCTCGCACCAGAGCCTGGTCGTCCGCCACGACCACAGTGATCACGGCGTCCTCCGCGGTAGGTCACGATCGTTGTCAAGCGGAAACTGTACGGCGACGCGGAAGCCGCCGCGCGGAGCCGCGCCAGCCTCCACGGCGCCGCCGAGTGCCGCCGCCCGCTCCCGCATCCCGGTCAGCCCGCTGCCCTCGGCAGCCGGCCCCGGTCCGGGTCCGTGGCCGTCGTCGACGACCTCGACCCGCAGCGTGTCGGGTGAACGGCGCACCGTGACCCACGCGCGGGTCGCGTCGGCGTGGCGGGTCACGTTCGTGAGCGCCTCCTGGACGACCCGGTACGCCGCCGCATCGACCGTCGGCGGAAGCCCAGAGGCCGTGTCCCCCAGCGGATCGAGGCGCGCCTGGACGTCGAGTCCACCCAGCCGGGCAGCCTCGAGGAGCTCACCGACACGGACCAGGCCCGGTCTCGTCGGCGGCGCCGAGTCGTCCTGGCGCAGGATCGCCAGCGTCGAGCGCACCTCCTCCAAGGCCTCCTTGCTCGCGCTCCGGATGGCGGTGAGGGCCGGTCGCGCCTGTTCGGGGTGCTCGTCGAGCAGGTGCAGGGCGACGCCGGCTTGGACGGCGATCATCGACAGGCTGTGCCCGATGGTGTCGTGCAGGTCGCGGGCCAGGGCCAGCCGTTCGGTGGTGGCTGCGACCTCGGTCTCCGCCGCGCGGGCCCGCCGGGCGGCCGCGAACTGCTCGGCGCGGTAGCGCGGCCCTTCGCCGACGAGGAGGACGACCACGAGCCAGGCCGCGTACCCGACCGCCCGGGTCAGGGTCGGGGCGTGGTCGCTCAGCGCGCCGATCGCGAGCATCCCGCCGTACCCGGCCAGGCCGATCGTCCAGGCCGCGACCCGCCGTCCGCGCGCCACGGTCACGATGAGGCCGAGGGCGGCGGACACGACGACGGGCCCGGTGGGGTAGCCCAGGCCCAGGTAGGTCCCGGCCGCACCAACGGAGACGGCCGCCACCGCGATCGTGCGCCGGGGCAGCACCAGCCAGGCGAGCGGGCCGAGGACGACGAGCAGATAGGCGATCGGATCCAGCGACCCGGACCGTCCCTGGCTGCTGGCCGCCCCTGTGGTCCCGGCGAGCTGAAGCACGAGCAGCAGCAGACCGACCAACGGCCAGGGCGGGCCCGACCGGCGCCCGTCCCAGCCGCCTCGGGCCCACGGCGGGCCACCCCAGCCGGGGCCCCGGCGCCGGCCGTCGCCCCAGCCGTCACGCACGGGTCGAACATAACCGGCCCACCGGGGGGCGGCGTCATCCCGTGGTGCCCACCCGGCGTACTCCCACGGGAGTACGCCGGGAAGACTGAGCCGCGATGTCACCCGCTCCCACGACCACGGCGCGCTGGCGGGCCTTGGCGGTGTGCATCGGCGCGCTGTTCATGACCCTCCTCGACCTGAGCGTCACCAACGTCGCGCTGCCGCCGATCGGGGCCGCCCTGAACGCGCCGCCGCCCCAGCTGCAGTGGGTGGTGTCCGGGTACGCGCTGGCCTTCGGGCTGGTGCCGATCATCGCCGGCCGGCTCGGCGACGACCACGGCCGGCGGCCGCTGTTCCTCATCGGGGTCGGTGCCTTCGTGCTGACCAGCCTGCTGGCTGGACTCGCACCGAACGCCGGCATCCTCATCGCGGCCCGGGTGCTGCAGGGCATGGCCGGCGGCATGATCAACCCGCAGGTGTCCGGCCTGGTGCAGCAGATGTTCCGGGGCGCCGAACGCGGCCGGGCCTTCGGCGCGATCGGGACCGCGGTCGGTGTCGCCACTGCGGTGGGGCCGCTGGCCGGCGGCTCGCTCATTGCGCTGGGCGGTCCGCACTTTGGCTGGCGGCTGGTGTTCTTCGTCAACGTGCCGATCGGCGTGGCGATCATGGTCCTGGCCCGGCGATGGCTGCCCGCCCCGCGCAGGGACGGGCGCCGACACCGGCTCGACCTGCTCGGGGCGGCCCTGCTCGGCCTGGCCACTCTGTGCGTGCTGTTCAGTGCGGTCGAGTACGACGCGGTCCGCGACGCGCGGCTGGCCCTGCTGCTGGTGCCGACTGGGGCGCTCGTCCTGGCCTTCGCCCGCCGGGAGCTGCGGCTGACGCGCGAGCGCCGGGACCCGCTGGTGGATCTGCGCCTGTTCCGGCGCCGCTCGTACACGGTCGGCGTGTCCGTCGCGCTCGTCTACTTCACCGGACTGACCGGCCTGCCACTCGTGCTGGCGCTCTACTACCAGCGCGGTCTGGGCTACTCCGCGTTCCAGTCGGGCCTGGGCATCACAGCGTTCGCGTTGGGATCGGTCGTGGCCGCACCGGTGGCCGGCCGGCTCGTCTCCCGGATCGGCCGCCCGCTGGTCGTGGCCGGGATGCTGGCCTTCGCGCTGGGCACCTTGGCGGTCGACCTGACCGCCCGGACCCAGCCCGGTCGGGACGCCGCCCTCTGGCTGGCCCCGGCGCTCCTGCTGCTCGGTGTGGGCGCGGGAGCCGTCATCACACCGAACCAGACGCTCTCCCTGGCCGACGTCGACCCGCGGATGGGCAGCACGGCGGGGGCGGTGCTGCAGACGGCGCAGCGCATCGGGTCGTCCATCGGGCAGGCGGTCATCGGCGCGGCCTTCTTCGCCGCCCTGCCCAGCGGACCGGCCGGCGCGACCGGCCGCGACCGGCCGCGACCGCGAGAACGCTTACTCGGCGGCTGTGTCACACGCCGCGCTCGTGACCCTGTGCTTCGTCAGCGCGGCCCTCGTGCTCGGTCTGGTCGACCTGCGGGACCAGCGCAGACGCCGCACGGGCCGGGAGGCGATGCCTCCCGGCCCGTGAGTGCCCACCAGGGTCTGGGCAAACCTGGTCGTGCTCAGCGCTTGATCAGTGCTTGCGGTGCGTCCGCTCGCCCTGCGGCTTGCGGCCGGCCATGGCGAACACGAGGCCGCCACCGAGGAGCAGCACCGAGACCAGCAGCATCGGCCCGACGTTCGAGCCGGTGAAGGCCAGGCCGCCGATGTTGCCGCTGTTCGTGATCCGGGTCGGGAGGACCGTGGGGCCGCCCGTGGTGCTGATCGACGTACCGGACACCGTCGGCGAGGTGCTGGTCGACGTACCCGAGACGGTCGGCGAGGTCGACGACGAGGTACTGGTCGAGGTCGGCGAGATCGTCGGGGACGTGGTCGGCGAGTTCGTGCCCGTGCCCGAACCGCCCGCGCCCGGCACCTTGATGCTGTCGGACACCGAGCCGTACGACGTGCCGTCGACCGTGACGTCGGCCGAGTTCGTGTACTTGGCCAGCGTCGGGTCGGTGATGTCGACCAGGTACCGGACGATGACGATCTGGTCGGCCAGGATCGGGCCGGCCGCGATCGTCAGCGACGAGGTCGAGCAGGTCTTGGTGATGATCTTCCCCGCCGGCATCGGGCTGACCGTCGTCGCGTTGCCGCTGGCGTCCAGGCCCTTGCCCAGCTGGATCTTGAGCGTCGAGCAGTCCAGCGCCTGACCGGCACCGATGGTGTCGTGGAAGGTCACCTTGTTGAACGGGCCGCTCGGGCTGTTGATGGCCCAGGCCAGCGCGTCGTCGCCGGTGTGCACGTTGGGGTCCACCCAGTGGCCGGACTTGCGTGGCTTGGTGCGGTCGATGGTGCCGGTACCGGTGAAGTTCACGGTGTCGTGGTAGACGGTCGTCGACGTGGTGAAGTCGAGCTGCACCGGACCCTCGGTCGGCAGGTTGGTCTGGTCCCACTTGACGAAGAAGAAGGCGCTGCCGTGGACGTCGTTGTGGGTGTCTGCGTAGGCGGTCAGGGTGAACGTGACGACCTTCCCGGACACGTGCGCGACCGCGACGACGGAGCCGTCCGGCGCGAGCAGGTCAAAGCCGGTGGTCACCGACTTGAGCTCGTCGGGCAGGGTCAGGGTGAAGGTGTCACCGGACTGGGCGGAGTCGGGCACGGCCCAGGTCAGGTCGAGACGCATGTTGGTGTTGGTGCCGGCCTGGGACTGCTGGATGTTCACCCCCGTGATGGCCCCGTCGATCTCAGCGGCTGACGCGCCCTTGAGATGGGCTGCACCCAGCACCCAGGCCATCGTCAGCAGGACGAGCGCCGTGATCACGGCCACCCGTCGTGGCAGGACTCGAACGGTCGACAGCATGCCTTCCCCTATCCCTCTCCCCGGTCTCCCCGAGACCCCTGCGGTACGGAGACACACAGTAGCGGACGGAGGTCTCGGATACGGCCGTTCGGGAAGATCGGTGACGCGGTGTAGTTAGCCCTGTGGACAGCGTTGGTCAGTCCACCGCTTTGTGCAAGTTCTCGTCCAACGCCGCGAGGAAGTCCTCGGTCGTGAGGTAAGGCTGGTCCGGGCCGACCAGCAGGGCCAGGTCCTTGGTCATGGCACCCGTCTCGACGGTCTCGACGCAGACCCGCTCGAGCGTCTCGGCGAACGCCGTCACGTCGGGTGTCCCGTCCAGCTTGCCGCGGTGCTTGAGGCCGCCGGTCCAGGCGAAGATCGAAGCGATCGGGTTGGTGGAGGTCGGGCGGCCCGCCTGGTGCTGACGGAAGTGCCGGGTCACTGTGCCGTGGGCCGCCTCCGCCTCCACGGTCCGCCCGTCCGGGGTCATCAGCACCGAGGTCATGAGCCCGAGCGAGCCGAAACCCTGGGCCACGGTGTCGGACTGGACGTCGCCGTCGTAGTTCTTGCAGGCCCAGACGTAGCCGCCCTCCCACTTCAGGGCGGCGGCCACCATGTCGTCGATCAGCCGGTGCTCGTAGGTCAGCCCGGCGGCCTCGAAGTCGGCCTTGAACTCGGTCTCGTAGATGTCCTGGAAGATGTCCTTGAACGCACCGTCGTACGCCTTGAGGATCGTGTTCTTCGTGGAGAGGTAGACCGGGTAGCCCCGGTTCAGGCCGTAGTTGAGCGAGGCCCTCGCGAAGTCGGCGATCGACTTGTTGAAGTTGAACATCCCCATGGCGACGCCGCCGTCGTCGGCGTAGTCCGCCACGACGTGCTGGATGGGCTCGGAGCCGTCCTCGGGAGTGAACGTGATGGTCAGCCGGCCGGCGCCCGGGACCTTGAAGTTGGTGGCCTTGTACTGGTCGCCGTGGGCGTGGCGGCCGATGATGATCGGCTTGGTCCAGCCCGGCACGAGCCGTGGGATGTTGCTGATGATGATCGGCTCGCGGAAGATCACGCCGCCGAGGATGTTGCGGATCGTGCCGTTGGGCGAGAGCCACATCTGCTTGAGACCGAACTCCTTGACCCGGGCCTCGTCCGGCGTGATGGTCGCGCACTTGACGCCCACGCCGTACTGCTTGATCGCGTTCGCGGCGTCGACGGTGACCTGGTCCTGGGTGGCGTCGCGGTTCTCGATGCCGAGGTCGTAGTACCTGAGGTCGACATCGAGGTAGGGGTGGATCAGCCGCTCCTTGATGAACGCCCAGATGATCCGCGTCATCTCGTCGCCGTCGAGCTCGACGACCGGGTTCTCGACCTTGATCTTCGTCACCGGCTCAGTCCCCTCATCCAGATCGTTCGACGTCAAGATATCGGACTCGCCGCCACTGTTTTGCTAGCGTCCCGAGGGTGACCACAGCGCCCGTCAAAGTCGCCGTCACCGGCGCCGCCGGCCAGATCGGCTACAGCCTGCTCTTCCGCATCGCCAGCGGTGCCATGCTCGGGCCGGACACCCCCGTCGAGCTCAGCCTCCTGGAGATCCCGGCCGCCGTCGGCGCCACCGAGGGGGTCGCCATGGAGCTCGACGACTGTGCCTTCCCTCTCCTGCACCGGGTCTCAATCAGCGACGACCCCAACGTCGCGTTCGACGGTGTGAACGTCGCGCTGCTGGTGGGTTCGCGCCCGCGGACCGCCGGCATGGAGCGGGGCGACCTGCTCTCCGCCAACGGTGCGATCTTCACGGTGCAGGGCAAGGCACTGTCCGCGCACGCAGCCGACGACGTCCGGATCCTCGTCGTGGGCAACCCCGCGAACACCAACTGCCTCATCGCGATGAACAACGCGCGGGACATCCCGCGTGAGCGCTTCACCGCGATGACCCGGCTCGACCACAACCGGGCCATCGGCCAGCTGGCCAACAAGACGGCCTCGCCCGTCTCCGACATCTCCCACATGACCATCTGGGGCAACCACTCGGCGACCCAGTACCCGGACCTGTTCCACGCCGAGGTCAGCGGCCGCATCGCCGCAGACGTCGTCGACGACCAGGCGTGGATCGAGAACGAGTTCATCCCGACGGTGCAGAAGCGCGGCGCCGCGATCATCGAGGCCCGCGGATCGTCTTCCGCTGCATCGGCAGCGTCGGCCGCGGTCGACCACGTGCGCGACTGGGTGCGCGGCACGCCCGCGGGCGAGTGGGTCTCCATGGCCGTGCCGTCCGACGGCTCGTACGGCGTCGCGGAGGGGCTGATCTCCTCGTTCCCCTGCACGACCTCCGGCGGCGAGTGGTCCATCGTCCAGGGCCTGTCGATCGACGACTTCTCCCGCGGGCGCATCGACGCGTCCGTGGCCGAGCTGGCCGACGAGCGCTCGGCCGTGACCTCACTGGGCCTGGTCTAGCCCTAGCTCGGTTTGAGGACGACCGCCAGGACCAGGCACGCCGTCGCGAGCGCGAGCATGGCGAAGGTGTCGAACGCGCGGGACCGGACGACCAGGCCACGGGCGCGGCGAGTGGGTACGACGGCCCGCAGGGCGGCGCCGCCCCCGAGGCTGACGGCCATCGCGACCCCGCCTCCGACGACGTGACCGGTCGCGATGAGCACGACGGCGAGCAGCACTCCGGCAAGCACCAGCCACCACGGTCCAAGACCGCGTGCCTGGGGCATCAGCACGTTCGGGTCAGTGAGCGTCTGACAGGGCGTCCGACCGGGCGTCCGGCAGCGCCTCTGCCAGCGCCTGGACCGGTGCGCGCCCGTCCCGCAGCTGCTGTTCCGCGGCGTCCACGACGTTCGCGAGCAGCATCGCGCGGGTCATCGGACCGACGCCGCCGGGCATCGGCGCGAGGTAGCCCGCAACGTCGCGCACGTCATCCGCGACGTCGCCCACGATGCGGGCCTTGCCGTCGTCACCGACCACGCGCGTCGTACCGACGTCCAGCACCACGGCGCCGGCCCGCACCATGTCGGCGGTGACCAGGCCCGCGCTGCCCGCGCAGGCGACGACGATGTCGCCGGAGCGAACGATGTCGGCCAGACCGCGAGTTCCGGTGTGGCACAAGGTCACTGTGGCGTTCTCGGTACGGCGGGTGAGCAGCAGCCCGAGCGGCCGGCCACTCGTCGTACCGCGTCCGAGGACCACCACGCGCGCGCCGCTGATCGGCACGTCGTACCGGCGGAGCAGCTCGACGATCCCGCGCGGAGTGCACGGCAGGGGCGCCTTGCCCGTCGCCGCGACGTCGAGGACCAGGCGACCGAGGTTGGTCGGGTGCAGGCCGTCCGCGTCCTTGGCGGGGTCGATCCGGGCCAGCAGTGCCTGCTCGTCCAGTCCGCGCGGCAGCGGGAGCTGCACGATGAAACCCGTGCATTCCGGGTCGGCGTTGAGCTCGTCGACGACCGCCTCGACGTCCGCCTGGGTCGCATCCGCGGGCAGCTCGCGCTGGATCGAGGCGATGCCGACGGCCGCGCAGTCGCGGTGCTTGCCGGCGACGTAGGCATGGCTGCCCGGGTCGTCACCGACGAGGAGGGTGCCCAGGCCGGGGAAGACTCCCGCCTCGCGCAGCCGCGCGACCCGCTCGGAGAGCTCCTCCCGGATCGCCTTCGCCGTCGCCGAACCGTCCAAGAGCGTGGCCGTCACGCACGTCATCCTTCCACGAATGGGCTAAAGCCCCGAGCACGTCGTGCCGAGGACATGCGCCATGGAGCAGAGCTCTCCCGACTGGGCCAGCATCGAGGCGTTCGCCCGGGCTGACTCGGGAGTCAGTATGGCGGAGAAGGCAGCCGCGCCCGAGGCCGTACCCTGCTGGGCCGGCGACTGGGCGCGCGTCGACGTCCGCACCCAGGTCTGGGGCCAGGCAGCCGTCCTGCGCACCGTCGCCGCCCTGCCCGCCACCCACCCGTGGCGCCTCGGCGGCACGGCCGGCTCCATCCGCCAGGTGCAGTGGACCGGTCGCCCCGCGACCGTGCCCGAAGAGGTCCTGTGCATCCTCAGCGTGACGGCGACCGACCCGCAGCTCTCAGCCGGCGAAGGCCCTGGCTCCAGCTCGTTCGGCGGACTCGGCGCACTGGGCGGACTCGGCGGGCTGGGCGGCCTCGGCGCATTCGGCGGACTCGGCGCGACCGCGGACAGCCTCGTGTCCGACGCGTTCGACGACGCCGTCTCCGACGTGGTGCACGTCCTCAGCGCCAGCCGCGAGCAGCGCTGGGCCGGTGCACTCGTCCGCCTGCCCGGCACCTGGCTGCCGGCGGCTGCGGTGCTGCCGCGCGGCGTACCAGGCGTCCCGTCCCCCCGCACCCACTGGGCCACCGAGTCGGTCGAGTTCGACGAGCGGTTCGTCGTCCACAGCGAGAACGAGCAGGTCACCGCCGCGCTGCTCAGCCCGTCGGTGATGGCGGTGCTGATGGACGCCGTACCCCGCGGCGCCGCCGTCACCATCAGCGGTGACGCGCTCCAGGTCTGGTGGCCGTACGACCAGGGCACCCGCTCCGACGTCGGCCGCGTGCAGCGCTCGGCCGTCGCGGGGCTGCTGCTCGTGAAGACGTTCCCCCGGTTCGTCCTGGCCGACCACCCGGACCGCAGCGCCGAGGTCGAGCGCTCGCTGGCCCGCAAGGCCGACGAGGCGCACGCGTACCGGGCCCGGCTGACGTACGGACGCAGCCCCGACCCCGTGCTGCAGCGGATCTACGACCAGGCCCGGGCCCGCATCGGCGCCTGACCGCCCGGTGCTCCCCTCACCGCGCGTTGCTCCCTGGCGCCCGGTGTTCTGCCGTCGTCGGGCCGCCGCCAACCGGGCTCTGGGGAGCACCGCGCGCGGTGGGGAGCACGGTCAGTGGGTGAAGTGGCGAGTCCCGGTGAGGTACATCGTCACGCCGGCAGAGCGGGCGGCCGAGATCACGTCCTCGTCGCGGATCGACCCACCGGGCTGTACGACGGCCCGCACCCCCGCGTCGAGCAGCACCTGCAGGCCGTCGGCGAACGGGAAGAACGCATCCGACGCGGCCACGCTCCCCCGCGCACGGTCGGCGCCGGCCCGGCTGACAGCTAGCCGGCACGAGTCCACCCGGTTGACCTGGCCCATCCCGACGCCGACGCTCGCCCCGTCGTTCGCCAGCAGGATCGCGTTGGACCGCACGGCCCGGATGGCCCGCCACGCGAAGCCGAGGTCGGCCGTCGTCGCGGCGTCGGCCGGCTCACCGCTGACCAGGCGCCAGCGGGACGGGTCATCACCCCCCGCGTCCACCCCTTCGCCCGCCTCGACGACGGCATCCACCCGGTCGACGGTCTGGCACAGCACGCCACCGGAGATGGGCCGGAACTCGATCGGGTCCGCAGAGGCGTCGTCCGGCAGCTCCAGCAGCCGGATGTTCTTGCGCTCGCTCAACACGGCATAGGCGTCGGGCTCGAACGCCGGCGCAGCCACCACCTCGGTGAAGATCTCGGCCAGCTGCTCGGCCATGGCTCGGGTGACCGGCCGGTTCGCGGCGACCACACCGCCGTACGCCGACACGGGGTCACAGTCGTGCGCCTTCCGATGGGCCTGTGCGATGTCGGTGCCCACCGCGACTCCGCACGGGTTGGCGTGCTTGATGATCGCGACCGCCGGCTCGGTGAAACCGAACGCTGCCCGCACGGCCGCATCGGTGTCGACGTAGTTGTTGTAGGACATGGCCTTGCCGTGCAGCACCTCGGCCTGGGCCACCCCCGGCCGCCAGTGCGCGTACAGTGCCGCCGCCTGGTGCGGGTTCTCGCCGTACCGCAGAACGGCCCGCTTCTCCCACGTCGCACCCGTCCAGTCGGGGAACGTCGAGCCGTCCTCGGGACGGCTGAGGACGCTCCCCATCCACGAGGCCACGGCGACGTCGTACGACGCAGTGTGGGCGAAGGCTCGCGCGGCCAGCTGTTGTCGTTGGGCAAGGGTGAAGCCGCCGTTTGCGACCGCTCGGCGGACCTCCCCGTAGCTGTCGGGTGAGACGACGACCGCGACGTTCGCGTGGTTCTTCGCCGCGCCGCGCACCATCGACGGCCCGCCGATGTCGATCTGCTCGATGCACTCGTCGACGCTCGCCCCCGATCGGACCGTGTCCCGGAACGGGTAGAGGTTCGAGACGACGAGGTCGAACGGCTCGATGTCGAGGTCGGCCAGCTGCTTCGCGTGGTCCGGGTTGCCCATGTCGGCGAGCAGCCCGGCATGCACCCGCGGGTGCAGCGTCTTGACCCGCCCGTCCAGGCACTCGGGGAACCCGGTCAGGTCCTCCACCGCCGTCACGGGCACGCCCGCTGCCGCGATCCGGGCCGCGGTCGAGCCGGTCGACACGATCGCCACCCCCGCGTCGTGCAGCTCCGTCGCCAGCTCCTCGAGCCCGGTCTTGTCGTACACCGAGACCAGGGCTCGTCGGATCGGTCGGCGGCCTTCCCCCACGTAACCCTGGGTCTGCCTGGACGCATCGTTCACGGGATCGTGACCTTCCTGCCTCGCACGGTCCAGCCGTGCCGGACCATGGCACCGACGTTCTCCACCAGCTGGGCCCGTTCGGCCACCTTGATCCGCTCCGTCAGGGTCTCCTCGGTGTCGTCGTCCAGCACCGGTACGGCGACCTGCGCCACGATCGCGCCCGTGTCGACCCCCTCGTCGACGACGAAAAGCGTTGCGCCGGTGACCTTCACGCCGTACTCGAGCGCGTCGCGCGGACCGTGGATGCCCGGGAACGACGGCAGCAGGGCGTTGTGCGTGTTGACGTAGCGGCCACCGAAGGCCTTCAGGAACGACGGGCCGGCCAGGCGCAGGAAGCCGGCCGAGACGACCAGGTCCGGCTCGAACGCGGCCACGCGTTCGGTCAGCGCCGCGTCCCACTCGTCCCGGCTCGCGTGGTCGCTGACGGACTCCACGAACGTCGGTACGCCGGCAGCCTCGGCCCGCTCGACGCCGCCGGTGCCCGGGCGGTCGGCGCCGACGGCGACGACCCGCGCCCCGTACGCGGGATCGCGACACGCGTCCAGCAGCGCGGCCAGGTTGGACCCGCCGCCGGAGACCAGGACGACGATGTGGCGAGCCCCCAGGGCGCCCGGACCTGTCACGTTCGGAGACCATAGCGGGGTGAGCTTCCAGACCGGGCAACGGCCGGTGCGGTCCCCGGGGAGCGCCTCACGCCGTCACGGTGGCCGGTTCGCGTTGCTCGCGCTGACCGGGCTGTTGGCCAGCCGGCTGCCCCTGCCGTGGATGGCAGCCGCGCTGGTCCTGGTGGTCGCGGCCGACGTCGAGGGCATACTCACCGCCCGGGCGATCGCCCGCGAAGGGGGGCGCGCCATCCAGCTGGTCTGGTGCATCTGCGGCCTCAGCCTGATCAGCCTGCTCGGTCTCGGGGTCGCGGGCACGCTGGTGCTGTACCCGATCACCTACGACCGGCAGGAGTGTCTGTCCGGGGCGAACACCGAGGTGGCCCAAGCCGCCTGCAAGGACGACTTCGACCGCCGGATCGGCCGGCTTCAGTCGACGCTGCTCGGCGGCTGAGGCGGCGGCTGGCGCCGCCGCCGCCACCAGGCGCCCACGGCGACGGTCGGCACGGCCCCGACGGCGAGCTCCATGGCCAGGAACGGCCCCACGACCAGGGCGTTGGCGCCGACGTGCGCGAGCCGGCCGGGCCCGATCGGGCCGGTCGACAGCGCGACCAGCGCCATGACGAGCAGGGCCGTGACGACGACCGCCCCAAGCGCGTCCAGGAGCCGGCTCACCGAGCCGAGGTCGTCGGTGCCGGCCCAGCGCACGCTCGCCCACCCGAGCGCCACTCCCGCGATCACCGGCACCGCGAGCGGGGCCAGGACCGCCCACTGGCCGCCGAGCGGCTGCGTCGGAAGGGCGCCCAGCACCGGGACGACGGGCAGCACGCCGAGCCGCACGGTGCCAGGGGCCACCAGGCTGCCCGCACCGACCGCGAACCCCGGACCGACGACCCAGGCCACTCCCCAGGCGGCGAGGTCGGGCAGATACCCGACCTGGCCGACGACCAGCAGGGCGCTGCCGAACCCGCCCGGGTGCAGGGCGCGGTGCAAGGCGGTCACCCGGTCTGCGCTCGTGGTGACCGCGACGATGACCACGAAAACGCCCGCGGCCAGCACGGCGAGCGCGCCGACCAGGCCGGGCCGCAGGGTCGACCGAAGGCGTTCGGGTGCCCATCGGGCGAGCTCGCCCCGCAGTGCAGCTGACCGAGGGTGGCCGCGCACCAGACCGGCCGCGCCACCCAGCACCGCGATCAGCGCCGGCCCGATCGGCGCCTGCCACAGCACCGGACGGGCCCCGCTGGTCGACACGAGCAGCGCCACGACCGTCGCCGCCGCGGCGTAACCGGCAGCCATCCCGGCGGCCGCCTGGGCCGCCGGGCGGACATTGACGCTGGTCGAGGAAAACCCTTGGGAGAGAAGGGGTTCGGCTCCGAGGCGACGTCCCGCACGATAGGCGGCAAACAGGGGCACGAAGGCCAAGCCCAGAGGAGCGAGACCGATCCGGCCGCCGTCGTACGCGATCGCCACGTGGTGGACCAGCAGCCAACCCCCGGCAGCGAGCCGCAACGCCTCGGTCCATCCCGCCGTGACGTGGGCGGCGAGGGCCCAGGCAGCCAGCAGAGGCACCGTCACGATGCCGAAGGACATGCCTGCCGCCCGCAGCCCGGCCAGCGCGCCGGCGAGGTACGCCGACGTCCGCGGCTGCGACAGCGTCGGCCCGGACCACGACGGACGGACCCGTTCGAGCAGGCTCATGGTCGTCCCATCGTCGCCGCCACGCGGGCCGGCCTGGCGCATCTGGGCTCCGGTCGGGGTGTCGGCCATGGCCTAGGGTCGACTCGCCGCCCCCACTCCCTCCGCAGGAGCAGCATGTCGATCCGCCGGTCCCTGTCCGGCCGCCGCCGCCCGACAGCGATCGCCTTCGCCTCGGTCGCGGCCACCCTCGTCCTGGTCCTGGGCGCCGCCGGCTGTTCTGGTGGGTCGACGTCCGCGGGCCAACCCGGGCCGGCCGACTCCACGGCGCTGTCCACGACGTCCTCGACCACCTCGAGCTCGTCCTCGACGACGGCGACCGCGAGCCCGACCACGGCCCGCACGCCGTACCCGACGACGACCACCGCGCACACCGAGCCGTGGACGCTGAAGGACGCCGACTTCGGCTTCGTGCTGTCCGCGGTGACCGTCAGCGGGGGCGTCGAGATCACGTTCGACCGAGCCACCTGGCTGCTCGCCAGCCAGATCAAGGCCTGGAACAAGGCCAACCCGGACCACCCGGCCGCGGAGGCCGACGACTACGCGATCGGCAACGTGTCGACGAAGAAGCGGACCTTCCTGGTCCGGACCGGCGCCAAGATCTTCGGCTCGGTCATCCTCGGCGACCAGCCCGAGCCGCAACGGATCACGGCCAGCCAGCTCGTGGCGCGGATGAAGACCGCGATCGACGGCGTGTCCTGCTGGCTCTACCACCAGTACGGCGGGCTGACCGGCGACGTGGTGCAGCTCGAGGAGCAGTACCGCCCCTGAGCAGCGGTCAGGCGCCCTGCATGATCTCGCGCATCAGCTGCGCCGTCGCGCTCGGCGTCCGGCCCACGCGCACACCGGCCGCCTCGAGCGCCTCGGCCTTCGCGGCTGCCGTGCCGGACGAGCCGGAGACGATGGCGCCGGCGTGGCCCATCGTCTTGCCCTCGGGCGCCGTGAACCCGGCGACGTAGCCGACGACCGGCTTGGTCACGTGCTCGGAGATGTACGCCGCTGCGCGTTCCTCGGCGTCGCCGCCGATCTCGCCGATCATCACGACGGCGTCGGTCTCGGGGTCGTCCTGGAACGCCGCCAGCGCGTCGATGTGCGTCGTACCGATCACCGGGTCGCCACCGATGCCGATGGCGGTCGAGAACCCGAAGTCCCGCAGCTCGTACATCATCTGGTAGGTCAGCGTGCCGGACTTCGACACCAGGCCGATCCGGCCCGGCCCGGTGATGTCGGCCGGGATGATGCCGGCGTTGCTCTGCCCGGGGCTGATCAGGCCCGGGCAGTTCGGCCCGACGATCCGCGTGCCCTTGCCCTGCGCGTAGGCCCAGAACCAGGTGGAGTCGTGCACCGGGATGCCCTCGGTGATCACGACGGCCAGCGGCATCTCGGCGTCGATGGCTTCGACGACCGCGTCCTTGGCGAAGGGTGGCGGGACGAAGAGCACCGACACGTCGGCCCCGGTCTCCTTCATCGCCTCGACGACGGTGCCGTACACCGGCAGCGTCGTGCCGTTGGAGTCGACCGACGTACCGGCCTTGCGCGCGTTGACGCCTCCGACCACGTTGGTGCCGGACGCGAGCATCCGCGCAGTGTGCTTGGAACCCTCCGACCCTGTCATGCCCTGCACGATGACCTTGGACTCCTTGCTCAGGAAGATCGCCATGGTCAGACCCCCGCGCTCGCCAGTCGTGCGGCCTGGTCGGCCCCGTCATCCATCGTCTGCGCCAACGTCACGAGCGGATGGGCGGCGTCGGCCAGGATGCGGCGCCCCTCCTCGACGTTGTTCCCATCGAGCCGTACGACGAGTGGTTTGGTGGCGGCTTCACCGAGAATCCCTAGTGCCGCAACGATTCCGTTGGCAACCTCGTCGCACGCCGTGATGCCGCCGAACACGTTGACGAACACGGCCCGGACGTCCCCGTCGGACAGGATGATGTCGAGCCCGTTGGCCATGACCTCCGCCGAGGCGCCGCCGCCGATGTCAAGGAAGTTGGCCGGCCGCACACCGCCGTGCCGCTCGCCCGCGTAGGCGACGACGTCGAGCGTCGACATCACCAGACCGGCACCGTTCCCGATGATGCCGACCTCGCCGTCGAGCTTCACGTAGTTGAGATCCTTGGCCTTGGCCCGGGCCTCGAGCGGGTCGCCGGGCTCGGCCTCGGCCAGGTCGGCGTTGCCTGGCTGGCGGAACGACGCGTTCTCGTCGAGCGTCACCTTGCCGTCCAGGGCCCGCACCGAGGAGCCGCCGTCGCTCTCCCCCACCTTGGCCAGTGGGTTGACCTCGAGCAGGGTGGCGTCGGCGCCGACGAAGCAGTCCCAGAGCCTGACCAGTACGGCGGTGACCTCGTCGGCGACGTCGTCCGCGAAGTGCGCCGCGGCCACGATCTCGCGGGCCATCGGCTCGTCGACGCCGGTGAGCGCGTCGACCGGGACCTTGGCCAGTGCTTCCGGCCGCTCGACGGCGAGCTGCTCGATGTCCATGCCGCCCTCCGCCGACGCCATGGCCAGGAAGGTCCGGCCGGCGCGGTCGAGGAGGTAGGACACGTAGTACTCGGCCTGGATGTCCGCGCCCGGGTCGACCAGGACGCGGCGCACGGTGTGGCCCTTGATGTCCATGCCGAGGATCTGCCCGGCCAGCTCGCCGGCCTCGTCGGCCGTCTTGGCGACCTTCACCCCGCCGGCCTTGCCGCGGCCCCCGACCTTGACCTGGGCCTTGACGACGGTGACGCCGCCGATGGCCTCGGCCGCTGCCCGGGCCTCGTCCGGGGTCGTTGCCACCTGACCGAGCGAGACGGGCACGCCGTACCGGTCGAAGACCTGCTTTGCCTGGTACTCGAAGAGATCCACTGACCATCCGTCCTAGGTCCGAAAAGGTCCGAAACCGAGCCCCGAGAGCCTATCCCCGCCACACCAGGCAGCCGATACGGCGCTGTTCACCTCACCGGTCGACGAGCAGTCAGTCCAGCTGGACGTTGCTGCGCACCCACTCGACGATGTCCTGCGTCGGCGCCCCGGGCGTGAAGACCCGCGCGACACCCATGCGCTGGAGCTCGGGCAGGTCGGCCTCGGGGATGATCCCGCCGCCGAAGACCACGATGTCGCCGGCGTCGCGCTCCCGGAGCAGCTCGATCACCCGCGCGAACAACGTCATGTGCGCCCCGGACAGGACGGACAGGCCGACGGCGTCCGCGTCCTCCTGGATGGCCGCCTCGACGATCTGCTCGGGCGTCTGGTGCAGCCCGGTGTAGATGACCTCCATGCCGGCGTCCCGCAGCGCCCGCGCGACGACCTTGGCCCCGCGGTCGTGGCCGTCGAGCCCGGGTTTCGCGACGACGACCCGGATGGGACGGGGACCGGCTGCGGTGGCGGGCATGACCGCAGGTTACGCCGCGCGCTGGGCTCGAGCGGGCGCCGTGTGAGCACGTGGCAGCCGGGGGTGACGACCGACACGCCGTACGGGGGATGGCGCGGATCCGGCCTGCGCGGCCGGCCGGCCCGGGCTACGTTCACGGCATGTCGTCAGATCGGCGCCGCCTGCCCGGCCGAGCCCTGCTTTCCGCGGCCGGGCTGCGGGGAGCGGCCCGGGAGGCGGTGTGGGTCGGGGCGCACGTGACGACGTACCCGCTCGGCCTGATCAGTGGCCGGCGGTGGGACCGCGACCCGGGGTACGCCGTGGGGTCGCTGCCGCCGGTGCAGCGCGGCCTGGTCGTGGGCGACGTCGAGGCCGCCGGGACGCCGATCCTGTTGCTGCACGGGATGGTGGACAACCGGTCGATCTTCACCGTGCTGCGCCGCGGGCTGGTGCGTCGTGGGTTCGGCCAGGTGGTGCCGGTCAACTACTCCCCGCTCACCATGGACGTCCGGGTCGCGGCCCGCCGCCTGGCCGAGCGGGTCGAGGAGGTCGTTGCCAGCACGGGCTACCGCCGGGTGCACATGGTCGGGCACAGCCTCGGCGGGCTGGTCGCCCGGTACTACGTACAACGCCTGGGCGGTGACTTGAGGGTGCACACGCTCGTGACGTTGGGCACGCCGCACAGCGGGACGTTCCCGGCATACCTCCTGCCGCTCCGGCTCGGCCGGCAGCTGCGTCCCGGCAGCGACCTGATGACCGAGCTGGCCAGCCCGGCGCCGGGCTGCCGCACGCGGTTCCTGGCCTACTGGTCCGACCTGGACCAGATGATGGTCCCCAAGACGGCCGCCATGCTGCAGCATCCTGACCTTTCCGCGCGCAATGTCCGGGTCCGAGACGTCGGGCACCTGTCCTTCGCGATCGACCGCCGGGTGGTGCACGAGATCGGCGTCGAGCTGGCCCAGCTGGACACCGAGGGCCGCACCGTCGAGCCTGGCGTGGCCGTTCTCGGCCACGGAAACGCGTAGTCGGCTCCTCGACCACCGCAGCCTCCGTCCGTTACTGTCGTGCGCGCGGCGCCTCCCCCGGCGCCGCTCCCGCACATCAGCCGTCTTGCCCATCCCTGTCGCCCGGAGGGTCTCTGTGACATCCGCCGCGTCCAGCCGCGCCCATCGCGTGGCTCCGGCGCCGTACGTCGGGCGTCGCCGGGCGGCTCCCACCAAGGCTCCTCGTCCGGTCACCCTCGGCGGCACCGCGGTCCCCGCGACCGCGGCGGCGGCCCTGAGCCTGGTGGCGACGGGCGTCGGTGTGGTGGCCAGCATCGACGGCGCGGCCGTCGCGGAGGGGCAGACCTCCGACACGGACACCGGGACCACGGTCACCTTGGCGTCGGTCCGTGATGTCCAGGCCGTGCCGGCGGACGTGTCGGCCGAGCTGACCATGCGGCACCAGCGGGCCAGCCTGCAGTCCAGCCGCCACCTGCAGCGCGCCCGGCTGGAGCAGGCCGCCGCCCTGAAGGCCGCGGTCGAGCACCGCTGGGTGCTGCCCGTCGTCCACTACGTCAAGACCTCGGGCTTCGGCTACCGATGGGGCTCGCTGCACGCCGGCGAGGACTTCGCGGCACCGGTCGGCACACCGGTCCGCGCCATCTCCAGCGGCGTCGTCGTGTTCGCAGCGGTCGAGAGCGGCTACGGCAACAAGGTGGAGATCCGGCACTGGGACGGCACGGTCAGCTGGTACGGCCACCTGTCCAGGATCGACGTCAAGGTCGGCGAGCGCGTCGACCCGGGGGAAGGGATCGGCGCCGTCGGCTCCACCGGCTTCTCCACCGGTCCGCACCTGCACCTGGAGATCCACCCTGACGGCAAGGGCCCGGTCGACCCGCTGCCCTGGCTGCGGGCGCACGGCCTCAAGCCCTGAGCGTCACGTCCTAAGCGTCATGTCCTAAGCGTCAGGTCCTGAGCGTCACGTACTGAGCGCGCGACGCATCTCGAGCTCGCGCTGGCTCGGGTCCAGGTCGTAGGGGCGAGTGCTTGCCGTCAGCTCGAACCCTCGTCGGGCGTAGAACGCCTGTGCCCGGCCGTTGTCCTCGTGCACCTCGAGGTACAGCTCCGCCTTGCCCTGGGCGACGGCCCACTCGTCGACGGCGTCGAGCATCGCGTCAGCAACACCGAGGTCACGCCCGCGGTAGTCCGGTGCGACGTACACCGCGACCACCCAGGTGCGCCCGCGCTCCACATCGGTGTACGCGCTCATGGTGCCGACGAACCGGTCCTCGTCGCGGTCGACCGCGATGACCCCGATGCTGCCGGGGAAGGCCGCGCGCCGGGCCCGGAACCGCCACTCCGCCTCGTCGGCGGCCTGCGCGTCGGCGAGCGCCTCGACGTACGCCGTGGGGCTGTCGGCGAGCATCTCGAGCCGGAGCTCTCGTTGCCGCTGCCAGTCCTCCTCGGCCATCGGGACGACGGCGATGGTGCGCGTACGGGTCATGCTCCACGATCCCGGCCGGCTCAGCCCCACGACAACGGGTTTTCGTCGTACCCCGTCGTCAGAGCTTCTCGACCGGGGCGTAGCGCAGCAGCAGCCGCTTCACGCCCAGGTCGCGGAACTCCACGTGCGCCATCGTGCCGTCGCCACTGCCCTCGACCTGGACGACCGTCCCGAGCCCGAACGTGTCGTGCGTGACGCGGTCGCCGGGCTCGAGCTGGATGACCGGCCGGTTGCCCGGCGACCGTACGCCGGGCCGCTGGGCGAGGCGCGCGATGGCCGGCGTGTTGCCGGTCGGCCGGCGAGCACTCGTCTCGCGCCGACGCCAGTGGACCAGGTCGTCGGGGATCTCGTCGAGGAAGCGGGACGGCGGGTTGTACTGCGGCGCCCCCCAGGCTGACCGGACGCCGGCCCGGCTCAGGTAGAGACGTTCCCGCGCGCGGGTGATGCCGACGTACGCGAGCCGGCGCTCCTCCTCCAGCTCCCCCGGGTCGGTCAGGGCCCGCAGGTGCGGGAAGACGCCCTCCTCCAGCCCGGTGAGGAACACGACGGGAAACTCCAGGCCCTTGGCCGTGTGCAGGGTCATCAGCGACACCACGCCGGGGTCGACATGGGGTGCGAGCTCGTCGGCGCCGTCGCTGAACGCCTCGTCGGGCACCTCGTCGGCGTCGGCCACCAGTGACACGCCCTCGAGGAAGTCGGTCAGCGTCCCTTCCGGCTGCGCCTCCTCGAACTCCCGGGCGACGGCGACGAGCTCGGCCAGGTTCTCCACCCGGCCCTCGTCCTGCGGGTCCCCGCTCTGCGCCAGCTCGGCCAGGTAGCCGGTCTGCTCCAGGATCGCCTCCAGCGTGGTCGCCGGCCCGGCGCCCGCGTCGGCCACGGTCGCCAGCGCCTCGAGCAGCCTGGTGAACGCCGTGATCGCGTGGAGGCTGCGGGTCGCCAGCCCCGGTGCCTCGTCGGCACGGGCGAGCGCCTCGACGAAGGCGATCCGCTCCCGCTCGGACAACGCGACGAGCGCCGCCTCCGCCCGGTCGCCGATACCGCGCTTGGGCACGTTGAGGATCCGGCGCAGGTTGACCGTGTCCGCCGGGTTGGCCAGCACGCGCAGATAGGCCAGAGCGTCCTTGACCTCGCGCCGCTCGTAGAAGCGGGTGCCACCGATCAGCTTGTACGGCAGCTTGGCCCGGACGAAGACCTCCTCCAGGACCCGGGACTGCGCGTTGGTGCGGTAGAACACCGCGACGTCGCCCGGCCGCACCCCGCTCCTCTCCGTCAGCCGCTGCACCTCGGTCGCGACGAAGCTGGCCTCGTCGTGCTCGTTGTCGGCCACGTACGCCACGAGCGGCTCACCGTTGCCGGCCGAGGTCCAGAGGTTCTTGGGCTTGCGGCCCGGGTTCTTGGCGATGACCGCGTTGGCGGCGCTGAGGATGGTCTGGGTCGAGCGGTAGTTCTGTTCCAGCAGGATCGCTTTCGCGTTCGGGTAGTCGTCCTCGAACTCCGCGATGTTGCGGATGGTTGCCCCACGGAAAGCGTAGATGGACTGGTCCGCGTCACCTACGACGACGAGCTCGCCCGGGGGAAGGTCCGCCGTACCGGGCCCGACCAGCTCGCGGACCAGCACGTACTGCGCGTGGTTCGTGTCCTGGTACTCGTCGACCATGACGTGCCGGAACCGGCGGCGGTAGTGCTCCGCCACGTCCGGGAACGCCTGCAGGATGTTGACCGTCGTCATGATCAGGTCGTCGAAGTCCAAGGCGTTGGCCTGGCGCAGCCGCTGCTGGTACATGCGGTACGCCTCGGCGAGCATCCGCTCGGTGTGGTTTCCCGAGTCCTCGGAGCCCACCCGCGCGGCGTACGACTCCTCGTCGACCAGCTCGTTCTTGAGGTTCGACACCTGGGCGGAGAAGCTGCGCGGCGGGTACCGCTTCGGGTCCAGGTCGAGCTCGCGCAGGACCAGCGCCATCATTCGCTGGGAGTCCGCAGCGTCGTAGATCGAGAACGAGGACCGGAGGCCGACAGCGCCTGCCTCTCGCCGAAGGATGCGGACGCACGCGGAGTGGAACGTCGAGACCCACATGCGGTTGGCCCGCGGGCCGACCAGGCCGACCACCCGCTCGCGCATCTCGCCCGCGGCCTTGTTGGTGAACGTGATGGCCAGGACCTCGCTGGGGCGGACGCCGCGCGCGGCCAGCAGGTAGGCGATGCGGTGGGTCAGCACCCGGGTCTTGCCCGAGCCGGCGCCGGCGATGATGAGCAGCGGACCGCCCTGGTGGACCACCGCCTCGCGCTGTTGCGGGTTCAGGCCCTCGAGCAGCTGCTCGGGGTCCGTGTCCAGGTCCGGCGGAGGCTGCGGGGCCGCCGAGGAGCGGATCTCCTGGTCGGTCAGGAAGTCCGGGCCGGGCACAGGCAGGTCGTCGAAGAGGGTGCTCATCTCCCGTCCACCCTACGTGGCCGGTACGACGCGATGGGGCCGCCTGATTAGGCTGCCGCGCGTGGTTATCGCGGACGCGGAGGTCGGCCGGGCGCTGGTCGTCGTTGCCCACCCGGACGACATCGACTTCGGTGCGGGCGGCACGGTGGCGGCGTGGGCCGATGCGGGCATCGAGGTCACCGAGCTGCTGGTCACGCGCGGGGACGCGGGTGGCTTCGACGACACGCCACGCTCGGCGATGCCCGAGCTACGCGAGACCGAGCAGCGGGCGGCCGCGGCGGAGCTTGGTGTGTCCGACGTACGGTTCCTGGACGGGTACGCCGACGGGCTGGTGAGCCCGTCGCAGTCGTTGGTGCGCGACATCGTGCGGGTGATCCGGCAGGTCCGGCCGACGCGGATCCTGACCAGCAGCCCGGAGCGGTGGTGGGAGCGGCTCGGCGCCTCGCATCCGGACCATCTCGCGACCGGTGAGGCGACGGTGCGGGCCATCTACCCGGCCGCGCGCAACCCGTTCGCCTTCCCCGAGCTGCTGGCCGACGAGGGGCTCGACGCCTGGACCGTGGCCGAGCTCTGGCTGATGGCCGACCCGCAGTCGGACCACCCGGTCGACACGACGGCGACCTTCGCGCGCAAGATGGCGGCCCTCGAGGCGCACGTCAGCCAGACCGGGCACGAGGCCGACCTGGAGGACAGGCTCCGCAGCTGGTCCGCGGCCGTGGCCGCCCGGCACGGCCTGCCCGACGGCCGTCTCGCCGAGGCCTTCCGGGTGATCGCCCTCCCCCCGTAGCCACCCGTCGTACCCCTCGAATGCCGCTTTGCCCTCCGAAGGCCGGGTCGAGCCGCGTTTTAGGCCTCCGGCAACGGCTTTCGAGGGGTAAACCGGCTTTCGGGGGGCACGCAAACTGGGTTAGAGGAGGCGGCGGTCGGCGGCCCAGCGGGTGAGCTCGTGCCGGCTGGACAGCTGGAGCTTGCGCAGCACGGACGACACGTGCGTCTCGACGGTCTTGACCGAGATGAACAGCTCCTTCGCGACCTCCTTGTACGCGTAGCCGCGCGCGATCAGCCGCATCACCTCGCGCTCGCGCGCACTGAGCCGGTCCATCTCCTCGTCCACGACGGCCAGGTCCCCCGCACCGGTCCCGAACGCGTCCAGCACGAACCCGGCCAGCCGCGGCGAGAACACCGCGTCCCCGCCGGCCACCCGGCGTACCGCGTTGGACAGCTCGTCGCCGTCGACCGTCTTGGTGACGTAGCCCCGCGCCCCGGCGCGGATGACCGCGATCACGTCCTCGGCCGCGTCCGAGACGCTCAGCGCCAGGAACCGCACGGGCTCGCCGGCCTGCGTCGTCAGCCCCGCCGACCGGACCAGCACCTCGGCCCCGCCACCGCCGTCACCGCCGGGCAGGTGCACGTCGAGCAGGACCACGTCCGGCCGCTCCCGCGCGACCACCTCGACGGCGCTCTCCACCGTGTCGGCTTCACCGACCACGTCGAGGTCGCGGGCCAGCTCGGCGCGCACCCCGGTCCGGAACATCCGGTGGTCGTCGACCAGTACGACGCGCATCCGCTCACTCACCTCTCGTCTCGGCCGCGGCCCGGTCAAGCGGTCCGGCGGCGTCAGCCTGTGACCCGGCCGGGGACTCAGCCGGTACGACGCTTGTCTCGGCCGGCAGCCCCAGCCGGACCTCGGTGCCCCCGACCGTCACGCGCCGGACATCCGCCTGGCCGCCGTGGCGGGCCATCCGGCCGATGATCGACTCGCGCACGCCCAGCCGGTCGGACGGGACGTCCTCGACATCGAACCCGTCCCCACGGTCGCGCACGAACGCGCTGACGCCGTCGGCGCTGGACTCGACGTACGCCGAGACCGGGGCGCGCCCGTGCCGGACGGCGTTGAGCAAGGCCTCCCGCAGCGCCTGCACCAGCGCGCGCGAGGCCGGGTCGGTGGGGCGGTCCCCGACGACGACCAGGTCGATCGGCACGCCGTGGCCGTCCTCGACCTCGGCGACCACGTCCCGCACCGCGGCCTGCAGGCTCTCGGACGGCGTCTGCGTCCCGGCGTACAGCCAGTCGCGCAGCTCGCGCTCCTGGGCGCGGGCCAGCCGGGCCACCTCGCCGGCGTCGCCCGGCTTGCGCTGGATGAGGGCCAGCGTCTGCAGCACCGAGTCGTGCAGGTGCGCGGCGATCTCGGCTCGTTCGGCCTCACGGACCCGCAGCGCACGCTCCTGCTCCAGGTCACGCCAGAGCCGCACGCCCCACGGCGCCAGCACCAGGCCGACGCCGAGCAGCACCGCGAGCGAGGCGACGGCGATCGGCAGCAGCTCGCTGGCCCGGGTGCCGCGCGCGAAGAACAGCAGGATGCCGACCACGGCCAGGGCGACCCCGCCGCCGAGACGCAGCAGTCCCACCCGCGGCGAGCCACCTCCGGGAGCCAGCCAGTGGGCGCGTTCGCTGATGTCCAGCTGGCGCAGCGCGATGGCGGCGCCGACCAGCAGCACGAGCAGCGGCACCCAGATCTCGGCGTGGACGTCGACGCCGCCGCGGGCGAGCAGCACGGCCCCGGCGGCCACCACGAGGGCCAGCCCCACACCGATGGCTTGCAGCCGCTCGCGGCTGAACGACGGCGCGGGCGCCGCGCCGGGGCGCGGGCCGGTCGGCTCGCGACTCACCCGGCCCGGGCGCTTGGGCGCGGCCGGCTCGACGGTCTCCTGCGGCGTGAGGGCCCAGAGCAGGACGTAGGCGACGAGGCCGGCGCCGCTCGTCGCGATGGTCGCGACCACGAAGGCGATCCGGACGCCGCGCACCGGGATGCCCAGATGCTCGGCCAACCCTGCTGCCACCCCGGCGACCATCCGGCCCTGCGCCGGGCGCTGCAGCTTGGGCCGCGCCGGCACCGGCCCGTGCTCCCCGCCGCCCGCCGTACTCCCCGCAGCCCGGTCACCAGACCCGAAACTGGGCCACGACACCGGGGCCGCGGGAGCACCGCCCCGGGGCGGCGCCATCGGGCCGGTCTGGTCGCTCACCGGGACATCCTCGCGCGTGGACGCACCGCGGCGCTTCAGGGACGAGCCCCCAACAATCCGCCCCGCGCCCCTCACCCCGGCCAGGGTGCCGCCGGGCAGACCCCAGGGTGACGTCAGGGTGACGCCCGATGGTTTCCGGCCTGGCTCGCGAGCACATTTGACGACATGAGCGAGAACGACGACCAGACCAGCGGCACCACCCCGCCGCCCGCCCCACCTGGCGGCCAGACCGGCGAGCAGCCGTACGGCGCGCAGCCTCAGCCGGGTGGGTACGCCGCGCAGCAAGGTCAGCCGGGTCAGCGCCCGCAGGACCGGTTCTTCGACAGCATCCGTCGCACCGGTCTGCGTCGTAGCCAGCGCCGCGTCGTCGCCGGCGTCAGCGGCGGCATCGCGGAGCGCACCGGCGTCGACGTCACCGTCGTGCGCGTCCTGACCGTGGTCCTGACGATCTTCGGCGGGCTGGGCCTGCTGGCGTACGGCCTGGCCTGGCTGCTCCTGCCCGAGCCCGACGGCCGCATCCACGCAGAGCAGGTGCTGCGCGGCAGCCTGTCGGCCGGCGCCGTGGGCGGCATCGTCACGAGCGTCCTCGGCTTCGGCGGCCTGGGCGGGTCGTGGGGCGGCCCGTTCGGCTGGCACGGCGGCGGCTTCTTCGGCTGGTTCTGGGGGCTGAGTGGGACGGCGTTGTTCGTCGGCCTGATCGCCCTGGTGATCTACGCAGTCGGTCAGAGCCGTGGCCGGCCCGCCGGTCCGGGCGCGCCCGGCACCCCGGGCTCCCCGACGTACGCCGCGCCGTACACCCCACCCACCCCGCCGCCGTACTCGGCACCCGCCGGCCCGGCGTACCCGCCTCAGCCGAGCGACCCGACCGAGCCACTGCCGCCGTACGGCGGGGGCACGGCCACCATGACCGCCCCCGCGGCCCTGCCGCCGTACACCCCCGCGCCGGTGCGGCAGCGACGCCCGTCGTTCGGCGGCTTCGGCGCACTGGCGGTGGCCGGCCTGGCCGCGATCGGCGCCGGGCTCACCGCTCTGGTGATGAGCAACGGCAGGTACGACGCGAGCACGTCCGTCGTCGCGTGGGCCGTGGCACTGGCGGTCGTCAGTGCCGCCCTCGTCGTCGGCGGTCTGCTCGGCCGGCGCGCGGGCATCCTGAGCCTGCTCGCCGTCATCGCGACCATCGGCACGCTGCTCGCGATGGTGCCCGCGAACCTGTCGCACATGCAGGGCGCTGGCGACCGGACCTGGCGTCCACCCACGGCGGCCGCGACCAAGGACGGGTACGGCGTGGGCGCAGGTGACGGGACGCTGGACCTGTCCGGCATCGACCGCGCAACGCTGAGCCAGAAGGACCCCGTCGAGGTGTCGGCATCGGTCGGCTTCGGGCGGCTGACCGTCCGGGTGCCGGCCGACGTCACCGTGAAGGTGCGGTCGTCGGCCGGCGCCGGCGACCTGGAGGCCGTCAGCAGCTTCACGGTCAACGACCAGCTCGACCCCGGTCTGTTCCTCCGCAACGACGACCAGGGCGACGTCAACGGCATCGGTGTGCATCGCACCTCGGTCATCGGCAGCGGTCCGGTGCAGATCGTGGTCAACGCCAAGGTCGGCTTCGGCCAAGTCCGGATCGAGCAGGTGCCGTGATGAGCGACGAACCCACCAAGCAGACCCGCCCGGAGCTGGACGAGCAGCTGGGCCTGCGCCAGGACCAGACCGTCCCTCTGACGCCCGCCGCCGGCCGGGAGGAGGGCCGCCCGACGGAGGCGAGGGAACAGCCTGCGGAACCGTCGGTGCAGCGACCCGGCCCGGCGGCGGGACCAGCGCAGCCGAGCCCGGCGAGCCCGACCAGCCCGACCAGCCCGGCGAGCCCGGCCAGCCCGGCGAGCCCGGCCAAGCGCGGACCGTCCGTTCCCACCGTGATCTGGGGGCTCTTCTTCGCCCTGGTGGCAGCGGCCGTCATCACCGTCGAGGTCTCCGACGTCGACCTCAACCTCGACGTCACCGGGCCGACCGCCCTGCTCGTCGCCGGCGCCCTGCTGGTCCTGTGGGGCATCGCGGGTCTAGGGCGAGGACGGGCCCGGCGCGGCTAGCCGGGCGTCGCCCGCGCCCGCTCGAGAGCCACCCGGGCCAGGGGCACGAGCTGCAGCTGCTCGGCATCCTCGAGGGAGAACCAGCGGGCATCGGACGTCGTACCCCCGACGTCGTGCACGACAGGCTCGGTCGGATCCGCGACGGTCACGCTGAACACCAACCGCACGGCGTGGAAGTCCTCCAGCACCCCGCGCGGCGACACGCCCTCGAAGTGCTCGGACTCGACGTCGACGAGGACGGGGTCGCTCACCCGTTGCCCGGTCTCCTCGAACGTCTCGCGCACAACGGCGTCGCGCGGGTGCTCGCCGTGGTCGACGCCCCCGCCGGGGAGCGTCCACCCGCCGGGCCAACCCGTGCGGTGGGACAGCTGAGTGAGCAGGATGCGTCCGTCCACGACGACGATGGCGTACGCCGCGAGCCGCTGACGCCGTACCGGCACCGGGTCTTCGCTCACGACGCAGTGCCCACGAGACGGCTCGCCCGGGCGTACTCCTCGTCGGCGCGGGCCAGGACATAGGACCAGTCCTGCAGCGGAGGGTGCGAGCGGCTGTACGACGAGATCCGTTGCCGCAGAGTCGAATCGGAGGCCACTCGCGCGACGGCCTCGACCATCTCCTCGTCGCTGGCCGCCAGCAGACCCTCGACGCCGTCGACGACGAACTCGCGGACACCACCGTCCGAGCGCGCAACGACCGGGAGCCCGGCCGCGCGCGCCTCCAACGCGGCGATCCCGAACGACTCGAGCCGCGCGGGCGCGACGTACAGATCGGCCGCTCCGTATCTTGCCCGCAGCTCGGCAGGTGTGACCCGGCCCGGCAGGTCGACCCAGTCGCCCATCCGGGACCGGCGGATGACCCGGCGCATCGTCCGCTCGGCGGGTCCCTCGCCGAAGATGTCGAGCCGCAGCGCGATGTCCTCGGGCACCCGGTCTCGGACACGAGACAGCATGTGCAGCAACGGAACCGGGCGCTTGCGGGTCACGAGACGCATGGCCGTGACGATGCGGATCTCACCGGTCGACCGGTCGACGGTCGGCGAAGACCGCCACGCCACGACGTCGACGCCGTTCGGCAGGACGGTCACGTCGGCCTCGTCACCGAGCATGCGCCGGACCGGACCGGCGGCGACCGCGCTCACCGCGGTGAAGGCGACCGCCCGGTCGGACCACCCGCGCAGGCGCTGCCACCAGCGAGCCAGCCGCTCGGTGTGCCCGAGCATGCAGTGCCACGTCACGACCAGCGGCAGGCCGAGGTCGAGCACGACCGGCACGGCGTCGTAGGCGAACGGCGACACGACGCCGGCGTGGACATGCGCGACGTCGTACCGGCCGGACAGCAGGATCGACCGGACGTCTCGTGGCGCGAACGGGTTCACCGGCAGCCGGAACGGCATTCGCACGGCCAGCCGGTGCACCGGGACGCCGTCGAGGTCGTCGACCGCGCCGTGCCGTTCACCCCGTGGCCCCGGTGTCGCCGTCAACACCGTCACCTCGTGACCGGTTGCGCGCTGCCTGCGGGCCAGCCCGTGCACCTGCGACTCGATCCCACCCAGCCGCGGCAGGTAGCAGTCGGTCAGGTGGGCGATGCGCACGCCCCGATCCTCGCACCGCGCGGGCCGACGCTCGGCCACGCTGACGAGATCAGCGATGAGACAGGATGGCGGTCATGCCCGGCACCTTGGTGAGCTTCCACGCCCACCCGGATGACGAGGCTCTGCTTGTGTCCGGGACGCTGGCCCGGGCCGCGGCCGAGGGCCATCGTGTCGTCGTGGTCGTCGCCACCGCCGGCGAGGCTGGTCTCACCGACGACACCCACAGCGCGGACGGGCGGCTCGGCGAACGGCGGATGGCCGAGCTGCGACGCAGCGCCGACCTGCTCGGCGTCGCGCGGGTGGAGTGCCTCGGCTACGCCGACTCGGGACTGCCGCCGCACGAGGTCCGCCAGGACCCACCCGGCACGACGTGTTTCGTCCGCGCCGACCGCGAGCAGGCGGCCGAGCGGCTCGCTGCGATCTTGCGTGAGGAACGCGCCGACGTGTTGACGACGTACGACGCGAACGGCGGCTACGGGCACCCCGACCACGTGCAGGTCCACCACGTGGGGGCGCGGGCGGGTGAGCTGGCCGGGACTCCGGCGGTGCTGCAGGCCACGGTGCCCCGCGACCTGATGTTGCGCGGCGTCCGGCTGGCCGCGAAGGTGCACCGGTTCCCTCCTGAGTTTGACGTCACGACGTTCGAGCGCGCGTTCACCCCAGCGGTCCAGATCACCCATCGGATCGACGTCCGGCCGTTCGCCGACGCCAAACGAGCCTCGATGCGGGCGCACGCCAGCCAGACCGCCGGCGGCCAGGGCGACCGGACCCTCGCGGCGTTCGTACGCATGCCGCGACCGTTGTTCCGCCGGGTCTTCGGGCGCGAGTGGTTCGTCCAGGCCGGGCTCTCCGCCGAGCAGCGCGCGCACGGGCCGTACGGCGATGTCTTCGGCACCGTTCCGGCGATGCGGGACGGCGACCGTGGGTGAGGCGCCGGGCCCCGTGGCGTCCCTGTGGCGGCGGCTCGTACGCACGACCTACCGCACCGGCCTGATCGGCTTCGGGCGGATGCCGCACGCGGTCCAGCGCTGGGTGGTCCGGATCGCCAGCCCGTCCTACACCGTCGGCGCTGTGCTCGTCCTCGAACATGACGGCCACGTGCTGGTGCTCCGGCAGCTGCACCGCGAGGGCTGGACCCTGCCCGGCGGACTGCTCGCCCACGGCGAGACACCGGCGGCGGGCGTGGTCCGCGAGGTCGGCGAGGAGCTCGGCCTGACCGTCGACATCGACCCGGAGTGGGACCTGCCCGCCGCGACCTTGGTCGAACCTCACTCCCAGCGGGTCGACGTGATCTTCCACCGGCGGCTGGAGCAGCGGCCGGTCGTGCGCCCGCGCGGCGAGGCGTTCCGGGTCGACTGGCGGCCGGTCGACGCTCTGGTCGGCGAGAGTGAGGACGCCGTGACCCGCGACGTGCTGGTCCTGCTGCGGCGGACGCTCGACCCGTGACGAGCGGCGACCTCGCTGGCGTCGTCCTCGCGGCGGGCCGTGGCCAGCGGCTGCGCCCGCTCACCGACCTGCGCCCGAAACCGTTGTGCCCCATCGCAAATAGAGCCATGCTCGACCTCGCTCTCGAGCGGATCGCGCCGTTCGCCGGCCGCGGCTCGCAAAGGATCGCGGTCAACGCGCACTACCTCGCCCCGATGATCGCTCGCCATGTCGGCGATCGGGCGACGGTCAGTGTCGAGCAGCCGGCTGCCCTCGGTACGGCGGGTGCGTTGGGTCGCCTGAGGACCTGGCTGGACGGGCGACCGGTCCTCGTCACGAACGCCGACGCCTACCTGCCCGGCGGCCTGCAGAGCCTGGTCGAAGGCTGGGACGGCGTGCGAATCCGCTTGCTAGGCAAAGAGACCGGCCGCGCATCGGACTTCGGCACCGTGCGGTACGTCGGAGCATGCCTGCTGCCGTCGTGGGCCCTGAGTCCGCTGGACGACAGCCCGGCCGGTCTGTACGAACGGGTGTGGCGCCAGGCTCTGGCCGCGGACCGGCTGGAGCTGGTCACCACAGACGGGACGGCGATCGACTGCGGTACGCCGGCGGACTACCTGGCCGCGAACCTGCATGCGAGCGGTGGCCAGTCGGTCGTCGGCGCGGGCGCTGTCGTGGAGGGCCGCATCGAGCGCTGCGTGGTGTGGCCCGGGGCCGTCGTCCGCGCCGGCGAGGTGCTCGTCTCCGCCGTCCGAGCAGGGACGGCGCTGGCGCCGGTCACTGTGCGGGTCGCCGACCCCGGGACCGCCTCGGCCTGAGCGCCAGGGTCCCTCGGGGTGCGCCCAGGGTCGGCTCGGGGCCTCACCCGATGTGCCCGCGAGCGCCGGACCGGCACGCTCGACCCATGAGCGAAAACACCGCACCCCAGCCCCAGCCCCAGCCGGCCTACTCGGCCGGCCCGACCACCGCTCCGCGCCGCCTGACCCGGGTCCGCGAGGGCAAGATGCTCGGCGGCGTCGCCGCGGGCCTGGCCCGCTACCTGGACGTCGACCCGGTCGCCGTACGGGTGGGCTTCGGTGTCGCGACGGTCTTCTCCGGCGCCGGCATCGTGCTGTACCTGGCCTGCTGGATCCTGATGCCGCAGGAGTGACCGGCGTGCTGAACGTGAACCATCCACTCGTGCCAAGACTTCTTTGCATATAGATCTTTGCAAAGGAGTCTTGGCACGCTAGCGTCGACTGGGTGAGCGACCCGAAGCCACCCCAGGACAGCGAGCCGGGCCCGAAGCAGAACCCCTTCGCCGGCGACCAGTACTCGGTCACCCCGGACGCCCGCACCCTGCGCGGGCTGGCCCACCCGATCCGGGTCCGCCTGGTCGGCATGCTCCGCCACGACGGCCCGTCGACGGCGACCCGGCTGGCCGAGCGGCTCGGGCTGTCCTCGGCCGCCACGAGCTACCACCTGCGCCAACTCGCGTCGTACGGGTTCATCACCGAGGCCGAGGAGCTCGGGCAGGGCCGCGAACGCTACTGGCGCGCGGCGCACCGGATGACGACGTTCGACATGCGGGCCTCGGACGACCCCGAGGTGGCCGAGCAGGGCGAGGCGTTCCTGCGCGGGGTCACCGAGCTCTACATCCACAACATGCTGACCTACCTGGACGAGCGCCCGGCGCTGTCCAAGGAGTGGCAGGGCGCCAGCACCCTGAGCGACCTGGTCCTGCGCCTCACCCCGGCGGAGACCGAGGAGCTCATGGACGCCATCTGGCGCATCGTGCGCTCCAGCCGGCGCGCCGACGACCCCGACGCCGAGCGGCCCGAGGGCGCTCGCAAGGTCCAGGTGCAGCTGCAGGTCTTCCCGCGCCCGGGGGGCGAGCAATGACATCCCACCCGGCCCGATCCACGAGGCCCCTCGTCGCGCTCCTCACGGCGTCGGGCGTGTCCCTCATCGGCACGCGCCTGTCGGTCATCGCCCTGCCGCTGTTCGTCCTCATCACGACCGGGTCGGCGACGCGCACCGGCCTGGTGGCCTTCGTCGAGATGACGCCGCTGGTGCTCGCGCAAGCGGCCGCCGGTCCGATCACCGACCGCATCGGGCCCCGACGGGTGAGCATCGTGAGCGACCTGGTGAGCGGGGCTGTGATGGCGCTGATCCCGATCCTGCACGCAGTCGACCGGCTGACCTTCCCCGTCCTGCTGGCGATCGTCGGACTGCTCGGGCTAGCGCGCGGTCCGGGCGACGGCGCCAAGTACGTCATGGTCCCCGGCATCGCCGAGGCGAGCGGTCAGCCGCCGGAGCGCGTCCTCGGGCTCGAGGACAGCATGTCCCGCGCCTCCAGCATCCTCGGACCGCTCGGAGCGGCCGCACTGGTGGCCGGCCTCGGTGCCCCGACCGCGATCGCGTTCGACGCCGGGTCGTTCGTCGTGGCCGCACTCGTGGTGGCGGTGGGGGTCCGGCCGCCGGTGGGCAGCGCCGCGTCGTCGGCGGACTCCGACCCCGCCCCGTACCTGCGGCGCCTCGGGTCGGGCCTGGCCTTCGTCCGCCAGGACCGGCTGCTGCGCTCCATCGTGTACATGGTCGGCACGACGAACCTGCTCGACCAGGCCCTGTCCACGGTCCTGGTCGTCGTATGGGCTCGCTGGCAGGGCGGCGGCGCCGGCCTGATGGGCCTGGTCGCCGCCTCGATGGGCCTGGGCTCGGTGATCGGCGCACTGACCGCCGCCTCGGTCGGCCACCGCCTGCCGCGCCGCACGACGTACACCTGGTCGTTCTTCGTCGTGGGCGGGCCGCGGTTCCTCGTGCTGGGGCTCGGCGCGCCGCTGTGGGTCGTGCTGCCCGTGCTCTTCGTCGGCGGTCTGGGCGCCGGCACCCTGAACCCGATCCTCGGCGCCGTGGAGCTCGAGCGGGTCCCGGTGCATCTGCGGGCGCGCGTCATGTCGGTCCTGACCAGCGCGTCGCAGGTGCTCGTGCCGTTCGGCGGTGTCGTGGGCGGCCTGCTGACCGAGCAGTTCGGGATCCGGGCAGCACTGCTGGCCTGCGCGGCGGTCTACACCTCGGCGACGCTCATGCCGCTGTTCGGCCGGCACTGGCGCGAGATGGACCGTCGGCCGGTGCGGGACCCCGACGGTTTCGCGCTCACCTCGGCGGACCCGCCGGACCCGGACGGTACGACGGCCGGCGTGTCCGCCACCGCCGGCGCGATTTCGTCGTCCTGAGCTCGCTGCAGGCCCGGTGAATACTGGCCATCACCCGGAGACCAGGTCATCGCCGAGAGGACGTCATGGAGGACACCCCCTCTGCGCTGCCTGCCGCCGCCCGGCGGTCCCGGACGGCGATCACCCGGGTGCTCCTGGTCGTCGCCCTTGTGCTCGTGGCCGCCGCAGGTCTGGCCGGCCGGGCGGTCGCCGGCACGGAGGTCGCGACGGACCCGGCCACGGAGATGGCGACCGCGCCGCGCGTCGTCGTCATCGCGGTGCCTGACCTCCTGTGGAGCGACCTGTCGCCGTCGGCCACGCCGGCGCTGTGGGCTCTGCTCAGGCAGGGCGCGTCGGGGGCGCTCTCGGTCAAGTCGCGCTGGCAGCTGGCCGGCTGCGCCGACGGCTTGCTCACGCTGGGCGCAGGCGACCGGGCCGCCGCGGAGCGGTCGTCCGAACCGGCCCGGCCGTGTGCCGGCCCCACCCCGACGGGCGCCAGCCCACCCGCCGGCGCCCTGGCCGCGGCGCTGCGCGCGCACGGCGTCCGTACGGCGGCCATCGGCGACGGCGCCACCATGGCCCTGCCCGGAGCCGACGTCACGGGTGCACTCGGCGCGGTGCCCCCACTCGACGAGGGGGCCGCCGTCATGGTTGCCGTCGACGACTCGGTCTACGCCGCCCCGCCGTCGGGCCGCGCGCAGGCCGTGCGCGGGGTCGACGCCCAGGTCGGCGCCCTGCTCGACCCGCTGCCCCCGACGACGACGGTCCTGCTGGTCGGCAGCAGCGACCGCCCGGCTGCGGCGGGCGGTGGTGCCGCGAACCCCGAGGCGCACCTGCACGTCGCGCTGGCGCGCGGCCCGGGTTTCCATCCCGGCTCGCTGCGCTCGCCCTCGACCAAGCGGGCGCCGTACGTCGAGCTGATCGATGTCGCCCCCACCGTCCTGTCGCTCGTCGGCGCACCGGTGCCGAGCGCCATGGTGGGCCGCGCCTGGGAGAGCGCAGGCGGCCCGGCCGGCGCAGCGCACCGGGCCGACGCGCTGCGCGACGTCGACGTCAAGGCGGTGCAGGGCGCGCACTGGCGCCCGGCCTTCATGTGGGCGCTCGGCGCGCTGGCCCTGCTGGTGGCGGTCGCCGCTCTGGCCGGGCTCGCAACCGCGGGACCACGGACCGCCGCCGCCACGTCGTACGCCTGCCTGCTCGTCGCTGCTCTGCCGGTCAGCTCCTGGCTGGTGCAGGCGGTGCCGTGGTGGCGGTGGAGCGGGCTCGTCCTGCCGGCACTGCTGCTGGCCGTCGCCGCCGTGATCGCCGGAGCGGCCACCATCGCCGGCCGGTCCAGGCCGGTCCTCGGCCTGGTGACGGTCACCGGCGTGAGCGCCGCCGTCCTGATGGCCGACCTGGTCACCGGGTCGAGGCTGCAGACCGCGGCGCTGCTGGGCGACTCGCCCATCACGGCCGGACGCTTCTACGGCGCCGGCAACACAGCCTTCGGCGTGCTCGCCGCATCGACCCTGCTCGGCACGGCCGTCGTGTTCGCCGCTCCGCCCACGAATGGCGGCAGCACGAGCCGGCGGGGAACGCGACCGCACTGGGCCCGGGCCGCCACGGCGGGAGTCGTGCTGCTCGCAGTCGGCGCCGTCGACGCCGCCCCCTCGCTCGGCGCCGACCTGGGCGGCGCCCTGTCCTACTTCCCGTCGGCGCTGGTCCTCGTCCTGCTGCTGACGGGCATCCGGCCGACGTTGGGCCGGGCCTCGGCCGCCCTAGCCGCCGGCGTCATCCTGGTTGCCGCGATCGCGGTCTGGGACTATCACCGCCCCGCGGGCCGCCGCACCCACATCGGCGACTTCGTGGCCGAGCTGCTCAACGGGCAGGCCGGGTCCGTGCTGCACCGCAAGGCGTCGGCGAACCTCGGTCAGCTCGGCTCGAGCCCGTTCCTACCGCTGCTCCTGGGCAGCGTCCTGATCGCCGTCGCGGCCCTGCGCTGGCAGCAGCCGCGGCTGCGGCGGCTGCTCGACCAGACCCCGGGGCTTGGCCCCGGCCTCGCCGTCGGGCTGCTCTGCGCGGTGCTCGGCGGCCTGCTGAACGACTCCGGTGTCACCGTCACTGGCATCATGCTCTCGGTGGCTGTGCCGACGGTTGCGGCTCTCGCCGTGCGGGCGGCCTCCGACGACTCCGGCCCCTGACGACGCGGGGACCGACGACACCGGCCGAGGAGCAGACGTGGCAGTCGACACGCGGTCCGAGGCCACCACCTCGGGTCCGCGCCGCTCACGCCTGCGCGCCCTCCGGCTGCTGGTCCGTCACCCGTGGCTGCTCACGGCGGCCGCCTCGGCGGTGCTGCTGGCCCTGCCGCCGACCGGCGGTGACCTGGCTGCGCAGGAGTTCTACGCGTGGCTGTTCCGCGCGCACCCGACTGCGGTCTGGAACGACTACTGGTACGGCGGGCACCTGCTCGGCGGCTACAGCCTGCTGTACCCCCCACTGGCCGGGCTGCTCGGCGCCCGGCTCGTCGGAGCCTTGGCCGCGGTCGCGGCCGCGACAGCCGCGAACACGCTCTTCACCGAGGCGGCCGCCGGCCTTGGGAAGGGGCCGCGGCGGGCCGCCCAGCTGGCATCGGCCTGGTTCGCCGTCGGGGTCCTGCAGCCGTTCGTGGTGGGGCAGATGCCGTTCATCGCGGGGCTCGCCTTCGGTCTGGGCGCACTCGTGGCCGCCCGTCGCGAACGCCCGTGGTGGGCCGCGGTCGCCGCTCTGGCCGCCAGCCTGAGCAGCCCGCTCGTGGGCGCGTTCCTGCTCATGGTCGCGCTGGCGTGGACGGTCGACGCCGGCCTGCGCCGCACCGCACCGCTGACGGCGGCCGTGGTTGGCCTGGTCATGGCGGCCGGCTTCGGCGGCGGCGGCTGGTTCCCGTTCCCGCGTAGCTCGCTGCTCAGCGTGCTGATCTTCTGCGTGCTCGGTCTGGCGCTGGTCCGGCGCGGGTTCCGCAGCTTTCGCTTGGCGCTGGTCCTGTACGGCGGCGCAGCCCTCGTCATCTGCACGTTCCACAACCCGGTCGGCGGCAACGTGGCCCGGCTCGGGGCCTTGGTCGGCGGCCCGGTTGCGGCGGCTGTCCTGGGCGCCCGGAACCAGTGGCGGGCGCTGGCTGTGCTTGCCGTACCGCTCGCCGCCTGGCAGCTCTGGCCGCTCGGCACCGCGGTCGACCGGTCTATCGGCGACCCGTCCAGCCGGCCGGCGTACTACGCCGGCCTGGCCGGCTTCCTGCGCACCCAGGACCCGGGCGCCGGCCGGGTCGAGGTGCCGAGCCTTCGCCAGCACTGGGAGGCGTACTACATACCGCGCGTGTTCCCGATCGCGCGCGGGTGGGAGCGGCAGCTGGACCTGCGCGACAACGAGGTGCTCTACCGGCCCGACCTCACGCCCGAGGCGCTGCACGACTGGCTCGTCGCGAACGGCGTCGGTCTGGTCGCGCTCCCGGATGCGCCGTTGGACTACTGGTCGCGCCGCGAGGGCCAGCTCGTCGCGGCCGGGCAACCGTGGCTCACACCTGTGTGGAGCGATGCGCACTGGCGGGTGTGGCGGGTCGCCGACTCGACCGGCCTCGCCGGCAACGGCGCGCGGCTGACCCGACTCGACGTCGACTCGTTCGCCGTGTCGGTCGACCAGCTCGGCGCGAGCGTCGTACGGATCCACTGGAACCCGTTCTGGGAGGTCTCGGCCGGGCTGGCCTGCCTGCGGAAGAGCCCCGACGGGTGGACGACGGTCGTGGCGGCCGGGCCCGGGTCGATCGAGGTGCGCGCCGAGTGGACGATCTCCGCGGCCGTCCGCCAGCCCGACCGCGTCGGCTGCGACTGACCCGACGACCTCCGGGAGTGGTTCGAGCCACCTCGTTCAGGTGGTCCTCAGGTCGGCGGACCTAACGTCGCCGCATGCTCCGGGCCGTCCGCGCGACGACTCGTCATATCTCGACCTGGCTTCCCTACGTCGCCGTGACGACGGTCGCGCTGTTCGCGCGGCTCTTCCCCGTCCTGCACGGTGGCGGTCTCAAGGGCGTCGGCGGGTACGACGACGGGGTCTACTTCGCCGCGTCCGAGGCGCTCGTCCACGGGCGGGTGCCCTACCGGGACTTCATGCTGTTGCACCCGCCGGGGCTGATCTACCTGCTGACGCCGTTCGCGCTACTCGCGCATCAGGTCGGCGACGCGAACGCGTGGGCCGCGGCTCGTGTCTTCGTCATGCTGCTCGGGGTGGCCAGCGCCGTGTTGGTCACCCTGATCCTGCGGCCGTACGGCACCACCGCCTCGCTGACCGGCGGGCTCCTGTACGCCGTCTGGTTTCCGGCGCTCAACGCCGAGTTCTCCACGCTGCTCGAAGGTCCCAGCAACGCGATGCTCCTCGGGGCGCTGCTGCTTCTGACCCGGCGGGGCCGGGCGGAGGCCGGCGGGGCGGCGCCGGGGTGGAGGAGCGAGCTGGCCGCCGGGGCGATGCTGGGTCTGGCGGCCAGTACGAAGATCTGGGGCGTCGTGCCGTTCCTCGTCGTGGTGGCCTGGCAGGCGGTCACGCGCGGGCGCCGGGCGGCCTCGTGGGTGCTGGCCGGCGGAGTAGCTATGGTCGCCGTCGTCTGCGGCCCGGTGTTCGCATTTGCTCCGGCCCGAATGCTGGAGCTCGTCGTGGGGGACCAGCTCCAGCGCTCGGACACACACACGAGCCTGTTGCTGCGCGCTGCCGACTTCACCCCCGTATCCCGGCTGCTGCCCGGGGCGGCGAACGGGGCCACGATCGCCGCGCTGGTCGTCGTCGGCGCCGTCGGGTTGGTGTGCGCGGACCGCGCCTGGACCGTACGGTCGGCCCGGGTGTTCGTCGTCCTGCTGCTCGCGCAGACCGCTGTCCTGCTCGCCAGCCCGTCGTACTTCCCGCACTACGGCGCGTACCTGGCGCCGGCCGTGGCCCTGACGGCGGGAACCGCCGTGGGGGTGCTGGCGGAGCGGTTCACCGGGCGAAGCCGGCTGGTACGCCGCGCCCTGCCGGCTGCCCTGCTCGTAGGGTTCGCCGCGCTGGCGGCGCCGGTCGTCGTCGTACCGCGCATGGCGGCGTTCGACGCCACGGCGGTGCGGGCCGCGCTGACCGGCCGGCGGTGTGTCGAAGCCGACACGCCGAGCTCCCTGATCCTCTCCGGCGCGCTGTCCCCCGACCTCGCACGGGGTTGCCCGACGCGGATCGACGTGACCGGCCCGACGTACAACGTGGACCGGGTCGTGGGGACCGATGGACGCACCGTGCCGAGGGTCCGAAATCCGTTGTGGCAGAGGGATATTCTCGCCTACCTCCGGTCCGGCAACGCGGCCATGGTGACGCGTTCGGAGGCGGACGGCTTCAGCGAGGGCACCCGGCGGGCCCTGCGCCACCTGACGCTGCTCTATCGCGGCCGAGACGTGACCGTGTATGCGACGGGAGGCTGACGACGGTGCACGGCTTCCATGCGGTAACCGACGCCCCGGATCGTCGAGATCTCGGGCACCAGCGCGTCCATGAGATCCGCCGCCTCGCGCAACCGGCGCCTGAGCCCGACCATCGTGACGTCGAGAGTCTTGGTCGAACGGAACCAGTGCTCGTCCCAGACGACGCTCATCAACGTGGTCCGGGTGACCACGCGGCCGGCGTTCGACGCGAGCGTGTCGAGCAGGTCGAACTCCTTGACCCGCAACACGATCTCGTGATCGAGGACGAACGCTCGGCGGGCCGACCGGTCGATGACCAGATCGCCGTGGGGACCGGCGCGACGAGCGGGCCGCGGCTCGTTGGCGGGGCGGCGGCGCCGCGCGCGGATCCGTGCCGCGAGGACCGACGGCACGACCGGGTTGCCCACATAGTCGTCCGCGCCGAGCTCGAGCAGCTCCACCAGGCCCGCGTCCGATACGGACTCCACCAGAACGAACAGCAGCGTCTCGCGCCCGGTCTCCCTCAGCCGCCGGAGCTCAGTCGCCAGATGCGGACGGCTGGCCGGCGGGATGAGCAGCACCACGTCGTAGTCGGCCTGGCTGAGGCCGAGGAGGGTGACGGCCTGGTCGCAGCTGCGGACACCACGCGCGTCCAGGGCCGGGGAACGCAACAGCCGGGCCGTCGCGCGAGCGTCACCACCGACGACCAGGACCGAGACGGGTAGATCGTCGGCGGCTCGCACGGCCAGACGCTACGGAGAGACTGCTGAGAGGAAACTGAAGAGATGCGCGCATTGGTTGTCGAGGACGAGGCCGGGCTGGCCGACACCTTGCGCCGGGGCTTGACGGCCGACGGCTTCGCCGTCCAGGTCGTCCACAACGGTGAGGACGCGATATGGGCGGCAACCGAGAACAGCTTCGACGTGATGGTCCTGGACATCATGCTGCCGCGGGTGAACGGCTACCAGGTGGTGGAGCGGCTCCGCGCCAGCGGCAACTGGACGCCGATCCTGATGCTGACGGCCAAGGACGGCGACTACGACCAGACCGACGCGTTCGACCTCGGCGCGGACGACTACCTGACCAAGCCGTTCAGCTTCATCGTGCTCACGGCCCGGCTGCGGGCGCTGATCCGCCGGGGTGCTCCCGAGCGGCCCGTCGTCCTGTCGGCCGGTGACCTGACCCTCGACCCGGCTCGCCGTCGCGTCCAGCGGGGCAAGGAGCTGCTCGCGCTGACCCCCCGCGAGTTCGCGCTGCTCGAGTACCTGTTCCGGCACGTCGGCGACGTCGTCACGAAGACCCAGATCCTCGACGCGGTGTGGGACCCGGCCTTCGAAGGGGAGCCGAACATCATCGAGGTCTACGTGCGCTACCTGCGCCGCAAGATCGACCTTCCCTTCGGGCGCAACGCCATCCAGACGGTCCGCGGCATGGGCTACCGGCTGGATCCGGACGGGGGCTGACCCGTCTCCTAGGGCCGGGCCGCCGACCGGGGGACCAGTGGTAGCTCGACCTCGACCCGACAGCCCAGGCCGTCGCCGTCCGGCAGCCCGTCGGCGATGCGTACGCTGCCCGCGTGGGCCAGCACGATCTCGCGAACGATCGACAGGCCCAGGCCACTCCCTCCACTCCCCCGCTCCCGGCTCACGTCCAGGCGGACGAACCGCTCGAAGACGTGGTCGCGCTGGTCCGGCGGCACGCCGGGTCCGTCGTCCTCGACGACGATGCGCGCGCGGCCGCGGCCCTCGTCGACGGTGAGCCGCACGGTGGAGTGCGCATGCCGAGCCGCGTTGTCCGCCAGGTTCGTCACCGCCTGCCCCAGCCGGGCCCGGTCTCCGGTCACGCGCACCGGCCGGATTTGCGGCACCACCCGCAGCCGGGGGTGGGTCCGCAGCCGACGCACCTCGGCGTCGATCAGGTCGTCGAGGTCGACGTCCTCCACGTTGAGCCGCATGCCGTGCTCGTCCACCTTGGCCAGCAGGAGCAGGTCCTCGACCAGGCGGTTCATCCGGTTGACCTCGCGGGCCATCACGGGCGACAGCTCCGTCCAGGTCGCACCGGTGCGGTCGGACGCGGCCAGCTCCATCGACGCGGCGAGGGTGGCGAGGGGGCTCCGCAGCTCGTGACTGCTGTCCGCGACGAAGCGGCGCTGGGTCTGCTGCGCCGCGTCCAGCCGGGCCAGCATGTCGTTCATCGTCTCGGCCAGCCGCTCGATCTCGTCACCTGAGGCGGGTACCGGGATCCGTTCCAGTACAGCGGACCCGCCGATCTCGCCGACTCGCGTGCGGATCCGTTCGACCGGCCGCAAGGCCCGGCCGACCAGCCACCAGGTGGCACCTCCGACCAGGAAGAGCAGGACCGGAAGTCCCACCAGCAACAGCACCAGAGCCGTGCGGACCGACTCCTGCTGGGCGCTGATCGGAGTCGCCACCACCACGCGGAAGTAGCTCCCGCCGTACTGGACGCCCGCCACGACCACGAGGTAGGGGTCGTCGTCGTCGAGCAGGGTGAGACGGCTGGACCGGACGTCCTGGGTCTGTCCGGGCGCCGGCCTGAGCGAGCTCAGTGCGCGCAACCGCGCCCGGTCACTCGTCGCGGAGACGACGTGACCGGCACCGTCGACGACCTGGACGATCTGCGTGCCCCGCGACCCGGCGAGGTCGGCGCCGAGCCCGCCGACTCCCTCCTGCCCGATCTGGGCAGCGACCTCGTTCGCGCGGGCGTTCGCGTCGGACTGGACAGTCGAGATGAGCTCACGCTGCAGGAGGACGACGAACGCGGCGGCACCGACCGCCAGAGCGACGGCGACGACCGCCACGGCGGCCAGGGCCGACCGGCCGCGCACCCCGCGGTGCAGTCGCTGCGGCGCCATGCCCAAGTACCTCACGAACTGCCTCACTAGGGACGACGCGGCGCCGGTGGATCCGGTGAAGGTACGGCGCGTGCCCTGAGCCCGCGCTGAGAAGGCGCTGCACGCCGTACCGGGTCGGGCTTTGCCGTGGCTTTGCCCAGTCGGGCCTACCGTCGCCCGGGTGCCGCATCTGAACTATCTGGAAGCCGTCGTGGTCGGGGCCTTCCAAGGCATCAGCGAGCTGTTCCCCGTGTCCAGCCTCGGGCACAGCGTGCTCATCCCGGCCCTGGTGGGCGGCAGCTGGGCCCGCGACCTCGACGTCTCCGCGCCCGAGTCGCCGTACCTGGCCTTCATCGTCGGGCTGCACGTGGCGACGGCCCTCGCGCTGTTGCTGTTCTTCTGGCGCGACTGGGTGCGGATCATCGGCGGGTTCCTGACCTCGGTGCGTTACCGCAGGGTCGAGCAGCCGTACGAGCGGCTGGCCTGGTTGCTGGTTCTGGCCACCATCCCGGTCGGCGTCACCGGACTCCTGCTCGAGCACACGTTCCGGACCACCCTCGGCCGGCCGATGCCGGCCGCCGCCTTCCTGACCGCGAACGGACTGGTCCTCGCCGTCGGGGAACGCCTGCGGCACCGGGCATCTGAGGGCGTGCCGGCGTACCCGGCGGTGGTCGCCGTCCCGGCCGACGTGGCATCGGACCTGCGGCTGGCCAGCCTGTCCTACGGGCGCGGCACCGTGATCGGCGCGGCCCAGACGCTGGCGCTGCTCCCGGGGATCAGCCGGTCCGGCGTCACGATGGTGGCCGGCCTGCTGCGCGGCCTGTCGCACGAGGACGCGGCCCGCTTCTCGTTCCTGCTCGCCACGCCGGTGATCCTGGCCGCCGGCGCGCTGAAGGTGCCCGATCTCGCCGGGCCGCTCGGCGAGGGCATCCGCGGCCAGGTGCTGGCGGGCAGCGCCGCGTCGTTCGTCACCGCGTATGTGTCGGTCCGGTTCCTCACCCGGTACTTCGTCACCGGCACGCTGCGACCGTTCGCGTGGTACTGCCTGGTGCTCGGCCTCGCGTCCTTGGCGATCCTCGGCCTGCGCTGAGCCCCGACCGACGGCACCGCCTCTGCCGCGAGCGCCGGGTCAGACTCCCGCGGCCGTGACGACGGCGTCCGTGGCGAAGCCGGCCAGCAGCCCCACGAGTACGCCGATCGCCACCAGGTCGGTGCGGCGCGCCTTGGCGGCGATGCCGAGCAGCTGGATGACGACATAGGTGATGGAGCCGGCAGCGAGGGTCAGGAAGACCACGCTGACCGGGTCGCTGGTGAAGCTGTGCCCCACCCAGGTGCCGACGAACGTCGGGCCGCCCCCGATGGCGGCCATGCTGAGCAGGAAGCCCCAGCTCGGCCGGGGTGCGGGCCCGCCGTCACGAGAGGGGCCGGTCAATGGCGCGACGATCCCGAAGCCCTCCGTGGCGTTGTGCAGGGCGAAGCCGACGACCAGCAAGGTGGCCAGTGCGATGTCGCTGCGAGCCGCCGCCTGACCGATCGCCAGGCCCTCGGCGAAGTTGTGCAGCCCGATGCCGACCGCGATGAGCAGCGCCAGCTGCTTGGCCTCGGTCCAGTGGGTCTGCCCGGAGGAGACGGCCGGCCGTTCGTCGACCGACATGGCACCCACGCCGCGTCGGGCCGAGCCGCGGATCATCCGGCGGTCGTACGCCACCAGGCCGAGCAGGCCGACGGTGAGCCCACCGGCGAACAGCCCGCCGTACCCGAAGACCGGTCCGAGGCCACCAGCACCCTCGTGCTGCGCGCCGAGGGCCGCGTCGAGCGGCTCCCACGCGGCCGAGAAGACGTCCCAGAGCAGGAACAGCAGCACGCCGACCGCGACCGCGTTCAGGATGACGCGCAGGTTGGGATGCGGGTTCCGCAGCCGTCCGATCGGCATGCCGAGGACGATCGTCACGCCGGCGATCAGGCCGAGCAACAAGGTGGTGGGGAGGGACACCTGGACTCCGGTTCTGCTGTAGGGGCTAGTCCTCTTAGGTCAGGCTTACCTAACTCAGAACAGTAGACGCTGTGCCGCCTCGGCGCTAGTCGCGCCCGTCAATGCCGACACAGCAGCACGGGTTCTCATCCAGTTCTCAGGTCCGGCGACCTACCGTCGCCGTCATGAGCAACCGCCTCGTCGCGCTGACCTCGGCCGCGAGCGCCATCGTCGTCGCGGCCTACCTGGCCCGGACCCAGCGCCCGGCCACCCGGCAGCCGGCCCTCAGTGCCGGCGCGGCCGACGGCGGGCCGAGCCCGGACACCGGACCGGAGCTCGAAGCGTTCGGCGTCGAGGAGTTCGAGGGCACCCCGGCGCAGGCCTCGCCCTGACCCGGTCCCCCGTCACTCCCACTCGATCGTTCCCGGCGGCTTGCTGGTCACGTCGAGCACGACCCGGTTAACCTCCGGCACCTCGTTCGTGATCCGGGTCGAGATGCGGGCCAACACGTCGTACGGGACTCGGGTCCAGTCAGCGGTCATCGCGTCCTCGGACGACACCGGTCGCAGCACGACCGGGTGCCCGTAGGTGCGGCCGTCACCTTGCACGCCGACCGAGCGCACGTCGGCCAGGAGCACGACCGGGCACTGCCAGATGTCGCGGTCCAGCCCAGCTGCCGAAAGCTCCTCGCGCGCAACGAGATCCGCTGCCCGCAGGATGGAGAGCCGCTCGGCGGTGACGTCACCGACAATGCGGATGCCGAGCCCCGGACCGGGGAACGGTTGCCGCCAGACAATGGACTCAGGCACGTCGAGCTGCAGCCCGACGGCGCGGACCTCGTCCTTGAACAGGCGGCGCAGCGGTTCGACCAGCTCGAACTGCAGGTCGTCCGGCAGCCCGCCCACGTTGTGGTGCGACTTGATCGTGGCCGCACCTTCGCCGCCGCCGGACTCGACGACGTCGGGGTAGAGGGTGCCCTGCACGAGGAACCGCACCTGCTCGCCGTGCCGGCCGGCCGCCGCCACGATGTCGCGGGCCGCACCCTCGAAGGCCCGGATGAACTCGCGGCCGATGGCCTTGCGCTTCGCCTCGGGGTCGGTGACGCCGGCCAGCGCCGCGAGGAACTGCCGGCTCGCATCGACGACGACCAGCTCGACACCGGTCGCGGCGACGAAGTCCTTCTCCACCTGCTCGGCCTCGCCCGCACGGAGCAGGCCGTGGTCGACGAAGACGCAGGTGAGCTGGTCACCCACGGCCCGGTGGACCAGGGCGGCCGCGACCGAGGAGTCCACGCCACCCGACAGCCCGCAGATGACATGCGCGTCGCCGACCTGCGCTCGGACCTGGTCGACCAGATCCTCGACGACCCCGGCCGTGGTCCAGTTCGGCGCGATCCGCGCGCCCCGGGTCAAGAAGTTCTCGAGCACCCGCTGTCCGTACGCCGTGTGCACCACCTCGGGGTGCCACTGCACGCCGTAGAGGTGCCGAGCGTCGTCCTCGAAGGCCGCCACAGGCGAGCCCGCCGAGCGTCCGGTCACCCGGAAGCCCTCCGGCTCCCGGTGCACCGCGTCGCCGTGGCTCATCCAGACCGACTGCTCGGCCGGCTGCCCGTCGAACAGCGTCGACCCGGCCGGCGAGATCGAGGCGACCGTGCCGCCGTACTCGCGGAGACCGGTGTTCGCGACGTCGCCACCGAGCGCGAGCGCCATCGCCTGGAACCCGTAACAGATGCCGAGGACCGGGACGCCGGCCTCGAACAGCGAGCGGTCCACCGAGGGTGCACCCACGGCGTACACGCTGCTGGGCCCCCCGGAGAGGATGATCGCCGCTGGCCGGCGGCCGAGCATCTCCGCGACCGGCGTGGTGTGCGGGACGATCTCGCTGTAGACGTCCGCCTCGCGGACCCGGCGGGCGATGAGCTGGGCGTACTGGGCGCCGAAGTCGACGACGAGGACCGGGCCGTCTGCCATGGGCTCAGGCTATCTGCCGACCCTGCGCCGGTCGTTCAGCGCGCACCGTCCGGGTGACCTTGCGCT
>JBJMHS010000075.1:0-17081 GCA_045807245.1 Actinomycetales bacterium
CACCGGTGTTGAGGTAGGTCCACAGCGCGTCCTGGTGGCCCTCGGCCCGCGAGCGCAGCGGGGTCGAGCAGACCCACTTGGCGCCCTCGAGCTCGCCCCACTGCTCGCCGGTGGCGCCGAGCTGCTCTTCGAGCGAGAGGTAGAGGTACTGCGGGCAGGTCTCGCCGAAGACGTTCTGGCCGGCGTTGCGGGCCTCGGCGATGCGGGCCAGCGCCTGCTTGGCCGAGACGTGCACGACGTACAGCGGCGCCCCGGTGAGGTCGGCCAGCATGATCGCGCGGTGCGTCGCCTCCTGCTCGGCCTGCCACGGACGGGTGACCCCGTGGTAGTACGGACTCGTCTCGCCCCGCTCGAGCGCCTGCTGCACGAGCACGTCGATCGCCGAGCCGTTCTCGCAGTGCATCATGATCAGCCCGCCGTTGCCGGCCGCCGACTGCATGGCCTGCAGGATCTGCCCGTCACTCGACAGGAAGACGCCGGGGTAGGCCATGAAGAGCTTGAAGCTGGTGATGCCCTCGCCGATGAGTTCGTCCATCGCCTTGAGCGAGTCGGCGTCGACGTCCCCGATGATCTGGTGGAAGGCGTAGTCGATCGCGCAGTTGCCGCCCGCTTTGTCGTGCCAGAGGGCGACCTGATCCTGGACGCGCTGCCCGTGCGCCTGCACCACGAAGTCGACGATCGTCGTCGTGCCGCCCCACGCCGCGGCGCGGGTGCCCGTCTCGAACGTGTCCGACGCCTGCGTGCCGCCGAACGGCATCTCCATGTGGGTGTGGCCGTCGATGCCGCCGGGGATGACGTACTTGCCGGTCGCGTCGATGACGATGTCGGCGTTGATCGGACCGAGCGCGGTGCTCCCCGGCGCGATGACGGCGGCGATCGTCTCCCCGTCGACCAGCACGTCGGCGAGCCCCGAGCCGGTGGACGACACGACCGTCCCACCCTGGACCAGCGTGGTCATCGAATGCCTCCGATCGACGAGCGCGAATCGTCGCCGCGCAAGGTTTCCGGCCGGTTGAACAGGCGCGTCAGCGGCATTACGGCTGGACCGTCCGCAGGTAGGAGTCCGGACGCCGGTCGCGGTAGAACTGCCAGTCGTTGCGGGCCTTGGTGATCTCGTCGAAGTCGAGGTCGCGGGTGACGATCTCCTCCTTGTCCTGCGAGGCGACGTCGCCGACGAAGTTGCCGCGGGGGTCGACGAAGTAGGACGAGCCGTAGAAGGTCACCGCGTCCTCGCCGAACTCCTCGTACTCCCGGCCGATCCGGTTGTTCGCCGCGATGAAGTACTGGTTCGCGGCGGCCGCGGCCGGCTGCTCGATCTCCCAGAGCCGGTTCGACAGGCCGGGCTTCGTCGCCGACGGGTTGAACACGATCTGCGCGTTGTTCAGGCCGAGCTCCCGCCAGCCCTCCGGGAAGTGCCGGTCGTAGCAGATGTAGACCCCGACCCGGCCGACCGCCGTGTCGAACACGGGGTACCCGACATTGCCCGGGCGGAAGTAGAACTTCTCCCAGAACTGGGGCAGGTTCGGGATGTGGTGCTTGCGGTACTTGCCGAGCAGCGTCCCGTCGGCGTCGACCACGGCAGCGGTGTTGTAGTACTCCCCCTCGTTCTCCACCTCGTAGATCGGCAGGACCATCACCATGCCGAGCTGCTTGGCCAGGGCCTGGAACCGCTCGACGGTCGGGCCGGGGATGGTCTCGACGTAGGCGTAGTACTTCTGGTCGGGGCGGATGCCGAAGTACGGACCGTAGAAGAGCTCCTGGAAGCAGATGACCTGCGCACCGTCCGCCGCCGCGTCCCGTGCGAGGTCCTCGTGCCGGGCGATCATCGACTCCTTGTCGCCGGTCCATTCCACCTGGGTGATCGCAGCTCGTACGACGGTCATGGCTCATCTCCGCACGCTCGACGGGACCTGGGGTGACTCTTCGTCCTGAGACTAGCCGCGCGCCGGCGTGGTGGGAGCCCCCCAAGGTGGCTCAGCGCCGTACGACGTGCAGGCGCTGGTGCTGCTCGAAGCGGAAGTCCATGTGCCGGTCGCGGAAGTACTCCTCGACCGCGGCCCGGCAGCCGGGGGACGAGGCGTAGTCGTCCACGACGAGTCGTCCGCCGGACACGAGCAGGGGCGCCAGGCGCTCCAGGGAGGTCATCGTCGACGCGTACCAGTCGGCGTCCAGGTGGGCCAGGGCGACCGGCTCGTCCACCCTGATCGTGTCCTCGAACCGGCCCTTGACCAGCTCCACCGCTCGTTCCGCCGGCTCCACGCCGAGCCGGGCGAACGACTCCGTCACCTCGTCGTAGAGGTTCTCGCGGTAGCCGTGGTAGGTCTCGCCGCCCGGACCCTTCGCCTCCCCCGCTTCGATGACGCGGTAGCGGTCCCGGCCTTCCTCGCCGTCGCGCTCACCCGGCTCCGGGATCAGGCCGAAGACGTCGTACACCTTCATCGGGCGGTCGGCCGCCTTGGCTGCGGCCAGCACGATGGCGGACCCACCCCGCGCCGTACCGGCCTCGACCACGACCCCCGTCATGTGGTTCGCCTCGAGGTCCTGTGCGGCGAGGGCGAGGTCGCGCAGGGCCGGCACGGTCAGGAAGGTGAGGTTCTCGGCGCGGACCCGCTGCAGCACCGTCTCGACGGCGCCGGACGCGCGGCGGGCGTCACGGTCGGCCCGGGCGGCCCGCAGCTGGTCCTTGAGGTGCTCGACCTCCTCCTGCGACGCCTTCAGTCGTGCCCGGGTCTGGCTGAGCTTGGCCGAGGTCCTCGCCAGCTCATCCCGCTGCCGCCGGACGGCAACCAGCGGGGCCACCGCTCTCCGGCCGGCCTGCTCAGCCGCGCGCCGTCCGCGTCGTACGTAGTCGGCGACCGGCTTGTCGCTGCTCACCAGGGACCCCTGACCGTCGTGCCGTGTCCGAGCGGCCAGCATGCCACGGCTTGCCCCGAGGGTCAGGCCTCAGCCTCGAGGCCGGACACCGCAGTCAGGACGAGCTTGCGGACGTCGTCGGCGCCGGCCAGCCCGAGGGCCTGTCGGGCGACCGAACGGCACTGCGCGGAGTCGAGTCCCCGCACGGTCGCCTTGACCCTCGGTACGGCGTGCGGCGAGACGCTGAGCTCGCGGACTCCGAGCCCGACCAGCACCGGCACGGCCAGCTCGTCGGAGGCGACCTCGCCGCACACGGAGACGTCGACGCGACCCTCGCAGGCCCGGCACACCTGGTCCACGAGCCTCAGCACCGCCGGATCGAGAGCATCGGAAAGGCTTGCGACAGAAGCGTTTCCACGCTCAGCAGCCATGGTGTACTGCGTGAGGTCGTTGGTGCCGATGCTGACGAAGTCCAGGTGCGGCACGAGTGACTCGATCTTCAGGGCCGCCGCCGGGACCTCGATCATGACCCCGACCCGCAGCCCGGGTGGCAGTCCCGCCGGACCAGCCGCGTCGGTCAGCACCTGGCGCGCCTCGAGCAGCTCACCCACGGTCGCGACCATCGGGAACATGACCTTCACCGGGTGGGTCCGGGCCGTGCGGCAGATCGCGTCCAGCTGCGCGTGCAGGAGCTCGCGACGAGCCAGGCTGAGCCGGATCCCGCGCAGGCCGAGGAACGGGTTCTCCTCGAACGGCAGCGGGAGGTACGGCAGAGGTTTGTCCCCGCCGACGTCGAGGGTGCGCAACGTAACGCGCTCGCCGCCAAGCGCGCCCGCGACGGCGTCGTACTCCGCGACCTGCTCCTCCACGCCGGGTGCGACCTCGCGGCCCAGGAACAGGAACTCGGTCCGCACCAGACCGGACCCGTCCGCGCCGGCGTCGCGGGCCGCGCGAGCGTCCGCTCGTGACCCGACGTTGGCCATGACGGCCACGACGACCCCGTCGTCGGTACGGGCCGGCTCCGCGGCGCGGGTGAGGTCCTCGGCGAAGCGTCGGGCCACCAACCGAGCCCGCTCCTCGTAGTCCGCGAGCACGTCCGCCGACGGCTCGATGTGGACCGTCCCGGCCGTGCCGTCGACGACGAGGACCGTCCCCTCGGGGAGGTCGAGCAGGTCACCTCCCGCCGCGACCACGAGCGGGATGGCCCGAGCCCGGGCCAGGATCGCCGCGTGGGACGTCGGGCTGCCGCCGGCCAGCACCACGGCGGACACGAGGTCGGGATCCAGCTCGGCGGCCTCGGCCGGGCTCAGGTCTCGCGCGACCAGCACTCCGGGTCGGGTCATCCGCGGTCCCCCCGCACCCGTCATGACCCGCAACACCTGGTCGCCGACGGACCGTACGTCGGCGGCCCGCTCGCGCAGGTACTCGTCCGGCAGGTCGGCCCACTCCTGCTCGACCGCCGCGACCGTGGCCGCCCACGCCCGGGCTGCGCTCTGCCCCACGCCGATCTTGGCCTTCACGTCGGCGAGCAGCTCGGCATCGGAGAGGAGGGACAGGTGGGCGTCGAAGATCGCGGCTTCGTCACTGCCGACGTCCCGGGCGGTCAGGACCCGCAGGTGCTCGGTCTCTCGCCGTACCTGAGCGACGGACTCGACCACCCGCCGCCACTGCGTCGTGGGGTCGCCGGCCTCGTCGGCGCTCAGGTCGATCGCCGGCGCGACGAGCCGGCGCAGGGGTCCGATCGCGATACCAGGGGCCCCTGGCAACGGACCCGGCAACGGACCGGGCAACCGGCCGGGCGCCGGACCGGGCTGCGGCGCCGACGCCGGCACCACCCCGCGCTGCCCGGCGGCCGCGCGGTCCACGGCCGCCGGCTCGTCGAAGCGCCGCTCGGCCAGTGCGACCAGATGCTCGACCGCCTCCTGCGCCTGCGGTCCGCTGGCCCGGATCTCGACTTCGTGCCCGCGCAGCGCGCCGAGCGTCGCGACCCGGCTCAGGCTGCTGGCCGGCACCGGTCCCGCGCCCGTGGTGAGGTTGCGCAGCTGCACCGTGGCGTCCAGCCGCCGCGCTTCGCTGACCAGCCGTGCGGCCGGCCGGGCATGGAGACCGTGCTCGTTGTCGATGTGGACCACGGCCACGACAGCGGAGGCGGAGACGTCGGCCAGCTCGGCCGGAGCGTCCGGGTCGGGCGTGGCCAGGTGCGCCGACTTGGCCATCAGGGCCCCCCGGGCCTCGGCCACGACCTCCGCCCGCGTCGCGCCACCGGACGCTGCGACGGCGGCCACGAGCAGTCCCTCGACGATCGGCGCCGACGACAGGGTGACGCGCTCGCGAGTCTCGGGGTCGGCCAGCAGGTCCAGCGCCAGCTCGGCGCTCAGGACGGCGCTGCCCAGGTCCATCAGGACGACGACACCGGCCGGGCCGTCGGCCCGCTCGACGGCCTCCTTGATGGCCACCGCATCGGTGCCGAACGTCGCGTCGTCGAGGCCGGCAGCGATCTCGACCCTGGTGGTCCGGCCGTGCAGCATCTCGGCCGCCAGCGCAACCGCCGCGCGGGCGAGCGCGCGGCTGTGCGACACCACGACCAGCCCGACCCCCGCTGGCTGCGGGTCGGTGGCGAGGACGTCCTGATGCTCGGTCATGTGCGTGCTAGCCGAGTGCAGCCTGCAGCAGCAGGGCGACGGTGGTCGCTCCCGGGTCCTGGTGCCCGACGCTGCGCTCACCGAGGTAGCTGGCCCGGCCCTTGCGGGCCAGCATCGGGGTCGTGGCGTCGCGCCCGTCCGCGGCCGCCTGCGCGGCGGCGGCCAGGGCCGTCTGGAGGCCCTGACCCGAAGCCAGAGCGGCATCGAGGGCGTCCACGGCGGGGGCCAGCGCGTCGTACATCGTCTTGTCACCGGCCTCGGCCTTGCCGCGCGCGACGACGCCTTCCAGCCCGGACCGCAGGGCTGCGGCCAGCTGCTCGGGGGTCGCGTCCTTCGTGTCCCCGAGCGAACTGCCCAGGCGGAGGAAGAACGTGCCGAACAACGGGCCGCTCGCGCCGCCGACGGTCGAGACCAGCGTCATGCCCACCTTGCTGAACAGCGCTCCGGCGGTCTCCGGCCGCGCCTCGTCCAGCGCGGCCACGGCGGCCGTCAGACCCCTGTCCATGTTGGCCCCGTGGTCGGCGTCGCCGATCGCGGAGTCGAGCTCGGTCAGGTAGTCCCGGTTGGCCGAGACCTGGCCCGCGAAGTCGCGGACCCATCGGTCCAAGGCCGCCGTGGTCACGGTGTCATCCACGCGTCAGATACCCCATCGCAAGGCCGGCGTGCGCACCGGCGCATCCCAGAGGGACAACAGCTCGTCGTCCGCCTTGAGCAGTGTGACCGACGACCCGGCCATCTCCAGGGAGGTGATGTACGAGCCCACCAGGGAGCGCGCGACCGTCACACCATGGGCGGACAGGATCCGCGCCACCTCGTTGTACATGACGTACAGCTCGATGAGCGGAGTCCCACCCAGGCCGTTGACGAACGCGATCACCGGGTCGCCGGAGCGGAACGGCAGGTCGGCCAGGATCGGCTCGACCAGCATCGCCGCGATCTCCTTGGCCGGCGCGAGCGGCAGGCGCTCGCGGCCCGGTTCGCCGTGGATGCCGACCCCGAGCTCCATCTCGTTCTCACCGAGGTCGAAGGTCGGCTTGCCCGCCGCGGGCACGGTGCACGAAGTGAGCGCCACCCCCATGCTGCGTCCGTTGGCGTTCACCTTGCGGGCCAGGTCCGCGACCTGCTCGAGCGTTCGGTCCTGCTCGGCCGCGGCACCCGCGATCTTCTCCAGCAGCACCGTGACCCCGACGCCACGACGGCCCGCCGTCCAGGTGCTGTCCTGCACAGCCACGTCGTCGTCCGTCACGACCGACACCACGTTGGCGCCGGTCTCCGCCGCAGCCAGCTCGGCCGCCATCTCGAAGTTCATGACGTCGCCGGTGTAGTTCTTCACGACATGGAGCACGCCGGCGCCGCCGTCGACCAGCTTGGTGGCGGCGAGCATCTGGTCGGGAACCGGGGAGGTGAAGATCTCGCCAGCGCACGCCGCGTCGAGCATGCCGAGACCGACGAACCCGCCGTGCAGCGGCTCATGGCCCGATCCGCCGCCCGAGATGATGCCGACCTTGCCCGGCCTCGGCGCGTCACCGCGGTAGACGATCTTGTTGTGGTGGTCCACCTGCAGGTCGGGGTGGGCGGCCTCGACACCGAGCAGAGCTTCGGCGACGACGTCGTTCGGGTCGTTGATGAGCTTCTTCATGTGGTCCTCGCGTCTCGGTGCTGATGGATGGGCTGGGAGTGGCCGGTCAGACCGAGCTCGGCGTGCGCGCCGGCGCGGTCTCGGGGTCGGCCAGGTCGATGCCGGCCACCGGGGCCGCGTCGGCCGGGGTGCGGGAGAGCAGTCCGTAGACCAGGGCGGCCAGAGCACCCGCCAGGAGCTCGGCCACCAGGTAGACGGGGAGCTGCTCCCACTTCACCGCGCCGCCCGCGATCTGCTGGATGAGCATCGGGCCGACGGTGCGGGCCGGGTTGATGGAGGCGCCGGTCGCTGGGGCGACCGGAATGATCGCGGCGAACACGACCAGGCCGATCGCGACGCCCGCGAAGCCCGCGGCCGCCTTGCGGTGGATGACGCCGAAGATGGTGAACACCAGGATGAACGTCCCGACGAACTCCGCCGTGAACGCCTGGGCCCAGCTGATGTCGCCGTACGACGCGACACCGAGCCCGACGTCGCTCGCCTTGTGCCCGAGGACGCCGAGGATCGCCCCGGCCCCGATGATCGCGCCGACCACCTGGGCCGCGATGTACGCCGGCACCTGCGACCACGGGAACTTGCCCGAGACCGCCAGCCCGAGGGTGACCGCGGGGTTGATGTGGTTGCCGCCGATGTGGCCGAGGGCATAGACGGTGGCCACGACGATCGTGCCGAACGCGAGCGAGATCATGCCGAGGTCGGCCATGGTGAACGGTGCCTTGCCGTTGACGATCAAGGTCGCGGGCACGGAACCCACGCCGATGAACACCAAGAAGGCCGTGCCGATCACCTCGGCTCCGAGCCGCTGCGCCAGTGTTGTCTCGTCAAGCATGCCGTGCCCCTTTCTGAGCGCCGGTTGCTGCTGGTGGTTCTGAAGATGATTCGATATTGTCGAATGATTCGCGGACGTTACGCTCATGCTTCACTTCTCCGCAAGAGTCTTCAGAAAAGTTGTCCAAACCTGCATTCGGCGGGTACGCCGAGGGAGCGCGGTGAGCCAGCGGTGAACCCCCAGTGATCCAGTCGATCGACCGGGCCATTCGGGTCCTGACAGCCCTGCAGGGCGCGCGCCGGATGAGCCTGTCGGACCTGGCTGCCCGCCTGGAGCTCGCGCCGTCGACGACCCACGGCATCGTGCGCTCCCTCGTGGAGCACGGCATGGTCGTGCAGGAGCGAGGGTCGAACCGGTACCAGCTCGGGCCCGCCGTCCTCCGGCTGGGCAACGTCTATCTGGACACGCTGGAGCTGCGTTCCAAGAGCATCCCGTGGGCCGAGGACCTGGCCCGCCGTACCGGCTGTGCGGTCCGGACCGGCGTGCTGCTCGTCGACGACGTCGTGATCATCCACCACGAACCGCGGCCGGACGGCAGCCGGCAGATGCCCGAGGTCGGGATCGTCATCCCCGGGCATGCGAGCGCACTGGGCAAGGCGATGCTCGCGTTCCTCCCCGACGAGGCCGGGCGCGTCCTGGGCTCACCGCTGCGCAGCATGACTGGGGAGACAGTGACCGACGCCGCGCTCCTGCGTGCGCAGCTCGACGACGTACGGCGTTCGGGCATCGCCGTGGAGCAGGACGAGGCGGTCCTGGGTGAGAGCGGGCTGGCCAGCCCCGTGTTCGACTCGTGGGGCGGCGCGGTCGGGGCCATCGGCATCGTCGTACCGTCGGGCCAGATGCCGGCCGGCCAGGCCGGCGAGCATGACGCCCGCGACGTCGTGCGCGAGACGGCTCGGGCCGTGTCACGCGAGCTCGGCGCCGCCTCCTGGCCGCCGCCCCTGGCCTGACCGCGGATCGTCCGGCGCACCCGAAGGCGACGCCCGGTCGCTCAGGGTCATCCGGTTGCCCTGACCGGCTGAGGCCGGGCTCGTTGGCGTCACCCGAGCGGCGCAGCAGGTTCATGCTCGTCGTGCTGCCCGGCTGGATCTGGCACCGGTCCGCCGATGTCTCCCGAGACCAGCCGGGCAGCCCACTACCAGCGCGGGGCTGACGCGATGAGCTCGACCAGCTGCTCCGCCGTCATGGGCCGGCCCATCAAGTAGCCCTGGGCCCGGTCACAGCCGGCCCGGCGCAGTGCCTCGAGCTGCTCGAGGGTCTCGACGCCCTCGCCCACGACCACGAGGTCGTGCGCGTGGGCCAGGTCGATGACTGCCGCGACGATCGCGTCGTCGCGCGCGCTCGCGCCCAGGCGGCTGACGAACGACCGGTCGATCTTGAGGAACTCCAACGAGAAGCTTTGCAGGTAGGCGAGCGCGGAGTACCCGGTGCCGAAGTCGTCCAGCCCGATGTCGAGGCCCAGCTCGCGCAGCTGTTCGAGCGCCTCCCGTACGGCGGGTGTCGCGGCGAGCAGCGTGCGCTCGGTCAGCTCGATCCGGATCATCGACCGCGGGATGTCGTGGCGCCGGATCGCGTTGGCCGCCCGGCGGACGAAGTTCGGGTCCTCCAGGGTGCGGGCCGAGACGTTGGTCGTGAGGCGGCGGATGGGGACGCGGTGATCGCGCAGCCGTCCTGCCTCAGCTGCTACGAGCTCGAACATGCGAGCGTCCACCTCGACGATGAGCCCGGTCTCCTCGGCCACGTCGATGAAGCCGGCCGGCGCCACGAGTACGCCCTCGTCCTGGATCCGGACCAAGGCCTCGGCGCCGGTGATCCCACCCTCGTGCAGGTCGACGATCGGCTGGAACAGCGGCACCAGCCCGTCCTGCGCCAACGCCCGGCGCAGCAACGTCTCCGCGGTGAGCCGGCGGTCCGCACTGGCCCGCAGCTCGGCGTCGAACAGCGCGTACTGGTCGCGGCCGCTGTCCTTGGCGCGGTACAGCGCCAGATCCGCCTCCCGGTACAGGTCGGACGCCAGGCGGCCGGCCTCCGACGCGATGGACACGCCCATGCTCATGGTGGCCGAGATCGGCGGCTGGCCCAGGCCGACGTCGAACGGCCGTCGCATCGCGTCGAGGATCCGCCGCGCGACGGGATGGATGAGCTCCGGGCCGCTCAGTCCCTCGACCAGGACGACGAACTCGTCACCACCGAGACGCGCGACGGTGCAGTCGCCCCGGGTCACGGCCTCCAGGCGCCGGCCCACCTCGACCAGCAGGGAGTCGCCGACCTGGTGACCGAGCGAGTCGTTGACCGTCTTGAACCGGTCGACGTCCAGCAACAGCATGGCCAGGGAACCGTGGGTACGCTCCAGGCAGGCCAGCGCGTGGTCCAACCGGTCGTTGAGCAGGGTGCGGTTGGCCAGTCCGGTCAACGTGTCGGTCAGCGCGAGCCGCTTCAGCTCGGCCTGCTCGCGGATCCGGTCGCTGATGTCGACTGCGTGCGTGATGAGGTACGGCCGCTCGCCGGTCTGGACCACCGAGCTGGTGATCCACGCGTGGACCGTCCGGCCCTTGCTGTCGAGGTAGCGCTTCTCGAACGCGATCGACGACACCTCGCCGGCGACCAGCTTGGCGAAGGCGATCTCGTCGCGGGCTCGGTCGTCGGGATGCGTCAGCTCACCGATGCGCGCCCGGAGGAGCTCCTCCTCGGTCCGGCCGAGCATGGCCTGGAACGCCGCGTTGGTCCGCAGGTACTTCCCGACGTTTTCGTGGGTCAGGCCGATCATCGACATGCCGATCGGCGCCAGGTCGAAGGCGACCCGGAAGTGCTCCTCGCTGGCCAGCAGGCGCGCGGCGTACTCCTGCTCGTCGGTGATGTCGAGCGCCGTACCCCACAGATGCGTCACCCGCCCCTCGCGGTCCTTGCGCAGGTCGGTCCAGGCCCGCACGTGCACGACAGCACCGCCTGGATGCACCACGCGGTACGTCGTCTCCTCCGGCACGCCGGTGGCGATCTGACGCTCGCCCATGGCGGTGAGCCGCTCGAGGTCGTCCGGGTGGAGCCGGCCGAGGAAGTCGTCCAGCGTCGGCTGCGGTCCGCTCGGGTCGAAGCCCATCAGCTCGGTCATCCGGGCCGACCAGATGAGCCGACCGGAGGCGACGTCCCACTCCCACATGGCGGTGGCGTTCAGGTCGAGGGCCGCTGCCAGCTTGGCCCGCCCGTCGGAGGCCCGCTCCAGCGCCACTTCGCGGTCCGTGACGTCGATCGTCGCGCCGAGGACCCGGGCGGCGACGCCGGCCTCGTCGCACTGCACGTCGGTCCACGACTGGAGGTGGTGCACGGACCCGTCCGGGTGTACGACGCGGAAGGTCTCCCGGTGGCCGCTGTCGAAGCCGTGGTTGCGCAGCGCCGTCGCCGCGGGCCGGTCCTCGGGATGCAGCAGAGCGAGGAACTCCTCGTGGTCCGGCGGTTCCTGACGGCCGGTGAGACCGACCAGAGCAAACATCTCGTCCGACCAGACGTGCTGACCGGTCGCCAGATCCAGCTCCCACCAGGCCAGGCCGGTCAGGTGCTGGGCCGCGCGCAGGCGGCTCTCCCGCGCGAGCCGGGTCTCCTCGTAGAGGCGCTGCGCCGTGATGTCGGTGAACGCTGTGACCACGCCGCTGATCTCACCGTTGTCGTCATGCAACGGAATCGAGTTCACCGAGAGCCAGACCAGGTCGCCGCCCGGCGTGTGCACGCCGACGACGTCGGCCCATCGCGGCGTCCCTGTCGCCATGGCCAACATGGCCGGATGCTCGGAGCCGGGCCGCTCCCGCCCGTCGGCATACACGGTCCGCCAGGAGGAGGACAGGCTGCCCCCACCGACCATCCGCTCCGGCGTAAGGCTCAGGATCTGGCTGGCCGCCGGGTTGCTCATCAGGATGACGCCGCCGAGATCCTGGACGACCAGCCCCTCGGCGAGGGCGTCCGTCGCCACGTGCCAGGCCTGGGGGTCGACCGGCATGCGCGCCGGCCCGTCGAGCATCTGGCCGCTGGGCAGGGTCGAGCCATCCGGGGCACGGCGCTGCTGAGGCACCGGCCAGATCTGGTTGGCGGCCCTGGCGGTCACCTCGTACTCATCGGCCGGTGACGGTGTCCGATTGAGGCGTTCCGGAATTCGCCAGCCCTGGGCCCGGTGTGAGCGGCTGCCGGCTCAGCGGATCCGGGCGGCGTCGTCGACCTGGACGGAGTAGCCCGCGGACAGGACCGCGACCGAGGCGGGGGGCGTGAGCACGTCCGCGTCCCCGCGGGCCGGGCGCCGCTGGGCCGCCCCGTAGCCCGCGGTCGTCCAGGGAACGAGCCGGTCGGCCAGCACCAGCGCCGGCCCGGACTCGGCGACCACGAACGCCCCTTCGGGCAGGCTCGGCCAAGGCAAGGCATGGGTACGACGGCGGTGCGTCCCCCGGACCAGGCGCTCGCCATGCAGGCGCCGGTTCATGTCAGCCGCACTCGGCCGGTCGACGCCGAGGCCGTCCATCCAGGCCTGGCGATAGGCCACGTAGTCGGCCCAGCGGCACTCGGCGCAGGGCCGGTGCCCGGCCGCGAGCGCGACGGCCTCGTCGTGGAAGTACAGCCAGGTGAAGCGTCGCGGCCGCCACTGCTCATGCCAGCGGTCGTTGAAACGCAGCGCGCAGATGATCCAGAGGTTGGAGCCGTGGAACCGGACGACGCGCGCCGAGTCTCCCTCGCCCTCGTGCAGGCGGCCGCGGTTGCCGGTCCAGGCGCCACGCAGCGGTACCGCGACGACGTCACCCGTCGGGGTGACCCGGTTCTGCCGAGGGGCGGCCATCGTCGTCGGCGGGCAGCCGCGCTCAGAGCTTGGCCGCCTCGGGGATGATCCGCTCGCCGAACACCTCGACGATGCGCGGCGACGAGGTGTCCACGAGGCTGGTGTGCACGTGGCTGAAGCCCATCGCCGCGTACTGGGCCAGGTCTTCGAGGATCTCGTCCGCGTGCTCGCCGTTCGCGCCCGGCTGCAGGCGCAGGAGCACCGTCTTCTCGATGTCGTCGTAGTCGCGGCCGACCGTCTCGCAGTGCCCACGCAGGACGTCGAGCTTGTGCTCGAGCTCCGGAATGGGGAACAGGTTGCAGGCCTGCGCGTACTGCGCGACCAGACGCAACGTCTTCCGCTCACCGCCGCCGCCGATCAGGATCGGCGGGTGCGGCCGGCGTACCGGCTGGGGCGAGTTGAGGGTGCGCCCGAGCTGGTAGTGCTTGCCGACGTACGGGCCTTCGTCGTCGCTCCACATCTGCAGGCAGATCTGCAACGTCTCCTCCAGCCGCTCGAACCGCTCGGCCGTCGAGGGGAACGGCAGACCGAGCCCCTCGCACTCCTCCTGGTTCCAGGCCGCCCCGAGCCCCAGCCAGGCGCGCCCGTTCGACAGTACGTCCAAGGTGCTGACCTCCTTGGCGAGCAGCCCCGGCTGGCGATAGACCGCGGCGGTCACCCAGGCCAACAGCTCGACCCGCTCGGTCACCGCCGCCAGATACCCGAGCGTCGTGTATGCCTCGAGCATCGGGTCCTCGCGCGGACCCACTCCGCGGATCTGCCAGACGTGGTCCATCACCGACAGCTTGGTGAAGCCGGCCTCCTCGGCGACCTGAGCGGTCCGCCGTACATCGGTGGCGAGGGCTGCCGGCCCGTCGGGGAAGGTGAAGTTCGGCAGGTGAAGTCCGAGGTCCATGCTCGGCACGCTAGCTCGGGCTCCCGCCAGGCTGCGCGGCGGCCCGGTGGGTGGCAGCCTCGGCGCATGATCGGTCGCCTGCATCACCTGGTCATCGACTGCCCGTACCCCGACGTGCTGGCCGACTTCTGGTCAGCGCTGCTCGGGCAACCAGTGACCTACCGGTCGCCGGACTTCGTCGTGGTGGCGCCCGACGACACGACATCGGGGCTGGCGTTCCAGCTCGCGCCCGACCATCAGCCGCCGCGGTGGCCCGATCCGGACCATCCTCAGCAGATGCATCTCGACGTGATGGTCGACGACGTCGCCGTAGCCGGGCCGCAGGCGGAGGCGCTGGGCGCCCGCCGGCTGACCGACTCCGTATACGCCGACCCGGCCGGCCACCCGTTCTGCCTCATCCCCCGTCCGACCTGGGCTCCACCGATCAGCGCTGTGGAGCTGCCCGGCTGACCCCCGACCGCTGCGCACGCTCTCGTCCGGTGCGCTTACCCGGTCAACGAGCCGCGCGGAAGTACGTTGACTTCCGTCGGCTCGCTGTCGGGGCGGGCGGTCATGCCAATGGAGGGAGCTGTCATGTCGCTGTTCAGCTGGGAGCTGGTCCACGGCGGCCAGACTCCGCCGCCGGGCGAGTCGGTCGGACCGATGCAGCGGCTGAGCTGGGGCCGCACGGTCGGCCTCGGTGCCCAACACGTGGTCGCGATGTTCGGCGCCACCTTCGTGTTCCCGCTCGTCATGGGGCTGGACCCGAACTTGGCCATCCTGTTCTCCGGCGTCTGCACGATCATGTTCCTGCTCATCGTCCAGAACCGGGTGCCGAGCTACCTGGGCACGAGCGCCTCGTTCGTGGCCGGTGTCGCGGCGATCCGGGGGCAGGGCGGTGACTCGGCCGACGTCACCGGTTCGATCCTGGTGGCCGGCATCGTGCTGGCGGTCGTCGGCCTCCTCATCCACTTCGCGGGTGGCCACTGGATCCACGTGATCCTCCCGCCGGCCGTCACGGGCGCCGTGGTCATGCTGATCGGGTTCAACCTGGCGCCGGTCGTCGCCGGCATCTACTGGCCGCAGGACCAGTGGATCGCGTTGATCACCGCGGCGTTCATGGTATTGGCAGCCGTACTGCTACCGGGGTTCTTCTCCCGCATCGCGGTCTTCCTCGCATTGATCTTCGGGTACCTGCTCTCCTGGCTCGCGGACAAGACGTTCGGCCAGCTCCACTCGATCACCGGTGCAGACCTGACCAAGGAGATCGACCACTACCGGGTCAGCTGGTCCGGCGTGAAGAGCGCCGACTGGATCGGCTTCCCCTCCGGCAAGCTGGCCGACGGCGTCTCGGTGGTGCACGGGCCGAGCTTCTCGCTCACCTTCATCCTGCTGGTGCTGCCGGGCGTCATCGCACTGGTGGCGGAGAACACCGGGCACGTCAAGGCGGTCGCCCAGATGACCGGCGACGACCTCGACCCGTACATGGGCCGGGCGATCGCGGCCGACGGTACGGCGACGGCGCTCGCGAGCCTGTTCGGCGGCTCACCGACCACGACGTACGCCGAGAACATCGGTGTCATGGGTGCGACCAGGGTGTACTCGACCGCGGCGTACTACGTCGCAGCGGTCGTCGCGATCCTGCTCGGCCTGTGCCCGAAGTTCGGCCAGATCGTCAGCGCGACTCCGGGTGGCGTCCTGGGCGGGATCACGGTCGTGCTGTACGGGATGATCGGCCTGGTCGGCGCCAAGATCTGGGTCGAGAACGGCGTGGACTTCGGCAACCCGGTCAACATGGTCGGGCTGGCCGCCGGCCTGATCGCGGGCATCGGCGGCGTGACGCTGAAGATCACCGACAACTTCTCGCTCAGCGGGATCGCGCTCGGCACGATCCTCGTCATCGTGTTCTTCCACATGGTCAAGTGGCGGGCCCCCGAGCTCGCCGACAGCGAGACGACCCGGGTGCTCGGCGGGAGCGGTACCGGAGCGGAGTATCGGGACGACAGGGCCGGCGACGGAGCCTGAGGACCAGGGCTCGGCTCCCGTCCCGTGGGGACGGGCCTGGGACGGGAGCCGAGCGGTCGGGTCAGTTCGGTCGGTGGTCGGTCACACCGGACCGGAACAGGCCGGGATCCGCACGGCGTTGCGCACCGTCGCGCTAGGACCCCCGTTGTGCAGCACCGTCTGGCCGTCCGACACGACGGTCGTCGAGGTGCCGGCCGAGTTCGTCACCGTGAGCCGCACCTGGTAGCGAGCAACGCCGGCGAACTGGTGCGACGCGGCGGGCGAGGGCGTCGTGACCTGCGCCGTACCGTCACCGAAGTCCCAGGTGTAGCTGGCGATGCTCCCGCTCGGGGTCGAGGAGCCGCTCGCGTTGAACGTCGAGGCTCCGGTCGGGCAGACCAGCGTCGAGGTGAAGGCGGCGACCGGCGCCTGGTCCGGAGGCGTCGTCACCGAAGTCAGGTCCGAGCTGTACAGCGCGCCCAGGTTGTACGACGTCGTGACGGTGTTCGACGGGACGTCGATCGTCACCAGCAGGTCGACCGCGCCCTGCTCGCCACGGGTGTAGGTGTACAGCTTCGACCCGTCCGGCGAGAACGCGGCGTCGTTGACCACGGGCCACGGGACCGTGTTCTGGATCGGCACGACCTGCCCGGCCAGCAGGTACAGCGCATCGACCGGTAGCGCGAAGTACTGGCGGTTGGCGGCGTCTCCACCGACGACGTAGAGCAGGTGCTGGTCTGGCGACAGCGCCAGGCCAAGCTTCGTGCTGCCGGCCCCCGAAGCGGTGCTGCCGGGCAGGCCGACCTGGTTGCTGATGGTGAACGACTGGAGGTTGATCTTGAACAGCACCGCGCCGGAGCTGCCGACGATGTCGCCGATCACGTACGCCGTTGCCCCGTCGGCGCTCAGCTTGATCGCACCGGCGAGCTGTCCCAGGTCGAGGCTGGACTGGATGCTGCCGTTGCGCGGGTTGACCTTGAGGAACCGGTTGCCGGCGCTGGCATAGACGAAACGCCCATCCGGCGATACGGCGACCGCATGGAGGTCACCGCCGAGTGCGATCGGCGGGTCGGCGACTCGGGCCGAGATGGTGATCCGGGTCAGCGAGTCGCCCGAGCCGACGTACGCCATGGTGCCGTCCGGCGAGAGGGCCAGCCGGCTGGCCCGGGTCTCCGAGGTCCCGATGCTCGCGATGACGCCGCGCACCGCCTGCGTTGCCGTGTCGACCGCGATGAGGTCGAGCTGACCCGGTCCGAAGTAGTTGTCACCGCGCAGGACGTACGTGGTCACCCCGTCCGGCGAGACAGCGGCGTCCTCGTCGGCGCCCCACACACCGGTGCTGACGGCCGAGGGGTCCCCTCCGACGCCGTCGTAGAAGTAGGTCTCGTCCGTCGCCAGGTTCGTGATGATGGCGGCGGGCGGAGGCG
>JBJMHS010000076.1:0-42966 GCA_045807245.1 Actinomycetales bacterium
GCAGGCCTGGTCGACCGGTTCCGGGTCGTGATCTTCCCCGTCATCACCGGAGCAACCGGCCAGGAGCGGATCTACGACGGCTACCCCGACGTCGCGCTCGACCTGGTGCAGAGCCGCACCTTCGACGGCCAGATCCAGCTCGTCGAGTACGTGCCGAGGGTGCTGGACGGCCCACCGGGGCCGACCTGACCCTCAAGCGCCCCGGCTGCCCTGACTGACTCAGCCAGAGGTCGCGCCGCTGGCGTTGATCGCCGTCCGCTGGAGCGCGCCGCCGGAGACGCCCCACGTGCCGAGAGCCTTGGCATAGGCACCGCTGCGCATGACCTCGGCCAGCGCGTCCCGGATCACGTCACGCAGAGCACTGTCGTTCCGGCTGACCGCGATTCCGTAAGGGCCGGGCTCGTACTGGGTGTCGGAGGCGAGCTGGTAGTTGGTCTTCGTCTTGGGATCGTTCGCCAGGTAGGCCGCTGGGGGGAAGTCGTTCAGGACGGCCACGGCCCGTCCGGTGCGCAGCTGCAGGAGTGCGTCGGAGTTGGTCGCGTACTGGCGGATCTGGATCGGTTCACCGGCGCAGTGCTGTTGAGACCTGCGCACCAGGTCGACCTGAACGGTGCCTTCCTCGACCGCGACGACATGGCCGCACAGGTCCTGGATCCCGGCGATCGCGGCGGGGTTGCCCCGCTGGACCAGGATCGAGGTCCCGGCGGAGAAGTAGTCGACGAAGTCGGCCTGCTTCTCTCGGTCCACCGTGTCGGTCATGGCGGAGATGGCCAGGTCGATCTTGCCCGTTCCCAGCTGGGGCAGGAGGTGGGTGAACTCGACATTGACGAACTCGAAGCGGACGCCCAGGACACGGCCCATGGCGGCTGCGAGGTCAGGCTCGAAACCGACGATGTCCCTGCCGTTGCGGGCGAAGAAGGACGCCGGTGCGTACGACGCGTCGGTGCCGACCCTGATGACGCCCGACGACTGGATGCGCTGGGGGAGGCGACCGTGCAGCGCCTTGTCGATACTGGTCGATCCCGCGGACCGGTGGTCATCGCCGGCCTGGCTGTTCGCGCACGCGGCGAGCAGGGTGAGGCCGATCGCAACGGCAGCGAATCGCCGCATCGGGTGGCGGGGGATGGTTCGGTTCATGTTGGTAGGCCTTCTGGTACGGCGGACTGGTGGGAGGTCGTTGCTTCGATGTTCTTCCGTTCTCGGACCAGATCCGGCCACGGCCGAGGCTTCGCGAAGTAGAAACCTTGCGCGTAGTCGCATCCGGCGTCCCTGAGCCAGCGGGCCGTCTCGGCGGTCTCTACTCCCTCGGCCGTGACGTGGCAGCCGATGCTGTGTCCGAGGTCGATGAGCGAATGGACGATTGACCGGTCACGTTCGCTGCTGGCGAGCCCGGAGACGAAGCTGCGGTCGATCTTGATCTCAGCGACTGGCAGGTTGCGCAGCTGGCGAAGGCCGGTGTAGCCGACGCCGAAGTCATCGATGGCGATGCCGATGCCTCGCCGGGCAAGCGACGTCACCACTTGGGCCGCGATGCTCGTGTCGGCCGCCAGTGCGGTTTCGGTCAGCTCCAGCTGTAGGCATTCCGGACCGACGGCCAGCTCGTCGAGGAGCTCGGTGACAGAGATCGGGAAGGCGACGGACTCCAGGTTGTGGGCTGAGACGTTCACGGCCACGTACCAAGGCACACCCATCGAGGACCAGCGGGTCTGGTCGCTCAGGGATCGGCGGAGGACCCAGGCCGTCAGCGGCTCGATCAGCCCCGACTGCTCGGCCACGGGCAGGAACTCTCCCGGGGGCAGCAGCCCCCGCTCGGGATGCTCCCAACGGACGAGGGCCTCGACGCCGACAATCTGGTCGGAGCCGAGGGCGATCTTCGGCTGGTAGTGCAGCACCAGCTCGTCCCGGTGCAGGGCGCGCCGCAGCTCACCCTGCAGGCTTAGGGAGTGGCCGGGCGAGCGCGTCTGGGCCGGATCGTGGACGACGATGCCGGCGGCGGCTCTCTTGCCCTGGTACATGGCGGCGTCCGCCGCCTTGAGCAGGTCGTCGAGGTTGTCCGCGCCGCCGGGGAACAGCGCCACCCCGAAGCTGCCTTCCACGCTGAGCGTCGTGGAGTCGATCACCACCTCCTCTGCGAGGTGCTCACGCACTCTGGTCAGCAGCTCGACCACAGTGGTGGCGTCACCGACGCGGGGCAGGATCAGGCCGAACTCGTCACCCCCGAGCCGGGCGATCGCGTCGTCCGTACGCACTGAGGTCGCGAGACGGCCAGCCGCAACCTTGAGCAGCTCGTCGCCGGCATGGTGCCCGAGCGTGTCATTGACCTCTTTGAAGCGGTCGAGGTCGACCAGCACCAAAGCGCCGGTCTCACCGCGACGTCTGGACTCGGCCACGGCGTCGTCGGCCGCGTGCCGGAACCACTCGCGGTTCGGCAGGCCGGTCAGCCCGTCGTGGAGCGCCTGGTACTCGCGGCTGGCCGCGTGCCGGCGCAAGCTGAGGGTGGTGTACCAGGACACCAGGGCCAGCAACAGGTACAGGGCACCAAGCCCTCCCAGCAGCGTCCACAACGTCCGGCGGCTCTCGGTTCTCACCTTCTCGGCGATGGCGTCGTAGGGCAGGTAGACCTCGAGGACGCCGGTCGCCTGGCCGCTGGTGCTGGCGAGTATGGGTTGGAGCACCCGGATCACCAGCCCCGGCGCCACGCGTGGGTCGTGCAGAACCAGGGCCGCCGTGCCGCCGTCCACGGCGGTGCGGAAGCCGGGATCCGAGACGCGGACGGTTGACCGGTCGATGCCGTCATCGGAGAAGACCACCTGGCCGGAGAACGTGCGCAGGCGCAACCGAGCCACGGATCCGTTGAAGATCGCCAGGTCGGTGGCGGACTGCAGCCGATCCAGCTCGACCGGACTCAACCCTCGGGACAAGTCGGTCCCTCGCAGAGCCGGCGCGATGGCCATCTCCTCGATCACCGCCGCCTGCGCGCGGCCGTGCTCAACTCCCTGCTGCAGGGCTTGGTCGCGGTAGCCGTGCAGCAGCACCACGCCAAGAGCCGTGACCGGCACGAGGCTGATGGCAGCGTAGAGCGCAAACAGGCGAGAGCCCGTGTGCGCTCCACGCGACCTGGTCATCCTCTGTATGTCGGCATCGTTGCCGGGCAAATGAACAGGAGATCTTGCGATCGCTCAAACAGCAGCCGGTCTTTGGCCTGTACGTTCCCGAGGGTGGGTCAGGCTCGATCGCTTCCGTTCCTGGATGAGCACTCGCTGGTGCTGCCGGCGGCCCGGGACGAGGCCTGGCCGGTCGTCCTGGCCTACCTCGGGTCCCTCAGCCGAAGCTCGCACCCCGTGCTGCACCGAGCCCTCGGCACGACGCCGTCCAGTGGCTTCGAAATCGTCGAGTCCCGGCCGCCCCACCAGGTGACGCTCGCCGGATGTCATCGCCTCTCGACGTACCGGCTCGTCTTCTCCCTACGACCCGACGGTTCCGGGACGCGGCTGGTGGCTACGACGTACGCCGAGTTCCCCGGCCTGAAGGGCCGGCTCTACCGCACCATCCTGATGACCACACATGCGCACCAGCTGGCCACCCGCCGCCTGCTGCGGGCGATCCACGCAGGGAGTGCGCTCAGAGGGCCTACCTGACGAGGCGATGTCGCTTGGGGCGTCAGGCGCTGACGGCGGGCGGCAGCGTGTACAGGTGCAGGAACGACTCTGCGGCGGCCATGCTGCCGGTGACGACGAGGTCACCTGCGTCGACGGCGTCGGCGAGCGGACGACCGCCGTACGTCACCGAGGCGAACGCCCGCGAGTCGCCCGCGATGGCAGCATCCGCGTCCGCTGTCTCACCCGCTTCGATGGTCAGCTTCTTGCGCGCGACCCGGGCCACGTAGCTGTCGTCGTTCGGCCGCAACGCGATGACGAGATGGGAACCGTCGGCGAGCGCAGGGTCGAAGTTCGTGCGCAGCGACAGGATCAGGGAGGCGGTGCCGAAGTGCAGGTCCTTGCGGTGACGAGGGTCGCGCGCGGCCCAGCGGCCGATCGTCTGCATGATCGGCTCCAGGTCGCGCGCCCATGGGGTGAGGTCGTAGACCCACACGGATGCCGGTCTCGGCAGCTTCACCCGGGTGACCAGGCCGGCCGCCTCCAGCTCGTCGAGCCGATGCGAGAGCACGTTGGCACTGATGCCCGGCAGCCCGTCCTTGATGTCGCCGAACCGCTTGGCCCCGAGCATCAGCTCTCTGACCACCAGGAGGGCCCATCGCTCGCCGACCAGCTCGAGCGCGTGCGCCACTCCGCACGAGTCCTCGTACGTCCTCGTCGTCGCCATAACGGCACGATACCAGATAGTTAGTTTTTAGGAGTACCTACTTGCGAAGAAGGACTGAGGCCGTTAGCGTCGCCGACATGACGACCTCGACTCCAGAACACACCGACCGTTCCCGCTGGCTCGCGCTGTACGTCCTGTGCGGCAGCATGCTGATGATCGTGCTGGACGCGACGATCGTGAACGTGGCGCTGCCCGCGATCCGCGCCGACCTGCACTTCACGCCGAGCACGCTGGCCTGGGTGGTGAACGCCTACCTGATCGCCTTCGGTGGCCTGCTACTCCTCTCGGGCCGGCTGGGGGACCTCATCGGGCGGCGCCGCATCTTCCTGATCGGCCTGGCCGTGTTCACCACGGCATCCGCCACGTGTGGGTTGGCGGCCAACCAGCAGATGCTGGTGGTGGCCAGGTTCGTCCAAGGTGCCGGCGGCGCGCTCGTGTCCGCAGTGGTGCTCGGCATGATCGTCACGATGTTTCCCGGTCCGCAGGAGCAGGCCAAGGCGATCGGCGTCTTCGCGTTCGTCGCGTCGGCCGGTGGCGCTGTAGGACTGCTGGCCGGCGGCGTCATCGCACAGGCGATCAGCTGGCACTGGATCTTCTTCGTCAACGTGCCGGTCGGCGTCGCTGTGGCGTTCGCCGCGCTGCGCCTGGTCCCGGCTGACCGCGGCCAGGGCTTCGGCGAGGGAGCAGACCTGCTCGGAGCGGGCCTGGTCACCGGTGCGCTGATGCTCGCGGTGTACACCATCGTCAAGCCGGCTGCGGAGAGCGGCTGGCTGGCACCTGAGACGCTGACACTCGGTGCGTTCAGCGGCGCACTCCTGGCGGGTTTCGTTGCGCGGCAGCGATACGCACCCAGCCCCCTGGTCCCGCTTGCGCTCTTCCGCTCCCGCAGTCTCGTCGGTGCGAACCTGGTCCAGCTGATGGGAGCGGCCGGCATGTTCGGTGCGTTCTTCCTCGGCACCCTGTACCTGCAGAACATGCAGCACTACAGCGCGCTGCAGATCGGTCTCGCGTTCCTGCCCGTCACCATCTGCATGGGCACGCTGTCCGTGCGGTACTCCGAGCGGCTCATCACCAGGTTCGGCGCCCGCGCGGTGGCCCTGACCGGCCTCGTGCTGATGGCCGTCGCGCTCGCATTGCTGGCGGTTGCGCCGTCCGACGCGGACTACGTGACCCAGCTCCTGCCGACCATGGCGCTGCTCGGTCTCGGCGCGGGTGCATCTTTCCCGGCGCTCATCGGGTTCGCCATGGCCGGCGTCGAACCGCAGCAGGCCGGGCTCGCCTCCGGCCTGGTGAACACGACGGCTCAGATCGGCGGCGCTCTAGGCCTGGCCGTGCTCGCCACGCTCGCCTCGACCCGGACGCAGCACCTCACGTCGTCCGGGAGCGCCCAGAACGGAGCGCTGCTCAGCGGTTACCACCTGGCGTTCTGGATCGCGGCCGGTCTGATGGCGGTGGCCGTTGCCGTCGCCGCCGGACTCCTCAGCCGTCCCTCGTCGGCACCCGAGGCGGCCGCGGAGCGGGCCCTCGACCACGATGAGCCGGCACTCGTGGGCGGGTGAGCTGGTAGAGGCGGGCGGGGATCAGGACTGGTTCACGAACCACGTCATGGGCGCAGCCTGGCCTTCGGCGGTGCCGCTGTGGAGCCGCGGGGCACCAGCGTCCCGGCGAGCCGGTGGTGACGGCGCTTGCGCTGCGGGTCGGCGATGCGGCGCAGCAGCAGGTCGCACGCCTTGACCCCGATCTCATGGACGGGCTGTCGCAGCACCGACAGCGAGGGCGAGACGACCTCGGCCCATTCGGCGTCGTCGAAGCCGATGACCGACACGTCGTCGGGGCAGCGCAGCCCGGCCCGGCGCAGGCCGAGCAGGACGCCCATGGCCAGGATGCTGTCGAAGGCCACGACGGCCGTGGGTGGCTCGGGCAAAGCCATGAGCCGGCGCACCGACTCGGTCGCGTCGTCGCGCCGGAAGCCCCCGGCCGTGAGGTACTCAGCCCTGGGCCGGATCCCGGCGTCCCGCAGCGCATCGCGGTAGCCGGCGGCCCGTGACCCGAGGGTCGTGAACGGGATCCGTTCGACGTCGACCATCCCCGGCCGACGCAGGGCGGCCTCCGCCGCCGGCGTACCGCCCGTCACCAGGCTGATCCGGCGATGCCCCAGCTCGATCAGGTGAGTCGTGGCGTCGTACGCCGCGCGGCGGTTGTCCAGGCCGACGCTGTCCACGCTGAGCCCGGGAGCAGGACGGTCCAACAGCACGATGGGGACGTTGGACCGGACCATGGCCCGCAGTTGCGCATGCTCGTCGCCCTCGACCGGACACAGGATGAGCCCCTCGATGCGCCGCTCGAACAGGGCCGAGACAGCCTTACGTTCGTCGTCCGGGTCCTCGTCCGTGTTGGCCAGCAGGACGTCGTACCCCCGCGCGCGGGCGGTGTCGCTGATCCCGCGCAGCACGCCGTAGAAGAACGGGTTCTCGATGTCGGCCAGCACAACGCCGATGGAATGCGTCTGGCCGGTGATCATGCTGCGGGCCAGCCCGTTCGCGCGGTAGCCGATCTCCGCGGCTGCGTCCTGCACGCGTTGAAGCGTGGCCGGGCTGACGGAGCCGTAACCTCCGAGCGCCCGCGCCGCGGTGGCGGTCGAGACGCCGGCTGCCCGGGCCACGTCGAGGACGGTGGCGACCCCCGCACCTCTGTCCACGCCAGCCTCCGAGTCCACGACCGCGATCTGCTTCGCCGTCGGTGTCGCCACGACCGTACCGGCGCGCTCGGCCGATGCGCCGGAACCGAGCGGGACGACCCTCAGCCGCACCGGAACCTCACGATCCGGTATCGACGGCTTGACATCATGGCCGTCGCGATGAGAGCGTTCCCAATCAGTTGTTGAGAACGTTATCAATCACATGAGACGGAGCGCCACATGCCGGAGACCCTGCCCCTCAAGCCCATCGACGCGGACACGGCGGACAAGCTCGCCGCGGCCGTCGGCGAGCGCGAGGCCATCGCCGAGGCCATTGCGCCCGTGGTGGAGTCAGGCCTGCGGAACGTCTACTTCGTCGGGGCCGGCGGCTCGATCATCTGCAGCTATCCGGCGCACTACGTCCTCCAGCAGCGCAGCTCGCTGCCGGCCTTCCAGCTGCAGAGCGACGAGCTCAACTCGAGCGTCCCGGCGCTGATGGGTCCCGGCTCTTTGGTCGTCCTCGCGTCGTACACGGGCAAGACCAAGGAGACCGTCCAGGCCGCCAAGACGGCCAAGGCCACCGGTGCCACGGTGATCGGTGCCGCCAAGGAGGGGAGCCCTCTGGCCGAGGCGCTGGAGGTGGCCTTCGCCGGCAAGAGTGACCTGTTCGAGCTGCTCGTCGCCTATGCGGTGCTCGAGGCGACCGGTGCTGACCTCGACCGGTCCGCTGTTGCCGACATGCTCGCCGCCCTGCCGGACGCGGTGCTCGACGCGGTGAAGGAGTCAGAGGCGCACCTCGCCGACATTGCGAACGCGTTCAAGGACGAGCCGATCACCTACGTCCTGGGCTCCGGGCCGTGCTACGGCTGGGCGTACGGCCTGGCCATGTGCTTCCTGCAGGAGATGCAGTGGAAGCACGCCGCGGCGTTCAACACGGGCGAGTTCTTCCAGGGCGCCTTCGAGATGGTCGACGACGACACCGCCGTCCTGCTCTGGCTGGGCGACGACGCCTCTCGCCCGATGGCTGAGCGGGGCAAGCGCTTCCTGGAGAGGTACTGCAAGAAGGCCCGGTACGTCGACGTTGCCGACCTATCGCTGCCGGGAGTCGCCAAGGACTTCCGGGGCGACGTCTCCGGGATCGTCGTCGGTGCGCTCGCGAACCGCTTGGCCCAGCACTACGAGTCGCTGCGCGGACACGACCTGGAGCAGCGGCACTACATGTTCAAGGTGGACTACTGAGCATGCTGAGCTTCGACCCCGACCGCTACGACCGCATCCAGGCCGGCGCCGTGGCCCAGGCGCCCCGCTTGCGTGACGTGGTCGGTCAGTGCCTCGGGGCGGGGGCGCGGAACCTGTTCTTCGCGGGCTCGGGTGGTGCGGGCATCCTCATGCTGCCTGCGGCGCAGCTCCTCGCGACGCGCTCCACCCTCCCGGTGTACGTCGTGAACCCGGCGGAGCTGGTCGAGTCGGGCAATGTCAACCTGGGGCCGGACTCGGTGGTGGTCCTGCCGTCGCTGTCGGGGACGACGACCGAGAGTGTGGCCGCATCGGAGTACTGCCGCGGAGTGGGTGCGACGGTCATTGTGCTGACCGGTCACGACAACACACCGCTGTCCGAGAACGCTGAGCACACCTTCGTCAACTTCGCCGAGGACGACACGTCCTGCGAGTCGTTCTATCTCCAGTCCCTCATCCTCGCGCTCGCCGTCCTCGACGTCCGCGGCGAGAGCGACGAGTACGGCGAGGTCGTGCGTCAGCTCGAGCGCTTGCCGCAGCTGCTGCTCGGTGTGAAGGAGCAGGCCGAGGAGCGGGCCGACGAGGTCGCGGCCCGGCTGCAGGCCAACGACTTCCACATCATCACCGGCGCCGGCTCGACCTGGGCCGAGGCCTTCTACTACGGGATGTGCATCCTGGAGGAGATGCAGTGGATCCGGACCCGCCCGGTCCACGCGTCCGACTTCTTTCACGGCACCCTCGAGCTCGTCGAACCAGGCGTCAGCGTCGTCCTGCTCAAGGGTGAGGACCCGACGCGGCCGCTGGTCGAGCGGGTCGAGAAGTTCCTGCCGTCCGTGACCGACTCCATGCTCGTCCTCGACTCGGCCGACTTCGACCTGCCGGGAGTCGACGCCCGCGTGCGCACGCTCATCTCGCCGGTCATCCTGGCCGCCCTCCTGGAGCGGGTGAGCGCGCATCTCGAGGTGCGCAGGAACCATCCGCTCACGACCCGGCGCTACTACAAGCGCGTGGCGTACTGATGCCCAGACAGCTGCTGTCGGTGGGAGACAACGTCGTCGACCAGTACCCACAGCGGGGGTTCTTCTATCCCGGGGGCAACGCGGTCAACGTCGCCGTCCATGCGTCGCGCCTGGGGCTCGGCTCGGCGTACATCGGTGCCGTCGGCACAGACCCCGCCGGCGAGGTCGTGCTCAGCTCGCTTCGTGAGGAAGGGGTCGACACCGGTCGAACCCGCGTGGTCGACGGGCCCAACGCCTACGCCGTGGTCGAGGTCGTCGACGGCAACCGCGTGTTCGCGAAGGGTGACCTCGGCATCTCCGTGTTCGAGCTGGACGAGGGCGACCTGGCCCTCGCGCAGACGGTCGACATCGTGCACACCGGGGAGTGCTCGAACGTCGAGGCGCAGGTGCCGCACCTCGCTCGAGCGGCCCGGACCTTGTCCTTCGACTTCTCTGAGCGGCCCTGGGACTACATCGAGGCGATCGCTCCACAGGTGGACGTGGCGACGAAGTCCGCGCCGGGCGCCGACCGGGCCACGGGCCTCGAGCAGGCGCGCCGGTTGCGTGCCCTGGGCCCGCGCACGGTAGCGGTCACGTTGGGCGCCGAGGGAGCAGTCGTCATCCAGGACGAAGAAGCCCACTGGGCTCCGGCGGGAGTCGGGCAGATCGTCGACACCCTCGGCGCGGGAGACGCGTTCATCGCCCGGCTGTTGCTGGGCATGACCCAGGGCCACCCCATCGCGGACCTCGTGCTCCAGGCGACCCACTACGCGACGCAGACGTGCGCGTCCTTCGGCGCGTTCGGCCATGCCACGTCACTGCAAGCCCTGTCCCCAGCAACCACTCAGCACTACCCCGACAGATTGGATGTGTCATGAAGAAGGTGTTCCGAAGCAGCACGCTGCTGGCGGCCGCCGTTGCCGCCGGCCTGGCTGTCGCCGCCTGCGGCACCCCGAACAGCGGCACGTCCGACTCCAAGCAGGGCAACCTGACAACGCCCAAGGCCAAGAGCGGCACGCTGTCCATCCTCACCAAGTTCGCCGACCCGCAGTACGCGCCGTACTTCGTCGACGTGGCGAAGGCCTACGAGGCGGCCAACCCGGGCGTCAAGGTGGACCTGCAGCAGGTCGGGGACCAGCCCTACAAGGACAAGATCCGCGTCCTCACCGCGTCGCACAACCTGCCGGACATCTACTTCTCGTGGGCCGGTGACTTCGCCAACAAGTTCGTCCGTGGCGGCCTGGCCGCCGACCTGACGAGCGTGGTGGGCTCGAACACCGCGTGGGGCAAGACCTTCTCGCCGGCCGCGCTGCGCGCCTTCGAGCTCGACGGCAAGAACTACGCCGTGCCGGTCGACCTGGACGCCAAGTACATGGTCTACAACAAGACCGCGTTCACGAAGGCCGGCATCTCCTCGCCGCCCAGCAGTTTCGAGGACCTCGTCGCCGACTGCGGCAAGCTGAAGCAGGCGGGGTACACACCGATCGCGTTCGGCAACCAGTACGGCTGGCCCGCGATCCACTACCTGACGCAGCTCAACACCTTTGACGTCCCAGCAGCCACGCTGGCCCAGGACTACAACCCGGCGTCCGGAGCCTTTACGGATCCCGGTTACGTGACCGCTCTGACGCAGTTCCAGACGATCGTCAAGCAGTGCAGCAACCCGTCGGCCGACGGGCTGGCGCACGAGGCGGCCCAGGCGAACTTCCTCGCCGGAAAGGCCGGGATGCACTACCTGGAGCTCGTCGAGTTCCCGGTCCTGACCACCAAGAAGGGCGCTTCCAAGGCGATCGCCGACAACTGGGGCTTCTTCCGCCTCCCGGCACCCTCCGGGGCGACAGGTGACACCAACGCGCTGACCGGTGCGCCGGACGGCTTCATGGTCAACAAGGACAGCAAGAACGCTGCCCTCGCGGTGGACTTCTTGAAGTTCATGACCAGCCTGGACAACGCCAAGAAGGAGACGGCCCAGATCGGCTACCTCAGCCCAGTGCTCGGCTCGTCGACGCCGGACAACTCCTTCGCCCAGCAGACCGAGGCGCTGTCCGACATGTCGAAGGCCAGCAACTTCGCCATCTGGCTCGACACCGTCACCAACGCCCTCGTGGCCAACGCGTACCTGGCCGGCGCCGAGGGGATAGCCAACGGCACGCAGTCACCGCAGCAGGTCATTGCGGCGGTCCAGAAGGCGGCGGCGAAGGCGAAGAAGCAGGCTGGGTGAAGCACTGAGGACAGGCAAGGGCAGCCGGCCCCGGGCATCCGCCGGGGCCGGCCGCCCCGGCCGACCAGCTGGGCAAGTGGAGGACTGATGACCCGAACGTTGAGGCGCTGGCAGACCTGGTCGTGGGTGCTGCCGGCCGTCGTCCTGCTCGGCGTGTTCGTCTACTACCCGATCGTCGACAACATCCGGCTCAGCTTCTACTCCTGGAGCGCGTTCAACCCGCGCGCGGCGTTCGTCGGCTTCGACAACTACACGACGGCGTTCGGGGACTCTGTCTTCCGGCGGGCGCTGCTCAACAACGTGCTGTACGCCGTGATCTCCATCGTCTTCCAGGTCGGCGGCGCTCTGGTCCTGGCAGCGGTCCTGGAGGAGGTGGTGCACTCGCGGCTGCGCGGCATCCTGCGCACCGTCTACTTCATCCCGGCGACCATCTCGATCACGGTTGCGGGCATCCTCTTCTCGTTCCTCTACAACCCGCAGATCGGCCTGCTGAACCGGGGCCTGAGCGCGCTGGGTCTTGGGTCGTGGGCGCAGGACTGGCTCGGCAACCCCCACACCGCGATCTTCGGGATCATCGGCATGAGCCAGTGGCAGTCGATCGGGTACACGGCTGTCCTGTTCATCGTCGCCATTCAGCGAATCCCTCGCGAGCTCTACGAGGCCGCCCGCGTCGACGGTGCGTCAGGGGTACGGACCTTCTTTGCCATCACCGTCCCGCTCCTGCGCGAGATGACCACCCTCGTCATGATCCTGACGCTCTCCGGTGCCTTCCTCGTCTTCAACGAGGTCATGGTGATGACGGGCGGGGGACCGTCCAACTCGAGCCAGGTCCTCGGAACCTGGCTGTACCAGAACGCCTTCCTGCAGGACGACATGGGTTATGCCGCAGCCATTGCCACAGTGATCTTCGTGATCACGTTCCTCATCGCCGCGGCGCAGATCGTCTACTCGCGGCGACGGAGGGTGCAGTGGTGACCGACATCGCCCGGACCGACTCCTCGACGCGCGGCCCGTCCAGGACCACGACCGTCCGGCCCAACCGTTCCGGTCTGACCGTGGGCCAGATCCTCGCCCGCGTCCTCATCTGGGTGGTCCTTGCGGCGCTCGTGGTCATCGTCATCTATCCCTTGCTCTGGATGGTGTTCAGCAGCTTCAAGGACAACAGCGAGGTGTTCGGGCACCCATGGGGCTTCCCGTCACAGCTGAGGTGGCACAACTTCGTGCAGGCCGGCAACGACGGGGTGGTCCGCTACTTCACGAACAGCGTCATCGTCACGGCGGCATCGATTCTCACGACGACGCTGGTGAGCGCCTGGGCGGCGTACGGGCTCGTCCGGGTCAAGATCCCGCTGGCCGGGCCGACCACCCTGTTTCTCCTCGGCGGCCTCATGCTGGCCCCGACGGTCGCGCTGGTGCCCCTGTTCGGGCTGTTGCAGCAGCTGCACATCTACAACACCTACTGGGCCCTGATCGTGCTCTACACGGCGTTCCGGATCCCGTTCACGACCTTCCTGATCCGGGCGTACATGGTCGACCTGCCGCCTGACGTCGACGAGGCCGCGATCATCGATGGTGCTACGCGGGCGCAGGTGTTCTGGCGAGTGATCCTGCCGATGTGCCGGCCGATCATGGTCTCGGCCGCTCTGCTCCAGGCCCTGTTCGCGTGGAACGAGTTCGTCTTCGCACTCGTGTTCATCAGCGACGGTCGCCTCAAGACGCTGCCGGTCGGCCTGGTCGATATGCAAAGCCGGCTGCTGACCAACTGGCCGGTGCAGTTCGCGGGCCTGACGATGGCTGCGCTGCCGATGATCGTCCTGTTCCTCATCGGGCAGCGGCAGTTCCTGCGCGGTCTCACGGACGGCATCGGCAAGTAGCCCACGGCCCCGGCTCAGGCGGTTCCGACGGGTCGGACGGCGCGTCGCCGGCGCGGCGGGGCACCGACCGACTCGCGAGCCAGCCACTGCGTCGGCACCACGTGCCGTTTCGGCCTGAGCTGCTCTCCGCGGACTCGGGCCACGAGACGGTTGGCGGCCAGTCGCCCCATCTCGTAGACCGGCTGCGCCATCACACTGAGCCCCGGCTGGACCACGTCGGCCCAGTCGGCGTCGTCGAAAGCGACCACGGATACATCCCTCGGTGCCGCGAGCCCGACGTCGCGCAGGGCCAGCAGGACCCCCAATGCGTTCGTGCTGTCCGTGGCGAAGACCGCAGTCGGCCGGTCCCGCAGCCGCAACAGCACCTCGGCCTCCTGGCGCGCGCCGGCCAGGTGGAAGTCCCCGGTGCGGACGTAGTCGGGACGGACCGGGATGCCTGCCGCTGTCAGCGCTTGGCGGTAACCCTCGAACCGGTCCCGCGAGGTCGACGTCCCGTGGACCAGCCGACCCGCGGCGTCCGGACCGTCGAGGTGAGTGACGCCAGTCAACATCGCGATCTGGTTGTGACCAGCGGCGATGAGCCGTTCCGTGGCCTCCCGGCCTGCCTTGACGTTGTCGATCTGGACGACATCCACGGCCAGACCCGGAATGCGTCGGTCGAGCAGGACGATCGGCAGCCCCGACGCGTTGGCCGCCCGCAGATGACCGCTCTCGTCGAGTGAGGCAGGAGTGACGACCATGCCGTCGACGCGTCGCTCCTGGAAGACCCGCACGGCTGCCTCCTCGGCAACGGGATCCTCGTCCGTGTTGCTCAGGATGACCTGGAACCCGTTGGCTCGGGCGACATCGGTGAAGCCTCGAAGGGCCCCGGCGAAGAACACGTTCTCGATGTCGGCGAGGACCGCGCCGAGGGTGTTCGTCCGCCCGGTCTTCATCGACCGAGCCACACCGTTCGCGCGGTAGCCGAGCTCGGCTGCGGCGGCCAGCACTCGCTCCGCAGCGTCCGCGCTCACGGCGCCATAGCCCGCGAGGGCACGTGAGGCGGTGGAGCGCGAGACGCCCGCCACTCGGGCGACGTCGTGGATGGTTGCCAAGCCGTGACCACGCGACGGTGACGACATGGCGCCGAATGTACCGCACAGGTTGACCGGCGGAACGGCGACTGGGATCGTTCTCACCATGAAGGATGGGAACGTTCTCAAGATCGATAGCGAACGGAGCTTGCAGACGGTCCTCACTCAACCAGTGGGACTCGTGATCTTCGACTGCGACGGCGTGCTCGTGGACAGTGAGGGCATCTCGGCGCGGGTCGGGGCCGAGGTCCTGACCGACCTCGGCTGGCCCGTGACGGCGGACGAGGTGATCCGGCGCTTCGCGGGCTGCACCGACGAGTACTGGCGAGCGAGTGTGGAGGGCGAGCTCGGACGACCGCTCGAGGACGGCTGGGATGCTGCCTACAGCTCCTGGTACGACGACGCGTTCGACGCCGAGCTCGAGGCGGTCCCTGGCGTCGCCAGCGCGATCGCGGCCATCGACGTACCGTTCTGCGTCGCCTCGAACGGCTCGCACGACAAGATCCGCGCGAGCCTGACCAGGGTCGGCCTGGCGGAGACGTTCGAGGGCCGGATCTTCAGTGCCCAGGACGTGCCGAACGGCAAACCGGCACCTGACCTCTTCCTGTACGCCGCGCAGGCCATGGGCGTCGCGCCACAAGAGGCAGTCGTGGTCGAGGACACCCCGACGGGCCTCGCCGCAGCCCGCGCGGCCGGAATGCGTTGCCTCGCCTACGCGTCGGGGCTGATCCCCGAGGACCGGCTGGCCGAAACACAGGCGTCCGTCTTCTTCGACATGCGGCAGCTTCCCGCTCTCGTGGCCGGGCTGTCTCGTCGGCCGGTCAGCTGATCGGAGCCCGTCCGAGCCTCACAGTCGCGGAGTGGTGCTGACCGTCGGACGAGGTCCAGCTGACCCGCACCTGGTCGCCGGGGCTGTGGTCGCCGATCGCGGACCGCAGCGCGCTCGCCGTACTCACCGTCGATCCGTCGACGGCGGTGATCCGGTCGCCTGCTCGCAGACCCGCGGCCGCGGCCGCGCCGCCGTCCACCACACCGGCGATCGTCGTGCCGGTGTCGTTGGCCAGGGCAACTCCGAGGAACGCGCCGTACCCGATGTCCACGGTCCCGCTGGAGTCGCCGCTCTCGATGGTGTGTACGACGGACATCACGGTCGCCATGGGGATCGCGAAACCGGTGGTGCTGTCGCTGGAAGCGGCGACGTTCATGCCGACGACCTCGCCGTCGGAGTTCCGCAGCGCGCCGCCGGAGTCGCCGGGCATGAGATCCGCGTCGACCTGGATGAGGCCGGTGAGCCGCTGGGCGGAACCGCTGCCCTCGCTCTGCGCGGTGATCGACTGCTGGAGCGCCGTCACAGTGCCGGGCGAGGCCGTGAGCGAGCCGCCGTCGCCGCCGGCGTCACCGACCAGCTGAGTACCGCGTGGGCGAACTTCGACGAGCAGCTGACCTTCCACCACGAGGGCGAGCACGAGATCGCCTGGCCCGCGTTGAAGTCCATCGGCGTCAGCGAGGACGTCATCAGGGCCATGGACGCCGAACACGAGACGATGGCGGCCGCGCTCACCGAAGCCCGGACCGCGATGGACGCGTTGGGCCGTACGGCGGGTGGCGCGCAGAGTACGGCGGCGTTGACCGCGATGCGACGGCTCAAGGGCGTCACGGTCGAGCACCTCGACCACGAGGAGGCCGAGCTCGAGGAGCTCTACCTGAGCAAGCGCGAGACGCCGGAGATGAAGGCGATGGGCCGGCAGTTCGGCAAGGTGAGCCCGGCCCGGGGTGGCCGCTTCTTCGCCTGGGTGCTCGACGGCGCGACGCCCGACGAGCGGTCTGCGGTGACCAAGGAGGTGCCCGGTCCGGTCCTCAAGGTCCTCGGCGGGGTGTTCGGGCGCGGGTACCGAAAGAACGTCGCGCGCGCCTGGCGCAGCTGAGGCCGGGTCGGCGGTCAGGAAACTCCCAGACGACCCTGGGGCTGCCTTCACGTCGTTCATAGGTCTCGCACAGACGGGCCGTCAAGGGTGGGCGCAGACGGACTCGAAGGGACGTAGACCATGGACTCGCAGCACCCGCCCACGCCGCCGGCCGTGCCTCCGGCCTTCGGCGGCACCGGGCAGTCAGCTCCGCGGCGGATGATCCGCAGCACGACCGCCCTCGGCCTCGCGCTGGCGCTGGGGGTGGGGTCGTTCGGTGCCGGGTACGCGCTGGTCCACCACGGCACCAGCGCGCAGACAGCCACGAGCGCGACGCCGACTGCGCCCTCGAACGCCGAAGATTCGCTCGGCGCATCGACGTCCGCCGATAAGGGCATGGTCGAGATCACGTCCAAGCTGCCGAACGGCGCGGCCGCCGGCACCGGCATGATCCTGACCGCCGGCGGGATCGTGGTCACCAACCACCACGTCGTCGCGGGCGCGACCCAGATCCAGGTCACCGTCGTCAGCACTGGGCAGACCTATACGGCGCGCTACCTGCGCTCGGACTCGACCAAGGACGTCGCGCTGCTTCAGCTGGTCGGCGCGTCGAACCTGCAGACGGTCGGCGTTGACGCGTCAGGTGTGAAGACGGGGGACAAGGTCACGGCGCTGCGCGCGCCCTCGGTCGCCCGCGGTGAACCGTTCCAGCGCGTCGACGAACCGGTCCAGGTCCCGCCGGAACGCACCGTGGATGGCCTTGTTCATGCTCATCTCGGTCATGCCTTCGACCTTAGCCCGGGGTGCCTCGCTCGAGGTACGCCTTGAGGGCTGCGAGGGTACGACGGTTCTCCCGCTTGGTGACGGCGACGACGACGGGGTGCACGAGCCGGTAGCGGCCGTGGGTGACGATCGTGCCGGTCCGGTCGACCCGCGTGCGTGAGCCGACCGGCGTCAGCTGGTACCGGATCGTGATGTCGAGGTCGCCTTTGTGGCTCGACTGCCGGAACAGCAGCAGGCGATCCGGCTCGCACTCGAGCACCTGGCCCTGCATCACGTCGCCGGACGTATGGTCCGTATACGTCGACCCTTGCCGCACAGGGGTATCCGACACGTCCACGGTCGCGTGGTAGGTCCGCGACGGTTGGAGCCACCCGGCGTACCCGGGCAGGTCCGCGAGCGCGGCGTACACCGCGGCGGGCGGCGCTGCGATCTCGACACTGAGCCGGCTCACGGTCATGACGCCGTTCAGCATCGCACGCGGTGCGCAGTACGGTCGGGCGCATGGCACCGAGCCGGCTGCACGACCCGCATCGTCGCGGCTTCCTGTCCGACAACACCTCGGGCGTCCACCCGGACGTGATGGCCGCGATCGTCGATGCGAACGAGGGTCACCAGCCGTCGTACGGCGCCGACGTCTACACGGAGCGGCTGCAGCAGGTCGTGGCCGAGACCTTCGGGCGCCCGGCGGTCGCCCTCCCGGTGTTCAACGGCACCGGCGCCAACGTCGTCGGCCTCCAGTCGATGCTGTCGCGCTGGGGTGCCGTGATCTGCGCCGCCGGGGCCCACGTCAACGTGGACGAGAACGCCGCGCCCGAACGGATGGCGGGACTGAAGCTTCTCCCCGTGATGACACCGGACGGCAAGCTGACCGCGGAGCTGGTCGACCGCGAGGCCTGGGGCGCCGACGACTTCCACCGCGCGCAGCCACAGGTGGTCTCCCTCACGCAGTCCAGCGAGCTCGGCACCGTCTACACCCTCGACGAGCTGAGGGCCGTCTCCGACCACGTCCACGGGCTCGGGCTGCGGCTGCACGTCGACGGCTCCCGGGTCTCCAACGCCGCGGCGGCCCTCGGCTGCAGCCTGGCCGCGGTGACCAGCGAGGTCGGTGTCGACGTCCTGTCCTTCGGTGGCACCAAGAACGGGCTCCTGTACGGCGAGTGCGTGGTCGCTTTCGATCCCGGCGCTGCCGACGCCCTGGTCCGGCTACGCAAGATGGACGCGCAGCTGTCGTCGAAGATGCGCTTCCTCTCGGCACAGCTGATCGCCCTGCTGACCGACGACCTGTGGCGACGCAACGCCGGCCACGCCAACGAGATGGCGACGCTGTTGCGCGAGCGCGTCGAGGGTGCGGTCGCCGCGGGGGCCATCGAGGCGACGTTCCCCAGGCCCACCGAGGCGAACGAGGTCTTCGTTCGGGCCGACACCGCCGTGACCGACCTGCTGCGCACGGAGTTCCCGTTCGAGACGTGGGACCGCAGCGTGGGGGAGGTCCGGTTCGTCTGCTCGTTCGACACGACGGAGTCCGATGTCGACGAGCTGGTCCGGGCCTGGCAGGAGTGCCAGCAGAAGGCCGGCCGATGAGCCCGGCCTACCTGCTCGTTCCCGGGGCGGGAGGAGTCGCGGCCTACTGGCGGCTCGTCGCGGCCGACCTGGAGCGTCGCGGTCTCGACGCCGTCGCCGTCGACCTCCCCGGTGACGACGACTCAGCCGGGCTGCCGGAGTACGTCGAGCTGATTGTCCGCGCGGGCAGTGACCTCGGTGACATCGTCGTGGTCGGGCAGTCGATGGGGGCGTTCTCCGCGTCACTCGCCGCACCGCAGCTACCGGCGCAACGGATCGTTCTCGTCAACCCGATGATCCCCGCACCGGGCGAGACGCCAGGGGAGTGGTGGGAAGCCACGGGGCAGCCAGAAGCCAAGCGGCGCAAGGATCTTCGTGAAGGCCGCGACCCTCATGCACCGTTCGACCTGGCAACGTACTTCCTTCACGACACCCCCGCCGACCTCGTCGAGGAGGTGATGGCGACGAGCCGACCCGAGTCGGACGCGGCGTTCGGGTCGCCGTGGACCCTGCCCGCCTGGCCGGGCGTGCCCACCACCGTCATCGCCGCGGCGGAGGACCGGTTCTTTCCGCTCGACTTCCAGCGCCGGGTGAGCGAGGAACGGCTCGGGCTCGCACCGGTGACCCTGCCCGGCGGACACCTGGTCGCGCTCAGCCACCCCCAGGAGCTGGTCGATCTGCTCGTCGCGTCGTGAAGGTGACCTCCCCCGGCGGCGTGGCGACCGGGTGGAGAGCGCTGTGGAGACCGTGACGACCCCGGCCACCGCCGCGGGCACCAGCGACCACCAGCCGCAGAAGCCCTGGATGACCAGCGTCGCGGCCGCGGCCGGGAGCGTCGCGAGCCGGATCCGGCCGGTGAGGAGCCGCACCGCGGCCAGGGTGCTGCCGACGTACACCGCGACGAACAGCGAGGTCGGCACGGCGACGAACTGCTCGAGACTCAGCCCACCCGCGGCGTACAGCGCGATCAGGACGAGGCCCGCCAGCCCGATCACCGCGAGCAGCCCGCTCGACCCGCTGCGCCGACCGGACAGTTCCGAGGCCATCTCCGCCGCGCCGGACAGGTAGGCGTTCGTCGTGCCGAGGGTCAGCACGATCGCGGCGACGGCCGCCACGGCGTGTCCGACCGGGCCCAGGCCGGCGGCCAGCAGCCCGGCGAGCGGTACGTCGCCGGCGTTCGGCCCGAGCACCGAGACCGTGGACGCGGCGAGGGCCAGGTAGATGACCGCGGTCGCGACGAAGGCGATCGCGATGACCTTGGGGAGCTGGCGGCCCGGGTCGCGGAACCGCGTCGTCAGCGGTGCGACGGCCTCCCAACCGACGAACGACATCATCAGCGCGGCCGCCGCGGACCCGATGGCGGCCCAGCCGTGCGGGGCGAACGGGGTCCAGTTCGCGGCGTGGGCGCTCGGCGCCGAGCCGCCGACGGCCAGCGCCACCACGACGACGAGCACGGCTACGAGCGCGAGCTGGAGGATGACACCGATCCGTAGCCCGACCAGGGCCAGCAGCAGGACGACAAGCAGCAGCGCCGCAGCGATGCCCGAGCGGGTCAGCCGGCCGCCGCCGGTCACGGTGGTGACGTAGCCGGCCCCGACCAGACAGACGAAGGGCGCCGCGGTGACGACGCCGGCCAGGAAGCACCAGCCGACCGCCGACCCGGCCCGACGGCCCAGACCCGCCGCTGCGTACCCCGCGACCCCGGCCGCGGAGGGCAGGCGCGTGCCGAGCGCGCTGAACATGACGGCGAAGATCGCCGAGAGGCCGAGCAGCCCGACCCAGGCCAGTACCGACGCGGGGCCGGCGATCCGGGCGGCCAGACCGGGCAGGAGCAGCAGGCTCGGTCCGAGCAGCGCGCCGATGTACAGGGCAGCTCCACCGGGTACGGACAGGTGCGTGGTGCGGGCTGTGCTCATGCCGTCACGGTGCCTCAGGACGCGTCGCAGGCGATGGCATAGTCAGCCACTTGAGCTGCCTTTGGCACAACTTCCCAGCGCCAAGGCCCCGGTAGACTGCAACTTATGCTGACCAGAGTCGTGGACCGCACCGATCGTGCCATCGTTGCTGCCCTCCAGCGCGACGGCCGCCTGGCCAATGTCGACCTCGCCGACCAGGTATCCCTGTCGCCCTCCGCCTGCCTGCGCCGGGTCAAGGCGCTCGAGGCGGACGGCGTCATCGCGGGCTACCGAGCCGAGGTCGACCGAGCGAAGGCCGGACTCGAGCTCACGGTCTTCCTCGAGCTGAAGGTCGGCGTGCACACGCAGCAGAACTGGCTGGACCTGGAGCACGCGCTGCGCCAGATCCCGGCCGTCGTCGGCGTGTGGGTGATCTCGGGCACGGCCGACTTCCTGGTCGAGGCCGTCGTACCCGACCTCGCCGCGTACGAACAGCTGCTGCTCAACGACATCCTGACCATCGGCTCCGTCGTCGATGCCCGCAGCAACTTCGTGATCCGGACCGTGCTCAGCCGCGGCCCGATGCCGCTGGACCACTGGCGCTAGCCGGCAACGAGCAGCGCGGACGCAACCACCGCGAGGTGCCTACGCGCGGGCGTTTAGCCTTCATTCGTGGCGCCCTACCGCGACCTCCGGACCGACATCTACCTCGTCCGCCGGTGAGCAGGCTCAGCGCGGTCTGGCTCGGCCGGGCGTTCATCGCCCTGGCGCTGGTCCTCGGCATCTGGACGGTGTTCTTGGGGTTCAGCCTCCCGAACAAGGGCGTCCTCGCGCACGAGGACGTGGTGTGGGTCGGGTTCGACATCGGGCTGTTGGCCGGACTCGTCGCGATCGCGTGGAGTGCACTGCGGCGCAACAAGTTCCTACCCCTGGCGGCGGCTGCGACCGCCGCCCTGCTGGTCATGGATGCCTGGTTCGACGTCGTCGGGAGCGCGAGCACCGACGACCTGGGTGCGGCCCTGGTCATGGCGGTCGTGGTCGAGCTGCCCCTCAGTGCCATCTGCTGGTGGGTCGCCTGGCGCGCCCTGGGTAGGGTCAAGTCGTGACGCTCTCGGCCGTTCGCCGCCCCACTCCGCACGAGCAGGCCCAGCAGCGCCTGCTCAGCCAGTACGCCGCGATCCCGCCCGGACAGCCGGTGCGGCTGGCCAAGCGCACCTCGAACCTGTTCCGCAACCGCACGGCCACGCAGCAGCCGGGTCTGGACGTGTCCGGCCTCGACCGCGTGCTGTCGGTCGACCCGGTCGCCCGGACCGCCGACGTGCAGGCCATGACGACCTACGAGCACCTCGTGGACGCCACGCTGACCCACGGCCTGATGCCGCTCGTCGTACCCCAGCTGAAGACCATCACCATCGGTGGCGCCGTGACCGGTCTGGGCATCGAGTCCTCGTCGTACCGCAACGGTTTGCCGCACGAGTCGGTCCGCGAGCTCGAAATCCTCACCGGCGCGGGCGAAGTCGTCGTGGCCACCCCGGACGGGGAGCACGCGGACCTGTTCCGCACCTTCCCCAACTCGTACGGCACCTTGGGCTACGCCCTGCGCATGACCATCGAGCTCGAGCCCGTCAAACCGTTCGTGATGTTGCGGCACGTCCGGTTCAGCGACCTGGACGAGGTGCAGCGGGCGATCGCCTCGACTGTGGCGAGCGGCCAGTACGACGGGCAGCCGGTCGACTTCATCGACGGCACCATGTTCAGCCCGGACGAGGTGTACGTCACGCTCGTCAGCTGGGCGGACGAGGCGCCGTACACCTCTGACTACACCGGTCAGCAGATCTACTACCGCTCGCTGCAGCGCCGGTCGGTCGACTTCCTCACCGTGCACGACTACCTGTGGCGCTGGGACACCGACTGGTTCTGGTGCTCGCGCGCGTTCGGTGCGCAGAACCGCTGGGCCCGTCGGGTGTGGCCGCGCAGGTACCTCCGCTCGGACGTGTACTGGAAGATGGTCGCCTTCGAGGACCGCCACCACGTGTCGCGCTGGGTCGACGACCGCAAAGGCCGGCCGCGGCGCGAGCGCGTCATCCAGGACGTCGAGATCCCGGTCGACCGCACCGCCGAGTTCCTGCGCTGGTTCGACCGCGAGGTGCCGATCGAGCCGGTCTGGCTGTGCCCGATCCAGCTGCGCCCGCACGCTCGCGAGCAGGCCGGTGTCCAGACCTGGCCGCTGTACCCGCTCGAGCCGGGGCAGCTCTACGTCAACGTCGGCTTCTGGTCGACGGTCGCCATCGAGCCGGGCCGCCAGGACGGCGACGTCAACCGGGCCGTCGAGGCCGAGGTCGACGCGGTCGGCGGCCACAAGTCGCTGTACTCGGACGCGTTCTACAGCCGCGAGGAGTTCGCCAAGCGCTACGGCGGGGACGCGTACGCCGCGGTGAAACTGCAGTACGACCCACAGGGCCGGCTGCTCGACCTCTACGACAAGGCGGTCCGCAACCGCTGAGGCAGACTCCCGGCATGACCTGGAGGCGCTCGATCGCGCTGGCCCTGACCGTCGTCCTGGGCGTCGTGCTGCTCATCGGGCTGGGCGTGGTCGCCCTCGTGACCGGCGTGAACCTCCAGCATCCCCGGGACGAGACCGGCTACCTCACCTACCTGCGCACCTACGGCGACATGTCGAGTGACCAGCCGATCGAGCTTCCGGCGCACGCGGGGTTGGTGTCGGCCGGGCAGGACGCCTGCTCCTGGCTCAGCGGCTCGGAGTTCGCGCTCTGGCAGACGAGCGTGCACCATCGGTTCCCGGCGAGGATGGATGCGTACCTGCGCTCCCGCGGGGCGCAGCCGGCTCTCCCGTGGAGCGGCCCGCCCGACCGCTCGGCCGTCGCTGCTGCGGCCTGGGCCTATCTCTGCCCGGCCACCTGGGAGCTGCACAAGCCGCACTATGTGTTCAGCAGCCCACCCGGTGACTGACGCCGCGTCCAGTCCGAGTGTTCCTTTGGTTCAACAAGGGTGTTGACTATCCCGGGCGAGTCGAAAGCGCGAGTACTCGGAGGTGTCAGGCAATGAGCTTGCGACTGGACCGGGGCACGGCCAGTGACTCCCGGAAACTGACCGTAGGACAGGTCTTCGACCAGCTGCTCGGACCGGACGCGGCGCTGAAGGTGACGGCGTACGACGGCAGCGTGAGCGGGTCGGCGAACGCGCCGTACGGCTTCCATCTCAAGACACCGCGCGGGCTGTCCTACCTGCTGACCGCGCCGGGGGAGCTGGGCCTGGCCCGCGCCTACGTCGCCGGCGACCTCGACGTGAGCGGAACGCATCCCGGTGACCCGTACGACCTCCTGCGACACCTCGAGGACCAGGTGTCCATGCGCCGGCCCGGGCCGACCGGCCTGGTCCGTCTGGTCCGGGGTGTGGGCGTCACGGGGCTGCGCCCGCCGGAGCCTCCGCCGCAGGAGGTGACGCCGCAGTGGCGGCGCGCCCTGCGCGGCCTGCGTCACTCCAAGACGCGTGACGCCGATGCGATCCACCACCACTACGACGTGTCCAACACCTTCTACGAGTGGGTGCTCGGGCCGTCGATGACGTACACCTGTGCCTGCTATCCGCACGCGGACGCGACCTTGGAGGAGGCGCAGGCGAACAAGTACGACCTCGTCGCCCGCAAGATCGGCCTGCAGCCGGGCATGCGCCTGCTCGACGTCGGCTGCGGCTGGGGCGGCATGGTCCGGCACGCGGCCAGGCACTTCGGTGTCAAGGCACTCGGCGTCACGTTGTCCAAGGAGCAGGCCGCCTGGGCGCAGGCCGCGATCGAGCGCGAGGGTCTGTCCGAGCTCGCGGAGGTGCGCCACCTGGACTACCGCGACGTGCCGGAGGGCGACTTCGACGCGGTCAGCTCCATCGGTCTGACCGAGCACATCGGCGTCCGCAACTACGCGTCGTACTTCACCTTCCTGAAGTCCAAGCTGCGCCCGGGCGGCCGGATCCTCAACCACTGCATCACCCGCCAGGACAACCAGCACGACGGGATCACCCGCGGCGGGTTCATCGACCGCTACGTGTTCCCGGACGGCGAGCTGGCCGGCTCCGGCCACATCATCACCGTGATGCAGGACGTCGGCCTCGAGGTCAAACACGAGGAGAACCTGCGCGAGCACTACGCCCTGACTCTGCGCGACTGGTGCCGCAACCTCAGGGACCACTGGGACGAGGCGGTCGCGGAGGTCGGCGAGGGGACTGCGCGCGTCTGGGGTCTGTACATGGCCGGCTCACGACTGTCGTTCGAGCGCAACCGCATCCAGCTGCACCAGGTGCTGGGCGTCAACACGCCGTCCAGCGGTGACGCGGCGTTCCCGTTGCGGCCCGACTGGGGTTCGCTCTGACGCACAATCGGCGGGGCTAGGCTCGCGCTCATGACGGCAGCGCCGAGCGTCTCCAACTCCATCACCGTGCGACTCGAGCTGCCCGGGCGGGCGACGGCAGTGAGCGAGCTGTCGACCGCCATCGAAGCGTCCGGCGGGTTGGTGAGCGGCCTCGACGTGACGGCGTCCGGCCACGACCGGCTGCGCATCGACGTCACGATCATGACCCGCGGCGGCGACCATGCCACCGAGGTCGTCGAGGCCATGCGGGCCGTCCAGGGCGTCGAGATCGGCAAGGTCAGCGACCGCACGTTCCTGGTCCACCTGGGCGGCAAGCTCGAAGTCGTCCCCAAGCTGCCGATCCGCAACCGGGACGACCTGTCCCTCATCTACACACCGGGCGTGGCCCGGGTCTGCCTGGCCATCGCCGAGAACCCCGAAGACGCCCGGCGGCTCACCATCAAGCGCAACACCGTCGCGGTCGTGACCGACGGCTCCGCGGTGCTGGGGCTGGGCAACATCGGGCCGCTGGCCGCGATGCCGGTCATGGAGGGCAAAGCCGCGCTGTTCAAGCGGTTCGCCGACATCGACGCGTTCCCGATCTGCCTGGACACGCAGGACGTTGACGAGATCGTGTCGGTCGTCAAGGCGATCTCACCCGGCTTCGCGGGGATCAACCTGGAGGACATCTCGGCACCGCGCTGCTTCGAGGTCGAACGTCGGCTGCGCGACGAGCTCGACATCCCCGTTTTCCACGACGACCAGCACGGTACGGCGATCGTCACGCTGGCCGCTCTGATCAACGCGCTGCGCGTGGTGGACAAGAAGATCGGCGACATCAGCATCGTCATGTCCGGCGCAGGAGCGGCCGGTACGGCGATCCTGAAGCTCCTGGCCGACGCCGGGGCGCGGGACGTCATCGTGTGCGACCGCCGCGGCGTCGTGTGCATCGAACGCGAGGACCTGGCCCAACGGGGCGGTGAGCTGACCTGGATCGCCGAGCACACCAACCCGCGCGGGATCCGCGGCTCCCTCAAGGAGGCGTTGGTCGGGGCGGACGTCTTCATCGGCGTCTCGGCCGGCGGCCTGCTCGACGGTGAGGACATCGCCAAGATGGCCAAGGACGCGATCGTGTTCGCGATGGCCAACCCCGAGCCCGAGGTCGACCCGAACGAGGCGTCGAAGTACGCAACGGTCGTTGCCACCGGGCGCAGCGACTTCGCCAACCAGATCAACAACGTGCTGGCCTTCCCCGGTGTCTTCCGCGGGCTCCTGGACGCCCGGTCGAAGTCGATCCCGGACCAGGTGCTGCTGGCTGCCGCCCAGGCCCTGGCCAAGACCGTGTCGGACAGCGAGCTCAACGCGGCGTACATCGTGCCCAGCGTGTTCCATGCCGACGTGACCAAGGTCGTGGCCGCAGCAGTCGCCGACGCTGCGGTCAGGGCCGGTGCCGGTCAGGCCAAGGTGACGGACCTCGAGCCGCAGGCCTCCTTGGCGTGACGCCCCGGGCATCGTCGACCCGGGCGTGGTGGTGGTTCGGGATCGCGCTCGCGGTCCAGCTGGTGGCGCTGTACCTGCCGCGCGCTCCCAGCGAGGGTGGCGGCCACGACGTCGACAAGCTGGTGCACGCCGCGATCTTCGGGGCGGTCGTGTGGACCGCCCGCCGCGCCGGGCTGCCGCTCGGCTGGGTGGTGCTGCTCTGCGCAGTGCATGCGCCGCTGAGCGAGTGGGTGCAGTCGCACTTCCTGCCGGACCGGGACGGGTCGGTGACAGACGCGCTGGCCGACCTGGTCGGTGTCGGGCTCGGCTCCCTGGTGCCGGTACGACGCGCGGCGCGCGATCCGGAGGGGGATCGGGAGAGGATGGCATCGTGACCAGCGGACTCCTCGGCGACCTGACCGGCCGGCTGCTGCTCGCGACGCCGAAGCTGGAGGACCCGTCGTTTCGCCGCACGGTCGTGCTGATGCTGAACCACGACGAGGACGGCGCGATGGGCGTCGTGGTGAACCGGCCGCTCGAGGTGGAGGTCGCCGTCGTCCTGCCGGACTGGCAGCCGTACCTCACCGCGCCCGGCGTGCTGTTCCAGGGCGGCCCGGTGTCGCTCGACTCCGCGCTGGGCCTGGTCGCGGTGCCGGGCGACGACGACGAGCCGCTCGGCGTACGCCGCATCATCGGCTCCCTCGGGCTCGTCGACCTGGACACGCCACCCGAGGTGGTCGTCGCGGAGCTGTCCGGCCTGCGCATCTTCGCCGGGTACGCCGGGTGGGGCGAGGGGCAGGTCGAGGCCGAGATCGAGGAAGGCGCCTGGTACGTCGTCGACGGTGAGGCCCGGGACCCGTTCTCGGACGAGCCGGAAGGGCTGTGGCGCACCGTGCTCCGCCGCCAGGGCGGCGACCTGGCCATGGTGGCGACCTATCCCGAAGACCCCACTCTCAACTGACCCTGCTCCCCAGCCCGCGCGGTGCTCCCCAGCGCCCGGTGATCGGCCCCGGAACGGGGGCCGATCACCGGGCTGCGGGGAGCACCGCGGGCTGCGGGGAGCACGCTGCTCGTAGACTCGGCGCATGCGCCTGACCCGGATGAGCAGCACCGAGCCTGAGCCGCTCCGGCAGCCGGCGGCCGAGCCGGAGCCGCTGCCGTCGCAGACGACCACCACCGTGCTCGAGCGGGAGCTCGTCGAGGAGCGACAGCTCTCCGAGCCGGGGGACCACGAGCGCTTCGCGCACTACGTGCGCAAGGAGAAGATCCTCGAGAGCGCGCTCACCGGCGACCCGGTGGTCGCCTTGTGCGGCAAGGTCTGGCTGCCCAGCCGTAACCCCGACCGGTTCCCGGTCTGCCCGGTCTGCAAGGAGATCCATCAGAACCTTCGGCCCGGCCGTGGGGACGACGGCGAGGGAGACAACTGAGCGCCAGCACGTCGCGGTCCCTCACCGTGGGGATCGTTGCGCTGGTCACCTTCAACGCGTTCGAGGCTCTCGCCGTCTCAACGGCCATGCCGGTGGCAGCGACCGAGCTCGGTGGTGTGCGCGAGTACGCGCTGGCCTTCTCGCTGTTCATGACGACGAGCCTGCTCGGGACGGTCCTGGCCGGAGGCTGGGCCGACGCGACCGGGCCGCGCCTGCCGCTCGTGACCGGGCTGGCGCTGTTCGGCGTCGGGCTGGTCGTGTCCGGCGTCGCGACGTCGTTCAGCCTGCTGATCGTCGGTCGTGGTGTCGCCGGGTTCGGGGCCGGACTGCAGATCGTCTCGTTGTACGTGATCGTCGCCGACTCGTATCCGACCGAACGCCATGCGCGCATCTTCAGCTACCTGTCCGCGGCGTGGGTCGTGCCGTCGATCATCGGCCCGGCCCTGGCCGGCTGGGTGGCCTCCTCCGTGTCGTGGCGGATCGTCTTCCTCGGCGTACCCCCGCTGGCGGTCCTCGCCTGGCTGGTCCTGCTCACCGGCCTGACGAGTGTCGGCACCGGCCGGGCCGGCCGCGAGCCCGCCGCCGGCCCGGAGCAGCGGCGCGCCGAGTCCCAACGCGCCCGCGCGGCGTACGGGCTCTGTCTGGCCGGCGGCGCGCTGCTCGTCCAATGGGGCACCCAGGACGTGAAGGACTGGTTCGGCATCCCGGTCACCGTGGCCGGGGTGGCGGTGGTGGTGCTCTCCCTCCCGCCACTGCTGCCGCGCGGCGCCCTGCGACTGCACCTGGGCCTGCCCAGCGTCGTGATCACGCGGGGTCTGCTGACGGCGTCGTTCTTCGCGACCGAGACGTTCATCCCGCTGTTGCTGGTCACCAGCCGTGGGTTCAGCCCGGCCAAAGCGGGCCTCGTCCTGACCGGCGCGTCGCTGGGCTGGTCGGCCGGCTCGTGGCTGCTCGGCCGCGACTGGCTGCACTGGGCCCGGCGACGGTCGCTGGTCACCGGCGCCCTGGTGATGTCCGTGGGCATGGTGTGCCTGGTCGGTGTCGGGCTGGCCTGGTTCACCGAGTACGCCGTGCTCGGCATCTGGCTGGTCGCGGGGCTCGGCATGGGCATGGCGTACTCGTCCACGTCGGTGCTCGCGCTGCTGCTCGCGCCCCAGGGTGAGGAGGGCCGGGCGTCGTCGGCACTGCAGCTCTGCGACGGCCTCGGCGGCGTGCTCGGCATCGGCATCAGCGGAGCGATCTTCGCCGTCGCGCACCAGCCGGGCCGCGACGACGGCCACACCCTGGCCGGCATCTGGGCCGGCCTGGCCGTGGTGGCCGCACTGGCCATGGTGACCGGGTCGCGGGCCCGCTTGCGCGCCTGACCCGCGACCCGTCAGGCTCGCCCCGTGGAGGCTGAGGAGTACGACTTCGACCTGCTGGTGATCGGGTCCGGCCCAGGGGGCCAGAAGGCCGCCATCGCTGCGGCCAAGCTGGGCAAGCGGGTCTGCGTCGTGGAGCGCAAGCACATGGTCGGCGGGGTATGCCTGAACACCGGCACGATCCCGAGCAAGACGCTGCGGGAGGCGGTCCTGTACCTCACCGGTGTGTCGATGCGGGAGCTGTACGGCGCGAGCTACCGCGTCAAGCAGGACATCACCGTCCAGGACCTGCTCGCCCGCACCCAACACGTCATCGGCCGGGAGACCGAGGTGGTCCGGGCGCAGCTCTTCCGCAACCACATCGAGCTGGTCGCCGGCTCGGCGCGCTTCGTCGACCCGCACACCGTGACGATCGAAGGCTCGGACCGAGGCGAGAGATCACTGATCAGCGCGGCCAAGATCGTGGTCGCCACCGGCACCAAGCCGGCCCGTCCGCGCGAGGTCGCCTTCGACGGCAGCCGGGTGCTGGACTCCGACGGCATCCTCGAGCTGGAGAAGGTGCCGGACACGATGGTGGTCGTCGGAGCCGGCGTCATCGGCATCGAGTACGCCTCGATGTTCGCTGCCCTCGGCACGCGGGTCACGGTCGTCGAGAAGCGGCCGCGCATGCTGGAGTTCTGCGACCCGGAGATCATCGAGTCCCTGAAGTTCCACCTGCGCGACCACACGGTCTCCTTCCGGTTCGGCGAGGAGGTCGCGTCCGTCGAGGCGAACGGTGCGGGAACGGTGACCGCCTTGGTCTCGGGCAAGCGCATCGCCGCCGACACCGTCATGTACTCGGCCGGGCGCCAGGGCGTGACCGGTGAGCTCGACCTCGGCAACGCGGGCCTCGAGGCGGACGGCCGCGGGCGGCTCTCGGTGGACGAGCACTACCGCACCAAGGTCGACCACATCTACGCGGTCGGGGACGTCATCGGCTTTCCCGCGCTCGCGGCCACCTCGATGGACCAGGGTCGGCTGGCCGCCTCGCACGCCTTCGACGAACCGGCCAACGAGCTGCGCGGGCTGCAGCCCATCGGCATCTACACGATCCCGGAGATCTCGTACGTCGGGCAGACCGAGGAGCAGCTCACCGCCGACTCGGTGCCGTACGAGGTCGGCCTCTCGCGGTACCGGGAGCTCGCGCGCGGGCAGATCGTCGGTGACCCGTACGGCATGCTCAAGCTGCTCGTGCACACCGAGGACCGCTCGCTGCTCGGCGTACATGTCTTCGGCACGGGCGCAACCGATCTGGTCCACATCGGCCAGGCCGTCATGGGATGCGGCGGCACCGTCGACTACCTCGTCGACACGGTCTTCAACTACCCGACCCTGTCGGAGGCGTACAAGGTGGCTGCCCTCGACGTGGCGAACAAGCTGCGGGCGGTCGCCCGTTTCGGCAGCTAGTCGGCAGCTAGCCAGGAGCCGTCAGCTGGTCGGGAGCCGGCAGCGCGGAGGCTGCACGCCGCACCAGCGGCAGCACCCGGTGCGGCACCTGCGTGTCCAGCGCGATCAGGGTCGACGTGCGCAGGACGTGCTCGTCGTCCACCACGACGTCGATGACGCGTTGGAGGTCGGCGTTCGACCGCGCCACGACCCGCACCAACATGTCGCCCGCTCCGGTGATGGTGTGCGCCTCGATCACCTCGGGGATGGCGGCGAGGTGGCGGGCCACGGCCGCGTGCCCCAGCCCCTGCCGGATCTCGAGCGAGCAGAACGCGGTCACCGGGAAACCCATCGCCGCCGGGTCCAGCTCGGGTCCGAACCGCCTGATGACCCCGCTCCGCAGCATGCGGTCCAGCCGGGACTGGATGGTCCCGCGGGCCACGCCCAGCCGCCGGGAGGCCTCGAGCACGCCGACGCGCGGCTCGGTCGAGAACAGCTCGACCAGCCGCTGGTCCAGGTCGTCCAGCTCCATCGCACACACCTTTCGATGACTGGACACTTTGTACAGCGTTCTGGCGGCGTAGGCCAGCAGTGTGCGCAGGTTGTGCACCGTGTCGGCCGTCTGTTGCCCAGCCCGTGGGCCTCCGCCACTCTCGGCCCATGACGACCCACATCGAGCTGACCGCCGACGAGCGACAGGCCCACCTCGACCTGGCCCAGCTCAAGCAGCTGGTCGGGCTCGTGGACTACGACGAGAGCTCCGACGTCTTCCCCGTGACCGGCTGGGACGCCGTCGTCATGGTCGTCGGCAATGCGACGCAGACGGCGCACTTCTACCAGTCGGCGTTCGGCATGGAGCTTGAGGCCTACAGCGGTCCGGAGACGGGCAACCGCGACCACAAGGCGTTCGTCCTGCGTAGCGGCTCATGCCGGTTCGTCGTCAAGGGCGGCGTCGCGCCGGACAGCCCACTGCTCGACCATCACCGGGCGCATGGAGACGGTGTCAGCGACATCGCGCTGGAGGTGCCGGACGTCGACCGCTGCGTCGAGCACGCCCGCCGGGTCGGCGCGACCGTCGTCGAGGAGCCGCACGACGTCTCCGACGAGTTCGGCAGCGTCCGAACCGCCGCCATCGCGGCGTACGGCGACACCCGGCACACTCTGGTCGACCGCACCGCCTACCACGGTCCCTACCTGCCCGGCTACGTGGCGCGGAGCTCGTCGTACGTCAAGCGCGAGGGCGCGCCCAAGCGGCTGTTCCAGGCCCTCGACCACGTCGTCGGCAACGTCGAGCTCGGCCACATGGACGAGTGGGTCACGTTCTACAACAAGGTCATGGGCTTCGTGAACATGGCCGAGTTCATCGGCGACGACATCGCCACCGAGTACTCCGCGCTGATGAGCAAGGTGGTCGCGAACGGCAACCACCGGGTCAAGTTCCCGCTCAACGAGCCCGCGATCGGCAAGAAGAAGAGCCAGATCGACGAGTTCCTCGAGTTCTACCGCGGGCCGGGCGCCCAGCACCTGGCTCTGGCCACCAACGACATCCTGAACACGGTCGACGCCATGCGCCGCGAGGGCGTCGAGTTCCTCGACACCCCGGACTCCTACTACGAGGACCCGGCGCTGCGCGCGCGGATCGGCGAGGTGCGGGTGCCGATCGAGGAGCTGCAGCGGCGAGGGATCCTGGTCGACCGCGACGAGGACGGCTATCTGCTGCAGATCTTCACCCGGCCGATCGGTGACCGTCCGACCGTGTTCTTCGAGCTGATCGAGCGGCACGGGTCGCTGGGCTTCGGCAAGGGCAACTTCAAGGCGCTCTTCGAAGCGATCGAACGCGAGCAGGAGCGCCGCGGCAACCTGTAGCCTCCTCGCGTGCCGTTCGTCCGCCATGTCGCGTTGGTCACCGGCGTAGCGGTCGTCACGGCGGTGCTCGCACCGATCGCCGGCTACGGCCGCCCAGGCATCGGCGACGGGCTCTACCCGAAGTACGGCAATGGCGGGTACGACGTCCAGCACTACGACATCGCGGTGTCGTACGCGCCGGCGACCCGCCGGCTGACCGGTACGGCGACGGTCACCGCGGTGGCGCAGAAGAGCCTCACCCGGTTCGACCTCGACTTCGTGCTGACCGTGCGCAGCGTCGTCGTCAACGGTCAGGCCGCGTCGTACTCGCAGTCGCTGACGACCAGCCCAGCCGGCAACCACGGCGGCGAGCTCATCGTCCGGCCGGCCCGCGCGGTGGCCAAGGGCTCGACGATGACCGTCACGGTCAGCTACGACGGAACGCCGTCCACCCGCCGGGTCGGCGGTTTCACGCCCTGGGTCACCACGACGACCGGAGCCGCCGCCCTCGGTGAGCCCGAGTCGGCGGCCTGGTGGTTCCCGAGCAACGACCACCCGCGGGACAAGGCGACGTACGACGTCGCCATGACCGTGCCGGCCGGTCTGGAAGCCATCTCGAACGGCGTGCTGCAGTCGCACACGACGAGCGGCTCGATGACGACCTGGAGCTGGCGCGAGACCCGGCCGATGGCGACGTACCTGGCGTTCGCGGCGATGGGGGACTACGCCCTCACGACGAGCACGGCTGGCGGGCTGCCGTTCTACGTCGCGGTCGGGACGAAGGTCGGCAAGGTCGGTGCGGCGGCGACCGCCGACCTCGACCGCACGCCCGAGGTCCTGGCCTGGGAGAGCACGCTGTTCGGCCCGTACCCGTTCGACGCCATGGGCGGCGTCGTCCCCGACGGCGACTTCGGCTACGCCCTGGAGAACCAGACCAAGCCCGTCTACACCCGCAGCTTCTGGTCCGGCGGGTCGAACATGTACGTCGTCGTGCACGAGAACGCGCACCAGTGGTTCGGCGACAGCGTGTCCGTGGACCGGTGGAAGGACATCTGGCTCAACGAAGGCTTCGCGACGTACGCCGAGTGGCTCTGGTCCGAGCATGTGGGCCAGGGCACAGCGCAGGAGATCCTCGCCGCGCAGTACGCCCGGTCCGCGGCGGACGCGTTCTGGACGACGAAGATCGGCGACCCGACGGAGCCGCAGCTGTTCGAGGACCCGGTGTACGACCGCGGCGCGATGACGCTGGGAGCGCTGCGAACCCGGATCGGTGACCCAGAGTTCTTCACCCTGCTGACGGGCTGGGCCGCCGCGCAGAAGGACGGCACCGCCACGACGTCGCAGTTCGTCGACCTGGCCGAGCAGGTGTCCGGCGAGGACCTCACGTCGTTCTTCGACGCCTGGCTGTTCAGTGCCGGCAAGCCGGCGGCGACACCGGGCAACGGCCTGTCCGCGACGTCGATGCGCGCCGGTCGTGCGCCGGCCTCGATGTCGGCGATGGAGGCGGCGCAGAGCCTCCTGCGTGGGAGGCTGCGGGGATGAGCCAACCGCCCGGACTCCCGCCCGAGGGCTGGTACCCCAACCCGGACAACGTCGAGCAGCAGCGCTGGTGGGACGGGCGGCAGTGGACCGAGCACGTCGCCGTCGGAGCGCCGATGGCCCCCGGGTACGGGCAGCCGCCCCAGGCACATCAGCTGCCTGAGCCTGCGCCGTACGAGCCGTACCAGCCCTACCAGCCGCAGCAGCCGCAGCCCGGTTACCAGCCGCAGCCCGGGTACGCGCCGCACGGGCAGCCCGGCGGCTACCCGGCGTACCCCGCGGCCCTGCCCCGGGGCGTGCTGGCCGACGGGGCGCGCGTCGCCGGCTGGTGGTGGCGCGTGTTGGCCCGGGTCATCGACGGGCTGGTCACCACCGTGCCGACGGCGATCTTCGGCCTGCCGCTGATCCGGCGGGTGGTGGACCAGTTCCGCGACTACATCAACGCGGCCGATGCCGCGAACCGGGCCGGGCTGCCGATCCCGCACTTCAACTCCGGCACCATCACCCGCGACGTCCTCCTGCTCGGGTTGATCGGCGGCCTGGTCCAGATCGTCTACGAGGTGGTGTTCCTCAAGCTGTGCGCGGCGACGCTCGGCAAGCTGGCCTGTGGGCTGCGCGTGCGGGCCTGGGACGTTCGCGGGCCGCTGACCTGGCCGTTGATCGGCAAGCGGGTGCTCGGCTTCCAGGTCGCCACCTCGGTGCCGCAGGCCGGTGGGCTGTACTACCTGCTCGACGTGCTGTGGCCGTTGTGGGACTCGCGCAAGCAGGCCCTGCACGACAAGATCGCGGGATCGGCAGTGGTGAAGAGGCACGACGCGGTGCGAGAGCCCCAAACCTACGGTGGCGCAACCGGTTTCGGTTCCTACCAGCCGTTCTAGCTCCCGGCGTCGCCGCCGGCCGGACGGGCGGTCGGGCGGGCCGGCTGCACCCGACCGACGACCTGGCCGAAGCCGAGGCGACCGCCGCCCACCGCAGGCGCCCATGCGCTGATCGACACCTCGTCGCCGTCTTCGAGGAACCCACGCGTCGTACCGTCCGCCAGCGTGATCGGCTCCGTGCCGTTCCAGGTGAGCTCCAACAGAGAGCCGCGCTGGCCCGCGTCCGGTCCGGACACGGTGCCGGACGCGAACACGTCGCCCGTGCGCAGGCTGGCGCCGTTCACCGTCATGTGGGCCAGCATCTGAGCGGGCGACCAGTACATCTCGGCGTACGGCGGCTCGGCCACGAGCGTGCCGTTGATCCTGACCTCGAGCCGCAGGTCGAACCCGGGGGCGTCGCCCCGGCCGCGCAGGTAGGGGAGCGGTGCCGGGTCCTGCCCCGGCACCTCGATGCGCGCGGCGTCGAGAGCGTCCAGTGGAACGACCCAAGGGCTCACGCTCGTCGCGAAGGACTTGCCGAGGAACGGCCCCAGGGGCACGTACTCCCAGGCCTGGATGTCGCGGGCACTCCAGTCGTTGAGCAGGCAGGCCCCGAACACATGGTCGTCGAACGCGTCGACGGAGACCGAGTCACCGAGATCCGTTGGTACGCCGACGATGTAGGCCACCTCGGCCTCGATGTCGAGGCGGCGGCTGGGCCCGTACGACGGGGCCGCATCGTTTGGCGCCTTGCGCTGCCCGTGCGGGCGGACGACGTCGGTGCCGGAGACCACGATCGTCCCGGCGCGGCCGTGGTAGCCGATGGGCAGGTGCCGCCAGTTCGGGGTCAACGGCTCGCCGTCCGGGCGGAAGATGCGCCCCACGTTGCTCGCGTGGTGCTCGCTGGCATAGAAGTCCACGTAGTCGGCCACCTCGAACGGGAGGTGCAGCCGCACATCAGCGGCAGGGACGAGGTGCGGCTCGACCACGCTCGCGTACGCCGGGTGCGTCACCAGCTCGGTCAGCCACTGTCGGACCGCCCGCCAAGCGGGACGGCCCAGCGCCATGAACCCGTTCAGCGACGGCGCCTCAAACGTGTGCGCTCCGTCCAGCCCCTCGTTGGCAGCGACCGGTGCGAGGTCGATGACGTGGTCGCCGATCGCGACGCCGACGCGGGGCGACTCGTCCGGGGTCGAGAACACGCCGTACGGGAGGTTGCCGACGCCGAACGGCGTGTCCGGCGGCAGGTCGAGCCAGCTGTCGCTCATCGGCCGGCCGGCGCCAGGTCGGGGCCGAGCAGGCCCAGCGTGGCCAGCTCGCCGATCGGGTCGGTGACACCGCAGCAGCCGTAGGACGACCAGAAGGCCCGGATGACACTGGCGTCGGCCTCGCTCATGCCGTGCGTCCGGGTGACCAACGGCTCGACGTCGCGCTCAGCCAGGACCTCGACCAGCTCGTCCTCCTCCGCTCCGTTGAGGGCGGCCTTGATGGCACACAGGATGTTCAGCACGCCGTGGTGCTCGAGCCCGGTCGTTTCGTCCGTGCCCCGCACCGCGTGGTGCAGACCGGCCGTGAGCTTGAAGGTGAGGTCCAGGTCGATCGCATGGCGCAGGAACGCCGCCAGCTCCACCTCGCTCGGCACGGCCGCCGCATCGGCGCCGCCCGTCCGCAGCTTGGCCCCACCCGGCCCGTTCGACCGGGCGGCACCGGCGACCCGACCCAGCTGCTCGCGCAGGTATCCGTCGCGCTCGATCTCCCACCACACGGCGCGCTTCGTCGTACCAGCCGCGCCGACGCCGGCCAGCTCGGCCCACGTGCGCTCCAGGTCGTCGACCGGTGTCAGCGGCAGCTCGACGGCAACGGTCGTCACGACGTCACGCACCGCGGTTGCCAGTGCCTCGCGCGCCTGTCCCACACCGGCCGGAGCGACGAACGCGACTCTGACGGGCTCTGAGAAGCCATATCCCCCAACGGCTTCCACCAGCTCGGCCGCGCGGCCAGCCGGGACGAGCAGCGGCCCGACCAGGCCGGCGTACGGGGCCGCCCGATGCTCGACGTGCTCCTTCAGCGCCTGGTCGAGCGGTGCGTTGCCGGGCGGGAACATGGCGGCGTCGTCCACCAGCCTGGTGAACAGGAGGGGGCTGGCCGAGCCGATCTGGCCAGGGTGCAGGGCAGCGTCGTCGCGACCGATGGGCGCCATGTCGGCAGGCTACGCTGAACGGACAGCTGACCGTTTGTCGCCTGTCCGGAGGAGAGCAATGGCGCACTACCTCTCGATCGGGGAAGTGCCTCACAAGCGGCACACCCAGCATCGCCGGCCCGACGGAGGGCTCTACTACGAAGAGCTGATGGGTGAGGAGGGCTTCTCCAGCGACTCCTCGCTGCTGTACCACCGTGAGCTGCCCTCCGCGATCGTGGACGCCCGGCCGTGGGACCAGCCCGAGCTCAAGACCCACGCGAACTTCCCCCTCAAGCCCAGGCACTTCAAACTGCACGACCTGTTCCCCGGCGACGCGTGGCGCGGCGTCGACGTCGTCCGCGGCCGCCGGCTCGTCCTCGGCAACGGCGACGTGCGCATCTCCTACGCCGTCAGCGACACGCCGTCGCCGTTCTACCGCAACGGAGTCGGCGATGAATGCGTGTACGTCGAGGGGGGCGCGGCCTCCGTCGAGACGGTGTTCGGCACGCTGGAGGTGACCGAGGGCGACTACGTCATCCTGCCGCGCGCGACCACCCACCGCTGGGTGCCGAAGGACGTCGAGACGACCGGGCCCCTGCGGGCCTACTGCATCGAGGGCAACAGCCACATCGCGCCGCCCAAGCGCTACCTGTCGCGGTACGGGCAGCTGCTCGAGCACGCGCCGTACTGCGAACGTGACCTGCGCGTGCCCGTGGGGCCCCTCCTCGCGGCCGACGACGAGGCCACCGACGACACCGACGTCTACATCAAGCACCGCGGCGACGGCCCGGGCGGCCTGGTCGGCACGATCTACACCTACCCGTACCACCCGTTCGACGTCGCGGGCTGGGACGGCTGCCTGTATCCCTACGCGTTCAACGTGTCCGACTACGAGCCGATCACCGGCCGCATCCACCAGCCCCCGCCCGCGCACCAGGTCTTCGAGGGCTACAACTTCGTCGTGTGCAACTTCGTGCCGCGCAAGGTGGACTACCACCCGCTGTCGATCCCCGTGCCGTACTACCACTCCAACGTGGACAGCGACGAGGTGATGTTCTACTGCGGCGGGGACTACGAGGCGCGCAAGGGTTCCGGCATCGGGCAGGGGTCCATCTCACTGCATCCCGGCGGCCATGCGCACGGCCCGCAGCCGGGCGCCTACGAGCGAAGCATCGGCGCAGAGTACTTCGACGAGCTCGCGGTCATGGTCGACACGTTCCGGCCGCTGGAGGTCGGTGAGGGCGGCGTGTCGAGCGAGGACGAGGGCTATGCCTGGTCGTGGAGCGGACGCGGCCCCGACGGCAGCGGGAACGGGCGGGCTCACCCCTGACCGGCGCCGGCGGGCAGTAAGCTGAGCTCGGCGGGCAGGGGCTCGTCGTGGACGACCACCATGTGCGATACCGCCCGGGTCATCGTGACGTAGAGCCGCCGCAGCCCCACGGCCCGCGTCGGCTCCGCGGCCACGATCGCGGCCGGCTCGACCAGGACGACCGAGTCGAACTCGAGGCCCTTGGCTGACGTCGCCGGCACGACCGTGATCCGGAAGTCCTCGTCGTCGTCGAGGGGCTCGGCCGCCACCCCCGCGGAGCGCAGCCGTGAGCCGACGTCCGCGGCGATGTCGTCCGGCACGATGACGCCGACCGACCCCTCGTCCTCGGCGGCCTGCTCGACGGCGGCCGCCAGGTCAGCCAGCCCGGCAAAGCGCAGGGGGTGCGCGCCGTACCGGACGGACGTGGCCGGCGGGACGTCCTGGGCGATGTGCGGCAGCAGCCGGTTGGCCAGGTCCAGCACCGCTTGCGGCACCCGGTAACCCGCAGTCAACGGTCGCACCTCTGCGCCTTCGTGACCGAGATGCTGCAGGGTCGCGGCCCAGGAGCCCGGTGCCCACGGCGTCGTCGCCTGAGCCAGGTCGCCCAGGACGGTCACCGACCCGAGCGGGCAGCGGCGGCCGACGGCGCGGCACTGCATCGCCGACAGGTCCTGCGCCTCGTCCACGACGATGTGCTGGAAGGTCGGCGGCTCTTCGAGCATCCCGGCCAGCTCGTCGAGCAGGACGAGGTCGGCCTGGCTCCACGGCGCGGAGCGCGCCGATCGCGGCGCCTTCGGCCAGCCGAGCAGGTCCAGTTCGGCCTCGTCGAGCAGGTCGCTCCCCGCCGCCCGCAACAGGTCCGGCTCGGTCCACAACCGGATGAGCAGGGCGCCCGGCGCGATAGGTGGCCAGTGCTGGTCCACGAACTTGCGCACCGGAGCCGAGCGCGCGATGGCGGCGGTCGCCGCGTCGCTCGGCGCGAAGCCTGAGTCCTCCTGCCGGCGGCGGACGTCCGCGGCGATCTGGTGATGCAGGCGCTCCCGCGCGACGTTCCACCGCACGCCGGAGCGCCGGATGTCGTCGACGTACCGTTTCAGGTGCGAGACCAGGACGCGATGCTTCGCGCCGCTGAGCCGAATGATCAAGTCCTCCACCGGCTTTCGCACGTGAGCCAGCACCGCGCGGTGCAGGACCTCCGCCATTCGCGGGTCGCCCTTGAGCGTCGCCACGGCGGTATCCTCGGCCACGGGCGAGCGGTCGCCGCGCACTAGCTCCTCGACGGTCGCCTGAGCCACGTTGACCTCGCCGAGCGTCGGCAGCACCTCGGCGGTGTAGTGCAGGAACGCGGCGTTCGGTCCGACCACCAGGACGCCTGAACGGCGCAGCCGGGCCGGGAAGGTGTAGAGCAGGTACGCCGCGCGGTGCAGCCCCACCGCCGTCTTGCCGGTGCCGGGCGCGCCCTGGATGCACAAGGAGTGGTCGAAGTCCGCGCGCACGAGGTCGTCCTGGTCCGGCTGGATGGTCGCGACGATGTCGCGCATCGGCCCGACGCGCGGCCGCTCGATCTCCTCCCGGAGCAGGTCGCTGGCCAGGCCCAGGCTCTCGCCGCGGTCGAGGTGCTCGTCCTCGTACGACGTGAGCGAACCGAGGTGGAAGCCGAAGCGCCGTCGCAGCTGCAGGCCCATCCGGTCGCCGGCCGTGGCCTGGTAGAACGTTCGGGCGATCGGCACTCGCCAGTCGATGACGACCGGCTCGCCCTCCTCGTCCCGGATGTGCCGACGCCCGATGTGGAACGTCTCGGCCTCGTCGTTGTCGATCCGGGCGAAGAACGGCGGGGTGCCGGAATCGGCGACGAGGGACGCCAACCGCCGCTCGCGCACGTGCATGAGCGAGTTCGCGGCGATCTCGTCCACCGCCACGTCGGCGCCGACCAGGCTCGCAGTCTGGGCCCGCATGGCCTCCAGACACGACCGGGCGCGGTCGAGCTCGTACCGCTCGAGCGTCAGGACGTCGGGGGCGGCGTCCGGGCTCACGGTCGAACGAACCGGCGTACCGACTGAGGCCCGCTGGGCAGCCGCAGCGGCGACTCCCGCAGGTCGACGACGTCGCGCATCCCGGCCCGCCGGTAGGCCGCCAGCGTCAGGTCCAGGATGTTGTCCCACGTGGTGCCCGGCTCCGTCGTGCGGTTGTGCTCGCGCATCGCCTGGAGCCGGTCCGGCGAGCGGAGCAGGTCGGCCGTGACCTGGGCCATCTCGCTGTCGGAACGGACGAGCATGCCCTCGCGCCCGTGCTGCACGAACTCACCGACGCCCCCGACCTGCATGGCCACCACCGGGACGCCGGCGCACCGGGCCTCCAGGGCCGCGATCCCGAACGACTCGAGCGTCGCCGGCGCGAGGTACACGTCGGACGCCGCGTGGACCCGGTGGATCGTCTCGTGATCGCATCGCCCGGCCAGCTGCACCCAGCCGCGCATGCCGTGCCGCTCGATGAACCGCTCCATCGCCGGCTGCTCCGGCCCGGTACCGATGATCACGGCGGTCAGCTCGGTCGAGGCCGGCACCCGGCGCCGGATGTCGGCCAGCACGCGCAGCAGGTGCATGGGGCGCTTGCGAGGCATGAGCCGCATGACGCTGACGATCTGCAGCCGGCGGGGGTTGGTCGGCCGGCGGGGGACCCGCCACAGGGCCGGGTTGATGCCGTTCGGCAGGATCACGACGTCGTGCCCGGGCAGCATCCGGTTGACCGCCTCCGCCGCCCGCTGCGACACCGCGGTCCACTGCACCGGCAGGTCGGTCCAGCCGAAGATCGGCGCCTTGAGCCGGAGCAGCCAGGTCGGCACCTTGCACAGCGAGTGCATCGTCAGCACCGCCGGGATGCCTGCCCCCGAGGCGACCCGCGCCGCCTGCCACGACAGCGGCGACACCAGCGAGGTGTGCGCGTGCACGACATGGGGCTTGCCGCCCAACAGCTGCGGACCGACATGCCGGAGACCACCGGGCGTCACCCAGCCGGCGCGCGAGGGCAGCCGTACCGTCCGCAGACCGGAGTCGGAGAGGTGGGACTCCCCGGCGTCCGTCGACGTGTAGATCGTGACCTCGTGACCGGCCTCCTGCTGCCGCAGAGCGAGGTCGCGGACCTGCATCTCGATGCCACCGAGCCGCGGCAGGAAGCAGTCCGTGACGTGGGCGACCCTCACCCGGCACCGCCGGCCGCAGCGCTCGCCGGACCCAAGCGGCGCTGGGCCGCGAACCAACCCAGGGCCCACACGCCGCCGACCGGGATCTCGAGCAGGAACGTGATCGCGCGGTAGAGCAGCACCGCGGCCGCCACCTCGGCCGGTGCCCCGCCCAGCGCGACCAGAGCGGCCGCCGTACCGGCTTCGACGACGCCTGAGCCGCCCGGGGTCAGTGGCACCGCGGTCAGCAGCCGGTCCACCGCGAAGGCGGTGAGCACGGCCGCGACCGTGACCTGGTTGCCCAGCAGGTGCAGGCACATGCCCAGCAGACCGGCCTGCAGCCCGAGGAACAGCAGCATCCCGATGCTCATCAACGGCCAGCGGTCGCGGACCACGCGGATCATCACCCGGCGTACGGCGGGCAGCTGGCTGGCCAGATGGGTACGGCGGTGCAGGTGCAGCAGGCGCAGGGGCCCGGCCAGGACCAGGTCGGCGACCCGCCCGGTCAGCGTGGTGACGCGGTCGCTGACGAGCGCGGCCACGATCAACGCGACCAGGACCGCGGCCGAGACCGCGACGGCCCGGGCGCCCGCGGCCGGCAGCGGCACGGGCAGGCCGCCCACGGCGAGCAGCCCGATGACGCTGGCCGAGACGGCGAGCTTGGCCAGGATGTTCCAGACGTTGCTGATCATCATGAAGCTGGCGATGTCCTTGCCGGCGTACCCCCATCGCCGCAGCATCATCGTGTTGAGGCCGACGCCTGCGGCGCCGCCCAGCGGTACGACGTTGGCGACAGCACTGCCGGTGAGGTTCAGCGTCATGGCCTGCCGCCGACGCAGCCCGGGCAACGAACCGGTCAGCACGAACGAGTAGCAGAACAGCGCCAGACCCCACATCGCGGCCAGCAGGGCGACGTCGGTCAGCGTGACCCGGGACAGCGTGTGCCAGATGGCGTTCCACGTCGTGCCGGTCGTGCGGGGGATGAGCAGGATGATCGCGGCGGCGGCCGCGAACGCGAGCACCCAGGTGACCCGGCGCAGGGCGACCAGCCAGGGCCGGACCGGGCGGACCGGCCGAACGTCGGGCTCGCCCTCAGGCCTGGGGCTGCCGGTGGCGGCGGCACCCCCGGTGAGGACGGGCACGGGTGGTTCCCCCAAGTCGCATCGAGGTCAGGCCGGGCTTCCAGCTATCCGCCAGTATGCTCGCTCGCCGCCCTGCCCCGCACGGGCGAAAGCCCCCGCGTGGCGAGGGGGCTCACCCCAGCACTGGCCGTCCGGACAGCCCCACCCCGGCCTGGCGCAGGGCCTCGAGAGCACTCTGCGTAGTCGGCCGGGCCACGCCTGCGGTCAGGTCGAGCAGGACACGGGTCTGGAAGCCCTCCGCCGTCGCGTCCAAGGCGGTGGCGCGCACGCAGTGGTCGGTCGCGAGTCCCACGATGTCGACGGCCTCGATGGCCCGGTCC
>JBJMHS010000077.1:0-58096 GCA_045807245.1 Actinomycetales bacterium
GCCCACGAGGGCGCGACCATGGAGTGGGTCGACGGCAACATCGGCTCCAAGGTGACGATGAAGTACCCGGCGGTCTACCTGCTCGGCGAACACGCCAAGGGCGAGACCCTCTCCATCGCGTTCGCCGGCGAGGGCCAGCACCAGGACGCCGGCGCCAAGATGGTGCACGCGGCGCCGCACACGTCGTCCTCGATCGTCTCGAAGTCGGTCGCGCGCGGTGGTGGCCGCACGTCGTACCGCGGTCTGGTCCAGGTGCTCGAGGGGTCGCACCACAGCGCCTCGACGGTGCGCTGCGACGCCCTGCTGGTCGACCAGATCTCGAGGTCGGACACGTATCCGTACGTCGACGTCCGCGAGGACGACGTGTCGATGGGTCACGAGGCCACGGTGTCCAAGGTCAGCGCGGACCAGCTCTTCTACCTGATGTCGCGCGGGCTCACCGAGGAGGAGGCCATGGCGATGATCGTGCGTGGCTTCATCGAGCCGATCGCACGTGAGCTGCCGATGGAGTACGCACTGGAGCTGAACCGCCTGATCGAGCTGCAGATGGAAGGGGCCGTCGGATGACGGTTGACGTTCAACCGCATTCGCACGGCGCAGGTCCCGCTCCCTCCGAGTCTCGCGCGTCCCGCTTCACGTCGTACGACGTCGCCGACTTCCCGGTCCTGACCGGCCGCGAAGAGGACTGGCGGTTCACGCCGCTTGACCGGGTCCGCGGGCTGCACGACAGCAGCGCTCCGCGTGGCGCGGACGTCACGGTGACCGTCGACCCGGCCGAGCCGGCCGTGGTCGAGACGGTGGGTCGCGACGACGCACGGATCGGCCGCAGCGGCCGCCCGAGCGACCGCGTCGCGGCCCAGGCCTGGTCGTCCTTCGACCACGCGACGGTCGTGACGTTCCCGCAGGACACGGCCGCCCGGCGGCCGACCTACGTCACGGTGACGGGGCAGGGCAAGGAGGGCGCGGCGTACGCGCACCTGGTCGTGGACGCCAAGCCGTTCTCGACGGGGGTCGTCGTGCTCGACCACCGCGGCAGCGCGACGCTGGCGGACAACGTCGAGCTGCTGGTGGGCGACAGCGCCAACCTCACCGTCGTGAGCCTGGCCGACTGGGACGACGACACGGTCCACCTGTCCTCGCACCAGGCCCGGATCGGCCGGGACGCGATGCTGAAGCACGTGGTCGTCACGCTGGGCGGAGACGTCGTGCGGATCACGCCGTCGGCGACGTTCGCGGCCGCGGGCGGGGACGTCGAGATGCTCGGGCTGTACTTCGCCGACGAGGGTCAGCACCTCGAGCACCGCCTGTTCGTCGACCACGCCGAGCCGAACTGCCGCAGCCGCGTCACCTACAAGGGTGCGCTGCAGGGCGAGTCGGCCCACACCGTGTGGGTCGGTGACGTCCTGATCCGGCACGAGGCCGAGGGCACGGACACCTACGAGCTCAACCGCAACCTGGTGCTCACCGACGGCGCCCGCGCCGACTCGGTGCCGAACCTGGAGATCGAGACCGGCGAGATCGTCGGAGCCGGACACGCTTCTGCCACAGGCCGTTTCGACGACGAGCAGCTGTTCTACCTCCAGGCGCGGGGCATCCCGCACGACGAGGCGAGGCGTCTGGTCGTGCGCGGGTTCTTCGTCGAGCTGGTCCAGCAGATCGGCGTGCCCGAGCTGCAGGAACGCCTGCTGCGCGAGATCGAGGAAGAGCTGGAGAGCTCGATGAACCGGTCCGAGCAACCCGTCGCCGCGATCGCCGGGGCCGCCCGATGAGCTTCCAGCCCGCCGTACGCCTCGACGCACTCCCCGACGTCGGAGCCGTCGTCGTCGACCTGGCCGGCTTGCCAGTGGCCGTCGTCCGTGACGAGGACGGCCACGTCCATGCCGTCGACGACACGTGTTCGCATGCGAACGTCTCCCTGGCCGAGGGCGAGGTCGACGGCTGCACGGTCGAGTGTTGGCTGCACGACTCGCGGTTCGACCTGTGGACGGGCCGCCCGACCGCCCTGCCGGCCATCCGGCCGATCGCCGTCTACCCGGTCCGGATCGAGGACGGCACGGTCCACGTCGACGTCGACGCACCTCTGACGGCCGAACAGATCGAGGCCCACCGGCTTGAAACCACCGCTGTGAAGGAGCACTGACACCATGGCCACCCTGGAGATCCGCGACCTGCACGTCTCGGTCGGCGACGACACGACGGAGGGTCCGAAGGAGATCCTGCGCGGCGTCGACCTGACCGTCCGGCAGGGCGAGACCCACGCGATCATGGGCCCGAACGGGTCCGGCAAGTCGACCCTGGCCTACTCCATCGCCGGGCATCCCAAGTACACGATCACGCAGGGCAGCGTGACGCTGGACGGCGAGGACGTCCTCACGATGTCGGTCGACCAGCGCGCTCGCGCCGGCCTGTTCCTCGCCATGCAGTACCCGGTCGAGATCCCGGGCGTGACGGTGTCGAACTTCCTGCGCACTGCGCGCACGGCCGTCGACGGCCAGGCACCCCCGCTGCGGCAGTGGGTCAAGGACGTCAAGCAGGCGATGAGCGACCTGCGGATGGACCCGGCGTTCGCCGACCGCAACGTCAACGAGGGGTTCTCCGGCGGTGAGAAGAAGCGGCACGAGATCCTGCAGCTCGAGCTGCTCACGCCGTCGATCGCGATCCTGGACGAGACGGACAGCGGCCTGGACATCGACGCGCTCAAGATCGTGTCCGACGGCGTGAACCGGGTCCGGGCCGGCGGCGAGGTCGGCGTCCTGCTGATCACCCACTACACGCGGATCCTGCGCTACATCCAGCCCGACTTCGTGCACGTGTTCGTCGACGGCCGCATCGTCGAGGACGGTGGCTCCGAGCTGGCCGAGCGGCTGGAGTCCGAGGGCTACGACCGGTTCGTCTCCGCCGGAGCGCGGGCCTGACATGACGCTCACCCCTGAACGCGTGGACACCGGCCCGGAGGTCGCGGCGACGCCGCTGACCCCGGCCGAGCTGGCCGCCGTACGGGGCGACTTCCCGATCCTGGCGCGGACCGTGCGGGACGGTCAGCGGCTGGTCTATCTGGACTCCGGCGCCACGTCGCAGAAGCCGACGACGGTGCTGGACGCCGAGCGCGAGTTCTACGAGCGGCACAACGCGGCGGTCCACCGTGGCGCGCACCAGCTGGCCGAGGAGGCCACCGACGCGTTCGAGGCGGCCCGCGCGGGCGTCGCGCGGTTCATCGGCGCGGACGCCGGCGAGGTGGTGTTCACCAAGAACGCGACCGAGGGGATCAACCTCGTCGCCTACGCCATGAGCAACGCGAGCACATCGGGCGGCCCGGCCGCCCGGTTCGCGCTCGCACCCGGTGACGAGATCGTCGTGACCGAGATGGAGCACCACGCGAACCTCGTGCCGTGGCAGGAGCTCTGCCGTCGCACCGGCGCAACCCTGCGCTGGCTCGAGGTCACCGACGACGGGACGCTCGACCTGGACGGGCTGAGCCGCATCGTGACCGATCGCACTCGCCTCGTGGCGTTCGCGCACGTGTCCAATGTTCTGGGGACGCTCAACCCGGTCGCGGCGATCGTGGCCCGGGCCCGCGAGGTCGGCGCGCTCGTCGTCCTCGACGCCTGCCAGTCGGTCCCGCACCTGCCGGTGTCGACCGCCGAGCTGGGCGTCGACTTCCTGGCCTTCTCCGGGCACAAGATGCTCGGGCCGAGCGGCGTGGGCGTGCTGTGGGGCCGGCGCGAGCTGCTCGATGCGATGCCGCCGTTCCTCACCGGCGGTTCGATGATCGAGACGGTGCACATGGAGGGCTCCACCTATGCGCCCCCGCCGCAGCGTTTCGAGGCCGGCGTTCCCATGGCGGCGCAAGCCGTCGGCCTGCACGCGGCCGTCGACTACCTGACTCTGCTCGGTATGGATCGCGTTGCGGCGCAAGACCGTCAGGTCTCGGAAGCGTTGCTCGACGGGCTGGCCGAGCGGCCGTGGGTGCGTGTCCTGGGGCCGGCCGACCGCAGCCGGCGCGCGGGTGCGGTCGCGTTCGTGGTCGACGGCGTGCACGCTCACGACGTCGGCCAGGTGCTGGACGACGCCGGTGTCGCCGTACGGGTGGGACACCACTGCGCGTGGCCGCTGCACCGGCGCTTCGGGGTCGCCGCGTCGACCCGCGCGTCGTTCGGGCCGTACAACGGCGTCGACGACGTGGCCGTCCTGCTGGCCGCTCTGGACCGGGTGCCGGCGATGTTCGAGGTGGCCGTCTGATGGACCTGTACGCCGAGCTGATCCTGGACCACGCGAAGGCCCCGCACCACGCGGGCCTGCGCGCGCCGTACGACATCGAGGTCCGTCAGGTGAACCCGGTCTGCGGTGACGAGGTGACCCTCCGGCTCCGGCTGGACGGCGAGGGTCCTGAGGCGGTGGTCGAGGACGTGTCGTACGACGCCCAGGGATGCGCCATCAGCAAGGCCTCCACGTCCGTGCTGACCGACCTCGTGCTGGGCCGCCCAGTGACCCACGCCGTCGGTGTCGGTGCGGCGGTCCGCGACATGGTCCGCACCCGCGACGGGAGCGCCCCGGACGAGGACCTGCTGGGGGACGCGGTCGCCCTGCAGGGTGTCGCGAAGTACCCGGCCCGAGTCAAATGTGCTCTGCTGGGATGGTCGGCGCTGTCGGAGGCGTTGCTGCTCACAGGTGCTCTGGCCACATCGCCGCAGCCGCCGGAGTCGTTGCCATTGAAGGAGAACGCATCATGACCGAGACGTCGAACGCGACGCCCGCCAACGTGGCGGACCTTGAAGAGGCGCTCAAGGACGTCGTCGACCCCGAGCTCGGGATCAACGTCGTCGACCTCGGCCTCATCTACGGCATCACGATCGACCAGAACTCGCACGCGGTCATCGACATGACGCTGACCAGCGCGGCCTGCCCGCTGACCGACGTGATCGAGGACCAGACCGCGCAGGCCCTCGACGGCCTGGTCACCGGTCACCGGATCAACTGGGTCTGGATGCCGCCATGGGGTCCGGACAAGATCACCGACGACGGCCGCGAGCAGCTGCGCGCCCTCGGCTTCAACGTCTGACCGGCGCCGACGGACGCGACCACGCCGTGGTCACGCGCGTCGTGGAGGTGCCACCCGACCGGCTGGTCGGTTGGGTGCAGCGCTACCGCGGCACGCATCCTGAGTCGGTCCTGTCGGCCGACGACGGCGGTCTCCTGCTCTCCGGTCCGCTCGGCGTGCGCGCGACCCTCCAGCCACTGCACCCGTTCCGGCCTGGCCCGGAGGTCGCCGCGGACGACCTGGCTGCCGCGTTGGCAGCACACGCCATCGAGCGGGCGGTGACCGCCGTGCTGCTCCTGCGCCGGGGCGGGTACGCCGTCGGCGTCGCGACCGGCGCCGAGCTCGTGCACTCGAAGGTGGGCGGCCGTTACGTGCAGTCCCGGACCGCGGCCGGTGGATGGTCCCAGCAGCGGTTCGCCCGGCGCCGCGCCGGGCAGGTGCAGCAGCTCGTCCGCGCAGCCGGGCAGGCCTGGGCCGCCTTCCCGAGCCATCCCCGGCCGACGGTCCTGGTGACCGGCGGCGACCGGGGCCTGTGCGACCAGCTGCTCCAGGAGCCCGCGCTCACCGCTGTGCGCGGGCTCGGGACGCAGCGTCATCTGGACGTCCCCGACCCGCGCCTCGAGGTGCTGCGCCAGGCGGCCGCCCGGGCGCAGGCCCTTCTGGTGACCGTCCACGAGCCTGGGTGACGAGCCAGCCGCGCTCTCCGACCACCGCGATATCCGATGGCGGGCCGTCGGTGCGGTCCGTTTGAATCGCCGGGTGTTGTCTCCTGACTACCCGATCCGGACCGAGCGGCTGAGCCTGCGGCCGTACCAGCCCGACGACTTCGTGCGGGCGCTGGACTACTGGTCGCGGGACGACTTGACCCGATACCTCTACCTCCCCTCGTTCGACCGGGAGACGTTCGGGCCGCGCATGGACGAGCTGATGCAGCGCACCCGGCTCGAGGCCGAGGGAGACGTGCTGACCCTCGCCATCGTCCCCGACGGTGTCGGGTACGTCGTGGGCGACGTCACCCTCATGTGGCACAGCGACGTACACAAGTCCGGGGAGATCGGGTTCCTGCTGCATTCCGAGCACCAGGGCAAGGGCTACGCCCACGAGGCGTCGGTTCCGTTGCTACGCATAGGTTTCGAGCAGCTCGGCCTGCACCGGATCGCCGGGCGGCTGGACGGACGCAACAGCGCGTCGGGCAAGGTGCTGGCCGGGCTCGGCATGCGCCAGGAAGCGCACTTGGTCGAGAACGAGTGGGTCAAGGGGGAGTGGACCGACGAGATCGTCTACGCGATGCTCGAGTCGGAGTGGCGGTCGGGCGGTCGCCCGACGCGTGACTAGGGTCGGGTCGTGACAGGGGTCTCCGGCGCAGCGATCCACCCGCGCGACTTCCGCCTCCTGGCCGCCGGGCAGGCGTTGTCCTGGCTGGGCAACGGCTTCCAGACCGTCGCCCTCGCCGTCGCCGTGGTCCTGAACGGTGGCGGGCCGGGTGCTCTCGGTCTGGTCCTGGCCTCCTCGATCGTCGGCCGGCTGGCCGGGGCACTGTTCGGCGGCGTCTGGGCCGATCGCGTCCAGCCGCAGCTGGTCATGGTGCTGTCCGACCTGGTCCGGCTGCTCGCCGTTGCCGGGATGGCCGTGATGTTCGCCGTCAGCTCGGGCTCGGTGCCGCTGCTGTGTGCGCTGGCCGCGGTGACCGCCGTGGCGGGTGCCTTCTTCTCGCCCGCCATGACAGCCCTCAAGCCGATGGTGGTCACCGTCGAGGCTCGGCGGCAGGCCAACGCCACGCTCAGCCTGCTGCAGTGGACCTGCCAGGTCCTCGGCCCGGCCGCGGGCGGACTCACGGTCGCGGCCGTCGGCGCCGCCACCGGGTTCGCGGTGAACGCCGGCAGCTTCCTGGCGTCGATCCTGTCCGTCCTGTTCATCAAGGCCCGGGTCGAGCGGACGGCCCGGTCCGGCCTGTTCCGGGAGATGGGTGAGGGCTGGTCGGCCATCCGCGAGCGTGAATGGCTCTTGCGCGGGGTGCTGGCCGCGACGGCGTACCACGTCGCCAACGGCGTCGTACTGGTGCTGGCCCAGGTCCTCGCGGTGCGGAACCTCGGCGGTGCGAGCGCGGTCGGCGTGATCGCCGCCGCCGAGGGGATGGGTGGTGTCGTCGGCGCGGCGGTCGGGCTCCGGCTGCGGCCGCGCCGGCTGCTGCGGGCCGGCTGGCCTTCCCTGCTGTTGATGCCGTTGTGGGCCTTCGCCTACGTGTGGCCGGGCACGCTGGCGGCGGTAGTCGTCGGCGCGGTCATCGGTTACACGGGGCTGATCTTCTACGACGTCCAATGGACGACGGCCATCCAGGACCACGTGCCGCACCACGTCATCGCACGGGTCGACTCGTGGGACATGTTGACGTCGTTCCTGGCCATGCCCGTCGGGAATGCCTTGGCCGGGCCGCTCGCCCATGCCTTCGGCACGTCGTGGGTGCTGTCCGGCTGCTCGGTCGTCCTGCTGCTGTCCGGCGCGTCACCACTGCTCAGCCGCGAGACCCGGCAGCTCACCCGCCGGACCGGAGCAGAAGACGATGATGCGCGAGCAGCGCGTCCCGTGCCCGAGCTGCCCGACCGAGACGACCCGGCCGTGACCGGCGAGCCGGCCGCACCGGGCTAGTCGTCCACCCCGCGGGCGACCAGCGCCTCGCCCAGGTGGTCGGCGTGCCGCACGGTCCGTACGACGAGCGGCACCAGCAGCGCGCGGGGGCTGCGCTCCAGCCCGCGCGCCCGACGGGCCTGGTCGACCTCGTCGCGGATGCCCGCGATGACGGGCACGGTCCGCACGGTGAGGGCGGCGAGGAGCCCGATCCGGTCGGGGTCGACTCCGGCTCGGCGCAGCGGCCGGGCCAGCCGGGTGAAGGTGTCGACCAGCGTGCTCACCCGCGTAGTCAGTGTGAGCAGGGCCGCGGCCGCTACGAGCACCACGAGAGCGCCAACGACGGCCACGGCCGGCCGCCAGCCGCTGAGCAGCAGCTGCGCGACGCCGAGGACCAGCACGACCCACCGCAGTGGCCGCAGCTGGGCCCACGCGACCCGGACGGGGATGCGCGCGACGGCGTAGGCCGCGGCCACGACGGCGCCCGCCACGGCGAGCGCGACCAAGCCGCGCCACACCACGAGGGCCAGGCTGCCCGCGGCGAGCAGGGTCAGCTTCGCCCCGCCCGGCATCCGGTGTAGGACGGACCGCCCGGGCCAGAACAGTCCGGCGCGGTCGAGGCCGGAGGCGCTCACCGCCGGTCCGCCATCAGCTCGCGGTAGGCCTGCACGCTCGTCTCGCCCGGCCCGTCGGCGACCACGCGGCCATCGTCGACGACGAGCACCCGCGGCCAGCCCTTGGCCTGGTCCAGGTCGTGGGTCACCAGGATGACCTGCTGCGGCAGCGCCTCGATCAGGTCGGAGACGATGCGCGTGTTGCGCAGGTCGAGCAGAGTCGTGGGCTCGTCGCACACCAGGATCTCCGGCTCGATGACCAGCACCGAGGCGAGCGCGAGCAGCTGCTTCTGGCCACCGGACAGCAGGTGCGCGGGATGGTCGGCGTGCCCACCGAGGCCGAACCGGTCCAGCACCTCGCGCACCCGCTCGGCGCGCTGCGCCGCCGTGAGATCCTTGCGCCGCAACGAGAACGCCACGTCCTCCGCGACCGTCGGCATGACGATCTGGGCGTCAGGATCGGTGAAGACGAAGCCGACCTTGCGGCGGACCGCACCGCCGTCGCGCCGGGTGTCCAGTCCGTCGACGGTCACCGTTCCCTGGGTCGGCAGGACGAGCCCGTTCAGCAGCCGGGCCAGCGTCGACTTGCCCGAGCCGTTGGCGCCGATGACGGCGACGCGCGGTCCATCGATCTCGAGCGTGACGTGCTGCAGCACCGTGCGGTCGCCGTACCGGTGGCTCACGTCCTCGAGCCGGATCACCCGACCCGCTCCCACACCATGGCGACGCCCTGCCCGCCGCCGACCGCGCAGGTGGCCAGGCCGATGCGGGGCCCGCTCGCGCGCACCATCGAGGCGAACAGCCGTACGACGAGCAGTGCACCTGACGCTCCCCACGGATGTCCCAGCGCGATCGCGCCGCCGTCGGGGCACACGTGCGTCGCGCCGATGTCCGGAGTCTCGGCCAGGGGGTCCAACCCCCAGGCGTCCGTGCAGGCGAGCACCTGCGCGGCGAACGCCTCGGTGATCTCGAGCTGGTCGACCTCCTGGATGGACCGGCCGGCCCGGTCCAGAGCCTCCGCCACGGCCGGGACGGGGCCCAGCCCGGGCAGCGCCGGGTCGACGCCCGCGACGGCGCTGGCCAGGACGGCCAGGCCGGGGATGTGCAGCGTCGCCCGCACCCGTTCGCTCACGATGGCCACCGCGGCGGCCCCGTCGTTGATGCCGCAGGAGTTGCCGGCCGTGACCGTGCCCCGGACCGCGAACGCGGGCCGGAAGCTCGCCAGCTTGGCCACGGTCAGCGATGAGCGGGGCCGGTCGTCCTCGTCCAGGTCCGCGACCGGGACGATCTCGTCGCTGTAGGTGCCGCGCGCGCGCGCCGCCAGGGCCAGCCGGTGCGAGCGGGCGGCGTACGCGTCCTGTCGTTCCCGCGAGATCCCGAGCCGCCCGGCGAGGGTTTCGGCCGCCGGGCCCATGTCGGGGTCGGCGTACGGCTCGGGGGCGAACCGGGCCCGCTGGGGCCGCGGCGAGGTGCTGGCGCTCTCCGCGCCGCCGGCCAGAACCAGCCGGGCCGTTCCCGACGCCACCAGCGCCGCCCCGAGCCGGATCGCCTCCAGACCGCTGCCGCACTGGCGGTCGACCGTGACGCCCGGGACGTCCACGCCGAGCCCGGCGCGCAGAGCCGCCACCCGGGCGACGTCGCCACCCGGCCCGGTGCAGTTGCCCAGCACCACGTCGTCGACCTGGGGCCGGCGGGGGCCGAGGTCGGTGAGCAGGGCCTGCAGGACGGGCGCCGCGAGCTCGTCGACCGCGACGTCGGCAAAACCACGGCCGACGGTCGCCACGGCGGTACGCCGGGCGGCGACGACCACCGGCGTGTCCGGGCCGATCCGGGGCGAGGCGTCAGTGGCGGACATGGCGCGGTTCAGCGTAGGGGTCGATCGGTCAACGTGCGGTGACGCACGCCGAGCCGCACGGCTGCCCGGTCCGGCTTGCCGGTCGACGTCCGCGGCAGCTCCTCGACGAGCCACCACCGCCGCGGCCGGCTCCAGTCCGGGAGCCCGCTGACGGTCCGGTCGAGCGCGGCCCGGCTCAGGGTGCTGTCCGGCGGGCCGGCGACCGCGACCACGGCGACGAGCAGCTCGCCGAGCAGCGGGTGGGGGATCGACGTCACGACGACGTCGTCCATGCCGGCCGGCGCTGCCGGGTGCTCGCGGATGGCGCTCTCCACCTCCTCGACCACCACCGTGCGGCCCCCCGTCGTGACGGCCGCGTCGCCGCGGCCCAGCACGTGGAGACCGTCGTCCTGCTCACGACCAAGATCCCCGACCGTGGCCCAGCTGCCGTCCTTGCGCAGCGGACCGTCGTCGTCCGGCGTGAGGTAGCCCTCGCAGAGGTACGCCGACCGGGCCCAGATCTCGCTGGCCCGGATCTCGACGGCGACCCCCGGAAAGCGTTGGTAGGAAACGGTTTTCTCGCGCCAGGCGACGAACGAGAGCTCGGCGGCCCCGTAGTACTCGACGATCCGCCAGCCCAGGCCGTCCGCGCGGGCCCGCAGCTCGGCCGGGAGCGGAGCGCCCGCCACGACCGCGACCCGGACGTCCCGGAGTCGGTCTCGCTCCGCGGTGGATACGGCTGCGGCAAGCACCCGGGGGGCGGCGTGCAGCGCGGTCACACCGGCCGGGGGCGCGCCGCGCGGCCACCCTTCGGCCCCGCGCACTTCGGCGCCGACTGCGGTTGCGTGCCACCCGCCGTACAACGTCATCGTCGACGTCGGGCTGCCAGGGAGCCAGACCACGTCGTCCGCGCCGACGCCCGTGATGTCGGTGAGTCCGCCGACGCTCGCCTGCCAGCTGGCGGCCGTACGGATGACCCCGCGCGGCCGGCCGGACGAACCGGACGTGAACAACACCAGCGACCCGTCCGGGAGGTCCGCCCGGTCGAGCGCGTCCTCGGCGGCCCGGCGCAGGGCACGAGGCCAGGCCGGGTCCAGGACCGCCACCGGGGTTCCGGCCTCGGCTGCGGCCCACAGACGCGCGGTGAGCTCGGCGGCGTCGCCGTCGCTCAGCAGCAGCGGCCTAGCGACGCCGGGCCTCGACAAGCTCGCGCTCCTGGACGAGGGTCGGGTACCCGCGATGCACACCGGCCGCGACGACCGTTGCGACGATCGCCTTGCTGAAGTCGCCGGGCAGGAAGATCGCGGCGCCCGACCAGAGCGCCGTGCCGAGGTGCAGTCCGGTCCGCCACATCAGCACCGGGACACCGATGGCGTAGACGACACCAATGCCCCCGATGACATTGGCCGCGAACCCCCACCAGACCGGGTAGCGGGGCCACAGCCGCTCGACCAGCCACCCGATGGCAGCGGCGCCGAAGAAGAAGCCGACGAGGTAGCCCGCACTCGGTCCCTGGAACACGCTGATGCCGCCGCGGCCGCCGCTGAGCAGAGGCAGCCCAGCGGCCACGAGCAGCAGGAACAGGCCGACGGCCAGCGCTCCCCGCCGCCAGCCGAGCAGCGAGCCGGTGATCATCACGCCCAGGGTCTGCAAGGTGATCGGCACGGTGCTGCCGAACAGGTACAGGCTGGGCGCCAGGCCGAGCGCGGCGATGAGCGCCGCGAACGACGCAACGAGCGCCAGGTCCCTGGCCGACAACCGGCGGGCATGCGTCATGCGGGGGATTCTTGCGTACGGCGAGGGGCCGGGCGTCGGCCGATCCCTACAGGGACGTGGCCGAGAACGTGTCGCAGTTGTTCAGGCTGCCGCTCTGGTAGCCGCGGGTGAACCAGCGCTGTCGCTCGGCCGACGAACCATGGGTCCAGGTGTCCTGGTTGATCCGCCCGGTCGTCTGCTTCTGGATCCGGTCGTCCCCGACCGACTGAGCCGCGGACAAGGCCGAGTCGATATCCGACGTGGTCAGGGGCTTGAGGAACGGGACTCCATTCGCGTCGGTCGTGGTCGCCGCGCTGTGCGCCCACACGCCGGCCAGGCAGTCGGCCATGAGCTCGGTCCGGACGGAGCCGCTCTCGGGGCCCTGCGGGTCCTGTTGGGCCCGGTCGAGGAGACCGAGGATGTCCTGGACGTGATGGCCGTACTCGTGCGCGACGACGTACTCCTGCGCCAGTGCGCCGTCGTCGGCGCCGAACCGGCTGGTCAGCTCCTGGAAGAAGGTGGCGTCGATGTACACCGTCTTGTCCAAGGGGCAGTAGAACGGGCCGACGTCGTTCGACGCCGTGCCACACGCCGACTGCGTGGAACCGCGGTAGTCGACCAGCCCGGCCTTGGTGTAGCGCTTGCCGAAGTCCGGCAGAGCCGAGGCCCAATAGGCCTGGACGCTGTTCGCCGTCCCGATGATGCGGCAGTCGACGTCTCGGTTCGCGTCCGCACCGGTCTTGCACTTGCTGAAGTCGACGCCCCCGCCTCCCGCACCGAGACCTGGCTGCGTCGGGCTGGTACTACCACCTGCGAGCTGGCTGAGCACGTAGAACACCGCAAGGAGGACGAGGCCGCCGATGCCGCCGCCGATGGGCAGCATCCCGCCGGAGAGGCGGCCCCCGCCGCCGGACGAGACGCCGCTCGTGTCCAGCGTCGCGTTCTCGTTGAAGCTCACCTGCGTAGACTATGGCGCTGTGACCGAGGCGACTCACTAGCAACGGGGCTCGTCCCCCACTGCTCCCGTCGTCCTCCTGAAAGGCCACATCAGCGTGATAACCGCATCCGGTCTGGAGCTGCGCGCCGGCTCCCGGATCCTCGTCGAGAGCGCGACGTTCCGGGTCGGTCCGGGGGACCGGGTCGGGCTGGTCGGCCGCAACGGCGCCGGCAAGACGACCCTCACCCGGGTCCTGGCCGGGGAGGGCCAGCCGGCCTCCGGGTCGGTCACCCGCAGCGGGGACGTCGGCTACCTGCCGCAGGACCCGCGCACCGGCGACCTCGAGGTCCTCGCTCGCGACCGGATCCTGTCCGCCCGCGAGCTCGACACGGTGCTGCGGCGCCTCCGCGAGACCGAGGGCGCGATGGCCAGCGCCGACAACGAGACGCGGGACCGGGCGATGGACCGCTACGCCCGCCTCGACGCCACGTTCACGGCCCGCGGCGGCTACGCGGCCGAGGCAGAGGCGGCCTCGATCGCGAGCAGCCTCGGCCTGGCGGAGCGGGTGCTCGGCCAGCCCCTGCGCACCCTGTCCGGCGGGCAGCGCCGCCGCGTCGAGCTGGCCCGCATCCTGTTCTCCGGAGCACCGACCCTCTTGCTGGACGAGCCGACCAACCACCTGGACGCCGACTCGATCGCCTGGCTGCGCGAGTTCCTGCGCAACCACAAGGGCGGGCTGGTCGTGATCAGCCACGACGTGGAGCTGCTCGAGGCGTGTGTCACCCGCGTGTTCCACCTGGACGCCGGGCGAGCCGCGCTGGACGTGTACAACGTCGGGTGGAAGGCCTACCTGCAGCAGCGCGAAACCGACGAGCGGCGCCGTCACCGCGAGCGGGCCAACGCGGAGAAGAAGGCCGCCGCCCTCATGGCGCAGGCCGACAAGATGCGCGCCAAGGCGACGAAAGCCGTTGCGGCACAGAACATGGCCCGCCGGGCCGAACGGCTGCTCTCGGGTCTGGAGGACAGGCGCGTCGCCGACCGGGTGGCCAAGCTGCGGTTCCCGGAGCCGGTGCCCTGCGGGCGTACGCCGCTCACCGCCGAGGGCCTGTCGCGGTCGTACGGGTCACTCGAGGTCTTCACCGATGTCGACCTGGCCATCGACCGGGGGAGCAAGGTCGTCGTCCTCGGCCTGAACGGTGCGGGAAAGACCACGCTGCTGCGGATCCTGGCCGGCATCGACCCGCCGGACACGGGCGCCGTGGTGCCGGGTCACGGGCTGCGGCTCGGGTACTACGCCCAGGAGCACGAGACGCTCGACACCTCGCGCACGGTCCTGGAGAACATGCGCACGGCTGCGCCGGAGCTCGGCGACACGGGGGTGCGCAGCGTGCTGGGGTCATTCCTGTTCAGCGGCGACGACGTGGACAAGCCGGCCAGGGTGCTGTCCGGCGGAGAGAAGACCCGGCTGGCGCTGGCCACGCTGGTCGTCTCGGGCGCCAACCTGCTGCTCCTCGACGAGCCCACGAACAACCTCGACCCGGCCAGCCGCGAGGAGGTGCTCGGCGCACTGCGCTCGTACAAGGGCGCCGTCGTGCTGGTCACCCACGACGAGGGCGCCGTGCACGCGTTGGAGCCGGAGCGGGTGCTGCTGCTCCCCGACGGCGTGGAGGACCACTGGTCGACCGAGTACGCCGACCTCATCGCCCTCGCCTGAGCTCCCCACCCCGCCCACCGCCGTACCCCCTCCGTGCTCCCCACCCCGCGCGGTGCTCCCCGCAGCCCGGTGCGCGTGCCGGAAATGGCTGGTGTCAACCGGGCCCCAGGGAGCACGGGGCGTGCGGGGGCTAGCCTCCGGCAGGTGACTGAGCCGTGATCGACCAGGCCGTGCTCGACGCCGGCCGGGTGCGCGTGGATGTCTCCGGCCCGGTCCTCAGCGTGACCCTGGACCGGCCCGAGCAGCTCAACGCCCAGACGCCCGCGACCTGGCGCGCCCTCGCCGACATCGGCCGCGCCCTGCCCCCCGATGTGCGCGTCGTCGTGGTCCGCGGCGCCGGCAGGTCCTTCTCGGCCGGCCTCGACCGCGCTCTGCTCACGCCCCAGGGGCGCCCGGACGAGCCGTCCCTGCTCGAGCTGTCGAGACGGCCCCGGCCGGACATCGAGGCGGCGATCGAGCAGTTCCAAGCCGCGTTCACCTGGTGGTCGACGGCTCCGGTCGTCACGGTCGCGGCGGTCCGGGGCAATGCGGTCGGCGCCGGCTTCCAGCTGGCCCTGGCCTGCGACCTGCGGGTCCTGGCCGAGGATGCGCGGTTCGCCATGCGCGAGCCCTCGCTCGGTCTGGTGCCGGACCTCGCCGGCACGTGGCCGTTGGTGGCCGCCGTAGGGCCCGCCCGGGCGCTGGAGATCTGCGCGACGGGTCGCTGGGTGAGTGCCGTGGAGGCGGGCCAGATCGGCCTGGCCACCGCCGTCGTACCCGGTCCCAACCTCGATGCCGCCGTCGCTGACCTGGTTGACGCGCTTCTGGCCACCCCGGAGGCGGCTCTTCGCGAGACACTGATGCTGCTGCGTGCGGCGGCGACCCGTACGCCGAGTGAGCAACGAGCGGCCGAACGGGCGGCCCAGGCGCGGCTGCTGAGCGCCATGGGGGAGCGGCCCGCCCGGTAGGGGCGGAATCCGGCGGACTGTCAGGGGTGTTGGGCACAGTGACGGACGGAACGAGCAGGAAGGCCCACGACGACGCGGGCAGACGAAGGTAGGCAGTGGTTTGGCGCACAACTGGCAGGCGATGCGATCCCTCACGAGGGACGGCGCGGCGGCGACGCAGAAGCTGAAGGAGGGTACGACGCGGCGCGTCTTCGGCTACGCCCGCCCGTACAAGAAGGCGATCGCGGCGTTCCTCGCCCTGGCCGTCGTCGACTCCGTGCTGACGATCGCCATCCCCCTGCTGCTCAAGGCCATCGTCGACGACGGCGTGACACCGGGCCGCAAGGACGTCGTCGTCTGGCTCGCGCTGACGGCCGCCGGCATCGCGATCCTCGACGCCGCCGTGGGCCTGGTCCAGCGCTGGTTCTCGGCGCGCGTCGGCGAGGGCCTGATCTTCGACCTCCGGACCGAGGTGTTCGCACACGTCCAGCGACAGCCGATCGCGTTCTTCACCCGAGCACAGACCGGATCGCTCGTCTCGCGCATCAACAGCGACGTCATGGGGGCCCAGCAGGCGTTCACGTCGACGCTGTCCGGAGTCGTGTCCAACATCGTCTCGCTCCTCCTCGTCGCGGGCGCGATGTTCTTCCTGTCCTGGCAGATCACGGTCGCGGCTCTGCTGCTGCTGCCGATCTTCCTCATCCCGGCGCGCTACATGGGGCAGCGCCTGGCCGCCCTCACCCGCGAGCAGATGCAGGCCAACGCCGAGCTCGGCGGCCGCACGACCGAGCGGTTCAACGTGGCCGGCGCGCTCCTGGTCAAGCTCTACGGCCGCCCCGAGGAGGAGGACCACGAGTACCGGTCCAAGGCCGCGGTGGTCCGCGACACCGGCATCCGGATCGCGATGAACAGCCGGGTCTTCTACACCGCCCTGGTGCTCGTCGCCAGCCTCGCGACGGCGCTGGTGTACGGCGTGGGTGGTTCGCTGGCGATCAGCGGCTCGCTGACCGTCGGCACGATGCTGGCGCTGGCGGCGTTGCTGAGCCGGCTGTACGGCCCACTGACGGCGCTGTCCAACGTGCGGGTCGACATCATGACGGCGTTGGTGTCGTTCGAGCGGGTGTTCGAGGTGCTCGACCTCAAGCCGCTCGTCGAAGAGAAGCCCGGGGCCGTCGCCCTGCCGGGCGGCCCGGTGTCCGTCGACCTGGAGGGCGTGCGCTTCCGGTACCCGTCCGCGGACGAGGTCTCGCTCGCCTCGCTGGAGCAGGTCGCCTCCGCCGACCGGTCCGCGGGCGACGAGGTGCTGCACGGCATCGACCTGCACGTGGAGCCGGGCCAGCTGGTCGCCCTCGTCGGACCCAGTGGCGCAGGCAAGACCACCATCACCGGGCTCGTGGCGCGCCTGTACGACCCGACCGCGGGAGTGGTGCGGATCGACGGGCTGGACCTGCGGGACGTGTCCCTGACGTCGCTGCACGACGTCGTGGGCGTGGTGACCCAGGAGGCACACCTGTTCCACGACACCATCCGGGCCAACCTGGCCTTCGCCCGGCCCGACGCGACGGTCGCCGACATGGAGGACGCGCTGCGGTCCGCCCAGGTGTGGGACCTGATCTCCGGGCTGCCCGAAGGACTCGACACCGTGGTCGGCGACCGTGGGCACCGGCTCTCGGGTGGTGAGAAGCAGCGGCTGGCCATCGCCCGCCTCCTGCTCAAGTCGCCCGGACTCGTGGTCCTCGACGAGGCGACTGCGCACCTGGACAGCGAGTCCGAGGTTGCGGTCCAGCGGGCGCTCGACTCGGCCTTCTCCGGCCGGACCGCGCTCGTCATCGCGCACCGGCTGTCCACCGTCCGCGGCGCAGACGTCATCGTCGTCGTCGACGACGGACGCATCGTCGAGCAGGGCCGGCACGAGGAGCTGCTCGCCTCCGGCGGCCTGTACGCAGACCTCTACACGACCCAGTTCGCGTCCCGTGGGCGCGGCAGCGACGACGACACGCTCGCCGCGCTGCCGGAGCTGACCGGAGAGCTCCGGGCCTGACGCCCTACGCCGTACGCCGGACGCGTCTCGATGAGTGCGGACGGCGAGGCCCGGTCGCCGGCGCTACTCGTCCTCCTCGTCCCAGATCCGGGTCTTGCGCCGGCGCGGCGCTGGGACGACACCGGCCGGTACGGCGTCACGATCCCCGGTGCCCGACGTCGCCTCGGCCGCAGCCAGGTCCTGGGCGCGCAGCCGCCGGCGCCGCCGGACGAACACGAACGGGAAGGCCAGCCCGGCCAGGGCGAACAGCCCCCACTGCACGGCGTAGGACAGGTTGACGCCCCAGTACCCGCCGTCGTCCGGCTCAGGCAGGAGACGGGGGGCGCTCCCGGGCCTCGGCGACTCGGCCGACAGGACGCCGTACGCCGGGAGCAGGGCCAGCCCGGTGCTAGCCGCGATGCGCGGCAGGTCGATGCTGGCGAACTGGCCCGCCGGCAACGTCCCGCTCTTCGCGCGCTCGCCCGGCACCAGATGGGCGGTCACGTCGACCGGTCCGGTCGCCGGAGCGGGGACGCTGTCCGGTGCCGACCCGGTCTGCCCGTTCGCGACCCAGCCGCGGTCGACGAGGAGCGCCGGGCCGCCGGCTGCCGGCAGCAGCGGCACCAGCACCTCGTACCCGAAGGTGCCCTCGTACGGCCGGTTGCGGACCAGCACCTGGTGCGTGACGTCGTACTGCCCGGTGACGCGCACCGGGCGCCAGCGGTCACCGTGCGGCAGCTCGGGCCGGCCTGCCGGCAGCAGGGACTCCAAGGAGGCCGGCGCCGCCGTGTAGTTGACCCCCACGACATGGTCGGCGTCGTACTTGGACTGGAACCGGTGGTACTGCCACCGCCCGAGGAAGACGCAGGCGACCGCGAAGACGACCGCGACCGCGAGCAGCCCGGCCAGCTCCCGCCGATCGTCCTTCACCCCACGACGGTAACCGGCCCGCCACGTAGGCTGGAGCACGTGACCACCCTCCTCCCGGCGCCGGTCCCGCGGCTGGCCGACCGTTACGGCCGGGTCGCCACCGATCTGCGCGTGTCGGTCACGGACCGCTGCAACCTGCGCTGCTCGTACTGCATGCCGGCTGAGGGGCTCGACTGGCTGCCCAAGCCCGAGCTGCTGACCTTCGAGGAGATGACCCGGCTGGTCGGCATCGCCGTCTCCCTCGGCGTCACCGACGTCCGGCTGACCGGCGGCGAACCGCTGCTGCGGCGTGGTCTGCCCGACCTGGTCTCGATGATCGCCGACCTCCGGCCCCGGCCCCGGATCGCGATGACGACGAACGCGCTCGGCCTGGACCGGCTGGCCCAGCCCCTCAAGGCCGCAGGCCTGGACCGGGTCAACATCAGCCTCGACACGGTGGACCGCGCGACCTTCGCCGAGCTGACCAGGCGCGACCGGCTGCCCGACGTCGTCGCCGGTCTCGCGGCGGCCGCCGAGGCCGGGCTGACCCCGGTCAAGGTCAACGCCGTCGCCATGCGCGGCGTCAACGACGAGCAGGTCGGCGACCTGTTGGACTGGTGCCTGGAGCGTGGTTACGAGCTCCGGTTCATCGAGCAGATGCCGCTGGACGCCCAGCACGCGTGGGACCGGTCGAGCATGGTGACCGCGGCCGAGATCCTGGACCGGCTGTCGGCCCGGTTCGACCTCACGCCGGAGCCGCAGCGTGACCGGGGGAGCGCCCCGGCCGAGACCTGGATGGTCGACGGCGGCCCGGCCCGGGTCGGGGTCATCGCCAGCGTGAGCCGGCCGTTCTGCGGCACGTGCGACCGGATGCGGCTCACGGCCGACGGGCAGCTGCGTTCCTGCCTGTTCGCACGCACCGAGTCGGACCTGCGCGGGCCGCTGCGGGCGGGGGCGAGCGATGAGCAGCTGGCGCAGCAGATGCGGCGGCTCATGGCGGCCAAGCTGGCCGGGCACGGGATCGACGACCCCGGCTTCCTGCAGCCGGACCGCCCGATGTCGGCCATCGGCGGCTGACCAGCCGGGCGAGCCTACGACCTCGAGCTCAGTCGAGCGTGAGCTCGCCCACGAGCACGGTCTCGCGCAGGAACCCGCGCACGTTCAGGAACGCCTCGAGGCTGTCCCGGTGCTGGGCGCAGGCCAGCCAGGTCTTGCGCCGCTCCGGCGTGTGCAGCTTCGGGTTGTTCCACTTCAGGCCCCAGACCGCACTCTCGCGGCAGCCCTTCGCGCTGCACAGCAGCCTGACGCCGGTGTCGAGGCGCACCGATGGCTCACCCGGGAACAGGGTCACGACGCCGCCGGCTCCGGACCGGTGTTCTGGTCCGTGGGCTGGTCCGGCTGTTCGTCGCCGGCGGGCGCAGCGCCGTACGGCGGGTGCTCGATCGCCTGCCGCCGGGCCGTGTCCAGGGCCGCCTGCTGAGGTACGTACGGCGTGGGGGCCGGCACTGAGCCCGAACCGACGGCGTTGGCCATGACCACGGCGATGTACGGCAGGATCAGCGCGGCCGCCACGAAGATCCAGCGCAGCGGCCCGTGGGTGACGACGGCGAGGACGAAGGACACGGTCCGGATGCTCATCGAGATCAGGTAGCGGCGCTGCCGCTGGGCCAGGTCGTCGCTCGTTCCTCGGCGCACCCCGCTGACGGAGTACACCGGTTCGCGCGTGGCCCGGCTCACAACCCCACGGTACGCGCCTCGTGGACGGATGCGACCGCCGAAGGGGGGCGGATCGGCTCAGGAAGCCGGGCTCACGCTCGACATGTTGAAACCCGTCACCCGCAGGGGCGGCATCGCCGTCCGGGAGAAGTACGCGCCGAACTCGCGCCCGATGGTCGGAACGGTCGCTCCCACTGCCTCGATCCGCGCGAGCAGGTCGATCGGGCTCTCGTTGAACCGGAAGTTCGTCACGGCACCGACGACCTCCCCTCCGCGGACCCGGTAGACGCCGTCCCGGGTCAGCCCGGTCAGCAGGAGGGTGCGCGGGTCGACCTCGCGGACGTACCACATGCAGGTCACGAGCAGCCCGTCGTCGAGGTCCGAGACCAGCGCGTCGACGTCGCCCGCGCCGCCCTGGGTGCCCAGCGAGACGTTCGACACCCAGGGATGCAGCGGCAGATCGGTCAGAGTCGCCGTATGGCGGGTGGTCGGCAGGGCAGCCAGCTCCCCCTTGTCGATCCACGCGCAGGCGGGCGTGGCCAGCCCGTTGTCGAACACCGAGGCCAGCTCGCTGCTGCCGGGCGTCATGACGTACGGCGGGCACTCCAACCCGGCCGCGGTGGGGTCGCTCCACAGGCTGACCGGCGTCTCGCTGAGCCGTTCACCGACACGCGTCCCGCCGCCGGGCTTGCCGAACACCGAACGTCCCTCGTGAGCAGTGCGGGCACCCGCGGACCAGTACGCGTAGACCATCAGGTCGGCCACCGCGCTCGGCGGCAGCACGGTGTCGTACCGGCCGGCGGCCAGCTCCAGGTGCCGCGCCTGCCAGCCGAGCCGGGTGTCCACCTCGGCGGCCAGCGCTCCCACGTCGACCGCTGCGAGCTCTCGTGCGCCGGCACCCGCCCAGGCCGACCGGGTGCGCCCGGCCGCCTTGCCGTTCACCTCGGCCCGGGCCGCCGGCTGCACGTAGCGCGCCCGCAGACCCGTCGTGGAGGCCAGGTAGCTCGTGGAGAGCGACTGCTCGGCGTACCCGAACAGCTCCTGGTCGCTCGATCGTGCCTGTCCGATAGCGGCGCCCAGCGCCTCGGCGAACGACGACAGCGAGCCGGCCTCGAGATCCGCCGGCGGCTGGTCGAAGTCGTCCTCGGCCCGGCCCGCGACCAGCGGAGCGGCGTCCTCGGACGGCGGCGCCGCGGCCGCCTCCGCCTCGGCCTCCGCGACGAGAGCAGCCACGTCGTCGGGCTGGACCCCGCCGCGCCGGACGACGCCCGTGGAGACACCGTCGGCGCCCTCGCTGGTCGCGATGACCGTCACGGTGTGCCCGCCGCTGAGCCCGTTGGTCGTGAGCGTGTTGGCCGCCCAGCGCAGGTTGGCCGTCGTACCGGCCTCGACGAGCACGATGCTCGGCCCGCCGGCCGCCTCGAGGGCCCGCTCGGCGAGAACGTGCGGTGCCGTGTCGCTCATGCCCGGCCCTCCTCGTTGGTGTTGAGGATCCGCACCTGACGGAAAGTTGCTGCCGGACAACCATGACTGACCGCTGCGATCTGGCCGGGTTGGCCCTTGCCGCAGTTGAAGGCTCCGCCGAGGACGTACGTCTGCGGTCCACCGACCCGCGTCATCGACCGCCAGAAGTCGGTCGTCGTGGCCTGGTAGGCGACGTCGCGCAGCATGCCGGCCAGGCGGCCGTGCTCGATGCGGTAGAAGCGCTGCCCGGTGAACTGGAAGTTGTACCGCTGCATGTCGATCGACCACGACTTGTCGCCGAGGACGTAGATGCCGCGGTCTACGCCAGCGATCAGCTCGTCGGTGGACGGCCCACCTTCGGCCGGCTGCAGGCTCACGTTGGCCATGCGCTGGAGCGGCACATGGCCGGCTGAGTCGGCGAACGCGCAGCCGTTGGAGCGCGCGACCCCGATGCGTTCTGAGTTCTGCCGAGCCATGGCCCGGTCGAGCTGGTAGCCCACGAGCACGCCGTCCCGCACGATGTCCCACGACTGCGTCTGGACGCCTTCGTCGTCGTACCCCACGGTGGCCAGCGCGTTCGGTGCGGTCCGGTCGCCGGTGACGTGCATGTGCTCGCTGCCGTACTGCAGCGACCCGAGCTGGTCGATCGTGGCGAAGGACGTGCCGGCGTACGCGGCCTCGTACCCGAGTGCGCGGTCGAGCTCGGTCGCGTGCCCGATCGACTCGTGGATCGTGAGCCACAGGTTGCTCGGGTCGATGACCAGGTCGTACGTCCCGGCCTCGACGGTGGGCGCCTTGAGCTTCTCGGTGGCGAGGTCGGGCAAGGTGGCCAGCTCCTCGTCCCAGGCCCACGCACCCTGCTCGGCCGTCCCGACGAGGTACTCCCAGCCGCGCGCGCATCCGGGCGCCAGCGAGCGCATCGTCTCGACGTTCTCGCTGCTCGCGGCGACGACGGTGACGTCCGGGTTGAGCCGGACGCGTTGCTGGAGCGTCGTGGTGCCGGCCAGGTCGGCGTAGAACTTCTGCTCCTTCACCGCCATGACCGCCGCGTCCACGTGGTCCGCTCCGCCCGCCATCAGCCGGGCCGACCAGCTCGACAGGAGTTCCGCTCGCTCGGCCGAGGGCACGTCGAACGGGTCGGTCACGTACTCGGAGACCCACTCCACGTCGGCGTGCACCGGCTCGTCGGCCAGCTCGACCCGTTCGCTGGCCAGGGGCGTGCTGACCCGGGCCAGCGCGACGGCCTGCTCGGCCGCCTCGACCGCGGCCCGGGCCGTGAGGTCGGTCGCCGCCGCAAAACCCCACACACCGTCGACCAGGACGCGCACCGCCAGGCCGGTGTCCGTGTCGTCACCGCTGGCCGCCAGCCGCCCGTCGCGCAGGTGCACGGCCGAGGAGCGGACCCGCTCGACCCTGAGGTCGGCATGGCCGGCACCGAGCTCGCGGGCCCGGGTCAGGGCGGAGTCGGCCAGGTTTCGCAGGGGAAGGGCGCTGAAGTCCTCGTCAACCGAACGGGTGGTCACGACCAAAACCTACCGACGCGCTCGTACGTCGAGGACGAGCTTGCCGGCCGTACGTCGGGAGCGGAGGTCCTGGTGAGCGCGAGCCGCGTCGGCCAGTGGGTAGTGCCCGCCGTCGAGCACCCGCAGGCCGCCGCTGCCCGCGAGGGCCAGGAGCTCCTCCATCGCCGGGCCGATCCCGTGCCGGCGCCGCAGGGCCTGGACCAGCCAGAAACCGATGACCGCCCGGCTCGTCCTCATCAGCGCGGTGGCGCTGACCGGCGTCGGGCCCCGGCGGGACGCGAGGCCATAGGTGACCAGCCGGCCGAACGGTGCCAACGCGGCCAGCGAGCCGTCGAAGACTGCACCGCCGGTCATCTCCAGTACGACGTCGACGGGGCGGCCTTCGTTGGCCTGGACCAGCCGTTCGCGCACGGTCTCGGCGTCGACGCCGCTCACGTCGACGGTCACGTCAGCGCCGAGGTCACGAGCGACGTGGCGCTTCTCCTCCGATGACGCTGTGCCGATGACCCGGCCGGCACCCCAGATCCGGGCCAGCTGGACGGCCAGGCTCCCGACGCCGCCGGCCGCCGAGATGACCACGACGCTCTCGGTCGGCTCCATCCGGGCGCTGGTGCGCAGCAGGTGCCAGGCCGTCGTCCCTTGCAGCACCAGGGCGAGCGCCGTCACGTCGTCGACCGTCTCGGGCAGCGGGAAGGTGACGGACGGGTGGGCGAGGGCGCGCTCGGCGTACCCCCCGTTGCCGAGCAGCGCGACGACCCGGTGACCGTCCGGGTCGGTCCCCACGACCTCGGCGCCCGGGATGAGCGGCAGCTGCTGCCGGGCCAGGTAGCTGTCCTCCGCCTGGTGCGTGTCCGCGTAGTTGACCCCGGCCGTCGTGACCTCGATGGGGACCAGACCCGCGACCGGCTCGGGGTCGGCGACCTCGGCCAGCTGGAGCACCTCCGGGCCGCCGAACCGCTCGATCTGGATTGCGCGCATCGCCGCAACCTAGCTGTAGCCGGGCCGGGCTGAGCCGATAGCGTCGCCCGCATGGCCGAACCCCGCAGCGTCCTGGTCACCGGCGGCAACCGCGGGCTGGGGCACGCGATCGCCCAGGCCTTCCTCGAGGACGGCGACCGGGTGGCCTTCACCTATCGCACCGGAGAGCCACCCGAGGACCTGGTCAAGCTCGGCGGGCTCCCGGTGACCTGCGAGGTCACCGACACGGCGTCGGTGGACGCGGCCTTCGCAGCGGCCGAGGAGGCGAACGGTCCGGTGGAGGTGCTGGTCGCCAACGCGGGCATCACTCGCGACGGGCTGCTGATGCGGATGAGCGACGACGACTTCGAGTCGGTCGTGGACGCGAACCTCGGTGGTGCGTTCCGCTGTGTCCGGCGCGCCAGCAAGGGCATGATCCGGCTGCGCCGGGGCCGCATCGTGCTGATCTCCAGCGTCGTCGGGCTGTACGGCTCTCCGGGACAGACCAACTACGCCGCCAGCAAGGCCGGGCTGGTCGGCCTGGCTCGGTCGGTGACTCGCGAGCTCGGCGGCCGCGGGATCACCGCCAACGTGGTCGCGCCGGGGTTCGTGGAGACGGACATGACAGCGGCGCTGGCCGAGGACCTGCAGAAGTCCTACCTCGGCGCGATACCCGCCGGCCGGTTCGCCACCCCGGCCGAGGTCGCACAGGTGGTGCGGTTCGTGGCGAGTGACGCGGCCGCGTACATCAGCGGTGCGGTCGTACCGGTCGACGGCGGTCTCGGGATGGGGCACTGACATGGCACTGCTCGACGGCAAGCGGCTGCTCATCACCGGTCTGCTGACCGATGCGTCCATCGCGTTCCACGTCGCGAAGCTGGCGCAGGAGGAGGGCGCGACCGTCGTCCTGACCAGCTTCGGCCGGACGATGAAGATCACCCAGACCATCGCGCGGCGCCTGCCGCAGACGCCACCGGTCGTCGAGCTCGACGTGCAGGACCAGGGACATCTGGACGCCTTGGCCGACAACCTGCGGGAACACGTCGACGGCCTGGACGGTGTCGTGCACTCGATCGGGTTCGCCCCGGCCGGTGCGTTCAACTTCCTCGAGGGCACGTGGGACGACGTGTCGACCGCGATCCACGTCTCGGCGTACTCACTGAAATCCCTTGCGGTGGCAGCACTTCCACTCATGGGCCCCGGCGGGAGCATCGTCGGCCTGACCTTCGACGCGTCGTACGCCTGGCCGGTCTACGACTGGATGGGAGTGGCCAAGGCAGCCTTCGAGTCCACGGCGCGGTACCTCGCGCGCGACCTGGGCCCGAAAGGCGTACGGGTCAACCTGGTCTCGGCCGGCCCGATCCGTACGACGGCCGCCAAGTCGATCCCGGGCTTCGCCACGTTCGAGGACAGCTGGGGCGAGCGGGCACCGCTCGGCTGGGACGTCCGTGACCCGGAGCCGGCCGCGCGGGGCTGTGTCGCGCTCCTGTCCGACTGGTTCCCGGCGACGACCGCGGAGATTGTGCACGTCGACGGCGGCGTCCACGCGATGGGGTACTAGGAGGCGGGTACGGCGATGGCCACGCGAACGTTGCTGGTCGTCCGGCACGCGAAGTCGGACTGGGACACGGACGCGCCGGACCACGAGCGCCCCATCAATGCGCGCGGTCGGCGCGAGGCTCCCAAGCTCGGCCGGTTGCTCGACGACGCCGGGTTGAAGCCTGACCTGGTGGTGTGCTCGGACGCGACACGGGCCCAGCAGACCTGGCAGCTGGCCTCCGCCGCCTGGTCCGACCCGCCGCCCGTGCAGGTGGAGCCGGGGCTGTACGACGCGAGCCGGTCCGAGGTGCTGACCGTCATCAACGAGACCCCGGACGACGTGTCCGTGCTGGCCTGCGTGGGCCACGAACCGACGAGCAGTGCGCTGGTGTCCGTCCTGGCCGGGGAGGCGGACGAGGACGCGGCGCGGGTGCTGGCGGGCGGCCTGAAGACGGCGTGCGCGGCCGTACTGACCTTCGAGGGGCCGTGGTCCGGCCTCGAGCCGGGCGGTGCGCGGCTGGTCCGGGTGGTCTCCCCGCGATGACGTCCGCCGCGTCGCCGGGCGGGCCGGGCCGCACGCCCAAGGGCACGTTCGCACGGACCGTCGAGCCGCCGTACGTCGCGGTGATCTTCACGTCGACCAGGACCTCTCACGACGCCGACGGGTACGGCCGGATGGCCGAGGCCATGGAGGAGCTGGCGGCGCAGCAGCCGGGCTACCTGGGCATCGAGGCGGCGCGCGAGGACCTCGGGATCACCGTCTCGTACTGGGTGGACGAGCAGTCGGCGCAGGCCTGGAAGGGCGTCGCCGCGCATCTGGCCGCCCAGCGGCGCGGGCGGGAGCGCTGGTACGTCGACTACCGGGTGCGCATCGCGACGGTGACCCGGGACTACGGCCGGGCGACCTCAGACCTGGACCTCTGACCCCTGAATGGCCCCGACTGCCCTCTCCTGGCGGGCGAGTAGGGCCACTCACTGTTCACAGTCGGCGTTACAGACCCGCGAGGCCGACGTCGGCCGATGCAGGATGATCCGTGCTCGAACCGCAACCGCCGCCGGACGCGGACTTCCAGGGCGGGGTCTTCACCCGGAGGCAGGCCTACGCCGCCGGACACTCGACCCGCCAGGTCCGGCGTTGGCTCGAGCTGGGGAAGTGGAAGGTCGTGGCCGGAGCGGCGATCGGTCCGGCGGGTCTCAACGTCGGACCAGAGCAGCTCAGCCACTCCGTCCTTCTGTCGTGGTCCGCAGCCGTGATCAGCCACGAATGTGCCGGTGCCTTGCACGGGTTTCCGGTCGATCCGCACGGAATCGGTACGGCGATCGTGGAGCCGCACCGAGGATTGGTGGCGCACAATCTCCGTGCCCATCGCATGCCACTCAGCCAGCGCGCCGTTGTATGGCGCGCGGGGATCCCGCTCACCGACCGGCGTCGTACAGCGATCGACCTCCTCGCCACCTTGGGATGGGACGACTGCCGCGACCTGACCGCCTGGCTGGTCACGCGACGGATCATCACCAGTGACCATCTCGATCAGGCGCTCGATGCAATGGCCGGCAGGCCGGGTGCTCGCCAAGTACGCCGACTGGCGGCCTTGGTGCGGCGGGGTTCCCTGAGTGCCGGCGAGGATCTGTTGCACGAGGTGCTGGTCGAGATGCGGCTCACGGGTTGGGTCGCGAATGCGCCGATCAGCGTCGGCGGTCGCATCGTCGCCGTGGTAGACGTGCTCGTGGAGAACTGTCGACTGGTCCTGCAGGTCGACGGATGGAGAGCGCACGGGGGCCGGGCTTCGTTTCAGCGCGACCGAACTCAGCAGAACCTGCTCGTGTCGGCCGGATACGTCGTCCTGCGGTTCACCTGGGCGGACCTGACGGAGCGCCGAGCGCAGGTGGAGCGCACGATCCGACTGGCCGTCGAGAGGGCAAGCCCGTGATGAGTGGCCTCGGTTGCCCGTCAGGGAAGGGCGTTCGGGGCCTTTCGCGCGGGGTCATCCCTCGGCGTCGGCGGCCTCGATCTCCTCGCGGGTGATGCCGAGCAGGAAGAGCACGGCGTCGAGGTACGGCACGTTGACGGACGTGTCGGCCTGTTCCCGCACGACCGGTTTGGCGTTGAAGGCCACCCCGAGCCCGGCGGCGGCCAGCATGTCCAGGTCGTTGGCGCCGTCCCCGACCGCGATGGTGCGCGACATCGGCAGTCCTTCCAGCTCGGCGAACCGGCGCAGCGCCGCGGCCTTGCCCGCGCGGTCGAGCACCTCGCCGACCACGCGACCGGTGAGCACGCCGTCGACCACCTCCAGGCGGTTCGCCTGCACGTGCGCGATGCCGAGCTCGGCGGCCAGGGGCTGGACCACCTCGACGAACCCGCCGGACACGAGGGCGACCGAGAACCCCAGTCGCTTGAGCGTCCGGACCAGCGTGCGCGCCCCCGGGGTGAGCCGGACCGCCGCGCGAACCTCGTCCAGGACGGACGACGGCAGCCCGGTCAGTGCAGCCACCCGCTCGTGCAGGCTCTGCGCGAAGTCGAGCTCGCCCCGCATGGCCCGCTCGGTGACCGCGGCGACCTGCTCGACCCGCCCGGCGTGCCGCGCGAGCAGCTCGATGACCTCGTCCTGGATCAGCGTCGAGTCCACGTCCATCACGACGAGCCGGCGGCCGCGCCGGGCCAGGCCGGCGGGTGAGACGGCCACGTCCACCGCGCGAGACGCGGCCTCGAGCGCGAGCTCTCGGCGCAGCTCGTCGACGTCAGCCACCGACGAGACGTCCAGCTCCAGGGTGCTGACCGGGTAGCGGGACAGGCGGCGGATCCGGTCGATGTTGGCGCCGCGGGCGGCGAGCACGCTGGCGATCGAGGAGACGGCGATGGGCCGCAGCGGTGCGCCGATCAGGGTCACGTGCAGGGCCAGTCCGGACCGCGGCTGGTTGTCGCCCTGCCCGGCGATGCAGCTGACCGACATGCCGAGCGACCGGCCGGCAGCCGTCGCCGCCGCGCTGAGCGAGCCCTCCTGGTTGCCGGCCGAGACCAGGACGCCGAGGGTCAGCCGGCCCCGCACCACGACCTGTTCGACGTCGAGCACCTCGACTCCGGGCGCCGACAACGCCTCGAACATCGTCGACGTGACGCCGGGCCGGTCGGCGCCGGTGACCGTCACGAGCAGCGTGCGTGGGGCTGGTTCGGCCACGCGCCGACCCTAGCGAGGCGCGTGGGGAGGCCCTCACCTTTCGGGGCGGCCGAGCCAGTCCAGGACCGTATGCAGGTTCTGCCTCAGGTCGATCGCGCGCGGCAGCTCGCTGTCGGGCGGTGGCAGCCGGTGCCGGCCCGGTGGGCGGCTCGGCAGGTGTGAGGCACCGCGTACGTCGAGCTGCACACCGAACGGCGGGGGCTCTCCCTGCAACGGCCAACGCGGGCGGGCCCGGCGCTCGTGGTGCCGCGAGGGCAGGCCGGGCCGGACCGGCAGCGGCTGGTCCAAGAAGTGCTCGGGGAGGTGAGCCAGAGGGCACAGCGCCTCGCGGCGGGCGAGGACGGCCGCGACGAGGTCCGCGTAGGCGGTCGCGTCAGCCGCCCGGCCCACCCAGCGTTCGGCGGCCTCGGCCACCGCGCCGTCCAGGTGCGCCCGGACAGCATCGGGCCCGAGCGGAGCGTCCTCCATGACCCGCATCGTGCGGCCGCGCGTGACCGCTCGTGACCGCCTTCGCGGCCTGTCATCCGCTTGCGCGCCCGCTCAACCCAACGTCGTTACAGAAGGTCACAGTCCTACGGCGGTGAGCAACGCCGGGTCAGGGCTGCACCGTCTGGCCCTTGCCGATCACGACCAGGCCCGAGTCGGTGACCGTCAGGCCTCGGGCCCGGTCCTCCTCGGGGTCCAGCCCGATCCGCGCGTTCTCGGGGATGACGACGTTCTTGTCGATGATCGCGCGGCGCACGACGGCGTGCCGGCCGATCTCGACCCCGTCCAGCAGCACGCTGTCGGTGACCGTGGCCCAGGAGTGGATCTTCGTCCCCGGCCCCATGACCGAGGTTTCGACCAGCGCACCGCTGACGACGACGCCCGGCGAGACGATCGAGTTGACGGCGCTGCCGACCCGCCCGTGCCAGCCGTGGACGAACTTGGCCGGCGGGTAGGGCCCGACGTCGGTGAAGATCGGCCACTCGTAGTTGTAGAGGTTGAAGACCGGTTGCACCGCAACGAGATCCTGGTGCGCCTCGTAGTAGGAGTCCATCGTCCCGACGTCGCGCCAGTAGTCCTTGTCGCGCTCCTCGGACCCCGGCACGGTGTTGTCCTTGAAGTCGTACACCGCCGCCTCACCGCGCGCGGCGAAGGCGGGCATGATGTCGCCGCCCATGTCGTGCTTGGTGTCCTCGGCGTCCGCGTCTTTGGTCACCTGGTCGACCAGCGCCTTGGCGTCGAACACGTAGTTGCCCATCGACGCGAGGATCTCGTCGGGGTTGTCGGCCAGCGGCGTCGGGTCGGTTGGCTTCTCCAGGAACTCCCGGATGCGCGCCGGGTCGTTCGGCTCGACGTCGATCACGCCGAACTGGTCCGACATCGAGATGGGCTGGCGGATGGCGGCAACCGTTGCCGCAGCGCCGGACTCGATGTGCGCCTCCACCATCTGGGAGAAGTCCATCCGGTACACGTGGTCGGCGCCGACGACGACGACGATGTCGGGCTGCTCGTCGTGGACCAGGTTGAGGCTCTGGTAGATCGCGTCGGCGCTGCCGAGGTACCAGTGCTTGCCGACCCGCTGCTGGGCCGGCACCGGCGCGATGTAGTTGCCCAGGATGTTCGACATCCGCCAGGCCTTGGCGATGTGCCGGTCGAGGCTGTGCGACTTGTACTGGGTCAGCACGACGACCTTGAGGAAGCGCGAGTTCACGACGTTCGACAGCGCGAAGTCGATGAGCCGGTAGATGCCGCCGAACGGCACTGCGGGCTTGGCGCGGTCGGCCGTGAGCGGCATCAGTCGCTTGCCCTCGCCGCCGGCCAGGACGATGGCCAGGACCTTCGTCGGGCGCCTCGTCGTCACCATGGCTGGACCCTACGAGCCTTCCCGTTCCGTGGCGAGCGGTGTCCCGGTCAGGGGCGCCGCACTACGGTGACGCCATGCGCGTGGACCTGCTCACGAAGGAGTACCCACCCAAGGTGTACGGCGGGGCCGGCGTGCACGTCGAGGAGCTGGTGCGAGCCCTGCGAGGCCGCGTAGGCACTGAGGCCCTCGACGTACGGGTGCGGTGTTTCGGCGAGCCGAGGGACGAGGACGGTACGACGGGGTACGCCGACCCGCCGTCCGGTCTGGAGTCGTCCAACGCGACGCTGCAGACGATCGGCGTGGACCTCCCGATGGCCAGTGACTGCGGGGGCGCCGACGTCGTGCACTCCCACACCTGGTACGCCGGGATGGCCGGCCATCTGGCCGGACTGCTGCACGGCGTTCCGCACGTTGCGACCGCCCACAGCCTGGAACCGTTGCGGCCGTGGAAGGCCGAGCAGCTCGGTGGTGGCTACCGGCTCTCGTCGTGGATCGAACGTATGGCGTTCCTGAACGCCGCTGGTGTCATCGCGGTGAGCGACGGCATGCGCCGCGACATCCTGCGCTGCTACCCGGACATCGACCCCGAGCGGGTCTTCATGGTGCACAACGGGATCGACACCCAGCGCTGGTCACACGTCTCGGAGCCGGAGCTCGTGCGCCGTCACGGTGTTGACCCGGACCAGCCGTCCGTCGTGTTCGTGGGTCGCATCACCCGGCAGAAGGGCTTGCCCTACTTCCTGCGGGCCGCGGCCGAGCTGCCACCGGACGTGCAGCTCGTCCTGTGCGCCGGTGCCCCCGACACGAAGGAGATCGCGGCCGAGGTCGCCGGGCTGGTGGCCGACCTGCGGGCCACCCGGCGTGGAGTGGTGTGGATCGACGAGATGCTGCCGCAGCCCGAGGTGGCGGCGCTCCTGTCCGCGGGCACCGTGTTCGCCTGCCCCTCGGTCTACGAGCCGCTCGGCATCGTCAACCTCGAGGCCATGGCCTGCGAGCTGGCGGTCGTCGCCACCGCGACCGGTGGCATCCCCGAGGTGGTCGCCGACGGGCAGACCGGCTGGCTGGTCCCGATCGAGCAGGTGCAGGACGGGACCGGCACGCCGGTCGACCCGGACCGGTTCGTGGCCGACATGGCCGCGACGCTGGTCGAGGCGGTGAGCGATCCCGGCCGGGCCGCCGAACGAGGCCGCGCCGGACGGCGGCGCGCCCAGGAGGAGTTCAGCTGGGGGAGCATCGCGAGCCGGACGGTCCAGGTCTACGACTCGGTCCTGAAGCGGGCCGGCTAGCTGTGCTCGGCCAGGACGCTGGTGACGGCGCGCCGGCCGCCCGCTAGCGGACCGGTTCCAGCGCGGCGTTGACGGCGGCGACGACGGCGTGCCGTGACACGACGTCCAACCGGCGCAGGGCGTGGCGCCGCTGCTCGCTCTCCCAGGTGTTGATCGCCCCGCCGTCGTCCTGCCCCGCGATCTCGACGACGGTCCGCACCCGCCAGGCCAGGTCGAGCACCGAGGCCGCGCGAGACGGGGTCCCCGGTGGCATGTCCGCGGACACGGACCGCTGGCGCACGTCGTCGAGCGCGACGACCGGGTCTCGGGCCCAGGCGGCGACCTGGAGGTGTTCGAGCGTCGAGCTCGCCTCCTGCAACGTCGTGAGCAGGGCGCGGCGCGACTCGCTCAGGTCGGAGAGGCCGCCGCCCGGCGCGGCCCGGTGCGTGGGCAGGCCGACCCACATCACCGAGACCGCCGCGTCCATCGTCTCGTCGACTGGGTGCGCCTCGTCCACCTCGCGGCCGTGCCGCACGATCAGGGGGACCAGCCCGCAGGCGAGACCGTCGTCCGCCACGACACACTCGCCGACGTCCAGGGCCGCGGTGTTGAAATGCGGCGGCCCGGGCAGGCCGGCGAGGTCGCCCTCGACCGGCAGCACCATGCGCAGCCGGGTCACCTGGGCCCGCCGCAGCGCGGCGAACACGCCGACCAGCCCGTCGAGCGGGGCCTCCACAGGCAGGTTCGAGAGGTCCACGGAGTGCGGCAGGTCCGTGCCCTGGATCGCCGTGACGGCGTCGTCGATGGACGCCGTACCCGCGAGCACAGCCGTGCCCCACGCGGCGAGCGCGGCGCACCGGGGCAGGTCACGCATCCGCTCACTCTACGAGCGCTCTCCGACCGCCGCCGTCGGACCGACCGCGGGTCGTGGGCCACCTGGGGCAACTAAGGTTCGTAGTCCTATGAGTGACGTCCTGGAGCTGGCCTCGGTCAGCGTCGTCCGCGGCGGCACCACGCTGCTCGACGACATCACCTGGGACGTCGCGGAGGGCGAGCGCTGGGTCGTTCTGGGCCCCAACGGCGCCGGCAAGACGACGCTGCTCCAGCTGGCGTCGGGGCGGATGCACCCCACGAGCGGTGTTGTGGGCATCCTGGGCGAGATCCTCGGCACCGTCGACGTGTTCGAGCTGCGGCCCCGCATCGGGCTGGCCAGCGCCGCGCTGGCCGAGCGCCTCCCTCCGGCCGAGCGGGTGCACGACATCGTGGTCACCGCGTCGTACGGCGTCGTCGGCCGTTGGCGCGAGCGGTACGACGACCTGGACCACGAGCGGGCCACCCGCCTGCTCGACGCCATGGGCATGGGCGGCTTCACCGACCGCACCTACGGGACGTTGAGCGAGGGAGAGCGCAAGCGGGTGCAGATTGCCCGTGCCCTGATGACCGACCCCGAGCTGATGCTGCTCGACGAGCCGGCCGCGGGCCTGGACCTCGCCGGGCGAGAGGACCTGGTGCGGCGGCTGGCCGAGCTCGCGTCCGACCCGAGCGCGCCGTCGCTCGTGCTGGTGACCCACCACGTCGAGGAGATCCCGCCGAGCTTCACGCACGTGCTGCTGCTGCGCGGCGGCCACGTCGTCGCGAGCGGCCCCATCGCCAGCACCCTCACCCGGGACACGCTCGGTGAGACGTTCGGCCTTCCCCTGGTCCTGGAGCATGTGGACGACCGCTGGACCGCCCGGGCGGGGGCATAGCATCCGGCACAGAACGTCCCGCGGAGGGGAGCGCTGCTGATGGGATGGCTGATCTGGGTCGGCGTGGCGCTGGTCCTCGCGGCGGCCGAGATGGCCTCGCTCGCGTTCGTGTGCATCATGCTCGCCGGCGGCGCCGTGGTGGCGGCGATCGCCGCCGCCGTCGGGCTGCCGCTCTTCGCGCAGGTGCTGGTGTTCGCGATCGTGTCCCTGCTGCTGCTCGTGGTGGTCCGCAAGGCGGCGCTGGTCCGGTTCCTGCCGACGCGTGCGGCGAGGGTCGGAGTCGCCGGTGACATCGGACGCATCGGCGTGGTGGTCGAGACGGTGACCGAGTTCGGCGGCCGGGTCAAGCTGCCCGGCGACGCGGTGTGGTCGGCCCGGCTGGCCGGACCGCAGCATCAACCATCGCCGCCCGGCGAGACCGTGCAAGTCGTCCGCATCGAAGGGGCGACGGCGATCGTCGTCCCCCGCCCCCGACAGGAGCCCACCCCGTGAGTCCTTCGTCCGCCGTCGCCCTGGTCGTCCTGGCGATCCTGGTGCTGTTCGTCATCGTGGCCCTGGCCCGGACGATCCGGATCGTGCCGCAGCAGACGGCGATCATCGTGGAGCGGTTGGGCAGCTACGACCGCACGCTCGAGGCCGGGCTGCACCTGCTCATCCCGTTCGTCGACCGCCCGCGCGCGGTCGTCGACCAGCGCGAGCAGGTCGTGAACTTCCCCCCGCAGCCGGTGATCACGTCGGACAACCTGGTCGTCAGCATCGACACCGTCATCTACTTCCAGGTCACCGAGCCCAAGGACGCGGTCTACGAGATCGCGAACTACATCCAGGGCATCGAGCAGCTCACCGTGACCACGTTGCGCAACGTCATCGGCTCGCTGGACCTCGAGCAGACGCTGACCAGCCGCGACCAGATCAACGGCCAGCTGCGCGGCGTCCTGGACGAGGAGACCGGACGCTGGGGCATCCGGGTCAAGCGGGTCGAGCTCAAGGCCATCGACCCGCCGGCCAGCGTGCAGGACTCGATGGAGAAGCAGATGCGGGCCGAGCGCGACCGGCGCGCGACGATCCTCACCGCGGAGGGCATCAAGCAGTCCCAGATCCTGACCGCCGAGGGCGAGAAGCAGGCGCGCATCCTGCGCGCGGAGGGTGCGGCCCAGGCTGCCATCCTCGAGGCGCAGGGCCAGTCCCGGGCCATCCTGCAGGTGTTCGAGGCCATCCACCGGGGCGACGCGGACCAGAAGCTGCTCGCCTACCAGTACCTCCAGGTGTTGCCGCAGATCGCGCAGGGCGACTCCAACAAGCTGTGGATCGTGCCCAGCGAGCTGGGCGAGGCCCTCAAGGGCATCGGGGGGATGCTCGGGCGCGGCATGCGCGACGGCAGGGACGGGGGCGACGCGGGTGGCGACGGCGCCGGTGGGAACGGCGGCGGGTCGCCGTACCGGCCGACGGGCGGCAGTGACCTGGACACCCCGTTGCTGGAGGAGCCGCAGCTTCAGGACCCGGCGGAGGCGCTGCGCCAGGCCAAGGCGACCGCCGCGTCGGCGTCGGCCGAGGCCGCGCGCACCGACCTGACCGGCGGCCGGGGGCTGGGCGGGGTTAGCAGCGCAGGCAGCGCAGGCGCAGGCAGCGCAGGCAGCGCTGGTGCCGTGCCGTCGCCCGCCGTACCGCCGGTGCCGGGTGCTCCGGTGACGGATCCGGCGGCACCACCGCCCGCTCCCGAGGACCCGTACGCCGACCCGTCCAGCGCCGTACCGCCGCCGCCACCCGTGCCACCGGTCCCTCCCGTGCCTCCGCCGGCTCAGTAGCGGACGTTCAGTAGGTGGCAGCGATCTTCTGCCGGACGGCGAGCACGAGGTCGACGTACCACTGCGCATTGTTGTAGTGCAGCAATGCTCGCTGTACGCCGGCGGGTGACCCCGCGCCGTAGGAGCAGAGGAAGTGGGCAGCCGTGTAGATGGCGTCGGCCGGGTCCCAGGGGTCGCGCCGCCCGTCGTGGTTCCCGTCGACGGCGAAGGCGTCGAAGGTGCGCGGGCGGAACTGCATCGGCCCTACTGCGCCGGCCGAGCTCGGTCCGTTGTTGCGCCCGTGCCCGCTCTCGACCTGGCCCACGGCGGCCAGGAGCGTCCACGGCAGGCCGGGACAGGTGCGCGCGGCGCCCTGGTAGTACGAGAGGTACGCACCCGGGATCGGCACCACTCCCGCATGGGCGGCCGCGTTGCCCGCGGTGCTGGCGGCCGAGGCGGCGGCCCGGGCGAGGTCGCGGGCGGCGAGCTTGCGGGCCCGGGCGTCGAGGTGGGCCAGCTCGGCCCGCCCCTCGCGGACCAGCCGGTCCACGTCGTTGGCCCGATCGGTCACGTCGTCGGCAAAGGACAGTGCGGTCGAGATCCGCCGGTCGGTGGCCGCCTGCCGGACCCGCACGAGGGTTGCTGCCGCCTGCGCCTGCTCGACGCCGGCGTCCGTGCCCTCGACCAGCCGCTGGGCCGTGGCCACGCGCAGGGCCAGGTCCTGCGGCGTGCGCGCGGCGAGCAGGGACGCGAACACGCCCAGCCGGCCACCGTCCATGTAGAGCGCGCGCAGCCGTTCGGTGCGGGCGTCCTGCGCCGCTCGGAGCGCGGCGGCGCTCGCCCGGGCCGCGTCGTCGGCCTGGACACCCGCGGACACCTGGTCCTGCAGGCTGCCGAGGGCCAACTCGTAGCGAGCCAGAGCGGTGCGCAGCTGAGCCTGTAGGCGGTGCAGCCGGGCCTGGCTGTGCTGCGCGTCCGCCTGCGCCCGGGCGGCGCCGTCCGCGTAGGCCGGCCCGAGCGGCAGCACCGCGAGCGCGCTCACCAGCGTGAGCACGCCGAAGCGGCGCAGAACGGACGGCACGGTTGAGGTGTCGACATCCGGCGGGCCGCCCTTGACCTGCGTAGGTAGTCTGCGCCGGTGTCCGCCTGGCAGGTCGTCGCCGTCCTCCTGGCCGGGACGGCCGCGGGCATGATCAACACCATCGTCGGCTCGGGCTCGCTCATCACGTTCCCGACCCTGTTGGCGTTCGGCTACCCCGCCGTCGGGGCCAACATCTCGAACAACATCGGCATGGTCTTCGGGGGGATCAGCGGCACGCTCGGCTACCGGGCCGAGCTGGAGGGTCAGGCCCGGTGGATCCGCTTGCTCGCGCCGGCCTCCTTCGTCGGGTCGGTCACCGGGGCGTTGCTGCTGCTGCGGCTGCCCGCCGGAGCCTTCCGGGCCATCGTGCCCGTGCTGATCGTCATCGCTCTCGTGCTGGTCCTGGCCCAGCCGCGGATGCAGCCCGCACTGGCCCGCCGCCGCGCGGTCCGGCTGGAGGAGACCGGCCGCACGCATCCGGGCCAACACGCAGCGACCGTGGGTGCGGTCTTCGGCGCCGGGGTGTACGGCGGGTACTTCGGCGCCGCGCAGGGGGTCCTGCTCGTGGGCATCCTGGGCTCGCTGCTGCCCGAGTCGCTGCAGCGGGTGAACGCACTGAAGAACGTGCTCGCGCTGATCGCGAACGCGGTCGCCGCCCTGGTGTTCATGACGGTGGCCTGGGACCGCATCTACTGGCGCGCCGTCCTGTTGCTGGCGGTCGGCGCCCTCGTCGGTGGTGTCCTCGGCTCGAGCGTCGGCCGGCGCCTGCCGCCGGCCGTGCTGCGTGGGGTCATCGTCGTGGTCGGCCTCGCCGCCATCGCGAAGCTGCTGGCCTGACCGTGGTCGAGCGGATCACCGATCCCGCCGACCCGAGGGTGCGGGAGTACGTCGGCCTGACCGACCTAGCGTTGCGGACCCGCAGCGAACCGGAGCAGGGCATCTACCTGGCCGAGAGCGACAAGGTGATCCGGCGTGCCCTCGCGGCCGGCCACGAGCCCATCTCGTACCTCATGGCACCGCGCTGGCTCACCGACCTCGCCGACCTGGTCCAGACGGCCGAGGAGCGCGGCGTGCCCGTGTACGTCGGTGCCCCCGAGGTGCTGGAGTCGCTCACCGGGTTCCACCTGCACCGCGGCGCGATCGCGGCGATGCGCCGCCCGGCTCTGCCCGCGGTCTCCGACGTGGTCGGCTCGGCTCGCCGGCTCGCGGTCCTCGAGGACATCGTCGACCACACCAACGTCGGGGCGGTGTTCCGGTCCGCTGCGGCGCTCGGAGTCGGCGCCGTCCTGGTCTCGCCGCGGTGCGCCGACCCGTTGTACCGGCGCAGCGTGCGCGTCTCCATGGGTGCGGTGTTTCAGGTGCCTTGGACGCGGCTGTCGCCCTGGCCCGACGGCCTGAAGTCGTTGCAGGAGAAGGGCTTTGTGGTCGCCGCGTTGACGCTCGCGATGGACGCGATGCCCTTGGAGGCACTCGCGGCGCATCCGCCGGACCGGTTGGCCGTCGTCGTAGGGACTGAGGGGGACGGGCTGTCGCCGGCCGCCGCCGCGGCGGCCGACCTCCGCGTGCGCATCCCGATGGCCGGCGGCGTCGACTCCCTCAACGTCGGCGCGGCGTCGGCTGTGGCGTTCTACGCCCTCCGGACGTGACCGGGGGCGGTCGGACGTCAGACCAGCTGGCCGAGACCTTCCACGACCTGGGCGTTGGGGAGGTCGGCGAGGGCCGCACCGGGCAGAGCCAGCTTGCTGCGCCGTACGCCGGAGCCGATCACGACGTAGGGGGAGGCGGCCGCAGCGGCGTCGACGTACAGCGACCACGTGTCGGGCAGGCCGAGCGGAGTGATGCCGCCGTACTCCATGCCGGTCCACTCGACCGCGAGGTCCATCGCCAGGAAGGACGCCTTGCGGACGTCCAGCAGGCGCCGGACCAAGCCGTTGACGTCGGCCCGCGTGGTGGCCAGCACGACGCAGCCAGCGATGCGCTCGTGACCTCCCCGGCGACCGGCCACGACGACGCAGTTCGCGGACATGTTCAGCGGCAGCTCCGCCGCCTGCGTCAGGGCGGCCGTGTCCGCGAGCGAGGGGTCGATCTCGGCGACCGAGACGTCGCCGGCGCGGGGCCAGGAGGCCAGGGCCTTCGCGACCGGCTCGGCCAGCAGGTCCGGCCGGTCCGCCGCAGGAACGAGGGTGAGGTTGCCGGCCGCGTTCACCCCGGGGTCACCAGGAGTACGTCGCGGTGACCACGCCGCGGGCCAGCGTGTGCATGCCGATGTTGAAGGCGGCCACGGTCGCTGTGACCGATCCGTCGATGCCGAGGTCGTCCGTGTCGAGGGCATGGACGGCGAACAGATACCGGTGGGGCATGTCACCCTGCGGCGGAGCGGCTCCGCAGTATGCCGCGGTACCGAAGTCGGTGGGCACCTGGAACGCGCCGGCTGGCAGGTTCGCGCCGCCCTCGGCCCCCGCGTCGGCCGGAAGGCTGGACGTACTGGCCGGTAGGCCGACGAGGACCCAGTGCCAGAAACCGGCAGGAGTCGGCGCGTCCGGGTCGAAGCAGGTGACCGCGAAGCCCTTGGTCTCCTCGGGGAAGCCACTCCAGGCCAGGGCGGGGGAGCGGTTCCCACCGCTGAACCCCCAGCCGTTGAACACCTGAGCCTCCGGCAGGGCTCCTCCGTCCTCGAGGTCGGAGCTCTTGACCTCGAAGCTACCGACTGCCGGCAGCAGAGAGTAAGGGTCCGGGTGCACCGGGCGCTCGAGGCTCGGCATGGCTCAACCTCCCGCAGACGACGGCAACGTGTCGGAACAGACGCTACCGGGGAGGCCTCGACGGCCTCCCCGGTAGCGACCCCGGCCCCTTCGGGACTCCTAGTAGTAGTGCGCCCGGCCGCCAATGGCGTGGCCTGTCGCACCGACCAACATCAGAATCAGGCCGATGGCAAGCAGGATGACACCGATCCAGGTGAGGATCCCGATGCCGAAGACAAGCCCGAGGATCAGGAGGATGGCTCCCAAGATGACCACGGGGACTCCCTTCACTAGAACTGTTACGACTCAACGGTTGCAGGGGAAGGGCCGTCCCGCGAGTTGAAATTCAGCCGCCCTCCGGTTTGAGCAGGTCGGAGAGGGCCGCTTGAGGGGCATACGCCCACTCGGGCAGGTGACGGTCTGCGTACACCAGCTCACGCAGCTCCTGCTCGACCTCGAAGGCCGGCAGCAGCCGCTCGTCCAGGAGCGAGCTCATGGCGTGGTCCTGCAGCGCGCCGCGGTAGGCAGCGAGGAAGTCCTCCCGCGCCACGGCCATCCACTCGGCCACGACGTCCGGGTCGGCGCCGGGATGGCGGCGTAGCACCACGTGCCCGACATGGTCCAGGCTGCGGGCCAGCTGGGCGACGTCGCGGGCCGCCGGCTGCACGACGCCATGCGACGGGGCGATCGGGTTGCCGTCGAAGTCGATGACCGACAGCTGCTCGCCGGCTCGCAGCACCTGCCCGACGTGCAGGTCGCCGTGGATGTGCTGGACCGGGGTGCGGGCGATGGCGGCATCGTCTCCGAGGCAGGCATCGAAGCACGCGGCGATCGCGGTCGCCCGCTGGCTCACGACTCGGACCGACTCCTCGTCGCTGACCTGCAGTGCGGCTTCGAGCATGGCGTACGCCCCGTCGTACCAGCGTTGCGCGCGGCCGGGCCCGGCCAGCTGGACCGGGTGCGGGAACACGTGGTTCGGTGTCGTCAGGGCTACGTGCAGCTCGGCCGTCAGCCGGCCGAGACGGGCCGGGAAGTCCGCGCTCCACGGGTCGCTCCGGTCCCCGGCGGCCAGGGCTCGCACCAGCTGCACACACCACGTCCAGCCGTCCACCGCTCCCGCGAGGTGCTCGCTGACGTAGGCGACGGGGAGGGCCCGCCCGGTGGGGCTGGTCCAGGTCAGGACCGCGTACGCCGCCGGCATCTGGTCGAATCTCACGGCGCTCAGCTGCGCCAGCGCCGCCAGGGACGGTTGCGGCTCGTCCTGGACGGCGTGCATCCATTTCACGACGACACGCTGGCCGACGACGACGGAGGTGTTCGTCTGGTCGACGCCGATCGGCTCCTCGCCGGAGACGTCGGGGACGGCGGCGAGCCGCAGCACCTGCCAGCGGTCGTCCAGGTCGCCGGCCATCCTCACGACGGAGATCAGCGCCTCCGCCGCTCCGCCCCCGGGTGCGCAGGGCGAACCGTCCGCGTGGCCCGGCGAGATGGTCCAGCCGTCGGGCCCGTCGCTCAGGACCACCTGGTGCGCATCACCCAGGGCGAGCCGGTCCGTCACCTCGCGACCTCCCTGTGTTGACTGTCTCGCGGGTCAGGCAATTGAATCCGGGAGTCTGCGACCCGACACGAAAGGAACGTTATGCCCTCCGGCCCGAGGACGTTCCTGTTCATGCCCGAGAGCGCATACGGCCCCACGAACAACTGCGTGGGCATTGGCAACGTCCTGCTGGAGCGCGGTCATCGCGTGGTGTTCGCCGCCGAAGCGTCGTGGCGCGGCAAGCTCGCGCCGCTCGGCTTCGTGGAGGACCTGGTCGACCTCGCCGAGCCCCCGCCACCGCCGACGCCAGGCGAACCCGAGCCGGACGCCGGGCAGTTCTGGAAGGACTTCGTCCGCAGCACGGCCCCAGAGTTTCGCAAGCCCACCATCGCGCAGCTGGACACGTTCGTGCGCCCGGTGTTCGAGGAGCTGATCGCCGGCGCACGCTACTGCGAGCCCCAGCTGCGCGAGATCATCGCGCGCCACCGACCGGACGTGGTCATCGAGGACAACGTCGTAGTCTTCCCGGCGCTGCAGACTGGCGGTGCGCCGTACGTGCGGATCGTGAGCTGTAACCCGTTGGAGATCAAGGGTTCTGGCGTTGCACCGACGTTCTCCGGCCTCCCTGCCGACGACAAGGACAGCTGGGCCGGGTTCCGTGCCGAGTACGAGCGGACACATCGGCCGCTGTGGCAGGACTTCGACGCCTTCGTGCGCGAGCAGGGCGCCCCGGGCCTGCCCGAGATGGACTTCATGCCGGTGTCGGACCGGCTGAACCTCTACGTCTACCCGGAGGAGCTGGACTACGTCGACGCCCGGCCGCTCGACGGGTCGTGGCAGCGGCTCGAGTCGTGTGTGCGTACGACGGACGCACCGTTCGAGCTGCCGGACCGGATCTCCACCGACGGCCGGCCGCTGGCCTACTTCAGCCTCGGGTCGCTGGGTAGCGCGGACCTGGAGCTCATGCAGCGGACGCTTGATGTCCTGGCGACGACGCCGTACCGGTTCGTGGTCTCGATGGGACCGCGCGACGACGAGCTGACGCTGGGCGAGAACATGTGGGGGTCGGAGTTCGTCCCGCAGACCACCCTCCTGCCCATGGTGGATCTGGTGATCACTCACGGCGGCAACAACACGACGACCGAGGCGATGCACTTCGGGAAGCCGATGGTGCTGCTGCCGATCTTCTGGGACCAGCACGACAACGCCCAGCGGGTGCATGAGCGCGGGTACGGCGTCCGGCTCGACACCTATCGCTACACGGACGACGAGATGGTCCAGGCCCTGCGCGACATGTCCGCCCCGGAGGTGCGGGCCAGGGCTGAGGCGGCTGGGCGCCGGATCCGCGCCGCGGACGGTGTGCGGCGCGCGGCCGAGCTGATCGAGGCCGTCGCCGGCTAGGCTCTCGGGGTCAAGGGCAGCCAGTCCAGAACGTTGCGAATCTCCTTGTCCCAGTAGGGCCATTCGTGGCCACCCGGCCCGAAGTTCGAGTGGATGTCGATCCCCAAGGCCGCCGCGGCGGCGACGAAACGGACGTTGTCGTCGTACAGGGAGTCACGGCTGCCGCAGGACACGTAGAGGGCCGGAAGCGGCTGCCCGGAACGCGCAGCCTCGGCCAGCAGATGGAGCAGGTCGGCATCGGTGCCGGACAGGTCCTCGTCGCCGAACGCCGCATGCAGCGCCGGTTCCCGGTACGCCGCGCCCTCGGCGCGCACCCGAGCCATGTCGAGGACGCCCGACATGCTGGCGACGGCTGCGAAGCGCTCCGGCTCGCGGAGGGCCCAGCGCATCGCGCCGTACCCACCCATGGACAGACCAGCGACGAACGTCTCGTCGGGCCGAGTGGAGACGTGGAACATCTGCTGCACCAGATAGGGCAGCTCCTGGGTCAGGAAGGTCCCGTAGCGCTGGCCGTGGACCTGGTCGGTGTAGCAGCTGCGCCCGACCTGTGGCATCACGACGGCGAGACCGAGGGGCGCAACGTAGCGCTCGACGGCGGTCATCCGGGTCCACCCGGTCGCATCGTCCCCGTTGCCGTGCAGGAGGTACAGCACCGGGGGAGGAGGGCCCGCTTCGACGGGGTCGGTGGAGAAGGGCGTCTCCTGGTCCTGCGGGAGGATCACCGTGATGGTGGTGCCCATCTGGAGCACGGCAGAGTCGACGTCGCAGCGCAGCAGGGCCATGCCAGAACGCTAGTCGTGCGGATGATGCTCGTGCGGACTGGGCGGGACGTCCAACGCTGGGTTGCGGTCGAAGAACCCGAACGGCTTCAGCCAGAAGGACACGACGTCACAGGGCATGATCGGCCAGTCCTCCGGACGCGTGACGTGGTGGATGCCGAAGACGTACCAGAGCACGATGTCGGTGTTCTCGATCGGGCGGTCGGCGGCGGTCCAGGTGGGCAGACCGCTGTCCTCCGCGCTGAGGTTGGGGAACGCACCGCACGGCCAGCGCTCGTCCTCGTGGAACGGTGTGACCCACAGCGTGTGGGCGATGGCCGCCGCCCGGTGCAGCACCGGCGCGTCGGGGTCGAACATCGAAGGGATGCTCGCCGACGGTACGAGCTTGTAGCCGACCTGGCCGCCGAAACCGTTGCGGGCCGAGGGATTGACGACCTTCCAGGACCGCTGCGAGGCCCAGTCGACGTCGCGGATCCCCTCCAGCTCACTGCGCAGCGGCCTGCTCTTGGCGACGATGCCGAGCCCGTGCGGGTTGGCCGGCCCGATCGGCTCCGCCTCGGTGTGGCTCTCCAGGACCGTGTTGTCGGCGCCGTCGATGTCGAGGTCCAGGCGCGCGACGATGAAGTGCTGGTGGAACGGTGCGTACGTCGAGTGGTCGACGATCGTGCCGTGGGTCACCTCTTCGCCCGGGGCGAACCGGCTGGTCACCATGATCCCGGTCGCGCGAACCTCACACTCGATGTTGCCGTCCTGGTAGAAGCGCCAGTAGACGAGGTACTCGTAGTTCGCGACCGTCGCGTGGAACGAGATGACCAGGCGACGCATGCGCCGCACCTCGGTGCCGACGTGCGGGTCGACGTGCTTCCACAGGACAGCGTTGTCCTCCTCGTGGATGCAGATCGCGTTCTGAATGGTGAGCGGCTCGCCGTGCGAGTCGTGCAGGACCGCGTCCAGGTAACGGATCTCGCCCAGGCAGTCGCAGCCGAGCATCAGTGACGTGGTCATGAAGCCCAGACCCCACTCGCCGATGTCGAACGCCGTACGCCGGTAGTGGTCGGGTGAGGGGTCGCGGTACGGCACGACCATCTCGGCGAACGACATGCGGTGCGCCACCGGGCGCAACCGGTCGCCGTCCCGGTAGCCGACGGTGTGCAGCACCAGGGCCTCGCGGTAGTTGAACCCGATCCGCAGCTCCCAGTTCTGCCAGCGCAGCAGGTTGCCGTCGAGGGAGAACGAGACCCCTTCGGGCTGGGTGATCTCCAGAGGGGCGATGTCGCGCGGTGGCTGGCCGACGAGCGAGGGCAGGTACTCACCCTGGATGGGCGGCGGGGGTGTGCCCGGCGGCAGCACCGGGCCAGCGTCCTCGATCTCCAGCAGCTCCATGGTGTTGAGGTCGACGACCGGGTGCAGGTTCCCGACCGGATGCGCGTACGGGTTGCCGTCGGGAGTCTCGCGCACCCACACGTCGCCCCAGCCGATCCGCCGGCCGCGGTATTGCTCGGGCACGAGCGCCGCGCCGTAGGCCCACGTATCGACCAGGACCAGATCCAGGTCGGTGACGCCCCGGGCCGCCAGGGCCTCGACCAGGTGCGGCTCGTGCCGGAGGAACTCGTCGCACTCGTGCCACTCGTCCACCGTCATGTTCGGATGCTCGCCCTCGACCTGGTCCCACGAGACGACGGAGTCGTCGGTCAGCGACACGAGGGCGCGGTAGGCGGCACCGTCGGAGCGGTTCCAGACGACCGCGACAGCGCTGCGGGTGATCGGGTCGCCCGGCGCGTGCCGGAGGGCGACGTCCTTGGCCGGCTCGTGCAGCTCCACCGACGCCCACCGCCAGCCGTCCCCGACTCCTCGCTCCCGGCCCAGCAGGTCACGGACCTGCCGGATCTCGTCGGCCGAGATCGGATCGAGCGGGTGCGCGTGAAATGTCTGGTCCGAGGTCACCGCCTGATCCTGGCATTGTCCGGGTCGAACGGGGGTCGCAGGTGCGCTGTGGCCGGGCGGACGTCGCCGGCGACATCGACGGCGTAGCTGCCGGCTCGGACGTGGTCGGGCGTGACGGCATCGCCGTCCGGGCGCCAGAGGTAGGCCAGGGCGACAGACACCCCGAGCGCCTCGCCCCATCCGGCCGACCGCACCTGACCCGAGGGCACGCCGTCGCGCAGCACCAGCTCGCCACCCCAGAGCATCGTGTCCGGGTCGTCCATGACCAGCGAGACCAGCCGCCGCCGTGGGCCGGCGGCCCTGACCTTCTCGACCGTCTCCCGGCCGAGGAACGCCACGTCGGAGCCGAGTTTGCAGGCGAACACCAGGCCGGCCTCGACCGGGTTCTCGTCCGGTCCGATGTCAGTGCCGAACGCGCGATATCCCTTCTCCAGCCGCAGGCTGTTGATCGTGTAGTAACCCGCTTGGGCCAGCCCGTGGCCGCGGCCGGCGTCGAGTAGCTGCTCGTACACGCCCACCGCGAACTCGACCGGGACGTAGAGCTCCCAGCCCAGCTCTCCGATGTACGTGATGCGCGTGGCGCGCACGGTGGGGTAGCCGAGGTCGATCATCCGGCTGGTGGCGAAGGGGAACGCCTCGTGCGAGAGGTCGGCGCGGGTGAGTGCGCTCAGCAGGGCGCGTGACTCCGGGCCCATGACGCCGAACACCGCGTACGACGACGTGACGTCGACGGCTGTCACGTGCGCGTCCGGCTCGATGTGCTGCTCGATCCAGGCCAGGTCGCGCACGATCGACGCCGACCCGGTGACCAGCAGGTACTCGGTGGGAGAAAGGCGCGTGATGGTGACGTCGGCCTCGTACCCGCCGCGCTTGTTCAGCAGGCCGGTGTAGACGACCTGCCCGGGCGCCACCGCCACGTCGGCCGTGCAGAGCCACTGGAGCAGGCGCTCGGCGTCCCGGCCCTTGACCAGGATCTTGCCGAAGGAGGTCTGGTCGAACAGCGCGACAGCGGTCCGGGCGGCAGTCTGCTCGGCGGCGGACCAGTCCAGCCAACGCGGCTTGTCCCACGCATAGTCGACGACCGGACGTTCGCCCGGAGGCGCGAACACGTTGGCGCGCTCCCACCCCATCTTGGAGCCGAAGGAGGCGCCGGACGCAGCGAGCAGATGATGCACCGGTGAACGGCGGAACGGGCGCGCCGTCTCCAGTTCCCGCCCCGGCCAGGGCACCTCGTAGTGCAGACCGAGCACCTCGCCGACGCGGTCGTGCAGCCACCGGGTGTTGCCGTTGTACGGCGCGAAACGCCGGATGTCCATGCTGGTCAGGTCGCTCGTGGGCTCTCCCTCGACCACCCACTCCGCGAGCGCGCGCCCGGCGCCTCCGGCCGTCGCGATGCCGACCGAGTTGAAGCCCGCGGCGACGAAGAACCCAGCCAGCTCGGGTGCCTCCCCGAGGATGAACTGGTTGTCCGGGGTGAAGCTCTCCGGGCCGTTGTAGAACTTCTTGATTCCCGTGTGGTGGAGGGCGGGGATGCGGTGCAGGGCGCTCTCCATCAGGACCTGGAAATGGTCCCAGTCCTCGTCGAGCAGCTGGAACTCGAACGGGTAGGGGATCTGGTCGGGCGCGACCCACGGCTTGGCCGTCGGCTCGAAGCCACCGACGACCAGCCCGCCGACCTCCTCCTTGAAGTACGTGTACCCGTCGGGGTCGCGCAGGATCGGCAGCATCCGGTGGACGCCCTCGATCTGGTCGGTCACGACGTAGAAGTGCTCGGCGGAGTGCAAGGGAACGGTTACTCCGCACATGGCTCCGATCGCCTTGGCCCACTGCCCGGCGCAGTTGACCACCACCTCGGACTCGATATCACCGCGGTCGGTCCGGACGCCCGTGACATGTCCGGCGTTGGCGAGGACCCCCGTCACCCGGGTCCGCTCCAGGACGAGCCCACCTCGGCTCCGGGCGCCGCGCGCGAGCGACTGCGTGACGTCGGTCGGGTTGGCCGTCCCGTCGCCTGGCAGCCAGAGCGCACCGACCAGGTCACTCGTCTCGAGGACGGGGTACAGCTCCCGGGCCCGGTCCGCGCTGACCAGCTCGCACTCGAGGTCGAAGGCTTCGGCCGTCGCCGCCGTACGCCGGAGCTGCACCATGCGCTCCGGCGTACGGGCGACGGTGACGCCCCCGCACCTCTTGTAGCCCGTGGCCAGGCCGGTCTCAGCCTCGAGCCGGCTGTAGAGCTCGGCCGAGTACTGGACCAGTCGCGTCCCGTTCTCGGTCGAGCGCATCTGCCCGACCAGCCCCGCGGCGTGCCAGGTCGTGCCACCGGAGAGCGAACCTTGTTCCAGCAGAACGAGATCCGTCCAGCCGAGCGCCGTCAGATGGTAGGCGACGCTCGCTCCGATGATGCCGCCGCCGATGACGACGACCCGGGCCCGCGCGGGGAGGTCTGTGGGCATGAACGGTCAGGCGCCGCCCGTGTCCGTGTCGGCTCCGGACGCGCTCAGCACCCGGTGCTCCTCGACGATCCGGTCGGGCTTGTGCTGCTGGACGCCGTAGTAGTACGCGAGGCCAACGACGAGAACGACCCCGACGGCCAGCACGCCGCCCCACTGGTAGTTGCCTGCGCCGTAGATCTCGTGCCGCGGCCAGATCAGATTGAGCGCCATCAGGGAGCCGTACGCGATGGCTGCGACGTTGATGACGACACCCCATGGCCTGGGCAGTGTGAACAGGCCTGTGCGTCCGTCGTCCTCCGGCCAACCGGTACGGCGGCGCAGGAAGGTCGGCACCGTCACCATGAGGTAGGCGATGTAGACGAGGATGATCGAGACGCTGGTGACGACCAGGAACAGCTTGCTGTTCCCGACGTTCACCAACAGGATCAGGATGGCGACTGCGCCGCTGACCAGAGCCGGTGCGGCGGGGGCGTGCCGGCTCTCACTGACGTGAGACAGCCCGTCCCCGAGCGGCAACGCGTGGTCGCGCGCCATCGAGAAGGCGATCCGGATCGCGGCGGCCTGGATGGCCAGGCAGCAGACGAAGATCGCGATCGCCACGTCGATGAGCACGAGCTTGGCACCGCCACTGCCGAGGGCGTCGTCCAGCACCGAGGGCAGGCCACCGACGCCGAGCTTGTCCAGCGCCAGGTCCTTCGACGCCATGAGGGCGAACAGGAGCAGCAGCAGTCCGGAGAACCCGGCCGCCGCCAGCGCGCGCAGGAGCGCCTTGGGTGTGGTCTTGCGCGGGTCCTTCGTCTCCTCGGCGAGTGAGCCGGCGGTGTCGAAGCCGAACATGACGTACGCCGGCATGACGGCGCCCATCAGGAGCGGGATCAGGATGCCGAAGCTGTCATAGCCCGGCAGACCGGGTCCGGCGCCCTCGGAGTGGAACACGACCTGCGGTCCGCGGCGGGCGTGCGCCAGCAGCAGCACGAGGATGATCGCGACACCGATCAGCTCCGCCAGGACACCGACGTTGTTGATCTTCGACATGACCTTGACGCCCAGCACGTTGATGACCGTGGTGATGATGATGAGCACCGTGCCGAGCAGAACCGCGTTGCGCACGTAGTCCTTCGTCGCGTCGCCGCTGTCGAAGAACTGCAGCTGGGACCAGATGCTCGGCAGGACGATCTGCCAGGCGATGGCGACGGCTGCCACAGTCACGATCGAGCCGACAAGCATCGTCCAGCCGGCCATCCACGACGTGCCCCGGCCGCCGACCTTCTTGGACCACTGGTAGACCGAGCCGGCGATCGGGAAGCGCGCGCTGAGCTCGGCGAACATGAGCGCAACGCAGAACTGGCCGGCGAAGACGACGATCCAGGACCAGAAGAACACTGGCCCACCGAAGCCGTAGCCGAAGCCGAACAGCTGGAACATCCCGGTCAGGATCGAGATGTAGCTGAAGCCTGCGGCGAACGAGGAGAAGCTGCCCAGGCTTCTGTTGAGACGCTGTGCATAGCCGTGCTCAGCGAGGTCCGCGACGTCGGCCTCGTGCGAGCCCGTCGGTCGTCGATCCGCGGTTGGAGCAGTCATCGTGATCCTCCGGATGGTGCGGCTTGACCCCGAAATGCAGGGGGACTGCGTGGGACTACTGGTGGGGAACTGCAGGGATAGTGCGGAACTGCGCTAGTCGGGACGTTGGGCTTCTTCGAGCAGGTGGTCGAACTCCGGTGACCTGAACACGCGTACGGCGTTGTCGTACTTCTCCATCCCCCAGGACCAGAAGTCGAAGTCCAACGGGCTGGAGCCGTCCTGGATGGACGCCCACAGGGTCCATCCGTAACGCGACATGAGGCCCTGGAGCTGGGCGCGGGCGACCTTGTTGCGCAGGGGACGCCCGTAGTACTCGGCAACCAGCACCTCCAGCTCGTCGAGGGTCAGGTGACACTCGCTCCAGATGTTGCCGAGCTCGAAGCACGCGTCGTTGTTGCCGGCGTACTCGTAGTCGATGAGCCAGATCTGGTCACCGTCGTCGATGAAGTTCGCGGCCAGCAGGTCGTTGTTGCACGGGACCGTGCCCTCGTCGTTCACGGCGAGCGCGGCCTTGATCCGCTGGACGTGCGGCTCGAAGCCGAGGTAGCCCTCCGGCAGCCGGAACCCGGACTGACGGACCATTCGCAGGTACTGCTGCTGGATCTCGAACATGTTGAAGTCGTTGACGAACCGCTCGGCCGAGTGCAGCCGGCGTACCGAGCGGGCGACCCGCGGGATCGTGCCCGGGACCTTGAAGTCCTCGTCACCGTAGGTCTTGCCGTCGATGAAGCCGAAGACCGTCATGCCGTCGTCCGGCAGGTACGCGACGACCGGCGCGCCCACACCCGCCGCGGCTGCGCGCACCGAGTTCTCGTGCTCGTGGTCACGGTTGATCGCGAGGGCGTCCGCCTCGCGCGGGGAGACCCGGACGACGTACGCACCGCCCGGACAGTCGACCTTGTAGTTGCGGTTGGTCAGGCCACCGGGCAGCTCGTGGATGTCTCGCTCGCCGGACAGCTCCGGCACCTGGTCGAGCAGACGGTCGAGGAGCGCACCCGGTCCAGGGGCGGACGCCGGGGTACCGGTCGTGCCCAGCGCCGCGGAACCGGCCTCGCTCATAGCCGGATCCTCCCGCCTGCCGGGTCGTACAGCGGCCCTTCGTGCCGTGTCGCAGCGAACTTTTCCGTCGCCACGTCGACCACGAAATCCGTTGCCGTCTCGAGATCTGCGGGCAGGTACGCCGAGAAGATGGTGCGTCCGACGGTGTGGCCGTACCCGGCGCTGCGCACCGTGGCGACGACCGGATACGACGCGTGGGTGAGCAGCTCGCCGCCGTACATCACCGCGTCGCCCGAGGTGGAGAACCAGCACAACCGCTGGGAAACGCCGTCGTCACGGGCCTTACGCAGCGCTGGACCGGCCAGGAGGTCGGGCTTGTCCGGTCGCACCGCGAACCCCAGCCCTGCTTCGTACGGGTTGTTGTCCGACCGGATGTCGACGGCCCAGGCGAGGTACTGCTTCTCCAGCCGGAGGCTCTCGACGGTCCGGTACCCGACGTTGCGGATTCCGTGGTGCGCGCCGCTCTGCATCACCAAGCGGTACAGGTCGGCGGCGTACTCGACCGGGACGTGCAGCTCCCAGCCGAGCTCTCCGACGTACGTCGTGCGCAGAGCCAGCACCCCGGGTGCGTGCCCCAGAGCGATGGTCCGGGCGGTCATGTACCGGAAGGCCTCGTTGCCCAGGTCGGTCCAGGTGAGCGGCTGCAGCACGTCCCGTGAACGTGGGCCACAGACGTTGATGACGGCCCGGTTGTTGGTGACCTCGCGGAGCTCCACCGAGCCGTCCGTCGGCGCATGCTGCAGCAGGAAGGTCACGTCGTGCCGGCCGAAGCCGCTGCCCGTGACGAAGTAGAACCGGTCCTCGGCCAGCCGCGTGATCGTCACGTCCGCCTCGATGCCGGCGTTCACGTTCAGCAGCTGCGTGTAGACCACCTTGCCGTCCGGGACGTCGAGCTCAGCCCCGGCCACGCGTTGCAGCAGGCCCAGCGCCCCGCGGCCGGTGATCTCGAACTTGGCGAAGGAGCTCTGGTCGACGACGCCGACGGCCTCACGCACGGCCTGGTGCTCCTGGGCGATGTGCCGGAACGGGTCGCCGCGCGCGAACGCCGGTCGCTCGACCGCGGCGACTCCGGTTGGCGCGAACCAGTTCGCTCTCTCCCAGCCGAACTTGGTGCCGAGCACGGCGCCCGCCGTCACCAACGCGTCGTACAGCGGACTGCGTCGCTGGCCGCGCGGTGATGCGAGCTCACGGTTCGGGTAGGCGATGTCGTAGTAGTGCTCGTACGCGTCGACCGACCGTGCCTGCAGGTACTGGGGAACGTTGTGCGATGCGCCGAACCGCCGTACGTCGAACGGCCACAGGTCCATCCCCGGGTCGCCGTCGACGATCCAGGCGGCCATCGCCCGTCCGGCCCCTCCTGCTGCTGCGATCCCCGCCGAAAAACCGCAGCAGTGAAAGAGGTTGTCCAGGTCCTCGGTGACCCCCATGAGTGGTTCGGCGTCGGGGGAGAACGGGATCGGGCCGTTGACCCAGGTCCGTATCCCGAGCTCGCCGAAGGCCGGGATGCGTGCCGCCGTCGCCTCCCCCAGCGGCTCGAACCGGTCATGGTCCGGCGCGAACAGCTCCGGTCCCAGGTCGCGAGGGATGACCCGCCACGGTGCCCGCGTGCCGTCCTCCCACCCGCCTACGACGAGGGCGCCGCCCTCCGGCTTCAGATAGAAGCGCCCGTCCGGGTCGCGCAGGGTGGGCAGGTCGGCGGGGATGTCGTCGCGCTTCTCAGTCACGACGTACTGGTGCTCCACGGCGCTCACTGCTACCTGGGCCCCAGCCAGGGCGGCCGTCTCGGCACCCCACATCCCGGTCGCGTTGACGAGCGTGTCGCACTCGACCCGCCCCTGCTCGGTGACCACGGCGGTCACCCGGCGCGCCGAGCGTTCGACCCCGACGACCCGGCAGCCCTGCTCGATTTGTACGCCGGCCGCTCGCGCGCCGGTGGCGAAGGAATGGGTCAGCTGGCTGGGGTCGACGTAGCCGTCGGTCGGGACCCAGGTCGCGCCGTACACACCATCGACGTCGAGCAGGGGGAACAGCTCGAGCGCCTGGGCGGGCGACACCAGCTCGACCTCGAACCCAAAGCTGCGTCCGGAGGTCGCGATGCGCTTGAGCTCCTCCCACCGGTCCGGGCTGGAAGCCAGGCGCAGGCTGCCCACGCCGTGCCAGCCGGTCGGGTAACCCGTTGCGCCCTCGAGGTTTTGGTACGTCTCGACACTTGCGCGCATCAGCTGGGTGAGGTTGCTGTTGCTCCGCAGTTGGCCCACGAGCCCGGCCGCGTGCCAGGTGCTGCCCTCGGTGAGCGCACGCCGTTCCAGGACGAGGACGTCACTCACCCCGCGCTGGGCGAGGTGGTAGGCGATGCTGCAGCCGACAACGCCACCCCCGATGATCACGACCTGACTGCGATCGGGCAGGGGCATTGACCGTCCTCGGGGTCAGCGGCAGGGCCGTCTGGCGGCGGACGCTACCAGCGAACTGACTCGCGGAAAAGGTCTAGACGGAAATTCCGGTCCGCAGGGAGATGCGAACCCGGTCAGGCCGGAACAGGTCGCGTGCGTACTCGACCGCCAACCCCGCCGCGGTGTACGCCGTGCGCTCGATCTCCATCAGGGGCGCCTGCTCCGCGATGCCGAGGAGGCGGGCCTCCTCCGGGCTCGCCGTCACCGCCCGCAGCGACTCGGCGGCGGTGGCCGGTGTCTGGCGGTAGGCCTTGGTCAGCAGGGCGTAGAGCGAGCCGGTCAGCCGGCGGGAGAGCAGGTCCGGGAAGACCGAGGCGGGGAAGTACGCGCGCTCCAGTGCGAGCGGCTGGCGATGGGCCGTGCGGACGCGAACGATCTCGTGCACCGGGGCACCCCGTTCGAGGGACAGTCCGGCCGCGACGGCCGGGCTCGCCGGGCGCGTGGTCGCCGACACCATCCGCGCTCCAGCCCGGAGGTTCGCTCGGCGCATCTGCTCGGTGAAGCCGGCCAGACCGGTGAGGTCGCAGAGGATCTTCGGCTCGTCGACGAACGTGCCGCCACGACGGCCCGGCTTGCGCACGACTGTGCCGACCGACTCCAGGCTGGCCAGGGCCTGCCGCAGCGTCATCCGGCTCACGCCGAGCAGGGCCGCGAGATCTCCCTCCGGTGGGAGCCGGTCGCCAGGGACCAGGTCACCTCGCCCGATCACGTCCGTCAGCCATCGCTCGATCCGGGCATGCGCCGGTGCAGGTGACGAGTCGCCGAGATCGGGCACGTCGATGGCCCACTCCGGGCGAGCGGGAGCCAGGGTCACGGGCCGAGGGTAACCCGGCGCCGTACCGCGGTGGACCTACTTCTTCTCGCGCCAGACCCGCTCGAACGGCAGACGCCAAGCGTGCGGGGCGATGAGCTGGTGGATGGCGTTCGGTCCCCAGGTGCCGGGCGCGTACGGCTTGACGGGAGGTGGGTTCTCCAGCAACGGGATCGAGCGCTCCCACAGGCTCTCGATGCCCTCGGCGGTCGTGAACAGGGTGTGGTCGCCGCGCATCGCGTCGAGGATGAGCCGCTCGTACGCCTCGAGCACGTCACCCGCGCGTTCGGTCTCTTGCGTGGAGAACTGCATGCTCAGCTTGTCCAGCTTCATGCCCGGCCCAGGTCGCTTGCCGTAGAACGACAGCGACACCTTGGACGAGTCCGCCAAGTCGAACGTCAGGTGGTCCGGGCCGGACGCGCCGACGCCGGAGTTCGCGGGGAACATCGTTCGCGGCGCCTCCTTGAACGCGATCGAGATGATCCGCTGGCCCTCGGCCATCCGCTTGCCTGTCCGCAGGTAGAACGGCACGCCGGCCCAGCGCCAGTTGTCGATGCCGCAGCGCAGCGCGATGAACGTCTCGGTATCCGAGTCGCGCGCCACGCCGTCCTCGGCGAGGTAGCCGCTGAACTGGCCCCGAACGACGTCGGCCGGATCGATCGGCAACAGCGAGCGGAACACCTTGTTCTTCTCCTCGCTGATGGCGCGAGGTTCGAGAGCCGTGGGTGGCTCCATCGCGACGAAGGCCATCACCTGGAACAGGTGCGTGACCACCATGTCCTTGTAGGCGCCGGTCGCCTCGTAGAAGCTCGACCGCTGGTCCAGTCCGAGCGTCTCGGGGATGTCGATCTGGATGTGGTCGATGAAGTTGCGGTTCCAGATCGGCTCGAACAGACCGTTGGCGAACCGGAAGGCGAGGATGTTCTGCGCCGCCTCCTTGCCCAGGAAATGGTCGATCCGGAAGACCTGCCGTTCGTGGAACGTCGCATGCACCTGGTCGTTGAGGACGATCGCGCTGTCGAGGTCCGTGCCGAACGGCTTTTCCATGACGACGCGGGAGTTGTCGACCAGGTTCGCGTCGCGCAGCATCGTGATGACGGCGAGGGCGGCCTTGGGCGGGACACTCAGGTAGTGCATCCGGCGCACGTCCGGGCCGAGCTCGTGCTCCGCCTGGCCGACCGCCTTGGCCAGGCCCTCGGGTCCGGCGCTCTGCGGTACGAAGACCAGATGCTTGGCGAACTCCTCCCACTGCTGGGCCGAGAGGGCGTGCTGGCCGAACTGGCCGATCGCCTCCTGGGCGATGGCGCGGAAGGCATCGTCGCTGATCTCCTCCAGCGACGTGCCGATGACCCGGATGTCGGGCGCCAGAGCCGACGCCGCAAGGTGGGCGAGGCCGGGCAGCAGCTTGCGCTTGGCCAGGTCGCCGGTGGCACCGAACAGCACGATCACATGCGGGGGCAGCACGTCGAGGTCACCTCGACGGCGCGGCCGCGTCCCCGGTCCCGGGTAGGCAATCGTCTGAACTGGGTCCTTTGTCACTCGGGCATCCTTGCACCACGTCACACGCCTTGCGGGAACTGCGCCATCGCGTCGGCAAGCTGAGCCCGACGGCCCCGTTTGACGGCGTACATGGCGAAGTCCGCCTCGCGCACGGCGTCGGCGACACTGCCACCCGGCATGGTCGTGGCCATCCCGATGCTGGCCGCGGCCCGCTCGACCGACGAGGTGGCGCCGCCGAGCCGTTCGCGCAGCACAACGAGGATCCGTTCGGCCAGATCCTCCGGGTGGGGGACCAGGACGGCGAACTCGTCCCCGCCCAGCCGCGCGCACAGGTCGTCGCCCCGGACGTTCTCCCGGATCAGGGTCGCCACGTGCTGCAGCAGCGCATCGCCGGCCGCATGGCCCTCGCTGTCGTTGACGTGCTTCAGGCCGTCGATGTCGAGGGTGATGACCGTGACGCAGCCACCGTTGTCGACATGGGTCTGGAAGCGCACTAGCGCCTCGTCCCACGCCAGGCGGTTGCCCAAGCCGGTCAACGGGTCGAGCCGGGCCTGGCTCGCGTGCTGCTCGGCTGCGACGTGCAGCTCCTCCCGCAGCGCGGCGGTGTGGGCGACGACGGTGGCGGCCTCGGCGATGTGGCTCGCGAGCTCCACGCACAACGCGGTGAAGCCGCGGGGCGCGGCCAGCGTGTGAGCGACGAGGAGGACACCGCCCACCGGGTTGGGGATCGGGACGGCCAGCAGGGACCGGACGCCGTCGTGGTAGCCGAGGGGCGCCAGGTCGGTGTCGGCCAGCGAGGTGTCCTGGAAACAGACGGAGCCGGGCTGGCACTGCTCCTCCAGCCGGTCGACCACTTCCTTGAGCTGGAAGCTGCTGATGTCCGAGCCGGACAAGGAGTCGGAGCGGGCCCACCGGCCGCGGCCGTCGCGGATCACTCCGGCCTCGCAGGACAGGGCCTCCAACGCGACGGTGAGGACGTGTTGCAGGGCATCGTCGGCCCGTTCGGCGGGCAGGCTGATGACGGTGCGTACGGCGTGCAGCAGCTCGAGCTCGTCGGCGAGCCGTTTGGCCGGACCGGCTTCCCCCACCGTGGCTTCCAGGCGTATGGCGAGCTCCGCCAGCTGGGCGTCGGTCGCGTCCGCGGCCAGCGGCTCCTGCTGGTTGCCGAGGACGACGAGGACGTCGTCGTTGACGCGCACCAGAGCCGCGCCCACGCAGTAGTAAGGGCCCAGCACGCGGGCGGCCGGGGAGTGCTCGACACGCGTGAGAGCGCCGGGCGACGTGGGCAGCAGCTCGACGAGCGGGTCGCACCGGGCGTCGACCTTGACGATGCCGGCCCAGCCTCGACCGCGGCCGAAGCCGCCGAGATGCGCCCACTCGGTGCGGTTGAGCCGGCGGAAGACCAGGCCGTCGCGCACTGGGGGACGACCGATGGGCTCGTCCGAACGACCTATCGGCCTGGTGCGACCTGCGCTACAGCCGTTGGAGTGGCTCCGCTGCACGGTGGGACGCCGTTTGGGTAGGTTTGGGGCAGTCTCTGGCCGGTCGGTCCTTTCCCCGGGCGCCGGGCTGTCCCCGGCGACGGGTAGACATGGGACGGACACGTGGAATGGGAGAGACATGAGCAAGCTGCGCGGCAACCCCTGGGCGATCCTGCTGACCCTGTCCCTTGGGTTCTTCATGACGTTGCTGGACCTGACCATCGTCAACATCGCGATCCCGGACATGATCTCGGCGCTGGACGCCTCGCTGGACGAGATCCTCTGGGTGGTCAATGCCTACGTTCTGGTCCTGGCGGTCCTGCTCATCACGGCCGGCCGGCTGGGTGACCTGAGAGGTCAGCGGACCTTGTTCGCGGTCGGCGTCGCGGCGTTCACCGTGGCCAGCCTGGCGTGCGGTCTGGCGCCGAACCCGACGTTGCTGATCGTGTTCCGGGCCATCCAGGGTGTCGGTGCGGCGCTGCTCATGCCGCAGACCATGGCCATCATCATCGGCACGTTCCCGGCCGACAGACGGGGTACGGCGCTAGGCATCTGGGGTGCCGTCGCCGGCCTGGCCACCGTGGCCGGACCGACGCTGGGTGGCGTGCTGGTGACGTACGCCAGCTGGCGCTGGATCTTCATCGTCAACGTGCCGATCGGCATCCTGGTCCTCTTCCTGACGTACGCCGTCATCCCGGACACGCGAATGCAACGTCAGCACAAGCTCGACCTGGTGGGCGTGGGCCTGGCCACCGCAGGTCTGTTCTGCCTCACGTTCGCGCTGATCGAGGGTCAGCGGTACTCGTGGAACGCGCCGATCCTCACCCTGTTCGCGGCCGCCGCCGTCCTGACGGTGTTGTTCGTGCTGCAGCAGCGCAGCCGGCAGGATGCCGAGCCGCTCGTACCGTTCTCGCTGTTCCGCAACCGCAACTTCGCCGTGATCAACGTCATCGCGGCCCTGGTGTCGGTGGGAATCCTCGGCTTCTTCCTGCCCATCACGATCTATCTGCAGTCAGTGCTGGGCTACTCGGCCATCAAGGCCGGCCTGGTGCTGGCCCCGATGTCGCTGATCGCCCTGCTCCTCGCACCGGCAGCCGGGAAGATGTCCGACAAGATCGGCGGCAAGTACATCCTGATGAGCGGCCTGGGCTTGTTCGCGCTCGGGGCCGCAGTCCTCGTCCTGCAGTCGTCGGCGGACTCGAACTGGCCGTCGTTCGTGCCGGCCATCGCCATCATGGGGGTGGGGATGGGTGGCATCTGGGCGCCGATGGCGACGGAGGCCATGCGTGGAGTTCCGCCGATGCTGGCCGGGGCTGCGTCCGGGGTGAACAACACGATCCGCCAGGTCGGCTCGGTGGTCGGCAGCGCGGCCGTGGGCGCTCTGCTGCAGGCTCGCCTGTCGACGACCCTGCACGAGGAGGCGGTCAAGCGCTCGGCCGGGCTACCGACCAGCGTGCGGGACGGCTTCGTCGCGGGGTTCGCCAAGGCCGCTCAGGGTGGCGTCGACGTCGGAGCCCATCAGACCGCGGTCCCGACCGGTGTGCCGGCCGAGCTCGCGGCTCGCATCCAGCAGATCGCCACCCAGGTCTTCCAGCACGGCTACGTCCGCGCGATGCATCCGACCTTGGTCCTGCCGGTCGTCGCGATGGCCGTCGGCTCGCTGCTGTGCGTGCTCACCGACCGGCACACGAAGCCGCGTGGCGCCAGACCGGCCGCTGCCACGGGCGAACCGGTGAGTGTCGGGACCGAGGGCTAACAGGTATCGCCACCCTCGTGTCACGCTCTTGTCCGACGGGGGGCTGAGCGCCGGCCAGGAGGCTGTGATGGCGAGGACGACGAGCGAACCCGGGAGCGACGCGCGTCCGACGGTGACCCCCCAGGA
>JBJMHS010000078.1:0-142449 GCA_045807245.1 Actinomycetales bacterium
GCGATGGTGTTGGGGCTGGCGACCCTGGCGGGCGGGCCCACCCATATCGGCCTCACCGCCCCGACATCCGGCTCGGCCACCATCAACGGAGAACGGTTCGCCGACCTCCCCAACCCGGGGCGAGAGGTCGGCGTGCTATTGGACGCATCAGCTCAACACGCCGGTCGCACCGGACGGGAGATCCTCACGACCGCCTCCGACACCATGGGCCTGCCTCGCACCCGGGTCGACGAGATGATCGAGCAGGTGAGCCTGACCCCCACCGAGGCCAAGCGCCGGGTGCGCAACTACTCCCTCGGGATGCGCCAGCGGCTCGGCATCGCCACCGCACTCCTCGGAAACCCCAAGGTGCTGATCCTCGACGAGCCCGCCAACGGGCTCGACCCCGCGGGGATCCGGTGGATGCGCGACCTGCTGACGGGCTTCGCCAGCCAGGGCGGCACTGTCCTGTTGTCTTCGCATCTGCTGCACGAGATCGAGGTCATGGCCGACGACCTGGTCGTGATCGGCAACGGCAAGATCGTCGCGTCCGGCAGCAAGGAAGAGTTGCTGGCCGCAGCAGGGACGCTCGTCCGGTCAACGTCACCACGCGACCTCGCGCACGCCCTCGAGCGGGCCGGGATCCCCAACACGCTCGCAGGGGACGGCTCGGTCCGCACCGATGCCGACCCCGCTCGGGTCGGGGCCGTGGCCCTGACCGCCGGCATCGCTCTCACCGAGCTCCGGTCCGCCGAGGGCGCGGGCCTCGAAGACATGTTCCTGTCGCTCACCGCCGACACCCAACGCGAAGGAGTTGCGGCATGACCGCCACAATCGTCCCCCCTGACACCACGGAGGCCGCGCCGGTCCGCCGGACCGCCCGTCCCATCCCGAGCACGCGCCTCGTCAAGGTCGAGCTCCGCAAGATGTTCAACACCCGCTCGGGCTTCTGGATGCTCACCAGCATCGGCGTCCTGTCCCCCATCTCGGCCGGGTCGCTCCTCGTCTTCGGCCTCAACAGCGACGTCACCTACCAGAACTTCGTGAGAGCGAGCGGGTTCCCGATGTCGGTGATCCTGCCGATGATCGCGATCCTGGCCGTCACGAATGAGTGGAGCCAGCGCAGTGGGCTCACGACATTTACGCTGATTCCGAGCCGCGCGCACGTGATCGGCGCCAAGGCAATCGCGACCCTCCTGGTGGGCCTCGGCTCCGTGGCCGTCGCCCTGGCCGTGGGCGCCCTCGGCAACGTGGCCGGTTCGGCGCTAGCCGGCGTCAACACCGTGTGGGACATCTCGTTGTCCATGGCGTCCCAGATCGTGCTCTACGACCTAGTCGGCATGGCGATCGGGTTCACCCTCGGCGTCGTGCTGCGCAACTCGGCGGCCGCAATCGTGGGCTACTTCGTCGCTTCACTGGTCGTGCCAGGCATCCTCGTCCTCCTGGCCCAGGCGCGGCCCTGGTTCGAGGACCTGCAGCCCTGGATCGACTGGAACAAAACGCACGGAGCGCTCCTCGAGGGCGCCACGAACACCGGTAAGGAGTGGGCGATGCTCGGCTCGACCACGATGATCTGGATCGTCATCCCCCTCGCAGTCGGGCTGCTCTCCCTGCGCCGCTCCGAGGTCAAGTAGTCCCGGCACCTCCCACGGCCACGAGCAGCTGGTCTACGCCCTCAGGCTCATGCCCCAACCGGCAATCAGGGATTCAGCGCGGAGTCGCCGGAGCGTAACTTGGGACGGGCAGCCTTGGCTGCAACGTTCACCTCCAGCGAAGGTGTGAGTGGCATGGAAAAGATCGACCGACGTCGCTTCCTCTCTCTGGCCGGCGGCACCGTCGCGGCCAGCATGCTCTCGGACAGCATCGCGCACGCCGCCTCGATCCCGGCCAACCGCAGGACGGGATCAATCAAGGACGTCGAACACATCGTGATCCTGATGCAGGAGAACCGGAGCTTCGACCACTACTTCGGAACGCTGCGCGGCGTACGCGGATTCGGTGACCCACACCCGGCAACCCAGCCGAGCGGCAAGTCGGTCTGGCACCAGTACGACCCCGACCAGTCGGCCGACGTGCTGCCCTTCCGCCCGCACGTGGGCGGCGACCTGAGCGAGTACTTCGTCGAGGATCTCGACCACACCTGGTACTGGACACACTTCGCCCTCAACGGTGGTGCGTGGGATCAGTGGATTCCGAGTAAGGGCACCACCGCGATGGCTCACTACAGGCGTGCCGATGCGGCGTTCCACTACGCCCTCGCCGACGCCTTCACGGTCTGCGACAACTACTTCTGCTCGCTGCTCGGCCCGACCGACCCGAACCGCTCCTACATGTGGACCGGCTCGGTCGGGTTCGGCGCACACGACCCCAACGCGCCGATGATCAGCAACTCCGAACCCGACTCAGGCCCCGGGCACACGACCGACGACGGGTTCAGGTGGACGACGTACCCCGAACGACTCGAGGCTGCCGGTGTCAGTTGGAAGATCTACCAGGACACCGGTCTCGGGCTGGACAGCGACCACTATTTCGGCTGGGGCCCGTCCTACATCGGCAACTACGGCGACAACACGCTGCTGTACTTCCGGCGGTACAACGCGGCGACCCCGGGTAGCCCGCTCTACGACAAGGCGCGAACCGGGACGACGATCACGTCGAGCGGCGGCGACGTCGCGGATGCCGCAGCCGGTGACGGTCTCTTCGAGATCCTGCGCCAGGACGTCAAGGACGGCAGGCTGCCTCAGGTCTCCTGGGTCACGGCGCCGGAGTCGTACACCGAGCACCCGCAGTGGCCATCGGGCTACGGCGCCTGGTACATCTCGAAGGTCCTCGACGCCCTCACCAGCAACCCCGAGGTGTGGAGCAAGACGGCCTTGATCCTCACGTACGACGAGAACGACGGGTTCTTCGACCACGTGGTGTCGCCGATCGCCAGCGTGCCGGGAATCTCGGGCCGGTCAACGGTTTCCGTAACCGAGGAGTACTGCGACGGCACCGTCGGGGGTGTTCCCACCGACGTCGCCGGAGCCTTCGGCCTCGGAGTCCGGGTCCCGACCGTGGTGGTCTCGCCCTGGAGCACCGGTGGGTACGTCAATTCCGAGCTCTTCGACCACACGTCGCTGATCAGGTTCATCGAGGCCCGCTTCGGGGTGCACGAGCCGAACATCTCGCCGTGGCGTCGCGCAGTCTCCGGCGACCTCACCTCAGCCTTCAACTTCGCCAAGAACGCGTCGAAGACGCCGAAGCTGCCCAGCACGGCTGCGTACCAGCCGACTGGTTCCGACAACGGCTACGACCACCCGACGCCCCCGTTGAGCGGCAACCTCCCCGGGCAGGAGCCCGGCCTGCGTCCAGCTCGGCGTCTCGGCTACAACGTCGGTGCCGACGTCACCTTGGCCGCCGGGACGCTGAAGCTCGCCCTGCACAACGCCGGCTCTCTGGGCGCGCACATCTGGGCTCGCTCGCTGACCATCCCGGGCGCTCCGTTCAGCTACACGCTCGGCAAGGGCAGGACGATCCGCGACAAGTGGGCGGTGGAGGGCGTCTACGACCTCGAGCTGCACGGCCCGAACGGCTTCTACCGCCAGTACGCCGGATCGCCGACGTCGCCGTTGGCGGTCGTGCTGCGGCAGGTCTCCTCCGACGACGTCGAGTTCGAAGTCACCCTTGCGCCGGGGCACGCCAAGGCGGTGCCCGTGACCATCGACGATGCGTACGGCAGGAAGCGGCCCGACACGATCAGGGCCGGCCGGGGCACGAGGTACCGCTTCTCCACGAGCCGGACCGGCGGCTGGTACGACGTCACCTTCACCAGCTCGGACGACGCCGACTTTGCCGTGACGGCGGCAGGGCAGCTGGAGAGCTGTGCCGTCCTGACGAGCGACCCGCAGTTCGGCCGCGGTCCGCGCACGGGATGGGTTCGCCCCTGGGCCCCGACGCCGCTCGTGACGCGCACCGTCACCGCGCCGCCGCCGCCGCAACCGCACGGCCACGGCAAGAAGGCGCAGCAGCTCGGTCCGCAGCGCTAGCCCGGGCCGGCTTCGGTACGGGGTGACGTGTGGGGCACGATTTTCGCGGCCGTTCATCGCTGCCAGTGACCGAGCGGCCGGGTACGGCGAGGTCGCCTGGCCGACCGTCCTGGCCTACGCCGAGTCCTCGTCGAACTCGGCCTGCAACGTCAGCCGCGATTCGTGGTGCGTCATTCCGCGGCGAGTTTCGCCGGCAGGCGTCTAGATCGCCGGGCGACGATTAGAACGCGCCCGCCATGTGCGAGCTTCGGCGCTGAGCGCGATCCCGCCGTGTCGGACCGCGCGTCGACTTGCACCGAGCGCAGCGCACACAACCTGAATCCAAGCCCGAACGATGGATCAAGCCTGGCCGTTCGGACGATGGCCAGATGACCCGCACAACGCAACAGTCAGGTCCTGGGCCGGCCCTGTTAGCAAGAACCGAGTCTAGCGCGTGACGTGCAAAAACGATGTTCAGGCGGAAGTAGCTCCCCGGAGGAACTCAATGGCATCGAGGATCGATCCAGTGTCACCTCAGGAGCCACTCAACGCCACGCGTCCAGGTCTCCAAGCCCGAAGGCGTGTCCGAGTCGCATTGGCTGCCACCGTCTGCGCTTCTCTCGCCGCCGCGGGGCTGGTTGTTACTGCACCCGCAGACGCGGCGACTGCCTCCTGCCCCGACCTGTACCTGATCGGGGTGCGGGGATCCGGAGAGCTGTCTGGCCTTGGAGCACCGGTGACGGCGTTCAGCAACGCTCTGCTTACCGCTCTGGCATCACGAGTGACCGAGCGACACCAAGCTGTGGCGTACACCACCGACAAGGCATCTGCAGACCTGGTGCCCACCGTGAGTCAGGCGGCCGGTTATCTGCTGGACGTTGGCAGCTTCTACGACAACTACAAAAGCGACCACATCGATGGGTACACGGCGAGCGTCCCTGACGGCGTGGCCGGAGTCGAGGCCGCCCTGTCGACCATCAACGCCCGCTGCGGCGCCAAGACCAAGTTCGTGCTGTCCGGATACTCCCAAGGCGCCATGGCCGTGCACGAGGCGCTCGAGGACATCGCGGGTCAAGCCACTGCGCCCGCCTACGCCGATCAGATCGCAGCGACCGTGCTGATCGCCGACCCCGACGAGGTCCAGAACGGATCGGGTGCCGACCTTGGGACCGCTCCATCGGACCACACCGGCCTGACAAATAACACGACCAACATCCCGCCCCGATTCGCTGGCGCCACGTGGTCGATCTGCGACAGCAACGACATCGTGTGCGACTTCAGACCCGCTGACTACCTCAGCTCCACGACCGCCAGCATGCTTGTCAAGCGCATCAAGGCGGCCGTCAAGGTCCACCAGACGGACTACGCGGCGACCAACCCGAGCCTCCCCTCCGCCGCTTCGGCCGTGGCCGACACCCTGACCGGGACAACGCTTGGCCCGATCCAGGTCATCAAGAGCAGCCACGTGCTGGTCGGGACGAACATCACGATCACCACGACGCGCCCGTGCCCAGTCGGCTCGGACTTCGCCTACGCGTACGCATCGGTCAACGGTGGGCCAACCGTCGTGGAGACACGTGCCCCGGTGGGTGGGGGGCTTCCGTACACGTGGGCCAGCGTCGTCAATGTTGCTCCAGATACGACGAGCAGTCTGGGCGTCACCGCCGACATCAGCGTCCACTGCCAGGACATACACCTGGACGACACCGGGGTGTACGAGACGTTGCATCTCACGCTCGGAGCTGGCGCAACAGCCACCGCGACGTACCAGGCCACCGGCACCCAAAGTGGCACGGTCACTGTCGCGTCCTCAGAGCCGTGCCCCTACCCCAAGCCGGCCAAGGTGGCCTTTGCGTTCCTCGTCTCCGACAGCACACGTACCCAGTACCTGATAGTCCCTACCACCGCAGTGGACAGTGACAGCACCGGACACTGGGCCCCCTATTCCAAAGACCTACAGTTCCGCTTCGTCCCAAGTACGTAACCGCAAGCGTCTTTTGTGAGGACGCGAACTCTCCCTACACCGAAGCCAGCACCACATACGAGTATGTGATGCTCCAACCGCCACCCTTGCCCTAGCACCGAGATCTCGAACAAGCGATCGGCCCCCCGGTCAGTTGTCGACACGCACCCTCTGAGATAGGTCGCCGCGTCCTCCGCCGCGAGACGACGCACGGATCTGCCGATGCGCGTGCCTTGGCGCGCCGCGATCCGGTCGTCAGCCATGTGCGTCATTTCTCTGCGTCTGCGCAGCTGTCCGCTCGATTCCACGGCGCCTGATCCCGTTGAGGTCGGGCATGCAGCCGTTGAGCTGTCTTCGGTTGCGGCCAGGCTTGAGCCGCTGCATACTGAACCGATCGGTGCACTATCGGTAGACCTCGACGCGACCTTCTTCGCGCTCTCAGACCCCCAGCGGCGGGGCGTCCTCGAGCGCCTGAGCCGTGGGCCCGCCACCCTGAGCCAGCTGGCCGAGCCATCGGGCCTGACGCTCAACGGGATCAAGAAGCACGTGGGGATTCTGGAGTTCGCCGGCCTGGTCGAGACCGAGAAGGTGGGCCGGGCGCGCGAGTGCCGACTGGGTCCGGGCACAAAGCTCGGTGAGGCGGGCGAGTGGATCGAGTCACATCAGCGAGCCTGGGCGGACCGGTTGGATCGCTTCGAGCGCTTCGTGGAGCAGGAGGGGTGAACTGCGAACTCCGTTACGAGCGTTTGATCCACGCGTCGCCTACGCGTGTGTTCGAGCTGTTTACGAGCGCGGTGGGCCAGCGCGAGTTCTACGGCAACGACGCGCCGGGCTGGGTCGTCGAGTCGCGCTGCGAGCTGTGCGTCGGCGGCGCCTGGGAGATCACGTTCGGCCCGTCGCGGGGCGAGCTCTACCGGCACCGGCATGTGTTCGAGGCGATCGAGCGTCCCCACCGACTTCTGCTGGCCACGACCGAGACCCGCCTGGACGGCTCGAGTTTCGCCTTCAGCACGGAGTTCACGTTCGCGTCCAGGGGCCGGGCGACCCTGATGACGATGGTCCAGTCCCGCTTCCCCTCGGACGAGCTGCGTGAGGAGCACGGCCGTGGTCTTGCGCATGCGTTCGACCGGTTGGAACGGGCGCTGTAGACCTCTACGAAAGGAGAGTGCATGTCGAAGGCGGTCCTGTACATGTCGATGTCGCTCGACGGGTTCATCGCCGGACCGGACGATGGCCCCGGCAACGGGCTCGGGGCCGGCGGCCTGAGGCTGCATGAGTGGCTCGGCGAACCTGTCTCGGAGTATCCGCATTTCGACCCGCCGGGGTTGAGCCGGCAGGTGTTTGCCGAGGTCATGGCGACCGGTGCCGTCGTCGTCGGCCGCAAGACGTTCGACTACGCAGATCACTGGGGAGGGGACCACCACGGCGTACCGATCTTCGTGCCCACACGCGGTACTCCGCCCGAGCCGCAGAGTGGTTGGGTCCACTACGTGCCCGACGCCGCGACCGCGATGCGTGAGGCCAAGGCGGCCGCTGATGAGCAGGACGTGATGGTGCACGGCGCCAGCCTGGCCCAGTCCCTGTTGCGCGACGGCCTGCTCGATGAGCTGGAGATCAGCCTGATCCCGGTCGTGCTCGGCGATGGCCGGCGGCTGTTCGGGGCAGGCCGCATCGAGCTCGACCTGACGCGCGTGCTCGACGCGCCCGGCGTCACTCACCTGCGTTACATGGTGCGGACATGAACGAGACAGAGGAGAGATAGCTCATGCGAGATGTCATTCTGGCCTGACGAGGAGAGGCACCATGGGCAAGGTAGTGGCGCAGGCGATCATGTCGCTCGACGGGTACGTCGCCAAGCAGGACAACACCATCGGCCGATTGTTCGACTGGCTGCAGAACGGCGAGGTCGAGATCCCTACTCCTGCGGGGGACTTCGCCGTCCACCTGACGCCGTTGAGCTCGGAACACTGGCGGCGGTGGGTGTCCTCGATCGGCGCCCTGGTGTGTGGCCGGACGCTCTTCGACGTCACCCAGGGTTGGCAGGGTCGCCACACGCTTGACGTCCCGGTCGTCGTCGTGACGCACCGGGTCCCCACCGACTGGGTGGACGCACACCCCGAGGCACCGTTCACCTTCGTGACCGACGGTGTCGCGGCCGCAATCGCTCATGCGCAGACGCTCGCCGGCGACCGCGTCGTCGCGGTCACTGGTGGCACCATCGCCCGACAGTGCCTGGACCTGGGGCTGCTCGACGAGGTGGCCGTCGACCTCGTCCCGGTCGTGATGGGCGAGGGCAACCGCCCCTTCTTCGGCAACGTCTCGGCTGACGACGTACTGCTCGGCAACCCGTCGGTGTGCGTCCAGGGCGACCGCGTCACCCATCTCGTGTTCCCGGTCATGGGCCGACCGCTGACGCGCAGCCACGCGCCAGGATGATGCGGCCGGCGTACGACGCTCGCAAAGTCGACGAACGCCACCGTCAGCAGGGGTTGTGGATCACGTTCCTGAAGTCGTTGAAGCGCGACACGGTGCTACCGCCACCTCCGAAGCTCAGGTACGTCAACGGAAGCAGCGACCCGTACTGAGCGTTCCGGCCGAAGTTGCGGATGTGGCCGGGGATGCTGTTCCCGAACTGCCAGGTGCACTTGCCGTGCACGGTCGCGTTGCTGAAGAACGGGTAGAACTGCGCTGGCACACCATCGTCGGTGATCGGGATTAGGGTGCAGCCGGCGCCAGTCGTGCGGTTGCAGGTCGGCTCGACCGCCGGTAGGTCCGCCTCGAACGCCACCCGGCTGTAGGGATGGTCGAAATAGGCGCCGGTGCGTGCACTGGTGAACTGGAACGGCGTCGGGTGCATACGGGTGTTGCCGTCTGGCCAGACGGGAGTGTACGAGACGCCGTCGAAGCCGGTATTTGTCTCAGTGCAACCTTGGACTCGGTACAGAAGCGCCTCCGAGGCAGGGAAGCAGAAGTCGTCCTCGCCATCGGTGGGTTCTTGGTTGGCTCCGCTGCCTTCGGTATTGCCGGCGGGGCAGACAACCGGGTTGCCGGAAGTGTCCAGTCCGAAGGGCGTCGCCGGAACCTTTGCGCCGTTGCAGAACTGGAAGTGCCCGATCTCATCCGAGAACGCGGCGTTGTAACTGTGCGCCGCCCAGATCACGCGGGTCTGCTCCGATGCCGTGCTGTACATCGGGTGGAACGCGTAGGGCGTCCCCTCACAGCTTGTTCCCGTCGGGTCGAACTTGATCTGGTCGAAACCGTTGGCGGGGCTGGCCGTCATCGACCCGGACTGGTGGGTCGTGTGGTCGTCGATCCGTGCCTGAACCCCTTGCGCGGTGTCATGGATGCTCAGCGCCAGCCGGTCACCCGAGTTCATGAAGAGGTCCTTCGCCGGGTTCGGGGTGAAAGTTGTCAGGGTCGAGTCCAGCGGGTTCGCCGGCGCTTGCGACTTGCCGCTCTTGGTCACGAACGCGAACTGGAACGTCTCAATGCCGACCTTGGCCGCGCACGTGGCGTTCTGCAGCGTCCCGGCGACCGGGTCCTCCAGCAGGCTGAACACGTTCAACGCTGCGCACCACTTCGTGGGACTGCACGTCGAGGCTCCGATGGCGACCGCCCACGTCGGCCAAGGCACCCAGCCGGGCGGGTAGAACTGCAGCTCCATGAACGCGGTCCCAGGGTGGTTCGGCGACACGGCCGGGTCGACGATGTTGCTGTCGCTGTCGGGCGCGCACCTGGACACCTGCTCGGGGTAGGACTGCGTGTCACACAGCGCCAGCCCGAACCAGAGGGCACCGTGCAGCTCGAAGTTGTAGGCCTTGCCAGGCGTCGTCGGGTGCGCCGGTGACGGGTCGCGCGGCAGGGTGATCTGGTACTGCATCCGGTTCCCTGAACCAGGCCGGTTCGAGTAGAAGAGCAGCGATGGCTCGTCGTGCCCGACGTACTCGTCCTCACCGAAAACCGTTGTGGAGTCGGCGATGTCCGGGCACAGCGTGCTGTATTCGCAGCTGATGCTCAGATGCTTGTCCGCCGCCGACGCCTTCGCGACGCCGGCCCTCTGCGTGGCCGACGCCGCTCCTGGCAATGTCATCGCCAGGGCGACGAGTATCGCCGCCGCGACGATGAGCGCCTTCCGACCGAAGGGGATGCGACTGGACATGGCACGGCTCCCTTCACCGGAGGGCAGCCGGTTTCGCCAGTCGCTCGGCGTGACCCGCGGCGGCCAATGAAAAGGTCACACCTGCAAGCGCTCAGCCCTCGGGAACGTCGCCAACTCTCGACCCAGAGCGCCCGCGGGTCAAGGGATCGAGAGCTCCCTGACTCATCTGTTACCGCAGCCTGGCAAACTGCTGACTAAGGTCCGACGTCACACCGGGCCTGACCCCGCCCTCCACGCGAGTACGTCGAGCTGGACCACCCTCTACGCACCAAGATCAATGACAATGAAGGGCGATGAACATCGTTGCTATTCGTTTTCCAGCTGCGGAAAGCCCGCACCAGCGCACGTGCTACTGGCCCGTGATGGCACTCACGTGCTCATAGCAGGACATGACGACTCAGCTGGCCGTGCCGATGCGAGAATCAGCGGCAGGCTGGCAGTTATTCGCGGGCATTGTTTAGGTATCGGCGCGCAGGGGCCGGGAACAGAGAACGGAACGATAGTCGCGTGGCCTGAGGGTACCGAGGTCGAAGACAGCGACGTTCTCACCATCAAGCTCCCTACCGGCACTCAACTTCAACTCAATGATCCAGTCAGGGGCGGTGGAGGAGTTGTGACCAACGGGAACTCGGGTGGCCTGGTACCCCAGGTGCCAGCAGACTGCGGCAAAAGCCAGGCTGTTTTCCTCATAGATTTCTAGGGAAGCCTGCGTAGCAGCGGGAGGGGCCAGGGTCAGCGGACGGAACGCGTTGAATGCCGCAAGATGAGGCGGGTCGGCAACGGCGTGTCCTCGGTGGCCGCGTCCGGTTCCTCGATGGCCACGAGCACCTTCTGCATGATCATCTCGCCGAGCAGGCCGAAGTCCTGGCGGACCGTGGTCAGCGGCGGGAACAGATAGCCGGCCTCGGGCACGTCGTCGAAGCCCACGACACTGACATCCTCGGGGACCCGCAGCCCGCGCTCACGCAGTGCGGAGAGGATGCCGATGGCCATGTGGTCGTTGCCGACGAAGACTGCGGTGCCCGCCTCGATGTCCAGCTGGGTCCCGATCTGGTGGCCGCTGGCGGCCGACCAGTTTCCGAATTCGGGGGACGCGATCTCCAGTCGATGGCTCGCGAGCTCATCGCGCCACCCGCGGGCGCGCTCGATCGCGTCCAGGGCGTCCCGTGGCCCGGCGACGTGCAGGATGCGCTGGTGGCCGAGCTCGGCCAGGTGACGTACGGCGGACCGCGCACCGCGGTACTGGTCGATCGACACGACGAGCGGACTCCGGCGTGCGGTGGACGCAGCAGCCACGAGGGGCACCCGGATGTCCAGGCCGCGCACCAGCTCGAGTACGGCGACATCCCCGACGATCAGCACGATCGCCTCGACCCGTTGTCGCAGAAGGCTTTCGATCACCGCACGCGTGCCGGCCAGGTCATCCGACGGCGCGTTGAGCGACTGCACGTTGTATCGCGCAGTCCGCGCAGCGAAGCTGAAATGTGTGGCGATGGAGGTCGGGCCGTAGTCGGGGACGCCAGGGGTCACCAGGCCGATGGTGCGCGTGCGCCGGGTCACCAGCGCCCGCGCCGCCGGGGACGGGCTGTAGTGCAGCTGCGCGATGGCCTGCTCGACGCGCGCTCGCGTCGCCGGCCGGACGTTGGGCAGGTCGTTGATCACCCGCGAGACGGTCTGGTGCGAGACGCCCGCGAGGCGGGCCACGTCGAAGATGTTCGCGGTCCGGCTGGGCGCACCTTTACCTCCTGCCGGCTGCGCCTCACTCATCGAAGTCGTCCGGTCTGGCCACCAGAGCCGTCAGTGAGTCGACCGTCATCTCGTCCGACGACGCGATGTCGAGGATCCGGCCGCCGAGGACGATGGCGACCCGTTGGGAGACGCGGAGCACCTCTTCGAGCTCGGCCGAGATGAACACGACCGACAGCCCGTTGTCGGCGAGCTCACCGACGAGGTTCTGGACCTGGACCTTGGCGCCGACGTCGATCCCCCGCGTCGGTTCGTCCAGCACGAGCGCGCGGGGCGCCAGCGCGAGCAACCGGGCGAGCAGGACCTTCTGCTGGTTCCCGCCGGACAGTGTCCCCGCCGGGCGCTCGATGTCGCCGGGCCGGATGTCCAATGCGTCGACCCAGCTGAGGGCCAGCTCCCGTTGCTGGGCGGGGCGTAACCGGCGCAGCATGCCGCGCTCGGCCTGGAGCGCGAGAGTGATGTTCTCGCGGACGCTCAGCGCGCTGATGATGCCCTCGGCCCGGCGGTTCTCCGAGGAGTAGACGACACCGAGGTTGATCGCGGCCCGCGGGCCGTTCAGGGACGCCGGTCGCCCCTGGATCCGGATGACACCTGAGTCGATCCGCTCCAGACCGGTGAGAGCGCGAGCCAGCTCGGTGCGCCCGGAGCCCAGCAGGCCGGCGACGCCGAGCACCTCGCCCTCCACCAGGTCGACGTCGGCATTCTGGATGCCGGACTGGACGGAGACCCCACGAGCGCTCAGGTACGCCGGCTTGGCCTCCTCAGCCGCGACGTACAGACGTGGCCTCGCCCGCAACGCTGCCGCACTTCGCCCGAGCATGGCCTGCACCAGGTCGATGCGCAGCAGCTCCTTGGTCAGGTACTCGCCGACCAGACGACCGTCCCGCAGGACCGTGACCCGGTCGCTGATCTCGTAGACCTGGTCGAGGAAGTGCGACACGAACAAGATCGCGACACCGCGCTGTTTGAGGTCGCGGATGACACGGAACAGCTCGGCGCACTCGTCGGAGTCCAGGCTCGAGGTCGGCTCGTCCAGGATCAGGACCTTGACGTCGGTCGAGATGGCCCGGGCGATCGCGACGAGCTGCTGGACCGCGAGCGAGTGGCGCCCGAGCGGTGCGGCCGGGTCGATCCGCAGGCCGAGGTCACCGAGCACGGCGACGGCCTGAGCCCGCATCCGGGCCCAGTCGACCAGTCCAACGCGCCGGGGCTCGCGGCCGAGCGCGATGTTCTCCGCGACCGAGACGTTCGGCAGCAGGTCGATCTCCTGGTAGACCGAGCTGACACCGGCCGCCTGGGCCTCGTGCGGTGAGGTGAAGCTGACCTCGCGTCCGTCCAGGTGCAGGACGCCCGCCGATAGTGGGAGCGCACCGCTGATCGCCTTGATCAGGGTCGACTTGCCCGCACCGTTCTCGCCCATGAGCGAGTGGACCTCGCCGGGGAAGAGGCGGAAGTCCACGCCGTCCAGCGCCGCGTCCGCGCCGAAGAGCACGGTCGCTCCATGGAGCTCCAGGAGCGGCTGCGGGTGCACCGAGCCATTCTGGCCGGTCACGGCATGCTTATCGTCGACGTTCCGATCGGAATACGATCACGCGCTGCACCGCGATGAAGACCAGCAGGAGCAGACCGATGATGATCCGCGTCCACGACTGCTCGGCACCCTCGAACGAGATCATCGTCTTGATCGTCCCGTAGACGAAGACTCCGATCATCGAGCCCAGCACGTAGCCGGTGCCGCCCGACAAAAGCGTTCCGCCGATCACGACCGCGGCGATGACGTCGAGCTCGGTGCCGATGCCGTTACGTGGGTAACCTGCCCCGGAGTACGCCGTGAGCACCAGCCCCGCCAGCCCGCCGCACGTGCCGCTGATGACGTAGACGAGCACCTTCGTGCGGGCGACGTTCAGGCCCATCAGCCGAGCCGACTGCTCGTTGCCGCCCACCGCGTAGACGGTGCGCCCGAACCGGGTGAACAGCATCACGAAGGCGCCGACCAGGACGACGACGAGGGCCAGGATGCCGGTCGGCGTGATGTACCAGAGCCCGAGCTGGAACCGCCTGGACTGCAGCCAGAGGATGCCGGAGTGCTCGATCCGGATCGAGTCGAGACTGATGACGTAGGCGAGCCCGCGGGCCAGGAAGAGGCCGGCCAGCGAGGCGATGAACGGCTGGACGTCGAAGTACTGGACCAGGACACCGATGACCAGCCCGACGGCCGCCCCGACCGCAATGGTGACCGGGACGGCGAGCAGAGGCGAGACGCCCGTACTGAGCAGCTTCGCGCAGACGATGCCGGTCAGCGCCAGCACCGACCCGACCGACAGGTCGATGCCGCCGGTGACGATGACGAAGGTCATGCCCACAGCCAGGATGAGCAGGAACGCGTTGTCCAGCAACAGAGCCGACATGTTCAACGGCGTCACGAAGTTGCCGAAGTAGATCTGCGCGCCGACCAGGAGAGTGACGAAGATCGCCACGGCAGCGACAGTGGGCATGAGCGCGGCCCGCCGGGTGAGCACAGAGCGCAGGGTCGAACGGAACGCAGGAGCTGTGCGGTCGGCGACCGCGATCGGGCTCATACGGCGACCTTCTCGGCTTCAGCAGGGACCGGCGATCCGCCAGTCGGTTTGTGCTGCACCAGGTTCCGCGTCACGCGGTGCACCCGGGGCGACTGAATCAGTACGACGAGGATCACCACGACGGCGAAGAACACCGGGGCCTCGGCCGAGGGCACGCCGAAGAAGAGGATGGTCGAGTTCAGGGTCTGGATCAGGAGCACGCCGATCACCGTCCCGGCGATGCTGAACTTGCCGCCCAGGAGCGAGGTGCCCCCGAGTACGACGGCCAGGATCGCGTAGAGCTCGATCAGCTCGCCGGCGGCGTTCGCGTCGGCCGCCATGATGTTCGAGCTGTAGATCAGGCCGGCCACCCCGGCCAGCGTGGCGCTGACGACGTACGCGCCCATCACGATTCCCATCGAGCGGACCCCGGCCAGGCGGCTGGCCTCGGGGTTGATGCCGACCGCCTCGGTGAGCATGCCGAGCGCCGTGCGCCGCTCGAGCAGCGCAACCACCGCGATGACCGCCATCGAGATGATGAACGCGAAGGGCAGCCAGAAGAGGTAGCCGCTCGCCACGTACTTCAGCGGCGGGCTGGTGACCGTGGTGATGAAGCCGCCCGTGATCAAGAGGGCGACGCCGCGGCCGGCCAGCATCAGGACCAGGGTCGCGATGATCGGCTGGATCTTCACCACCGCCACGAGGAACCCGTTCCACACCCCCAGCAGGATGGCCAGCCCGATGCTGGCCGCCATCGCCACCAGGACGGTGCTCACACTGCCCGGGCTGCCGGAGTCGGCGATAATCGTCAGGCTGACGGCGCCGGAGATGGCCATGACGGCACCGACCGACAGGTCGATACCGCGGGTGGCGATCACCAGCGTCATGCCGAGCGCGACCAGCATCAGCGGCGCGCTCTGGCGAAGGATGTCGATCGGGGCGCCGTACAGCTCGCCGTCCCGCACCGTCACCTTGATGAACTGCGGTCGGGCCACGGTGTTGAGCACGACCAGAGCGAGCAGGCAGAAGGCCGGCCAGAACAGCCGGTGCTTCACGATTCGCGTCACGTCAGGCTCCCTTGGCCCTCGTTGGCCATGAAGTTGATGAGTCCCTCGACGTCGGTGTCGCTGGAGTCGAGCCGGCCGATCTGCCGTCGGTCGCGCATGACCACGATGCGCTGGGCCAATCGAAGCACCTCCTCGAGCTCGGAGGAGATGAACACGACAGCGAGTCCCTCCCGAGCGAGGTCGGCCACCTTGCGCTGGATGTCGGCCTTGGCGCCGACGTCGATGCCGCGGGTCGGCTCGTCGAGGATGATCAGCTGCGGAGCGGTCGCCAGCCACCGGGCCAGCACGACCTTCTGCTGGTTGCCCCCCGAGAGGTTGCCGGCCAGCATCTCGGGGTCGGCCGGGCGCACCCCCAGGCTCGCCATGTAGTCGCCGACGACGGCATCCTGCTCGGCCCGGCGGACCCGGCGCAGCCAACCGCGCCGGGCCTGCACGCCCAGGATGATGTTCTCGGCCACGGTCAGGCCGGCCACGATGCCCTCGTCCCGGCGGTCCTCGGAGGAGAACGCGATCCGTTGCTCGACAGCGTGTCTCGGCGACGACAGCTTGACCGGCGCCCCGTTGATCTCGACCTGCCCGCGGTCGGCGCGGTCGGCACCATAGAGCAGCCGGACCAGCTCGGTCCGGCCCGACCCGAGCAGCCCGGCCACCCCGACGACCTCACCGGGGTACACGTCCAGGTCGGTCTCCTCGAGGACACCTCGACGAGCGATGCCGGTCGCGCGCAGAGTCGGCGCGCCGGTCCGGTCGACCGTGCGCTCGGCGCTCTCCGAGATGGCCTCCAGCTCGGTCATCTCGCGGCCGATCATCTTGCTGACCAGCTCGGCCCGCGGCAGGTCGGCGGCGCGGTACTCACCGACGAGCTGCCCGTTGCGCAGCACCGTGATGCGATCGGCGATCTCGTAGACCTGGTCGAGGAAGTGGCTCACGAACAGGATCGCGACCCTCCGGCCCCGCAGTCCGCGTACGACGGCGAAGAGGCGCTCGACCTCCTCCCGGTCCAGGCTGGAGGTGGGCTCGTCGAGGATCAGCACGCGCGCGTCCAGCACCATGGCCCGGCTGATCGCGACCAGCTGCTGGACCGCGATCGAGTGGCTCGACAGCAGCGACTGGGTGTCGAGCTGCAGGCCGAGGTTCGCGAGGTGACGCGCCGCCTCGGCATGCACTGCTTTCCAGTCGATCCGACGCGCCGAGCGTGGCTCGTGACCCAGCATGACGTTCTCGCCGACCGAGAGGTTCGGGCAGAGGTTGACCTCCTGGTAGACCGTGGAGATGCCGGAGGCCTGGGCGTCACCGGTGCTCGCGAACACGCGCTCCTGCCCGGAGACCGTGATCGAGCCGGCCTCGAGCTGGTAGACCCCCGTGAGCGCTTTGATCAGGGTGGACTTGCCCGCGCCGTTCTCACCCATCAGGGTGTGGACCTCGCCGGCCCGGAGGGCGAAGTCGACGTTGTCCAGAGCCAGGACGCCCGGGAACCGGACCGTGATGGCCCGCATCTGGACGACCGGCGCGTCCTCGGCGTGTGCTGGCATGGCCTACGCGCGTCCTTTCGACGTGTCGACTGCGCCGGAGACGGTCCGTGGACCGCCTCCGGCGCAGCTGTTCAGCACGGCAGTTGGCCAGTACTCGCGGATCGAAGGATCAGTACGGACGGGTCGGCAGAGCCGCCGTCGCCTGCTCCTTGGTGAACGACGCGTCCTGCGCGAAGTTCTTCTTCTCGACGCTCTGACCGGCCACGACCTTCTTGACCAGCGCGGCTGCACTGTCGCCGAGCAAGGGGTTGCACTCGACGATGTAGTTGATCTTCCCGTCGATCAGAGCCTGCAGGCCGTCGTGAACGGCGTCGATCGAGACGATCTGGATGTCCGTGCCCGGCTTGCCACCTGCGGCCTCGATCGCCTCGATAGCCCCGAGCGCCATGTCGTCGTTGTGCGCGAACACCAGGTTGATGCCGCCGACGCCGTACTTCTGGAGGAAGCCCTCCATCACCTTCTTGCCGCCGTCCCGGGTGAAGTCACCGGTCTGGGAGGCGATGGTCTTGATCTGGGTGCCCGCGATGGCCGAGGTGAAGCCGGCGGCCCGGTCGTTGGCCGGAGCCGAGCCGGTCGTGCCCTCGAGCACCACCATCTTGGTCGGCTTGCTGCCGAACTGGTCGGCCGCCCACTTCCCAGCGGTCTCGCCTTCCTTCTTGAAGTCGTCGCCCACCCAGCTGGCGAACAAGCTGTCTGGTGAGGACACCGTGCGGTCCTCGAGCACGACCGGGATCTTGGCTTTCTGCGCCTCGTTCAGGACGTCGTCCCAGCCGTCGCTGACGATGGGGGCGATGACGATCGCCTTCACGCCCTGACTGATGAAGCTGCGGACCGCAGCGATCTGGGCCGCCGGGTCGTTGTCGGCGGCGTTGAAGACGAGGTCGAAGCCGTTCTCCTTGGAGAAGGCCTTCTTCATGTTCGCTGTGTTGGCCGCCCGCCAGCCCGACTCCGAGCCGGTCTGGGCGAACCCGACCTTGATCAGCCCGCCGCCGCCGCCCGCCTGCCCGCCACCGCCTGAAGAGCTACCGCAACCTGCTGCCAGCATCGCCAGGGCACCCGCTGTGGCGACACCCATGAGGAACTTCTTCTTCACGCCCGACCTCCTCGATCTGGGCCGGCCACGTCGCCAGCACCGGGGACTGCCCCTCTGTGCGCTGGATGTTAGCCCTAACATTTCGCGGATCGGAAGCGTGTTAGCGATAACATCTTGGTAACACGCCCGTCACCAGCACGAGCGGATCTGGCCGGATCGGCAGCGCCTCGCCACGGGCGACGGCCTAGAGTGAGCGATCACACCGAGCCGTACGGCCAACGCCTGGCGGGTCAGCTTCTACGGAAGTCCTTGCCCACGTCGGGACGTAACCACGCGCGAGTCGTGGTTCGTCGTCTGGCATCAAGAACCGTCGGCGACCAGCGACCACGAGCGTCTCGGGCCGCTGCAGAGCAGTGCCTAGGCGTCATTGGCGTGGATCTCATCGAGCAGCGGGCCGACCCGTTCGAGGACGTGGCGCACGGTCGCGTAGCGGGCCTTCCCGAACTCGGCGGTGAACTTCTGCTCCAGGTCGAGGATGTGCCCGAAGCCTTCGCGAGCCTGCGCGAGGCCCTTGTCGGTGTAGCTGACCAGCTTGGCCCGCCGGTCGTCCGGATCCGGTCGCATCTCGACGAGCCCGAGCTCGACCATCTCGCGGATGACCTCGCCCATCGACTGGCGGGTGATCCCGGCCTGCGCGGCCATCTCGACCGCTCGGTTGCCAACGGCGTCGAGCGTCGCGAACACGTAGTTGAACGATGGCTTGATCTCGGTGTAACCGGCTTGGTGCGCCTGGCGCACCATGTCGTTCTGCAGCGCCCGGTTGGCGCGGTGCACCAACGCGATCAGCGGGACGAAGTCGGGGTCCGGCGGCGGGGCGGTTGACATTCGTAAGGTTTCCTTCCATGATTCGACAGGCATCCTTACATTATCAGGAGTCACCATGGACACCGAGCAGCTCCGGCGGCACGTCGTCTCGCTGTTCCTGCGCGCGCCCGTGCCGAGCACCCGGGTGGGAATCGAGCACGAGCTGCTCGCCGCCGACAGCAAGACCGGCGACGCCGTGGCGGTCGGTCGCATCCACCAGGCGACGCGACACGCGGCGTACGCCTCGCACCTCACCTTCGAGCCCGGTGGACAGGTGGAGCTGAGCATCCCGTGCGCCAGGACGGGGGACGCTGCGGCGCGGCAGCTCGCCGCCGAGCTCGCGGTGCTCCGGGGCGACTGTGCCGCCGCCGGCGTGCGGCTGCACGCGGTCCCGGTCGACCGGCGACCGGCCGACGCGCTGCCGCTTCAGCTGACCACGCCGCGGTACGTCGCGATGCAGGCCCACTTCGACACGATCGGGCCGGCCGGGCGGAGGATGATGCGCGCCACGGCGTCGACCCAGGTGTGCCTGGACTGGTGGCCGGGGTCCGCCGGCCGCGAGCAGTGGCGCCTGCTCAACCTCGCCGGGCCGTTCCTGGCCGCCGCGTTCGCGCGGGGCGCCGGGGCGGAGTCGCGGCTGGCGACCTGGCTGGCCGTCGACCCGGGCCGGACGGCGTTCGACGACCGGCTTCTGCACGGCGACGACCCCGTCGCCGCCTACACGGCCTTCGCCGCCGCTGCCCGGGTGTTCACCGCTCCGGACGACGTCGAGGACCACCTGACCACATTGTTCCCGCCGATCCGTCCACGAGGGCGCTACCTGGAGGTGCGGTTCCTCGACGTCCAGCACACGTCCGACGTGGCGACGGTCGTTGCGGCACTCACCGCCCTCATGTACGACGACGAGCTCCGTCGGCGGACGCTCCAGCGGCTCGAGCCGGCAGTCGACCAGCTCGCGCAGCAGTGGCACGCAGCGGCCGAGGGCACGGCCGACCTGCGCGCGTTGGGCCTCGCTCTGGTCGACGACGCGCTGTCCGCTGCTGGCGCCTGGCGGGCGGCATGAACGTCCTCTTCATCACTGACCCGCTCGGCGGTCTGGACGCCGGGGTCGATGCGACGGTCGGCCTGATGACCGCCGCCCAGGCGCTTGGTGCCGACGTGTGGGCGTGCTGTCCAGAGCAGCTGGGCGTGGTCGACGGACGGGTGCGCGCCCAGGCTCGCAGGGTCACCGTCCGGCCGGCGCGACGCAACGGTGACCATCGCTGGCTGGTCGAGCCGGTCTGGTGGGACGAGACCGAGGCGCGCAGGCTGGACGTCACGGCCGAGATCGACCTGGTCCAGCTGCGCATCGACCCGCCGGTCGACGCCCGGTACCTGCACACGACGTACCTGCTCGATCTGGTCGACGCGGCGAATGTGCGGGTGGTCAACCGCCCCCAGGGCATCCGGGCCCTGCACGAGAAGCTGGGCGCGCTCGCCTTTCCCGAGCTGTGCCCGGAGACCGTCGTGAGCGCCGATCCGCGCACGGTGCGCGAGTTCGTGGCCGGCGTCGGCACTGCGGTCATCAAGCCGGTGGACGGTTCGCCGGCATGGACGTCTGGCTGGTCCGCGACGACGCCGGCGCCACCGCGCTGATCGAGTCGGCCACCGCCTCCGGTCGGCGGCACGTCGTCGCCCAGCGCTACCTGACCGATGTCGCCCGGGGCAACAAGCGGCTGTTCGTCCTCGACGGCGAGATCGTCGGGACAGTGTTGCGGCGCCCGGCCGACGACGACTTCCGGATCGGCCCGCCGATCGAAGCCGTCGATGCCGACGCCGACGACCACCGCATCGTCGACACGCTCCGACCGGTCCTGTCCAGGCACGGCATCGCCCTTGCGGCCATCGACGTCATCGCCGGGCGGCTGATCGAAGTGAACGTGACCTGCCCCGGCGGCATCCACAAGACCGATGCCCTGCTGGGCACCGATCTCAGCGGCGCGATCATGCGTCGCTTCCTCCACCACGAAGCCCCCCTCACGAATGGCAAGGTCCCGGCATGAGCAGCATCGTCATCATCTGCATCGCCCTCATGGGCATCCTCCTGTTCGCCCTCGGCGCGAACGTCACCCGGCACCGCGCCATCCGTGGAAAGTCGGGCGGCAACCAGATGCCCACCGACCCCGCCGACCGGATGTTCATCGCCATCAGGGCGCACGGCAACGCCGCGGAGTACATCCCCACGCTGATCGGTCTGCTGATCGTCTGCTCGACGCTGACCGACGGATGGTGGCTGGATGCCCTGGCGATCACCGCGGCGGCGGCGCGGGGTGTCCACGCGGTCGGGCTGCTGACCGCCAAGACCATGGAGACCCACGGGCCGGTGCGCGACGCCGGGGCGGCGTTCACGTACCTGGCCGGAGTGGCGCTCGGCGTCACCGCACTCGTGGCGCTCTGAGCGACCCGGCCCCCGACCCGGATCGGGGTGGTCGGTCGCGGGTACGTCGTGCGTTTCGCAGGTGGTGGTGGCAGGTGAAGGATTCGAACCTTCGAAGCTTTCGCGACGGATTTACAGCGGGCTCGCCGCCAGCCTCTGAGCTGCACCGACGCGGTCACTGCTCGAACTTCCCCACGTATTCCCCACCCTCAGGCCCGGCCCAACCGGTGACGGTGCGCCTTAGTCGTGGACCGCCATACAAGAACCCGAGATGACCAAGCCGAGCCGACTTGGCCCGATCTCGCCCAACCCCGATCCCGCCGAGGAGGTTCCACGACACTCGTACTGGACCGGAAACCGGGGGCCGGAGAACGGTCAAGCAATACCTGCAGATCGCAGTACAAGATGTGCACGTTGAGAGTGAGGTCGTCGTAGTAGTTCCCGCCGTTCCCAGAAGTCCAATTTGCCCTGTTCTGGATGTCATGCCGCAGGGACCTTCGCCCCAAGTCATCAGCGGAGGCTCTGGATGTACGAGTAAGCCGAACACCGTCCATCACCAGTCGTCAACGAAGCTCCCTCTTGGGCAGCACGCGAAACCCAGACGGTCTCGAATCGGCCAGAGGCCCTAAGCTGATCTGCGCTCGACAACGCACCTGCGAACGTCGGCGCCACGCCAAAGAAGACTGGTCCCCATGAGGACATTGAGACACCCCTAAGGCAGGACGTCTCAAGGCTCAAAATGGCCGCTTCCGCCGCTGCACCGCGGGCCGCAAGTTCGCGGCGCTTGAAACCGAGAGTCCGGAGACGCTCCATGGAGCAACAGAACGAGTCAAAGTCATCCTCGACGATGGCCGGGACCATCTGACTAAGAACAGTCGCATATGCTTCCAGCGTCTCGGTCCAGGGAACTGGCGTGTTAGCCGCAAACAGAGCCTTCTCTCGCTCTCCGTGAATACCTTCCATCGACGGGGCAACAGCCATCACTAATGGCCATGTAAAGGGCGCCTTGAATATTAAGGGAGGAAGTTCAGGGACAGTCGAGGAACTCGACGGTCCAAAACTTGTTTTAACTTTCCTGCGGTGCCCGGCATCCACCATAAAACCCCCCGTCCAGAAACCCCAACTGCCAATAGCCGACGTGCCTCCACGGCCTAACAAGGGAGCCAGCCCGGCCGGATCAATACTTAGCCCAAGGAACGAGCAAACGGCAGTCGCGATCCCTAGACGCAGTTGAGTGTGCCAGCCCAGCCCGACGTGCGGCTGTATTCCACAATCTATCTCAAGACGCAGTGGCACCGAGCTTTTGCCAAGCCGGTTGAGGCAAAAAAGCACCTCGTTCACATACTGATCTGGCCAGATTTGAAGACTTGCCGCTTGCTCGACTCGAATAAGCAACCTTGGATCTTCAAGCATCAATCCGACACCACCGTCTATACGGGTACCGCGATCTGAGAGATTTAGCAGACCGAGGTGCAGCCGACTTGGCGCCGACAGTTCGATAGGGGCGGTCATCTCCACGTCTAAGCCGGTGTGGCTATCGCGTAATGTGATTGGTCCCAGCACTCTTGAAAGTGCGCGAGATGGACGTCGTAGTGCGACCCGCCGTCACGGGATTCATAGATCTCATAGAACCTGCTCGCCGCGCCTCTTGGAGTGCTTACACGAGGGCGAACGTAGACGACGTCTTGCACTCTGAAGAGAGTCACCGGTTGATATTTCCCGAAGAAGCGCAGCTCTACGCGGACACGCCCACTCTTCCAGACCAGGCTGCGCCCTTCGACGGCTGCACCCTCGAAGGCCTCGATTGTTCTCTCGACCTCTGTTCTGGTGTGCCCCAAATTTCTGGCCTCAAGTTCACAGATCTCATCGAACACGGAGCTGTCCGGGTCTTGCAGTAGGAGCCTTAGGTTGACTTCGTGTTGGCGTTCAATCATCCATTCAAGCTGGTCCTGAAGGAACCTGAACAGTTTTAGGCCGAGCAAGTCAATCCGAAGCACAGGAGTGTCGATCATTGATCGTGCGAATTCGCGTCGAAATTGCGATCCTATCTCAGTGTCAGAGACGCACCGCTGATTAGCGGACGTGACCAGCCTGATGGGATTCATGTACGTGCCAATGAGTGTCTTTAGATCCGCGCGAATACGATCAACGGTGGAGTCGAGACCTTCCATCTCCTCTGCGTGTCGCTGCTGCTGTGCCCGCTCATCCTTGTCGTCGAAATGTCTGAGGATTCCAAACCCCGCGCTTGCGATTCCTGCCGCCAGCAGCGAAGTTCCCACCGATATCAGAGTGGTGTTGGCCTGATGGCCGCCCTGTGTGCGAGATCCTATAACCGTGAGAATAAGACCCACGAGCGCCAAGAGCAGAGAGACCAGGAAATAGATGATCGTGCTGCGATTTCGCGCTTCATTCGTCATTGAGCACCCGCAATATCACGAATGCTCGCAATAATCCCCGACACCTTGCGTTCAACGTCTTGTCCGCCGTTTATGACGATGTCACATTCGGACAACAACTTCTCGGTGCCCCAGTTGCTCTCTTGCCATTCGCGTTCATCCCAGGTGTCGCCAAAGGACAAGTGACGGTGCTCCCATCGCCGTTTACGTATCTCCGGTGAGGTTCGAAGCCCAACCGTCACGGCTCCATCAAGATTCCTCAGGAGATACTCGAGCTCCAAAGTCGTGCGTGGTCCGACATAGATCTGAGAGGCGGGGGGCTGCGCGCCCCGAAAGACCGCAGACCTAGCCAACGACAGAGGATCCGCCGCCAGGAGGTCACGTGCCACGGAGACCAGGCTGGAGCCTGCTTGCGCGCGAGCTGCGGAGCGCACGGCGTCACCGAGCTCGGTCACGCGCGTGTGAGTCGTGGACGCGATCAGGCGCGCCAGAGTCGACTTCCCGGAACTGTGCAGACCAACGATGACCAGCGCCCATCGTTCACCGGCCAAGTCGCGATGCATAGCTACAGGCTAGTCATGTTCAGGACCCATCTCGTCGTCTTCGCGCAGGTCACGACCGTCGGACTATGCGAGTCACTGGAGATTCCCTTTCTGGAGGCTAGGCCGGAACCTGAGCGGATGAAGGGACTCGCCGGAGGCGACAACAGTTCCAGCCTGCGGGGTCGGGACTGGCGCGGATTCCGCCAGTGACGGAGCCACGACCAGGGCACCGCCGAGAACGCGCGTTTCACCGACAGCGACTTCCGGCTCATTTGGACCGGCGCCCTCGGCCCCGGTCGGACAAGCGTCGAAACATGCCCCAGCCCGTCGGTTAGGACACAGGCGGGTGTCGACCGAGCCGGCACTCGTCTGCCAGAGTCCAGGTCCCCGCCACGTCAATGGCGAGCAGAACCCCGAGTAGTGAGGTCCTATGAATCCGACGTCTGCCACCGCCAATCGTGAGCTGCCAACCGGTTTCGACACTGCCCTGAGCCACGTCTGGTCCTGGTACGCGCTGCACGCCGGCCAGCGCATACAAGTGATCAACTTCCTCCTCGTCGCACTGTCGGTTCTGGCCGCCGGATACGCGGCCGCCACTGGGGCCGGACAACACCTGGCCGGGGCCGGCGTGGCGCTAGGCGGGGTGGCGACCTGCGCGGTGTTTAACGTGCTCGACGCCAGGACGCGCGAGCTTGTCGCCGCCTCGGAGAACGCCCTGGCCGCGCTGCAGGAGTTGCTGGTGCAGGCGGGGTTTCCCGACACTGACCTCTACGCACGGAGTTGCGCGGGGGTTCGCCGGGCGCCGTCGTACAGAACGTCCATCAACGCCCTGACGGCAGTCGCCGGCGCCGGGTTCGCCGTCGCGTTGGTCGCAGCGCTGGCCAGCTAGCGCGCGGGTGGCAGCAGCTCGTCGATGGCGCCCTTGCGTCCGTCGAGCTCGACATGGTTGACGGTGATCAGGAGCTCACCAACCTGCAGCGGCGGGCACGCCTGCGCCACGTAGGTTTGGAGCTGCGCCAAGCCCCAGTAGTTGCCATAGGCGCGCGCCACCAGGAGTTCGTTGCGGTAAACGGCCTGCTGGTGCAGCTTCCCGTCATGGATATGGAAGGAGACGTGGGCGAGGCAGGGAAAACTCATGGGATTGGTGTCGTGGCGCTCGGAGAAGATGTTCACCTCATACCGCGAGCTCTTCACGCCGCCTCGGCCAGCCAGTTCCTGCCTGATCTTCCTGACCAGCTCGGTCAACTGGTCGCCGTAGGCCCCGTTGTGCTTGTCGTCCCGCGGGTAGGCAACGATCCGGCCGAAGTAGGTTCCGTAGCCGTTGTCGCGGACCTGGCGCAGCTCCTTGTACCGCGCCCGGTAGTAGGCGGCGAGGTCGCTCGGCTCCGGGTTTCGCCTCGCCCAGGCGGCCGGAAAGATGGTGTTGCGGGTCGACTCGACCGACCAGAGCCTTCCCGCCGAGTTGTTCGAGTCGATGGCCGCCTGGGCGATCCGGCGGACAGCCTCGTCTTGTTGCGAGGCATCAGCGGCCCGCAGCACGAGGTGGACCGCCTTGCGGCTAGGGATCGCGTGGACCAGGCGCACCGCCTCGAGCCAGGCCTGCGAGAAGTTGGGCGCCTCGACGTACCGGCTTGCAGTCATGGTGCGGACGCTCCCTGGACGACGTGGGCCGCGGTCGCGAAGGCGTCGACGTAGCGCTCGGAGACGTAGCCGTAGCCCTGGTCGCCCCAGGTGTCGGACCAGCTGTTCTTCACGATGAGGTTGGGCCACGGTGCGTGCGGGTGATCATCGGCCTCGAGGTGGCCCACGGCCAGAACGGCATGGTAGTCGACAACTCTGGCCGTCGGCGGGGCATCGATGACGCCGTCGGGCGCTGCCGCCGCCCAGGACGTTTCGACGATGGCCAGGGTGAGGACCACGGCGAGGCCGGCGTCGAGTTCCGCTGCCACGTCAGCGAACAGGTGGCTACGCAGTTCGCGCCACTGGCCGACGGCGCAGAGCGCCGCGGGCAGCGACGCGGGTGCCGGGCGTCCGGCCGGCCAGGTTGGCGCGCCGTAGGGCCAGGTCGCCTCGCTCGCCTGCCGGTGCGCTTCGACCCCGGTGAGGGCCTCCCGTACGTGCAGGGCCTCATCGGTGCGCGGGGTCGCCAGCTCGGTGTGCCCAGACCACAAGACGTCCTCGACCGAGCGAACGGCGCCGCCACACACCCACTCGTGCGCGGCACTGGTCGCAAACGCCGTGCATGTCCGTCGCGCGTCTTGGTCGCGGACCGGACTCTGCAGCGCGCGGTGGTCAACCGCCGTCATGCGTCGAGCCGCAGCAGGTCTTCGGGCTCTTGCAGCCCGTGACGCCGCGGCTCGACCGCGACGAGGACCTCCATAGCGCGCGTCACGGCACCCGACCAGGGCCGCTCCAGCTTGAATCCCAAACGCAGGATGGTCGGGGCGGCCGAGCCGAGGTCCTCCGACAGCCCGATCAACAGACCGCGGCGTTGGCCGATCCCTGGAACTTGGGCGTCCCGGCGGCTGTCGTCCCCAGGTGAACTGAGAAAACGCGGGGTCCATTGGCCAGCCTCGGAATCGGCCAGGACCTCCACGCCGCTCGGCATCTCCTCGGCCGCCCAGGTGTATCCGGTCGAGGCGGCCTCCTCCAGCTGGAGCAGCATGCGATCGCCGGGCCGGACGTTGACCGTCTGAACGTTGTGCGTGTCGGCCAACGCGACGACGTCGCTGCGGGAGTTCCCCCACGCGATCTGCCCGCTCAGCTCCGCCTTCAGGTCCAGCGGCCTCAACATCGCCCACTGGCCCGCCATCGCGGGATCGAGCATCCGGATCGCGGGCAGGTGTCTGACGGTGGCCGTGTAGCTGGTGCCGAGCCAGGTCGAGAGTGCGTAGGCGTCGCCAGGGCCGGAAAGGGCAAGGTCGAGGGCCTTCATCCCGGCCCGGACGACCCGTCGCGGCATCAGGAACCAGGCGGCGAAGGCCTCGGCCTCCTTCTCCTGGTCGGTCATGGTGTCGAAGTGCTCGCGGCGCATGGACTCGATGTCGCCGTCGACCTCGTCCCCGTGGTTGAAGCGGTGGTGGCCCAGTTCGTGGGCGGCGGTGTAGCGCTGCCTGGTCAAGGGGTGGCCTTGGTGGACCAGGATGCCGGCCAGCGCACCCCCGGAGCGGGCCGGCAGGTACACGCCCGAGGTCGCCTCAAGGTCGGCGAAGGCTAGGACTAGGTCGAGCCGTTGGATGGCGTGGAAGACGTCGATCGGCCGGTCGAGCTCGAGGTCTAGCTCGCCGTGCAGCTCGCTGGCCAGGACCCCGGCTCGCCGGTTCGCCTGCTCCCACGTGATCACCGGCTCGTCTCCCCGCCCGGTCGGCGATAGCGGCTCAAGAACACCGCGAACCGCTCGACGGCCTCGCGGTCTCGGACTGTCATGCTCCCGGTGGCACGGCCCAGGGTCTTCAGCTCGCCTTCCCGGAGGCTGGCGTCTGTTCCGGTGGCGAGGAACTCCTCAGTCAGGCGGTAAAGGCGTGAGAAGCCCGCCAACTCGGTCGCCGTCGGGGGCCGCCGGTCGGCCTCGACGTCTTCGAGGTCGCTCGGAGAGATCGATAGCTCACCGGCCGCGAACTCCACGGACAGGTTCAGGAAGGTCCGCGCGTCTCGCAATCGCTGCCCGACGGAACTGTCTCCCGAGCCGGCGCCGGCGCCGGCGCGAGGCTGCTCGTGGCCGGTCACGTCGCCTTCACCTCCTGCCGCATGACGAACTCCGCGAACGCCTTGACCGAGCGCAGCGTTTCCCGTTTCAACTCTCGCACCCTCAGCCGCAGCCCGGTGCGTTTGCGGAAGTCGGCCAGGATGTCGAACATGTCCAGGGAGTCGACCGGCATGTTGGGTCCGTCCGTCCTTAAGCGCGCCGCGAGGTCAGCGGCTGGTTCGTTCAGGAGGTCGGCCAGCAGTTCGACGACGAGGTCTTCGACCCCTTGTGCGGTGGTCGGCGCCGTGGGTGCGACACTCACGACTAGCCCCACCTCCTTGGCACCCTCGCGTGGACGGAGAGTAGCACAAGTGTTCGACTCCTTGTCCGGCCGCAGCCACCGGGCGAGCCGGCCGGGCGTGGGCGTGGACGCCGTGGAGCCGACCCGGCTTGGCGGCATTCTAGAGCGCCACCCCGAGGTCAGGACCGACCTGTTCACCCCCGTCGAGCTGGCCTACTGCGGAACCCAACCAGACCCCCTCCAGTGCTTGGCCGCCCGCTACGCGGCCAAGGAGGCTGTCGTCAAGGCGCTCAGGTTGGACGGCTTCGACCCTCAGGACATCAGCCTGGTGCCAACCGAGACCGCGCCGCGCGTCGAGCTGGCCGGGGATGCTGCGCGACGCGCCGAGGAGCTGGGAGTCGTCGTTGAGGCGTCCTTGACGCATCTTCCGTCGGTGGCGATCGCGGTGGCCCTACTCGTCCCCAGGGACCGGCTCGGCGCGGGGCGCTTGCCGGCTCTGGCGCGGACCTGGCGAGGGCGTCAGAAGAGGGATTCCAGTAGCCGCGTCCGCTGAGCATTCGCCGCCGTCTCGTTGATCCCCCACTTGGGCGGGTAGTACAACTCGGGAAGGGAGGGTTGCGGCGTGAAGCGCGCCTTGATGCGGCGGCGATTGCTAGCTAGGTCCGGCAGCGCCGCCCGGCAGTACTTGTCGGTCTCGCAGAAGAGTCCCTGGCAGTCGATGGCCTGCAGGGGCCGACCGAACAGACCCGGGAAGTCGAGGCCGAGTCGATCGAACTCCTCTTCTTGGTGGTCGACCATCCATTGAATTACCTCACTCGCCGAGTAGTCACCCAGGGAGACGAAGCATTTCTTGATGCCGCGCACGGCCCCTGGGCCGGGCTGCGTGAAGTCGGACTCGTCGAAATTCACTAGGTCGCTGTAGTTAAGGTCGATTGCAGTCTGGTATGACATGAAGTCGCCCATGAGGGGGTAGCGGTGCAAGGCCTCATAAATCGACCGGAGGGACTCGGCCTTGAGTATCTCGACGCCTAGTCCCTCTAACAGGAACATGTGCCGGAAGAGCTGGACATGATTGCGGTGTTTGGCGGTCTGCCCGTAGGCGTCGGTCGCGCAGAGGATGAACGCCCCGGTGTACAGGCCTCCCTGGCTCGCCCGCACCTGGTCGAGGGCGTCGATGAGCGCGTCGCCGTCAAGGTCTGCCAATGTGGGGTAGTGGCCGAGGATTCGACGCAGGCCTTCCCAGGTGCCGATGCGGCTGAACGTTCTGAAGGCGACGATCTGGAACAGGCGGTCTTCGGCGTCACACGGCTCGTCGTGGTAAGCCACGTTTCTGATCATGTACTGCGAGACGCGGTCGGAGGCTCGGTAGGTGTTGCAGAACTTGTACTCCTGCAGAATCGGGTCGGCCGTCGGCGGCGCCGTCGACCCGGCGATTCGTTGCAGGAAGATTCGCTGTCGCTCGGCGGCAAAGTACCAGTAGAGCGGGTACACACCTTCGCGTGGAATTGGTTGCCGCCTCATTTACAGATCAAACCCATCCCAGACTTGACGTAGAAACACGCCTGTGCCATGCAGATTGAAGAATCGCGGGTCGCCTAATAGAATCTCCTGAGCCGCCATCCTTTCGCCGAGGGTGTAACGAAACCGACGGACTCCCGTGAAATGGTCGAGGACGATAGCGCCGTTCGGCACCGTTGTCTCCTTGACGACCTCAAGGGCCGCCTTGGCCGATGAGTAGTTATCGGTGTCGATGAAACTGAGGACAGTCGGCCTCCCCGCGAGCGTCTGGGCCGTCTCGACGATGTCCCCCTCGACGAGGTCGATTAGCCAGGGCTGGAAGTAGCGCCGCACGGCGGCCGCGTCCGTGAAGACGGCGCCAGGGTGGTCGTACATGTCGAGCGGGCTGCGACGAGCTGGGAACCCCCCGAAGCTGTCGAAGGTGACCACCCTCCACGTCTGCCCTAGGGCTCTGGCGACGCGCGCCAGGAACATCGACGTTCCACCTCGGAAGGTGCCGAACTCGACGACGTCACCGCGTAGCCCGAGACGCGCCGCGTTCCGCAGGCACTCGTACAGGTGGACCAGGCAGTTGGGGTATCCGTTGGCGATCGAAGGTGGCAGGAGTTGCGCGAGCTCGCGCTCAAAGAGCTCGTCTCGGAACCCGAAGTGGCGGTAGCCCCCCACCAAGACGCGGGGAGCGCCGACAAGGAACGGCAGCGCGGCGCGCAGCACGTCCTCCTTGTCGGCGTCGACGGCCACGCAGACGACATCGGCCGGCCAGCCCGCGAGCTGCGCCAAGGCCCGTGCGGGTGGTAGGGGGCCCGCGCCCTCGGCCTGTTGCTGGGTGAACAGGCCGACCTGGTCCGCACTCAGGCCCCGCCTGCGGCAAACCTGGTACAGACGGCGACCGACCAATCCGTCACCCAGGATCGCGACCCGGCGAGCGCCGGCCTCGATCTCGCGGAGCAGGTCGGCGCGCAGTTTCAACTCGTCGCCCCGGTCCATGACGGTGGCGAGGTTACGCCGACGCGGCGGGGAGCGCGAGGGCGTACCGCCAGGCTGTGTCAGCCAATCGCGTGGCCGCCGCTAGCCGCGTCTCGACGGAGGCGCGCGCACCGTTAGGGAAGCACGCCTCGAGGGCCGCGAAGTCAGCCACAACCGATCGGGCGAGAGCGTCTGAATCCTCGTAGCGCTGCGGCCGTTCCCCGTACTGCAAGATCAGCCGGTTGACGTGGACCGGTCCGTCGGAGCGGACGCCCACGCCAGCCGGGTCGTCCCCGAACAGCTGCCGATCGACGGTCGCCGACTCGTCGGCCAGGAAGGCGCGGTACTTCACGGCGTACACGAACAGGTCCGTGGCCGTGTCCACCAGGTCCTCGTCCGCGGTCGTCACACCGCCCTGCTGGGTAACGTTCTCGATGCGGTCGACCTTGCGGGCCAGGTTCGCCATGATGCTCATCTGCTCGCCGCGCTTCTTCCAGGCGTTGCCGTAGGCGGCGTCCTTGGCGGTGTGCAGCTCGGCGATCGCGTGCGCCAACTCCAGCGGGTCCGCGGCCATGTCAGGCTCCCCATCAAGTGGTTCGTACGTCAGTCGTCGCTCGTCCAAGTCAGCCGTCAGGTAGCCCCCGGCCTGACGCTCCAGCATGTGCATCGCGGCGAAGCCTTGGTGGATGGCGGATCGCCAGCGTCGGGGGGGCACGCCGGCGCACTCCAGGTTGGAGACGATTGACCGTGCCACCTCGATGGTCTCCATGTCGACGCTGGTCTCGGTCTCGAACCGAAGCCGGCGGCTGCCGAGCTGGGCCAGGACCGCCGCGAGTCCCTCCTCGGTGAACATCGCGCGCGCACCGTCCTCGCTCTCATCGGTCGCGGGGTCGGACCGGCGCTTCAGACCCAGTAGCCGCCTCATCACCGGTGACCAGCCGAGGACGGCCATGAACGCCAGGTGGAGCGCGTCGTGGTAGCGGTACCCATCGGCAGGAATCGCGTTGTCAGTTAACGGATCACCGAGCTGGTCGCCGACATGGAAACCTACCCGGCGGCCGTCGCTGTCGACCGTCCCCCAGGCCGGGTCGACGGGCTCAGCGCCTACCACGGTCATGATCGCGGTCGGACTCGCGGACGGCTGCTCATCGAACCTGACCGTCAGGCGTCTCGGGAAGCGCTCAACGGGAGCGAACCTGTCGTCCAGACTTGTGGGCGGTTCCTGGTCGTCCCCGGCGGTTGCCCCGAAAAAGCCGCGCGTCCTGGCCAGGTTGCGCTCGGCGACAGCCCCCAGGCGCAGGTCGAAGCTCGACGCCACCGCCGAGACGTACCAGAGCAGGTCGCCGAGCTCCTCCTCGAGGTAGTCCATGTGCGCCGCGAGGTCGATCTTCTCCCGAAGGAAGCGCTTGTAGACCGCAAGGATGGCTCCTGACTCGCTGGCCAGGCCGAACATCGCCGAGACGGTGTTCTTGAACGGCTCCTGATGGAGCTGATTCGTCTCCTGGGCGCGGCGTTGGTACTCGTCAAGGTCCATGGCTTGGCTGCGCAAATCCTCCCCGCCCTGCGGCCCTTCGACCTTACGACATCCCGCGTGCCCGGCCGCGACCCTCACGCGCGTGTCCCTCTGGGCTTGTTGGTGAATAGGTCAGACGACGCGGGGGCCCGCGGGCCGGTTGTCAGTGCTGGGGCGAGGCGAACTGTGGAAGCGGACGGCCGTCTGTCGATCGGCTTGCCCGCGGCGTGCGGCAACCCCGCGGCTGCCGCCGACCACCCAGGCGTCGGCTGCGCCTACCGCAGGAGCCCGCCGGGTGCTCGAGAGCGACCAATCCAGGCGCACTGGCGTCGTTCGCCTCCCGGTCCCCGGCATCGCGGTCGCGGGCCAAAGCCCTGCGCCGTTCCAGGGCCGTCGCCGGCGTGGCCGCCCGTCGGGTGATCGTCCTGGCCATCCGCACACCTCTCAATACTCCCGACCACACCTGACAGCGCGCAGCATCGCCGACATCCGTCTCAACAGGCCCGAAAGACAGACCCTCAGCCAAGAGGTGGCGAAGCGACACACCTCATGCACCCAGGGCCTTCTGTTTCGTCGGTAACGCAATCTAGAGTGGCTGCATGGGCACGAACAGGAGTCTCACCCCGGGCTCGAACTGCATCAATTGCGCTGGACCGATGCCCACCCCGGCAGGTCGGGGGCGCCCCGCAATCTACTGTTCCGGTGCTTGCCGGAAGGCCGCTTTCGAGGCCCGAAGAGTGAGCAAGCCAGATGCGTTTGAGGTCAGGACCGTCGACCGGATCGTCACTGTCGAACACGACCTGGCGGAGTGCGCGAGCCGGGCGACAGCCTCCCCCGCCGCATGCCGTCGGGTGCTCCAGGCGGTTGCCGCCTTGGCCCGAGAAGGCGTGTTGGACAGCGATCCCATGTGGTCTTCCACGCGGGTAGCGACACGCACTCTGATCGACGCCCTGTTCGCCCCAACGCGGACTCGTCGATGAGCTGGCGGCTGGTCGGCGCGAGCCAGGTCGATGCCGATCGACACCGGTCCATCACCTGCCGATGGCCTGCGGGATGTCCGGAGGCAGCAATTCCGCAAGGTTGACATCGAGCACCTCGGCCAACGCCAGGAGCGTGCGAAGCCGCGGATTCGCAGGAGTTCCCGGGTTCGACTCGCCCTTCTCGAGCTTGCGATACGTGTACGTCGTGATGTCGGCCGCCGCCGCCAACCGCTCCTGGGTCAGGCCCCTATCCACCCGGAGTTGATGGAGGCGAACCCCCAGGTCGCGGCTGTACTGCTCGAACGATTCCCCCGACCGACCCCTCGCCATGCGACAAGGATCTGACCATTGCCGATGGGCCTATAGCATGTATACTTGCTAATCTCAGCATGCGCATGTGAGACTTCGACAGTTGGCTCAGGTCGCTTCAGGAGCGAGGTTGACAACTGAGCCCGAGGCTCCGGCCCGCGGTCTTAACCGATGACTGCCGCACCAGCCAGCGCCGACGTGCGCATCTGGTCCCTGCGGACCTACAAGGGGCGGCGTGGCACCACCTGCACCGCCACGTGGATCGTCGCCGGGCAACGATTTCAGCGTACTTTTGTGACCAGGAAGTTGGCTGAGACCTATCGGGCCACCCTGCTCCGGTCCCTCCGAGATGGCGTGGAGTTTCGGCTGCGCGACGGGCTGCCGACAACCCAGGCGGCAACGGAACGCTCCATGCCGTGACTCGAGATGGCCGCAAACTTCGTCGACGCGAAGTGGCCGCACGCCTGGCCGAAACACCGAAAGGGCCTGGCCGAAGGGCTGGTGACGGTGACCTGCGCTCTCACATCCGCTGACATCGACCAAGCCGACCAGGCGCCGCTGCGCGCCGCCCTTCTGGGATGGGCATTCAACACATCCGCCCGGCGTGGTGAGCCGTTGGCCGCGGCCGAGCCTCCGGACGACCATCGCCACTCGATCGCCTGGCTGAGATCTCACTTGCTTCGACTGGACGACGTCCGCCAGCCCGCCACCACGCGGCGGGCCCTCGATGCCCTCTCACTGCGACTGGACGGAACGCCCGCTTCTGCGACCACAGTGGCCCGTAAGCGCTCGGCGTTCTTCAGCGTGCTCCAGTACGCCGTCGAGCTGGAGTTGCTCGACGCGAACCCGCTGCAGTCCGTGCGGTGGCGCCAACCCGTGCGGAGCCACGTCGTTGACCGCCGTGTTGTCGTGAACCCCGAGCAGGCGAGAGCCCTTCTCGACGCGGTCCGCCAGGATTACCCATCGCTGGAAGCGTTCTTCGCCTGCATGTACTACGCGGCGCTCCGGCCCGGCGAGGTGCGGCATCTCCGGGATCGCGACTGCATCCTTCCGGCCAGCGGTTGGGGAGAACTCATCCTCGTTGGCTCGACCACCTCGATTGGCCGTCGCTGGACTGACACGGGACAGGCGCAGCCGGATCGCCACCTGAAGCACAGAGCCACTCGCGACACGAGGCCAGTCCCAGCGTCGCCCGAGTTTGTGGAAACGCTACGTCGTCATGTGGTCAACTACCCGCCCGGAGTTGACGGTCGGCTCTTCGTCACTCGCACGCGACAGGGCGGACGGCCGCTCGCCGGGCCATACGGAACGCCCGTCTCCATGGGCACTGTCTACATAGTCTGGGCACTCGCGCGGACCACGGCTCTCACACCGGAACAGGTCGCTTCACCGCTGGCGCGCCGGCCCTACGACCTCAGACACGCCGCCGTGTCTCTCTGGCTCAGCGCCGACGTCCCACCAACTCAGGTCGCCGAGTGGGCCGGGCATAGCGTCAACGTGTTGCTACGGGTCTACGCGCAGGTCCTCGACGACCGTCAGGACGATGCCATGGCACGCATCGCACGCGCGCTGGAGCCTTACGGCGCACACGAGAGGGAGCGGCAAACTTCCCGGCGGACAGCCGTACAGCACCGGCCCTAGCCGATGACAGCCGGACAGACGCGAACGGCCCCGGAGTTGCATCGGTGCAGGTCAGGGGCCGTTTCCGCTGGTGGTGGCAGGTGAAGGATTCGAACCTTCGAAGCTTTCGCGACGGATTTACAGTCCGCTCCCATTGGCCGCTCGGGCAACCTGCCGTGCGTCACCGAGGTGGGCCCCGGATCGGCCCCGGCAGGATAGCAAGGCGGCGCACGACCGCCTTGCGCATGGCGCCGGAAAACGGATCGGCTGCTGTCGGGGCCGGGCAGTAGGGTCGATTTCATGGCCACCGAGACCACAAACCCCGCCGGCCAGAGCCCCGGCGCACCGCACTCCGACAAGCTGGACGCCGCCGTACTGAAGGTCGCGGGGGTGGTCGTCCTCGGCGCGATCATGTCGATCCTCGACATCACCGTCGTCGGCGTCGCGCAGAACGCGTTCCAGGCCGCGTGGAACACCACCCCGGCCGTGACCGCCTGGACCATGACCGGCTACACGCTGGCCCTGGCGACCGTCATCCCGGCCACCGGCTGGGCGGCGGACCGGTTCGGCACCAAGCGGCTCTACCTGACCTCGATCGTGCTGTTCGTCTCCGGGTCGGTGCTGTGCGCGACCGCCTGGGACATCGGCCCGCTCATCGCGTTCCGCGTCATCCAGGGCCTCGGCGGCGGCATGCTCATGCCGATCGGCATGACCATCATGACGAGGGCGGCCGGGCCCGAGCGGGTCGGCCGGGTGATGGCCGTTCTCGGCGTCCCGATGCTGCTCGGCCCGATCGGCGGGCCGATCCTGGGCGGCTGGCTGATCGATATCGCGAGCTGGCACTGGATCTTCCTCATCAACGTCCCCATCGGGTGCGCCGCCCTCATCTACGCGATCGTCGTACTCCCGAAGGACGAGCCGACCCCGTCGGAGAAGTTCGACGCGCTTGGCTTCGCGCTCCTGTCACCTGGTCTCGCCATCTTCCTGTACGGCGTGTCGTCCATCCCCCAAACCGGCACCGTGCTCGCGGCGAAGGTCCTCGTGCCCAGCGTGATCGGTGCGGTCCTCATCGCCGCGTTCGTGCGGCACGCCCTGCACCGGGCCGACCACCCGCTGATCGACCTGCACCTGTTCCGCAACCGCGACCTCAGCGTCGCCGTCATCACGATGTCGATGTTCGCCATCGCGTTCTTCGGCGCCATGCTGCTCTTCCCGCAGTACTTCATCGGCGTCCGTGGCGAGACGCCGCTCATGGCCGGGGTGTTGGGTGCGCCGATGGGCATCGGCGCGATGCTGACCATGCCGGTGGCCGGGTCGATGACCGACAAGTTCGGACCGGGCAAGTTCGTCCTGACCGGACTGGTGCTCATCGTCGGCGGGATGATCCCGCTCACGATGCTCGGCACCGACACGTCGTTCTGGCAGACCTCGGCCTGCTTCTTCGTGATGGGCCTCGGCATGGGCATGACGATGATGCCGACGTTCACGGCCGCGTTGCGGACGCTCAAGCACGCGCAGATCGCCCGCGGTTCCACCCTGATGAACATCACCCAGCAGGTCGCGGCGTCGGTCGGCACCGCGGTGATGTCGGTGATCCTGACCTACCACCTCAAGAAGGACGCGTTCGCACCGCTGGCGATCTTCGCCAACGCCGACCCGGCCAGGGGCGACAAGGCGCTCGCGGGAGCGGCCGCTCAGTCCGGGCAGCCGCTCGAGGCGGTCCGGGCCCATGGCCTCCACTCGGCCGCCGACTCGTTCGCCAAGACGATCCTGATCGCGGTGATCCTGGTCGGCTGCACGCTGATCCCGGCGTACTTCCTGCCCCGGAGCCGCGCCGCGGCGACGGATGCGGAGGTCAAGCTCGAGGCGGCCGAGGCCGGCGGCGCGGTCCTAGGCTGACCTCAGACACTCGCGAGAGGAGCCCGCGTGGCCGGTGATTCGTCGTTCGACGTCGTCAGCAAGGTCGACCACCAAGAGGTCGACAACGCCGTGAACCAGGCGGCCAAGGAGATCGCGCAGCGCTACGACTTCAAGAACGTGGGCGCCTCCGTGGTGTGGAGCGGGCACGAGAAGATCGTCATGACCGCGAACAGCGAGGAACGCGTCAAGGCCGTTCTGGACGTCCTGGAGACCAAGCTGGTCAAGCGCGGCGTCTCGCTCAAGGCACTCGACAAGGGTGACCCCGCGCTTTCCGGCAAGGAGTACCGGATCGAGGCGACCCTCAAGGAGGGCATGTCGCAGGAGAACGCGAAGAAGGTCTCCAAGCTCATCCGCGACGAGGGGCCGAAGAACGTCAAGGCCGTCATCCAGGGCGACGAGCTGCGCGTGTCCGGCAAGAGCAAGGACGACCTCCAGCAGGTGCAGCAGCTGCTGCGCGGCGCCGACCTCGACTTCGCAGTCCAGTTCGTCAACTACCGCTGAGCACGGCGCCGTCTAGGCACGGTGAGAATTCTCTGACTAAGGTCAGAGAATGAGCGACCCAGAGATCGCGGCTGTGCGCAGCTTCAACCGCATCGTGACGCAGCGGATCGGCGCTCTGTACGACGAGTACCTGGCCCGGGCCCGCCCGCTCGGCGCGTCGCGGATGCTCTGGGAGATCGACAGTGGCCCGCGCGGCGGCACCGACATCCGGTCGCTGCGCGCACGCCTGGACCTGGACTCGGGATACCTGAGCCGGCTGCTGCGCCGGCTCGAGGACGACGGCCTGGGGCAGCTCGAGCCCGACCCACAGGACCAGCGGGTCCGGCTGGTCCGGCTCACCCCGTCCGGCCGTCGCGAGCTGAAGCTGCTCAACACGCGCAGCGACGACCTGGCCCGCTCGCTGCTCGACCCACTCTCCGCCCGTCAGCGCGACCAGCTGGCCCGCGCCATGGCCACGGTCGAGCGGTTGCTCACCACGGGCCTGGTCGAGATCACCGTCGAGGACCCCCGCACCGACGCTGCGACGACCTGCCTGCAGTCGTACTTCGCCGAGCTGGACGCCCGGTTCGACATCGGCTTCGACCCCTCGGCCAGCATCCCGGCCGAGCCCGCCGAGATGACCGAGCCCGAAGGGCTGTTCCTGCTCGCCCGGCTGCATGGGGAGCCGGTCGGCTGTGGTGCCCTCAAGTTCCACGGCCGTCAGCCCGCCGAGCTGAAACGGATGTGGGTGTCGCCGGACGCCCGCGGCCTCGGGCTGGGCCGTCGGCTGCTCGGCGAGCTCGAGCGTGAGGCCCGGGAGCGCGGCGTACGGATGGTCCGGCTCGAGACGAACGGGACGTTGCGGGAGGCGATCGCGATGTACCGCTCCTCCGGCTACGCCGAGGTCGCGGCGTTCAACGACGAGCCGTACGCCGACCACTGGTTCGAGAAGCGGCTCTGACCGGGGCGGCCGCGTCAGGGCAACGCCGGCAGTGCAGCAGCGCGCGACTGCCCGCCCTCGGTCCAGCGGACCTCGGCCGAGCCGGAGTGGAGGTCGGCCGTCAGCTCCGCCCGCTCGTCGCCCTCCACCCAGCTCAACACCAGCCGGCCGCCCGAGCCACTCGATGCGAACTCCCCCGCGAACGCCGGATGCGTGTTGCGGAACCGGATGAGCCGGCACAACGCCTGGACGACAGGGCGGGTGAGCTCCACCTCGATCTCGGCCGGGGTGTAGTCGTGCCGGTTGACGTCCCGCCCGACACCGGTCCGGGCCAGCAGGTCCATGTCGTTCGACCCGGCCAGCAGACCCACGTAGTAGACCTGCGGCGTACCCGGGGTCCAGAACTGGATCGCCCGCGCCAGCAGGTAGCGGTCGTCGTCCTGGCCGAGCGCGTCGTAGAACGTGCAGTTGACCTGGTACACGTCGAGGTTCGACGCGCGCGCCCCGGTAGCCGCGCGCGACGTACCGCCGCTGTTGTCGTGCATCGTGTCGACCAGGCGGGACACCTGCTGGTCACTGAGCAGCCCGGCCCGGCTGCGGTCGGCCGGGTCCGCGGCGACGTCGACCACACCGATCCCGTCGTGCGTGTCCAGGACCGTCACGGCGTTGGCCGGCCGGATCGCCAGCCAGGCCAACAGCGGGTCGGCATCGGCCTGGCTCAGCGCATGCAGGACGAGCGGCGGCAGCGCGAAGTCATAGACGTAGTCGACCTGCCGGGCGATCTCGACCTGCTGCTTGTAGTAGCTGTGCACCTCGACCAGGACCGAGAGCCCGCGCTCCCGGCACCATTCGCTCACCTCGTCGATGAACGCGAACGTGTCCGGCGTCATGAACGACGTGAGCCCCGGCGTCTTGACCGCGTAGCCGACGGCGTCCAGGCGAGCCTGGGTGACGCCGGCCGACGCGAGCTGGTCGAGCACATGCCGCAGGTACGACCGGGTCTTGTCCGAGCGCACGTCGAGGTCGACCTGCTGCGGGGTGAACGTCGTCCAGACCAGTCGCCGCGTCCCGTCGGCCATCGTGTACGGCGTGAACGGCAGCCCAGGGCGCGGGCGGTAGAGCCGCGTCAGCGCGTCCTCGGTCGCCCCTTGCGGGAACGCCCCGGCGAACGTCAGGAACATGCCGTCGGCATCGGAGGCGGCCCCGCGCGCCAGCCAGTCGACGAACTGCGGTGAGCTGGACGAGACGTGGTTCACGATGACGTCGGCCATCACGTCGACACCGCCCGCGAGTGCGCCGACGTCGGACCAGGTGCCGAGGCGAGGGTCGACCTGGGTGTGGTCCTGAGGGTCGAAGCCCGCGTCCGCACCGTCGTACGGGACGAAGAACGGCAACACATGAACGCTGCCGAACAGGCCGGCGAACGGCCCGTCGAGCAGCGCGCGCAGACCGCGGATGTCACCGCCGAAGCGGTCGGCGTACGCGATCAGGCCGACGGCCGGACGGGTTGCCATGGACCCATCGTGGCCGCTCAGCGCTGGTAGCCGGCCATCGACTCGAGCCGGTAGATGCGGTCGGCCATGGGCGGGTGGGTCGAGAACAGCTTGGAGACGCCGCCGGTCGTGAACGGGTTCGCGATCATCAGGTGGCTGGTGTTGACCAGCTCTCGCGCCGGCGGGAGCGGTCGCGCGGCCACACCCGCCTCCAGCTTGCGCAGCGCCGACGCCAGGGCGAGCGGGTCGCCCGTGAGCCGGGAGCCGTCCTCGTCCGCGTCGTACTCACGGGTCCGGCTGATCGCCAGCTGGATCAGCGTCGCAGCCACCGGCGCGAGCAGGGTCATCGCCAGGAGGGCGATCGGGTTCGGCCGGTCGTCGTCGTCGCTGCCGCCGCCGAAGAAGGACATGAACATCGCCAGCTGGGCGATCGAGGTGATGACGCCCGCGATGGCGGCCGCGATGGACGACGTCAGGATGTCGCGGTTGTAGACGTGCATGAGCTCGTGGCCGAGCACGCCGCGCAGCTCACGCTCGTCGAGCAGCTGCAGGATGCCCTCGGTGCAGCACACGGCCGCGTTGCTCGGGTTGCGTCCGGTGGCGAACGCGTTGGGCGCGTCGGTCGGCGAGACGTAGAGGCGTGGCATCGGCTGGTGCGACTTCGTCGACAGCTCGCGCACGATCCGGTACATCGCCGGCTGCTCGGCCTCACTGACCGGGCGGGCGCGCATCGCCCGGATCGCGATCTTGTCGCTGTTCCAGTAGCCGTAGGCCGTCGTGGCCAGGCCGACGAGGGCGAACAGCCAGATGAACCTGCCGCCGGCGACCAGGGCGCCGATGCCCAGCAGCAGCACCCAGATCGACGCGAACAGCAGCGTCGTCTTCAGCCCGTTGTAGTGACGGTGTTGCATGGTGGTCTGGATCTCCTGCGGTCGTTCGGTCACTGGGTACTCGGGTAACGCTGGAGTAAAAGCCGATCGTTCCCGACCAGGCGTCCCCGCGACCGGTTCACAGCCAACTCACAGGGCCGGACGTCACAGACCCGTCGTCAGTACGGCGACCAGCTGGGGTGCGACGGACAGCACGACGGCCGCGACGCCGGCGGTGACCAGCGCCGCCAGCTCCGGCCCGGACGCCCGGGTTGTTCCCGTTTGCACCTCGACCGGCCGGGGGTCGGCGATCTCGTCGGCGGACTCCACGCCGGCCAGCAGCAGCACGCCCCAGCGCAGGTACACGGCGATACCGAGCGCCACGTTCACCACGGCCACCCCGGCGAGCAGCCAGAACCCGCCGGCGACGACCGGGCGCAGGGCCAGGACCTTGGCCACCAGCCCGACGACTCCGGGGGGGAGTCCGGCCAGCGCGACCAACGCGAAGGCGAGCGCGGCGCCGAGGACGGGGCGGCGACGAGCCAGCCCGACATACGCCGTGAGCTGATGCGCCTCGCCGTCCGCGGCCGACCGGCTCACCACCGCCACGACGGCGAAGGCGAGCAGAGAGGCGACGATGTACGCCGCGAGGTAGGCGATCGCCGCACCCGCGGCTGGTCCAGCCTGCCGGCCGCTGCCGCCCGCGCCGGCCAACGGCAGGATGACCCAGCCCGCCTGGGCCACTGTGCTCCAGGCGAGCAGGCGGACGGCACCTGTCTGGCGCAGGGCCACCAGGTTGCCGACGGTCATGGTCAGTCCGGCCAGGACGGCGAGCACCTGGGTCCAGGTGCTGCCGAGCAGCGGCGCCCCAGCGGCCAGGACAACGACGAGGGCGGCCAGCCCGGCCGCCTTGGACACGGCGGCGAGGAACGCCGCGACGGGCAGCGGGGCACCGGCGTACGTGTCGGGCGTCCACAGCTGGAACGGCACGACGGACACCTTGAAGGCGATGCCTACGACGGCCAGCACGACGCCGAGACCGGCCAGGGCGCGCGCGTCCGGCGCGAGCGGCGCCAGCGGTCCCTGCGCGCCGAGCGGTCCGAGATAGATCGTGCCGGAAGCGGCGTACAGCATCGCGATCCCGAGCACCAGGAGGGCGACCGACACGACCGACGTCAACAGGAGCTTGATGGCCGCCTCGGCGCCGCGGCCGTCGCGACGCAGCGCGACCAGCCCGACGACCGGCAGCGACGCCGTCTCCAAGGAGACGAGAACCGTTGCCAGGTCACGGGATCCGGCGACGGCGACGGCACCCGCGGTCGCGGCGAGGAGGAGGAGGTGATGCTCGGCCCGCGGCGGCTGCACCCGCTGCCCGATCGCCAGCAGGAGGCACACGGCGGCGGCCAGCAGGATGACCAGCTGGAGCCCGGTCGTGACCGGCTCGGCGGCGTAGGAACAGCCCTGCGGGTCACCCGTCGTGCAGAAGGTGCCGCGCTCGTCTCCCGCGAGCCCGATGGTGGCCAGGATGCCGACGAGGAGCCCCGCACCGGCCACGACGTCGAGCGCGGTCGGTCCCGTGGCGGCCAGGACGGCGCGCGGCAGCACGGCATCCAGCACCAGGACCAGCACCGCCGCGACCGCCGGGGCGAGGACCGGGGTGATCAGGGCCCAGTCGACGTGCTGGACGCCGTTCACACGACCCCCCGGCCCAGGCCGAGCAGCAGGTCGACGGCCGGCGCGGTGAGGTCCAGCAGCAGCCACGGCAGCAGGCCGAGGGCCGCCGTCGCCAGGACCAGCGGCATGGTGACGGCGAGCTCGACACCCGAGGCGTCGGAGGCGTCCGGCGGACCGGCCGGCTCGAGGTCCCCGGCGGCGCGCTCGACCGGGTCGCCGTGCCAGAGGCGGTAGAGCACCCGCAACAGGTAGGCGGCGGCGAGCGCCGTCCCGACGACGGTCAGCACAGCCACGGCGCGCATCACCCCGAGCGGGCGGTCGTCGGCCGGCTGCCAGGCGCCGTACGCCGAGAGGATCTCGCCCCAGAAGCCGGCCAGCCCGGGCAGGCCCAGCCCGGCGACGCAACCGAAGGCCAGCAGCCAGCCCAGGCGCGGGCTCCGGTCACGCAGCGCCGAGCCGATGGACGCCATCGACGAACCGCCGGACCGCTCCTTCAGGGCGCCCGCGACCAGGAAGAGCAGCCCGGTCACCAGGCCGTGGGCCACATTCGCGAACAGCGCTCCCTGCAGTCCCTGCGGGCTGCCGGACGCGATGCCGACCGCGACGAAGCCCATGTGGGCCACCGAGGAGTAGGCCACGAGACGCTTGAGGTCGCGCTCGACCAGACAGGCCAGGCCTCCCCAGAGGATGCCGACGACGCCGAGCCCCGCCAGGTACGGCGAGACGACCGAGAACCCTTGCGGCACAACGGGTACCACCAGACGGACCAGGCCGTACGTGCCTAGCTTGAGCAGTACGCCGGCCAGCAGCACCGAGCCCGCCGTCGGAGCCACTGTGTGCGCCGGTGGCAGCCATGTGTGCAGGGGCCAGACCGGCACCTTGACCATCAGGCCGACGACCATGACCGCCGCGGCCGTCACCTGCACGCCGCGCGCGATGCCGTCACCGTGCGCGTTCGTCAGGGCGACGATGTCGGTCGTCCCAGCGGTCACGGCGACGAGCAGGATCCCCAGGAGCAGCAGCGTCGAGCCCAGCGCGGTGAACAGGACGAACCGCAGGCCGGCGTCGCGGCGGGCCGCCGGGTCGTGGTCGTCGCCCCAGAACCGGATGATCGCCCACATCGGCACGAGCACGACCTCGAACGCCACGAACCAGAGCAGCAGGTCGAGCGCCAGGAAGGTCCCGAGGGCCCCGGCCTCGACGGCGAGGATGCAGCCCAGCAGCTGCCGCAGACCCGGATGGCGGGCGGGCAGGGAACGCTGCGACAGCTGCAGCTGGAGGCAGACCAGGCTGGTCAGGCCGGCCGTCAGCAGCACCAGAGGCGCGCTGATCCCGTCCAGGCCCAGGTGGAAGCGCAGGCCCAGGGCGGGCACCCAGCGCAGGTCGAGCTCGGCGGCCGGACGCGCGGTGGCCCACGGCTTGGCCGAGAGAGCCAGCACGGCGAGCACCGCGGTCACGCCGGACACGGCCGTTGCGAACGGGGCGGCCGCCGCTTCGATCGAGGTGCGTGCAGCCGGTGCCGCCGCACCGGTGCCGGCGAGCCGTCCGGAGCCGAGCAAGGCCAGCGCTCCGAGCATGGGTACGACGACCAGCAGCAACAGCACGAGGCTCATCGCAGGCTCACCCCCGCGATGCCGGCCACCACGACGCCGGCGGCCAGCCACGTGAGGTACGACGTGGCCACTCCGGTCTGGGCCCGCCGCAGGAGCACGCCGCCCCAACGGGTCACGGTCGCCGAGCCCCGGGCGTACGCATCCACCACGTCGCGGTCGCCGCCCACGACGACCTCTGCGAGCCGGCGCACCGGTCGGACCACCAGGCGATGCTGCAGTGCGTCGATGCCGAAACCGTTGAGCAGCAACGTCTGCAGCCGTCGTGGCACCACCGCCAGAGGGTCCCGCTCGGGCGAGCGCTGGGCCCAGCGGACCACGACGACGACGGCGCCGGCTTCGAGCAACAGCGTGACGACGAGGGTCAGCACGGACACCGGCAGCTGGCCCGGGATCAGCGAGCCCACCTGGGCCAGGCCGCCGACGACGGTCGCGACGGCCAGGACGACGACCGGCCAGCGCATGGCGTCGGCCACGGACGGCCGGGGTCCCTCCATCTCGACGTCGGTCGCGGTGTCTTCGGCCAGCTCGGCGGCGCTGGCCGCCTCGATGACCGGATGGGCCGGTACGACGAGCAGGAACGCGCGCGTCGCATAGGCGGCCGTGACCGCGCTGGTGACGACCCCCACCAGCAGGACCAGCCAGCCGGCGACGCGCACGTCACCGTGCCGGGCCGCGTGCTCGGCCGCCCCCAGGACGGCTTCCTTCGACCAGAACCCGGACAGGGGCGGCACGCCGGCCAGGCCGGCCAGACCCACCGTGAAGCAGCCGGCGAGCAGAGGGGCGCGTTGCCAGGCTCCCGCGAGACCGGACAGCAGCGTCGTACCGGCCAGGAAGGCGAACGCGCCCGCGGCGAGGAACAGCAGGGCCTTGAACTCCGCGTGCGCGAGCAGGTGGGCGATGCCCGGCCCGGCGCCGGCTCCGCGGGCCGGCGAGACGGACAGCGCGGCCAGCATGTAGGCGACCTGGCTGATGGTCGAGTAGGCCAGCAACCGCTTGAGGTCGGCCTGGCCGAAGGCCGCCAAGGCGGCGCCGAGCATCGTGACGCAGGCGATGACCGCAAGCACATCCCGGGCAGCGGCCGAGTACGCCATGACCGGGAGCAGCCGCGCCACGAGGTAGGCGCCGGCCGCGACCATGGTGGCGGCGTGGATCAGCGCCGAGACCGGCGTCGGCCCTTCCATCGCGTCGGGCAGCCAGGTGTGGAGCGGGAACTGGGCCGACTTGCCGACCACACCGGCCAGCAGCAGGAGCAGCCCCAGCGGCCACACCCAGCCGTCGACACCCGCGCGCGTTGCCGGGTCGAGCAGCCGGGTGATGCTCGAGGTGTGGGTCCCGGCCACCAGCACGATGACACCGAGAACGAACCCAAGGTCACCGACCCTTGTCACCAGGAAAGCTTTGACCGCCGCGCGACGGGCGGCCAGCCTTTCGCTGTCGTGGCCGACCAAGAGGTACGAGCAAAGGCCCATGACCTCCCAGCCGATCAGGAGCAGGAACAGGTTGTCGGCCTGGACCACGAGCATCATGGCCGCGCTGAACAGCGAGACCTCCGCGGCGTACGCCGGGTACCGGCGGTCATCGGCGAGGTACGCGGTGGAGTACGCCTGCACGCACAACGCGACCAGCGCGACCGCGACGGCGACGAGCGCCGAGAGGCGGTCACCGCGCAGGTCGAGGCTGAACGCACCTGCGCCCGACTGCGCGGTGCCGAGCAGGCTGATCCCCGAGCGGCTGCGGCCGTCGTGCGTGGCGAGCAGCTCGACCACCGCCACGACGAGAGTGGCCCCCGCGGTACCGACGGCGATGGCCGCAGCCAGCCGACGCGAGCCTCGCGGCACCAGCAGCCCGATGACCGCCGCCAGGGCCGGCAGCACCACGACCAGCCGCGCGGTCCACAGCAACGCGTTCATATGTGCGCCTCGCCCAGCTCGCTGGCCGTCCGCAGGTCGACGTCGCCCCGGGTGCGGAACAGCAGCAGCACGACCGCGAGCGCGACGCCCACCTCGGCAGCGGCCAGCGTGATGACGAAGACGGTCAGCACCTGACCGGAGTGCAGGCGGTCAGCGAAGAGCGCATCGGTGGCGACCAGGAGCAGGGTGCCGGCGTTCAGCAGGAGCTCGACCCCGATCAGCACCAGCACCGCGTTGCGCCGGGCCAGCACGCCGTACACCCCCGTACCGGCCAGCACGGCGACGAGCAGCAGCACGGGCCACAGGTGGATCACGGTGCGGTCCCCTCGCCCGCCGTCGCCTCCTTGGCCCCCGCTCCCCTGGCGCGCGCTCCTCTGGCGCGCAGCTCGGCCTCGGCGTCCAGGACGGCCCGGAGGCCGGACAGCACCTCCGGGCCGTGCTTGCGCAGGCCGTCGTGGTGGTGCTCCCGGTCCTCGACCACCCGGACTCCGGACACCAGCGCGGCCGCCTCCACCGACAGGTCCCACGGCACATACATGTCTTGGGTGTAGACCTGAGCCGCCACGGGAACCTCGTTGCGGGACAACGCATCGAGGTCGAACAGGGGCCGTTCCCAGACCCGCTCGGCCAGCAGCTCCATCGTCTCGACGAACGGCGCCAGCGCGGGCTGTCGAGCGATGGTGTGCCGGTAGATCGCCTCGCCGGTCAGCCCTAGGGGGCCGTCCGGGGCGTCGATCTCGGGAAACTCCGCGCGGACCCGCTCGGCCGACCATCGGGTCGACTCCCCCGCGTTCAGCCCGCAGCACTCGTGCACCAGCGCGTACAGCGGCGCCACGGCGTACAGGCCGATCAGCCCGTGGACGCCATGGAGGAACTCCTGCGACAAGCGCGACCCGGCCCAGGCGCTCTCGGTGAGGTACTGCAGGCGGAGCGGCCCGTTCTCCTGGCCGAGCACGTGGCCGATCTCCTGGAGCCGTGCGACGGTGAGCACCTCTCCGTCCGGGAGCCGCTCCTCGACCCGCTCGAGGTGGTCGGCGACGTCGCGCAGCACCCAGCGCACGTGCGGGAACTCCGCGTCGAGCTCCGCGGTGCGCGCGCGGACCCGTCGGTACGTCGAGCGGTAGTTGTCGTCGATGTGCCGCCCCAGCCCCGGGATGCCGCCCACGACGTAGCACTCGGTCAGCGACTGCGGTGCGAAGGACAGGTAGGTGAACGTGCAGAAGCCGCCGAAGGACTGGCCGAGCGTCGACCAGGGCGAGTCCGCGAGCAGCAGGTGCCGCAGCACCTCGCAGTCCTGGACGATCGAGTCGGCGCGGTACAACGCCAGCATGTCCGCCTGGGCCTGAGCAGGTCCGAACGCCCGGATCACTTGCGGGTCAAGCGGGTTCGACCGCCCGGTGCCGCGCTGGTCCAGCAGCAGCACGCGATAGCGCTTGGTGGCCCACTGCACCCACGCCGGACCGGAGTCCGGGCGTGGGGACGATCCGCCGGGACCGCCTTGCAGGAACACCAGATAGGGCAGATCCCGGTCTGCCGTGTCCGGGTCGCGGAGCTCGCGGGCGTACACCGTCGTCGTGCCCCGGCCGGGGTCCAGATGGTCGAGCGGCACCTCGACGTAGTGGTCGGCGGCGACCAGCCCGTCCAGCCGGTAGGCCGGGCCGGACTCGTGGCCGGTGGGCGAGGTGAGTCCCGCACCCGCGGGGTGCGCGCGGGTCGGAGCGCTCATCCGCCGTCCTCGCTGCGCCCGGTCACGGTGGACCGCTCGGGTGGCCGGGAGATGGCGAACGCAGCCACGAGCGCCGCGAGGAGCAACAGCGACAGAAGCTCGAACGGCAGGGCCCACGACGAGAACAGGGAGCGCGCCAGAGGTTGGGCCGTCCCTCGGTCACCCGTCACGCGGACCTGCTCACCGCCGTACGCCGCCAGGAGGGCGCCGCCGACCAGCCCAGCCGTGGCCAGGCCCGCCACTGCCGCCGAGACCCGTTGCAGCACAGAGTTGTTCACCTCGGAGCTGGATCCGATCGGCGCGCGCGTCAGCATCATGACGAACAGGACCAGTACGACGACCGCACCCACGTACACCAGGACCTGGACCAGAGCCACCACCTCGGCCCCGAGCAACAGATAGGCGCCGGCCACCGCACCGAGCGCCACGACCAGCCACAGCGCGGCGTGCACGACCTGCCGCGTCGTGACCGCCAGCACAGCAGCGGCCGCCGCGAGCAGGGCGTCGGCCGACATCAGGACGTCGCGGGCGGTCACGAGCCCGCCTCGTCCGTCGACTGCGACCCAGCGCGTTCGGCCCGGGCCGGGCGCGCGGGCCGCTCGGCCGCCCCGACCTCCTTCGGGTCCGGCGCACCGGGGTCCGGAGCCGGAGGCGGCGGGACGGTCGGCATCCACTGGCTGAGCCGGTCCTTCTCGTGCAGCAGGTCGCGGATGTCGGTCTCGGCGTACTCGAACTCCGGGCTCCAGTGGAGCGCGTCGAAGGGGCAGACCTCGACGCAGATCCCGCAGTACATGCAGAGCGAGAAGTCGATGGCGAACCGGTCGAGCACGTTCCGCGTCCGTTCGCGGCCACCCGGGGTCGTCGCCGGCAGCGTCTCCTTGTGCGAGTCGATGTAGATGCACCAGTCCGGGCACTCACGCGCGCACAACATGCACGACGTGCAGTTCTCGTCCAGCAGCGCGATGACCCCGCGGCTGCGCGGGGGCAGGTCGGGCAGGACGTCGGGGTACTCGGCCGTGTGGCTCGGCCGCGCCAGGGTGCGGGCCGTCACCGCCAGGCCTCTCAACAGTCCGGGCACGCCGGGCAGCCCGGGCCGGCCGGTCACTGGGCCACCACCACGATCGATGTGATGGCCAGCTGGGCCAGAGCGAGTGGCACCAGGACCAGCCAGGCCAGCCTTTGCAGCTGATCCTCACGCAACCTCGGCCAGGCGATCCGCACCCAGACGATGCCGACGGCGACGACGGCCGTCTTGGCGAGCATCCAGAGCCACCCGAGCTGGTCGTCGTACGGCCCCTTCCACCCCCCCAGGAACAAGACCGCGGTCAGCGCCGCGATGAGGACGATGCCGGCGTACTCGGAGAGAAGGAAGAACGCGAACCGGATGCCGGAGTACTCGGTGTAAGGGCCGAACACGATCTCGGAGTCCGCGACCGGCATGTCGAACGGCGGCCGTTGCAGCTCGGCGACCCCGGCGACGATGAAGCACACGAGGGCGGGCGCCTGCCAGACGAACCACCACCATTGCCACTGGACAATGATTCCGGAGAGGTTCAACGTGCCGGCGGCGATGGCGACGCTGCTGGCCGCCAGGACGATCGGCAGCTCGTACGACAGCAGCTGAGCCGCCGTGCGCAGGCCGCCCAGGAGGGCGAACTTGTTGGCGCTGGACCAGCCGGCCATGAGCGTGCCGAGCACGCCGACCGCACTCGCGGCCAGGACGAAGAGCAGGCCGCCGTCCAGGTCGGCCGCGACCCAGCCGTCGGCGAGCGGGATCGCCGTCAGCGCAACGAGATACGGGACCAGCGCGACCGCCGGCGCGAGCCGGAACACGCGCTGGTCGGCGGCCGCGGGCGTGATGTCTTCCTTCTGGATGAACTTCACGCCGTCCGCCACCAGCTGGGCCCAGCCGTGGAACCCACCGGCGTACATCGGGCCGAGCCGGCCTTGCATGTGGGCCATGACCTTGTGCTCGGTCTGGCCGACCAGCAGAGGCAGCACGAGGAAGGCCGCGAGGACGGACACGACGCGCACGAGCGCGTCGACGGTCTCACTCATCACCGGCCTCCGGCGGTCCGCCCCGTGCACCAGGTGGCCGCGGTCCCCACGTCTGGTCCGGCACCCCGGGCGGGAGCAGCCGGCGCCGCCCGGGCGATCCGGTGCCATGGGCGTCGCTCTCGCCCGGCTCCTTGGCCCCTGGCCACGGCTTGCTCACCCGGGCGGCCAGGACGAACGACTTGCGCAGCGGCGTCCCTTCGAAACCCTCGGGCAGCAGCAGCGGGCGCAGGCCGAGCCCAGTGCCGTCGTCGAACCGGTCGAACGGCACACCGAACATCTCGAACGTCTCGCGCTCGTGCCAGGCCGCGCCCGGCCAGAGGTCCGTGACGCTGGCCAGCGCCGTCCCTTCCGGCACCCGCGTCCGGACCAGCAGCCGGTCGAGCCCTGAGCCGGGTTCGGCCGGCGGGTGCACCAGGTGCACCACCACGTCGAAGCCCGCCGGGTCCGCGTCGGTCTGGTCGACGGCCGACAGCCAGTCGAAGAAGTCCAGACCCAGCTCGTCGCGGGCGAAGGAGAGAGCGTCGTGCCAGCGAGAGTGCGGAACGACCACGCCGCTCGTGCCGGCCACGTCCTCGCCGATGACCTCGTCCCCGGGGGCGGCGACGACCTCGACGACATCGGCGGCGACGTCGCCGCCCGAGCCGACGGCGAGCGCCGCGGCGAACCGACCGGCCAGCTCCTCGACGGTCCCCAGGCTCATCCCGACCCTCCCGAGCCGGCGGTCGCGGGCGACACGTGGGCAGCCACGCGACCGCCGGCGTCGGCGCGCAGCAGCGGGCGGTTGGCCTCGGCGGCGGTGACGCTCGACCGGACCGAACGCTCACCGATCGCTGCGCCGGACACCTGCTCGGCCGCGATCTTCTGCTGCAGCCGGATGATCCCGTGCAGCAGGCCCTCCGGACGCGGCGGGCATCCCGGCACGTACACGTCGACCGGGATGACCTGGTCCACACCCTTGGTGACGCAGTAGCTGTCCCAGTACGGGCCGCCGGAGTTGGAGCAGGCGCCGAACGAGATCACGTACTTCGGCTCCGGCATCTGCTCGTAGAGCCGGCGCACAGCAGGCGCCATCTTGTCCGTGACCGTCCCGGACACGACCATGAGGTCGGCCTGCCGGGGCCCGGGCGCGAACGGGATGACCCCGAGCCGGATGAAGTCGTGCCGGGCCATGCTGGCCGCGATGAACTCGATGGCACAGCAGGCCAGGCCGAAGTTGAAGACCCACAGGCTGTAGCGGCGCCCCCAGTTGAGGACCAGCCGCAGCGGGCGCGGGGCCACCTCGGCCAACGGGCCCACGGTCGGCATCGGCAGCGCGGTCCGGCCGGACCCCTCGGCGGTCGTCGCCATCACACCCACCGGAGCAGGCCGCGCCGGGCCGCATGCAGGAGCCCGACAGCCAGGACGCCCAGGAAGACCGCCATCTCGACCAGCGTCGCCGCGCCGAAGCCCGGCAGCCGCAGCAGGGTCGCCCACGGGAAGAGGTAGACCGCGTCGACCGCGAACACGACGTACAGGTAGGCGTACAGGTAGTACCGGATCTGGGTCTGGGCCCAGCCCTCACCGACCGGGTCGACGCCGCACTCGTACGTCGTGAGCTTGGCCCGGCTCGGTGCGCGCGGTCGCAGCAGCCGCCCGCCCACGGCAGCAGCGACGAAGAGCAGCACGCCAGTCAGCGCGACGAGCCCGACGATCGCGTACGGCGGCAGCGTCCCGTGCACCCGCCAACCCTAGTCCGAGGGCTCCTGCGCGCTGCTCGACGACCAGGTCCAGTGGAAGGTCTGCGCACATGCGTCGAACGTCGCCTCGAGCAACGGCCACAGCGGCACGCACGGGGACGCCATCGTCAGCAGTGCCACGCGCGGCCGGCCCGGCCACGGGACCAGCAGCTGCCAGCAGCGGCTGGCCGCCGCGCCGCCCGCGCCGGGTGCGGGTGCGCTGCTGGACCAGCACAGGCGTACGGCGGGTTGCTGGGCCAGCGCGACGATCCGCCCGCCGTCTCGCGCAGCCTCCTGGAGGTCGAAGCCCTCGACCTCCGTCACGACCAGGGTCACGGCCGCCGTGGCCACCGACTCGCCGTCGCGTTCGGCGAGGAGGCTGACCCGCTGCGCGCCCTGGAGCCAGGCCAGCGCGCCGTCGCGCTCGAGCAGGCCCTGCAGCTCGGACCGACGCGGACCGAGCGCCGGCTCTTCGCTGACCCGCCGCCGTACCGCTCGCCGAACGCTCTCCGCACGATGCTCCGGGCGGACGTCCAGATGCAGCCATCCGGCCGGCAACAGGTACGCATACCCGTCGGGCGGAGGCAAGGGGCTGGTCGATCCCGCGATGGGGGGCCGGTTCACCGAGCCACGTGCGGCCGGGTGACCCCCGGCCGGCCGACTCCCGGACGGGCGAGCCCCGGACGGACCGGTTCCCGGTGCTCCGGCACCCGACGGTGGTCACTCGGCCACCCGAGCTGTTGACCCAGGGCGACCTCGTTGTGCGCGATATCCACGGCATAGGTGCCGGTCACCAGGGTCAGCCCGCGGGGTCCGTGCGCCGCCTCGGCCCGGGCCACCTCGTGAGCGAACCCACCCGGGCTGTTCACGAACGCCGACGCGGCCAGCCTCCTCCCGGTCCAGGCGCGGGCGTACGGGACGCGCAGCAGACGGGCCGCGGCCGTGAGGTCGCGGACGCCTTCGGTCAGGTCGGCCGCCACCCGCGGTGCCGCCACCCGTGCGGCGGACCGCGCGACGCCTGCACTGCCTGCGACGCCCCGGGGAAGCATCGCAGCCGTCCGCAGCATCCGTCCGGCCGGCACGACACCGAGTGCGTCGAAGGCCAGGGTCCCGGCGCCCGTGTCGCCGGACGCGACGAGCAGCCCGTCCGTCGCGAGGGCGACCAGTCCGGCCGCCAGGGCTGCGGCTCCCACGATCTCGCCGACCCCGGGGACCGGGCACAGCACGAAGGCGGCCACGCCCAGGCCCGTGGAGACCAGACCCGCGATGCGCGAGACGGACCGGAGCAAGCGTCGCCACGGGGAGGCGTTCCGCAGCCGGTCATGGCCGGCGGCCGCGAGGCTGCGCGCACACCGGGCCGCTGCCAGGTCGCGCTCGGCACACGCTCGGTCGAGCTCTGCGCGCGCGTGGTCGACCTCGCCAAGCACGAACAGCGACGGGACGGGGCCGGACGCCAACACCGTGGTCACTGCCAACGGCGTGCCGGGCGCCACACCGCCACGCGCTTGGGCCTCGCGGGCCGCGTCCAAGGCGGCCCGAGCCCGGCGCTGCGCCGACTCGAGTGCAGGTGCGAACTCGCGCAACGACCGAGCCACCCGCTGGAACCGCCCGGCGACGGCGTCCAGGTCCGGCGGCAGGTGCCGGACCCGCTCCCGGAACGCCTCGGCGGCCGCCCCCGTCCACAGCGTCGCCCCGCCCGTCGCGCACCGATCGATCGACGACCCGGCCAGGCGGCGTACGTCGACCGCCAGCGCGCCCACCCGCTCCGCCTGCCCGGCGTACCCGTCCGCCAGAGCCCGCACCGCCTGCGGGTCACCGGGCACCGGGTCCCAGCCGGCCAGCGGCTGCCAGTCCGCGCACGCGGCGTTCATGGCGAGCGCACCGGGGCGGGCGTGGCGGCGCGGGTCACCTCCCGCTCCACGTCGCCGTACACCTCGGCCGCCGCGGCGGCGGCCCGGGCCGCACCGTCGAGCTCGGCGCGGATCCGGCCGCGCGCGTGAGACCAGCTCGCGGCGACCTCGTGCAGGGCCGACGCCACCTGAGCCGCGCCGACGAGGCCGTGAAGATCCTCGGCCGGGCGGACGCCGACCTCACCCAACGCCGCCTCGGCCGCGGCCAGGCCACGGGACAGTACGGCGAGCTGGTCCGGATCGACCGAGAAGTCCATGGCCCGGGACCGTAACCGCCCGGTCTGTCCGCGGGCCGGAGTTATCCACAGCGAACGGAGACCGGGAGATATGCTGACCCGCGCGTCAGTCCGGGCTGCCGGACTCCCCACACGTCCGTCCCGCCCACCCTCGGCCCGGAGTATTGATGACCCCCTCGTTCGCCCGTCGCCACCGCCTGTCCGCCGCGGGCGGGGCCCTGCTCGCCCTGGCCACCCTGACCATCGCCGGCTGCGCCCCGAGTGACAGCACCGGCAAGACCTCGGCCGGCTCGAGCGCCTCCGCGACCACCAACGCCTGCACCAAGGCGAACCTGCAGACGCAGACCCCGGGCACGCTGACCATCGCCACGGACCAGCCGGTGTACGAGCCCTGGTTCGCCGACAACAAGCCCGAGAACAAGCAGGGGTTCGAGTCGGCCGTCGCGTACGCGGTCGCGTCCAAGCTCGGCTACGCCGACGCGGACGTGAAGTGGGTGCGGGCCCACTTCGACGACGTGATCTCGCCGACGCCGAAGAAGTTCGACTTCGACATCAACGAGTTCTCGATCACCGACGTGCGCAAGAAGGTCGTCGACTTCTCGACCGGCTACTACGACGTCACCCAGGCGGTCGTCACCATCAAGGGCAGCAAGGTCGACGGCGCCACGTCGCTGGCTGCCCTGAAGGACGCGAAGCTCGGGGCGCAGAAGGGGACGACGTCGTACGACGCGATCGGGGCGACCATCAAGCCGACTCAGGCCCCCGCCGTCTTCAACACCAATGACTTGGCCGTGCAGGCGTTGAAGAACAAGCAGATCGACGGGCTGGTCGTCGACCTTCCCACTGCGCTGTACATCGCAGCGGCCCAGGTCAAGGGCGGCGTCGTCGTCGGCCAGTTCCCGTCGACGGGCGCGCCGGAGCAGTTCGGCCTGCTGCTTGGCAAGGGCAGCGCGATCACCTCCTGCATGTCGCAGGCCGTCGATGCGCTGCGCAAGGACGGCACGCTGGCCCAGCTGGCCACCCAATGGCTGACCGGCACCAATGGCGCGCCCGTCCTGCAGTGAGCCACGGTGACTGACGGCTGGCAGCCGTCGGCGATCCAGCAGGACCGGATCGCCTACCGCCGCAGCCGAACCCTGCGCAGTGCGTCCATCGCGGCGGTCAGCACCGTCGCCGTCCTGGTCGTCCTGGCCGTCGCCGTGTCACGCACGCCGGGCTGGCCGCGCGTCAAGGAGACGTTCTTCGACATCCACTACGGGTGGCAGGTCCTGCCCGATGTCGCGAAGGGCCTCTGGCTGAACGTCCAGGTCATGGTCGTCGCCGAGATCGCCATCCTGATCCTCGGCCTCCTGCTGGCCTCGGTGCGGACGCTGCGCGGACCCGTGTCCTTCCCCCTCCGCGCGGCCGCAACGGCGTACGTCGACATCTTCCGCGGGTTGCCCTTGCTGATCGTGATCCTGTTGTGCGGGTTCGGAGTTCCGGCCCTGGGCCTGCACGGCGTCACGATCAGCGTCCGCTTCTGGGGGACCGTCGCGCTGGTCCTGACCTACACCGCGTACGTCGCCGAGGTGCTGCGCGCGGGCATGGAGTCGGTCCACCCGAGCCAGCGCGCGGCGGCGCGGTCGCTGGGCTTGTCCCATCTGCAGACCCTGCGTTATGTGGTTGCGCCGCAAGGGATCCGGCGCGTCGTACCGGCATTGCTGAACGACCTCGTGTCGCTGCAGAAGGACTCCGGACTGATCTCGCTGCTCGGCGTCACCGACGCGATCCAGGCCGCGCAGATCCACGTGGCCCAGACGTTCAACGAGACCCCGCTCATCGTCGCGGCGCTGCTGTTCGTCCTGCTGACCATCCCGATGACCCGGTTCACGGACTGGGTGGCCCGGCGTCAGGGCGCCAACCTGGTCGGCGGCGGTGTCGTGTGAGCGAACCGCTGGTCGAGATCTCCGGGCTCCGCAAGGCGTACGGCGAGCACGTCGTCCTGCGGGACCTCTCCCTGTCGGTGGCGCCCCACGAGTGTGTCGTGCTCATCGGCTCGTCCGGATCCGGCAAGTCGACGCTGTTGCGTTGCGTCAACCTGCTCGAGGTCGTGGACGACGGCGTCATCCGGCTCGAGGGCCGCGACATCACCGACCCGCGGGTGGACGCCGACGAGGTGCGCACGCGGGTCGGCATCGTGTTCCAGTCGTTCAACCTGTTCCCGCACCTGAGGGTGCTCGACAACGTCGCCCTGGCGCCGCGCAAGGTCCACCGCATCGCGCGCGACGCGGCCGAGGATCGCGCCATGGCCATGCTCGACCGGGTCGGTCTGCGCGAGAAGGCGCGCAGCTATCCCGACGAGCTCTCCGGCGGACAGCAGCAGCGAGTCGCCATCGCCCGAGCCCTGGTCAACGAGCCCGTGCTGATGCTGTTCGACGAGGTGACCTCGGCGCTCGACCCGGAGCTGGTCGCGGAGGTGCTGGCCATGCTGCGTGACCTCAAGGCGGAGGGCCTGACGATGATCGTCGCCACCCACGAGATGGGCTTCGCCCGGGAGGTGGCCGACGAGGTCTGCTTCCTGGACGGCGGCACCGTGCACGAGCGCGGGCCGGCTGCCCAGGTGCTCCAGGCTCCGCACGAGGCGCGCACGCAGCAGTTCCTGCGCCGGATCGTCGACGCCGGCCGGCTCTGACCGGTTGCCGGCCACCACGCCACACTGTGCGTCATGGCGGACTTCGTCGGGGCGGTCGACCAGGGGACGACCAGCACGCGGTTCATGATCTTCGACCACAGTGGGCGCGAGGTCGGCCGCAGCCAGTTCGAGCACGAGCAGGTCATGCCGAGGGCCGGCTGGGTCGAGCACGACCCGATGGAGATCTGGCAGCGCACGATCCGGGTGTTCCGGTCGGCGCTGCGCGGGCGGAACCTGACCGGCTCGGACCTGGCCGCGATCGGCATCACGAACCAACGCGAGACCACGGTCGTGTGGAACCGCCGGACCGGCACGCCGTACTACAACGCCATCGTGTGGCAGGACACCCGCACCGACCGGATCGCACGACGGCTCGAGCAGGACGGTCACGCCGAACTGATCCGCCGCAAGGCCGGCCTGCCACCCGCGACCTACTTCGCCGGCGGCAAGGTGCGCTGGCTCCTGGACAACGTGGACGGCCTCAGAGCGGATGCCGCCACGGGGGACGCGTTGTTCGGCACCATAGACACCTGGCTCATCTGGAACCTCACCGGCGGCACCGATGGCGGCAGCCACGTGACCGACGTCACGAACGCCAGCCGCACCATGTTGATGGACCTCGAGACCCGAGAGTGGGACGACGAGCTGCTCGACCTGTTCGGGGTCCCGCGAGCAATGCTGCCGGAGATCCGGCCGTCATCAGACCCGCAGGGGTACGGCGAGGTGCGCGCGCCCTCCGAGGTCGCGGGGGTCCCGCTCACGGGCGACCTCGGCGACCAGCACGCGGCGATGGTGGGGCAGGTGTGCCTGCAACCCGGCGAGGCCAAGAACACCTACGGCACAGGCAACTTCATGCTGCTCAACACCGGCGAGCAGCTGGTCCGCAGCCAGAGTGGTCTGCTGACGACACCGTGCTACCAGTTCGACCACGCCCCGACCGTCTTCGCGCTCGAGGGGTCGATCGCCGTGACCGGGTCGGCGGTCCAGTGGCTGCGCGACCAGCTGGGCGTCATCTCGACGGCCGCAGAGGTCGAGGACCTGGCCCGGCAGGTCGACGACAACGGCGGTGTCTACTTCGTCCCCGCCTTCTCCGGGCTGTTCGCGCCGTACTGGCGCAGCGACGCCCGCGGCGCCATCGTCGGGCTGTCCCGCTTCGACACCAAGGCGCACCTGGCGCGGGCCACGCTGGAGTCCATCTGTTACCAGTCGCGCGACGTCGCGGATGCCATGGCCAAGGACTCCGGCGTTCCGTTCGAGGTGCTCAAGGTCGACGGCGGCGTGACGTCCAACGAGCTCTGCATGCAGATGCAGGCCGACATTCTCGGCGTACCCGTCAGCCGCCCGGTGGTCGCCGAGACCACCGCCTTGGGTGCGGCGTACAGCGCCGGCCTCGCGGTCGGGTTCTGGTCCGGCCCGCTCGAGCTGACCGCCAACTGGCACGAGTCGAAGCGCTGGGAACCGCAGTGGAGCGAGGACCAGCGCGAGTCCGGGTACGCCGGGTGGCGCAAGGCGGTCGAGCGGACGCTGGGGTGGGTGGACGTCGACTGACAAGCTCGCCGGCCCGAACCTGGGGCTCATCCCACATCGCGCGGGCTCGAAGCCTACGATGGTGTGGGAGGTTGATACGGCGATGAGCACCAAACAGGTGCAGCGGATCGATCAGGTCGTCATACGCTTCGCCGGGGACAGCGGTGACGGCATGCAGCTCACCGGCGATCGGTTCACCTCCGAGACGGCTGTTCTGGGCAACGACCTCTCGACGCTGCCGAACTTCCCGGCCGAGATCCGCGCCCCCCAAGGGACGCTCCCGGGTGTCTCGAGCTTCCAGCTCCACTTCGCCGACCACGACGTCATGACCCCGGGGGACGCACCGGACGTCCTGGTCGCGATGAACCCGGCGGCCCTGAAGGCGAACCTGACCGATCTGCCCCGCGGCGCGACGCTGATCGTCGACACCGACGAGTTCACCCCACGGAACCTGAAGAAGGTCGGGTACGCCGCCAGCCCGCTCGACGACGGCAGCCTGGACAGCTACCACGTCCACGCGCTCGGACTGACGTCCATCACGGTCGAGGCGCTCACGTCGTACAGCCTCACGCGCAAGGACAAGGAACGGGCGAAGAACATGTTCGCCCTCGGCCTGCTGTCGTGGCTGTACCACCGTCCGACCGAGGGCACCGAGACCTTCCTCAAGACGAAGTTCGGGGCCAAGCCGGACATCCTCGAGGCCAACCTGGCCGCGCTGCACGCCGGCTGGAACTACGGCGAGACGACCGAGGACTTCGCGGTCTCGTACGAGATCGCACCCGCGCCGACGCCGGCCGGCACCTACCGGAACGTCACCGGCAACACGGCACTCGCATTCGGCCTGGTGGCCGCCGCTCACCGCGCGCGGCGTCCGCTCGTGCTCGGTGCGTATCCGATCACGCCGGCCAGCGACGTCCTGCACCTGCTCGCGTCGCTCAAACGGTTCGGGGTCACCACGATCCAGGCCGAGGACGAGATCGCCGGCATCGGAGCGGCGCTCGGCGCGTCGTACGGCGGGGCGATCGGCGTGACGACGACATCGGGCCCGGGCATCGCGCTCAAGGGGGAGACGATCGGCCTGGCCGTGTCCCTGGAGCTGCCGCTCGTCATCTGTGACATCCAGCGCGGCGGACCGTCCACGGGCCTGCCGACGAAGACCGAACAGGCCGACCTGCTCCAGGCCATGTTCGGCCGCAACGGGGAGGCGCCGCTGCCGGTGGTCGCACCGTGCTCGCCGGTCGACTGCTTCGACACTGCGCTCGAGGCGGTGCGGATCGCGACGACCTACCGCACACCGGTCATGCTGCTCTCGGACGGCTACCTCGCGAACGGCTCCGAGCCCTGGCGCCTGCCGTTGGTCGCCGACCTCCCCGACCTCACGGTCGCGAACGCCGACGGGCCCAACGGCGAGAACGCCGACGGGACAGCGGCTTTCCGGCCGTACCTGCGCGACCCGGAGACGCTGGCGCGGCCATGGGCGCCCCCTGGTACGCCGGGCCTCGAGCACCGCATCGGCGGGATCGAGAAGGAGGACGTCACCGGGGACATCAGCTACGACCCCGAGAACCACGACCACATGGTCCGGCTGCGTCAGGCCCGAGTGGACGGCATCGCGGCGAGCATCCCCTCGCTCGAGGTCGACGACCCTACGGGCGACGCGGACATCCTGGTGCTCGGGTGGGGCTCGACGTACGGGCCCATCGCGGCGGCCACCCGCCTGGTGCGCGGTGCTGGCGGCCGGGTCGCGCGCGCGCATCTGCGGCACCTGAACCCGTTCCCCGCCAACACCGGCGAGGTGTTGGGCCGCTACCGGCGCGTGCTGGTGCCGGAGATGAACCTCGGCCAGCTGGCGCTGCTGCTGCGGGCCAAGTACCTGGTCGACGCGGTGGGCTACAACCGGGTCCGCGGTCTGCCGTTCAAGGCGACCGAGCTGGCTGAGGCGATCTCGATGCAGCTGGAGGAGATCCGATGAGTACCGTCGACCTGGGCCTGCCCGGCGGTGTGCCGGCCGGCCTGCTTGGCGTGCCGCGGCTGCCTGAGGACGCCCCAGCGCAGACCAAGAAGGAGTTCACCTCGGACCAAGAGGTCCGCTGGTGCCCGGGCTGCGGCGACTACGCGATCCTGGCCACGATGCAAGGCTTCCTGCCCTCCCTCGGCCTGCGCCGGGAGAACGTCGTTTTCGTCTCGGGCATCGGCTGCTCGTCGCGCTTCCCGTACTACCTGGACACCTACGGTTTGCACTCCATCCACGGGCGCGCACCCGCCATCGCGACCGGGCTCGCCGTCTCGCGCCCGGACCTCTCGGTCTGGGTCGTGACGGGCGACGGAGATGCGCTCTCCATCGGCGGCAACCACCTGATCCACGCCCTGCGGCGCAACGTCAACCTCAAGATCCTGTTGTTCAACAACCGCATCTACGGCCTGACCAAGGGGCAGTACTCCCCGACGTCCGAGGTCGGGAAGGTTACGAAGTCGACGCCCGTGGGCAGCGTCGACAACCCGTTCAACCCCGTCTCGCTCGCCCTCGGCGCGGAGGCCACGTTCGTGGCCCGCACGATGGACAGCGACCGGGCCCACCTGATGGACGTGCTCCGCCGCGCGGCGGAGCATCGCGGCACCGCTCTGGTCGAGATCTACCAGAACTGCCCGATCTTCAACGACGGCCCCTTCGACGTGTTGAAGGACCGCGAGGAGTCGGCTGCCCGGCTGATCAAGCTGCAGCACGGGGAACCGCTGACGGTGGGCGACGGCGAGGTGCTCGTGCGTCGCCAGGACGGCGGCATCGCTGTCGTGCCAACGGGTTCCGTCGATGACGCGCAGGTGCTCCGCCACGACGCCCACGCCGAGGACCCGTCCCAGCAGTTCGCCTTGTCCCGGCTCGACGACCCGACGCTGGCCCGCGTGCCGGTCGGGGTGTTCCGCGAGGTGAGCCGCCCGACGTACGACGACCTGGTCCGGTCCCAGGTGTCCGAGGCGCAGCAGCGGGCCGGCGGGCCGGTCACGGACGACGACCTGGCCCAGCTGCTTGCGGGGCGCGACACCTGGACCGTGGAGGCGTGAGCGGCGCCCGGCCGGCGCCCGGGCCCACTGCAGAGCTCGAGCACACTGCGGCCTTCGCCGACGAACAGGCTCGGCTCGGTACGGCGTTCGGCGCGCTGGCGTTCTTCCTCTGGGGTTCGTTCCCGCTGTACTTCCGGGCACTCGAGCCGGCGAGCGCGTTCGAGATCCTGCTGCACCGCGTGGTCTGGGCCCTGGTTGTGTGCCTGCTGGCGATGGCGATCTCGCGGCGGCTCGGCCTGCTGCGGGACGTCCTGCGCACCGGCCGGCTGGTGGCCGCGCTCTCCCTGGCGGCGGTGCTCATCGCCGTCAACTGGGGCGTCTACATCGCGGCCGTGAACAGCGGGCACGTCGTCGAGGCCGCACTGGGGTACTTCATCAACCCGCTCGTCACGGTCGTCGTGGGCGTTGTGGTGCTGCACGAACGGCTGCGTGGCCTGCAGTGGGCTGCGGTCGTCGTGGGTGCCGTCGCGGTGGTCGTGCTGACCCTGGACTACGGCCGCCCGCCGTGGATAGCGCTCGTGCTGGCGGCGAGCTTCGCGTCGTACGGGTTGGTCAAGAAGCAGGTCGGGCCCCGCGTGACGGCCCTGGCCAGCCTCACGACCGAGACGATGGTGCTGGCACCGTTCGCGGTTGCGGCGTTGGTGTGGATCGAGCTGACCGGGCGCGGCAGCTTCGGTGACGAAGCGCCGTGGCACGGGCTGCTGCTCGCGACGACGGGGGTGGCGACCACGGTGCCGCTGGTGCTGTTCGCCGCCGGGTCGCGCCGGGTGCCGCTGTCCACGATGGGGCTGCTGCAGTTCATCACGCCGGTGCTGCAGCTGCTGGTCGGCGTGCTGCTCCTGGACGAGTACGTGCCGGGCGCGCGCTGGGTCGGGTTCGGCTTGGTATGGGTGGCACTGGTCCTGCTGAGCGTCGACTCGGTGCGCGAGTCGCGAGCCAGGACGCGAGCGCGGGCCCGCCGGCTGATGTGTGACGAGGAGTTCGGCCCGCAGACCGTGTGAGCCACACCCTCCCCCTTCCGACGCGCTCTGCTGTGATCCGGTGGAGACTCAGAGCAGCGGGCGTTGCCTTCACGACCGGCTCTGCTGTGATTCCGGTGTGGATCAGAGCAGAGCGCAGTCAGCGCGTCGCGCGACGCTCGGCTCGGCTCGGGCTGAGGTCAGCCGGTGCGGGTGACGACCCCGGCCGCCAGCGCGTCGAGCGCGTCGCGAACCGGCCCGTCGGGCAGCGGCTTCAGCGCCGCCCGGGCGGCGTCGGCCCAGGACTGCGTCTCGACCCGCGCCTGCTCGAGCGACGGGTGCGCGCGCAGCAGGGCCAGGGCGCGCGAGTGCAAGTCGTCGTCGGTCAGGTCACCGGACAGCAGCGCGAGCAGCTCGGCGTCCGCCGGGTCGGTCGACGTCCGGGCCAGCAGGACCGGCAAGGTGGGGATGCCTTCGCGCAGGTCGGTGCCCGGTGTCTTGCCGGACTCCCCCGTCTCGGAGGCCAGGTCGATCAGGTCATCGGCCAGCTGGAACGCCACACCGATCCGCTCCCCGTAGTCGACCAGGACGTCGACGACGTCCGGAGGGCATCCGGCGAACTCGGCCCCGAACCGGCCGGAGGTCGCGATGAGCGCGCCGGTCTTGTCGGCCAGCACACCGAGGTAGTGCTCGACCGGGTCGTCCCCCTCAGCCGGACCGACGGTCTCGCGGGTCTGGCCGGTCACGAGCCGCTCGAACGTCCGCGCCTGCACCTTCACGGCCTCCGGCCCCAGCTCGGCGACGATCCGCGAGGCCCGGGCGAAAAGCAGGTCGCCCGTCAGGATGGCGACCGTGTTGCCGTACTGCACGTTCGCACTCGTCGTACCGCGACGCAGCGAGGCGTCGTCCATCACGTCGTCGTGGTACAGCGACGCGAGGTGGGTCAGCTCGACGACGGCCGCCGCCTTCAGGACGTCCGGCCCGGCACCGCTGCCCAGCTGGCTGGCCAGCACCGTGAGCAGGGGCCGGAACCGCTTGCCGCCCGCCGCCATGAGATGGCCGGTTGCGTTGCCGAAGGCCGCATGGACGTCACTGACGGCTTCGGCCAACAAGTCCTCGACATCGTCCAGCCCGCGCCGCAGCGCCGCCTCGAGCGCCGGGTCGCCCGTCGGCAGGCCAGCGCCGGCGAGCGTCACGGTACGAACAAGGCCGAGTGCGAGGCCAGGTCCAGGACGGGCTGCGGGAACACGCCGAGGATCACGGTCATGGCCACGCCGATCGTCAACGCGACCGTCATCATCGCGCTCGGGATGGCCACGGTGGTCGCGTCACCCGTCGGCTCGGAGAAGTACATGAGCACGATGACCCGCACGTAGAAGAAGGCCGCGATGGCGCTGGCGACCACCCCCACGACCGCCAGCCACGTCGCACCGTGCGCCACGGCGGGCGCGAACACGGCGAACTTCGCGGTGAACCCGGATGTCAGTGGGATGCCTGCGAACGCGAGCAGGAACAGCGCGAAGACACCGGCGATCAACGGGTGGTCCTTGCCGAGCCCGGCCCACTGCGACAGATGCGTCGCCTCGCCCGCGCTGTCCCGCACCAGGCTGACGACGGCGAACGCACCGATGGTGCTGAACCCGTACGCCGCGAGGTAGAACAGCGTGCCCGAGACGCCGCTCTTGTCGAAGGCCAGGACGCCCACCAGGACGAAGCCGGCGTGGGCGATCGACGAGTAGGCCAGCATGCGCTTCACGTCGGTCTGCGTGATGGCCAGCACCGAGCCGACCAGCATGGTCACGATCGCCACGCCCCACAGCACCGGCTCCCAGTCCCAGCGCGACCCGGCGACGCCGACGTACACCACGCGCAGGATCGCGCCGAACGCAGCAAGCTTCGTGCACGCCGCCATGAACCCGGTCACGGGCGTCGGAGCGCCTTGGTACACGTCCGGCGTCCACGAGTGGAACGGCACGGCCCCGATCTTGAACAGCAGCCCGATGCCGACCAGGGCGACGCCCGGCAGCAAGAGGCCCTGCGCCTGCCCGCCCTCGCTGATCGCCTTCGCGATGTCGCCGAAGTTCAGCGACCCGGCGTACCCGAACAGCAGCGCGCTGCCGAACAGGAAGAACGCCGACGAGAACGCGCCGAGCAAGAAGTACTTGAGGGACGCCTCCTGGGAGAGCAGCCGGCGGCGCCGGGCCAGCCCGCACAGGATGTAGAGCGGCAGGGACAGCACCTCGAGCGCGACGAACATGGTCAGCAGGTCACCGGAGGCGGGAAACAGCATCATGCCGCCGACCGCGAACAGCGTGAGCGGGTAGACCTCCGTCGAGACGATGCCCGCGCGAGTGGCCGCCGCTTCGTGCCCCGAACCCGGGATCGCCGCCCCCTGCGGCGTGAACGCGTCACCCTGCGGGCCGCCGAGATACCGCTCGCCCATGGTCAACACGGCCAGGATGCTCAGCAGGACGAGCGTCCCCTGCAGGAACAGGGTCGGGCCATCGACGACGATGGACCCGGATGCCGTGGACCCCTTGACGCCCTTGGCCGCCACGACGACCGCGACGAACGCCGCGAGCAGGCCGCCGATCGACACGACGAGCTGCACGAGGTAGCGCCAGGCCCGGGGAGCGAACGCCTCGACGAGCACACTGACGACGGCGGTGCCGAAGACGATCAGCATCGGCAGGGCCAGCCGGTAGTCGATCGACGGTGCCGGAATGCTGGCGGCGGCGATCACTTGCTCGTCCCTTCAGCTGCCGGCGACGGGTGCGTCGGCTTCGGATCGGTCACGCCGACCTGGTGCATGGTGCGGGTGACGGCCGGGGAGATGACGTCCAGCACCGGCTTCGGGAACAGGCCGAGGAAGACGATGACCGCCAGCAGGGGCGCGACGACCCAGGCCTCACGGCGCTGCATGTCCGGCGTACCGTCCAGCGCCTCCGGCATCGGCCCGGTCATCATCCGCTGGTACATGTAGAGGATGTAGAGAGCGGCCAGCACGATCCCCGCGATGGCGAAGACCGCCGCGACCTGGTAGCGCGAGTACGTGCCGAGCAGCACGAGGAACTCGCTGACGAAGCTCGACAGGCCGGGCAGCGACAGCGACGACAGCCCAGCGACGAGGAACGTCCCCGCGACGAGCGGCGTGACCCGTTGCCATCCACCGAAGTCCGCGATGCGGCGCGACCCGCGGCGGCTGGTCAGCATGGCGGCGACGAGGAACATCGCCGCCGTCGAGAACCCGTGGTTCACCATGTAGAGCGTCGCGCCGTTCTGGGCCGACGACGTCATCGCGAAGATGCCCATCACGATGAAACCGAAGTGGCTCACCGACGTGTACGCGATCAGCCGCATGATGTCGGTCTGGCCGATGGCCAGGAGTGCGCCGTACAGGATCGAGATGACGGCCAACACGATGATGGCCGGCGTCGCCCACTTCGCTGCGTCCGGGAACAGCGGCAGGCAGAGCCGGATCATGCCGAACGTGCCGACCTTGTCCAGGACACCGACCAGCAGGACCGAGGTCGCCGGTTGGGCCTCCGCCGCCGCGTCGGGGAGCCAGGTGTGCACGGGGACCATCGGCGCCTTGATCGCGAACGCGACGAAGAAGCCGAGGAACATCAGCCGACCGGACGTCTCGGAGAAGTGCAGGTGCCCGAGCAGGTTGGTGAGCAGGAAACCCTGGTCCCCCTTCGGCCCGGCGAAGTACACCGCGATGACGGCCACCAGCATGAGCAGGCCGCCGGCCAGCGAGTACAGCAGGAACTTCACCGCGGCGTACTGGCGCTGGGAGCCGCCGTAGGAGCCGATCAGGAAGTAGACCGGGATCAGCATCGCCTCGAAGAAGACGTAGAACAGGAACACGTCCGTCGCGGCGAAGACGCCCACCATCATCGTCTGCAGGACCAGCATCAAGGCGTAGTAGGTCTGCTGCCGACCGCCGATCTCCGGTACGTCGTTCCAGGCCGCGAGCAGGCAGACCGGAGTCAGCACCGCGGCCAGCGCGATGAGCACGAGCCCGATCCCGTCCACGCCCAGGGCGTAGCTCACGCCGAACCTCGGGATCCACTCGTGCACCTCGGCGAACTGGAACTGCGTGCTGCTGTTGCGCTCGAACTGGGTCGCCATCGCGATGACGAGGATGAGCGAGAACATCGAGAACCCGAAGGCGACCTCGCGGGTCCGGTGAGCCAGCGAGCGCGGCAGGGCCAGGACGGCGGCCGCGCCGACCAGGGGTACGGCGCCGATGACCGTCAGCCAGGGGAAGCTCATCGGTTCGTCACCGCCAAGGCGCCGAGTACGACGACCACCCCGGCGAGCATCGTCAACGCGTACGAGCGGACGAAACCGTTCTGCAGCCTGCGCATCCGGGCCGACAACCCGCCGACGAGAGCAGCCAGGCCACCGACGGCGCCGTCCACGCCCTTGCCGTCGAGGAAGACCAGCGAGCGGGTCAGGTGCTCACCCGGGCGCATGAACAGAGCTTCGTTGACTTCGTCCTGGTAGAGGTCCTGGCGGGCCGCCCGGGTCGGGATCGAGCCGACGGGCGCGACCTCCGGCACGCTCTCGTACCAGTAGCGGTACCAGGCCAAGGCGACGCCAAGCACGACCAGAACGAGGGTCGCCACCGTCAGGACGCCGACCGAGACGACCGGCTCCTCCTCTGGTCGCTGGCCGACCACCGGCGTGAGCCAGTGCAGCATCGAGTTCGAGACGCCGAGGGCGAAGCCGAGGCCGGCCGAGCCGATCGCCAGGATCACCATCGGCACCGTCATCAGGGCCGGCGCCTCGTGCGGGTGCTGCCCCTTGGTCCAGCGCCGCTTGCCCTGGAAGGTCATGAAGAACAGCCGGGACATGTAGAAGGCCGTGATGCCGGCCCCGGTCAGGGCCGCGAGCCCGAACACCCAGGGCCGCCAACCGTCGCCGACGAACGCCGACTCGATGATCTTGTCCTTGCTCCAGAAGCCGGAGAACGGTGGCACACCCAGGATCGCCAGCCAGCCGAGCCCGAACGTGACCCAGGTGATCTTCATCAGCCCGGACAGGCCGCCGAACCGGCGCATGTCCACCTGGTCCTGCATGCCGTGCATGACGGAGCCGGCGCCGAGGAACATGCCGGCCTTGAAGAAGCCGTGGGTGAGCAGGTGGAAGATGGCGAACGCGTAGCCGACCGGACCGAGCCCGGCCGCGAGCGTCATGTAGCCGATCTGGCTCATCGTGGACGCTGCGAGCGCCTTCTTCATGTCGTCCTTGGCGCAGCCGACGATCGCACCGAACAGCAGGGTGATCGCGCCGACGATGACCACGCCCAGCCGCGCGTTCTCCGAGACGTCGTAGATCGGGGCCGACCGCACGATCAGGTACACCCCGGCGGTCACCATCGTTGCCGCGTGGATCAGCGCCGAGACTGGCGTCGGGCCGGCCATGGCGTCACCGAGCCACGACTGGAGCGGGAACTGCGCCGACTTGCCGCACGCGCCGAGCAACAGCAGCAGGCCCATCGCGGTGGCGACGCCCGCGGACAGCGAGGACGCCCCGGCGAAGACGCCGGTGAAGTCCACCCGCCCGAACTCGGCGAACATCAGGAAGATCGCCACGGCCAGGCCGATGTCGCCGACCCGGTTCACCACGAACGCCTTCTTGGCCGCCGTCGCGTAGACCGGGTTGTAGTTCCAGAACCCGATCAGCAGGTACGACGCGAGACCGACGCCCTCCCAGCCGAAGAACAGCAGCAGGTAGCTGTCGGCGAGGACGAGCAGCAGCATCGAGGCCACGAACAGGTTCATGTAGGCGAAGAACCGGCGCCGGTCCGGGTCGTGCTCCATGTAGGCGACCGAGTACGTGTGGATCAGGGAGCCGACGAAGGTCACGAGCAGGACGAACGCCATGGACAGCTGGTCGATCCGCAGCCCGGCGTCGAGCGTGAACGACCCGGCCGGGATCCAGGAGAACAGGTGCTGGTCGAACGCCCGGCCGTCGGACGGCTTGTTCAGCATGGCCAGGTACATCACCGCGGCGATGACGAAGCAGGCCCAGGGCACCAGAGTGCCGAGGACGTGCCCGAAGGAGTCGGTACGCCGACCGCCGACCAAGAGGACGCCGGCACTCAGCAGCGGCAGGGCGACGAGCAGCCAGGTGAGCGTGAACGCCCCGGTAGCCGTCTGCACCTGCTGCGCGCCCTGTACGCCGTGAACAGCCTGTGCGGCGAGGACGGAGGTGAGCATCATCAGCGTCCTCTCACAGCTTCAACAGGTCGGCGTCGTCGACGGACACGGATCGCCGCGCGCGGAAGATCGTCATGATGATGGCGAGCCCGACGACGACCTCGGCGGCGGCCACCACCATGACGAACAGGGCGACGACCTGGCCGTCCAACGTCCCCTGGATGCGGGCGAACGTCACGAAGGCCAGGTTGGTCGCGTTGAGCATCAGCTCCACGCCCATGAAGACGATGATCGCGTTGCGCCGCAACAGCACCGTGGTCGCACCGATCGCGAACAGGACGGTCGACAGGTAGATGTAGTTGACCAGGTTCATCGCTGTCTACCCTCCTCGACGTCACGCTCGATCGCCGCCGTCGCCTGCTCGTACGGCTCGGCGCCACGTGTCTGGGCGCGGGCGACCAGGACCCGCGAGACCGACGCCTCGGCCGGCGTACCGTCCGGCAGCAGGGCGGGGGTGTCGACCGCGTTGTGCCGGGCGTACACACCCGGCGCAGGCAGGCCGGCCTGGTACTTGCCCCTCATCTCGAAGCGGCGGGTGGAGGCGACCCGCTGGGTGACCCTCACGGTCAGCCGCTCGCGGTGCGCCAGCACCATCGCACCGAGGGCCGCGGTGATCAGCAGAGCGCTCGTCACCTCGAAGGCCCACACGTACTGGCCGAAGATCAGGGTCGCCAGACCAGAGATGTTGCCGGCCTGGTTGGCCCGGGTGAGCCCGACGGGTCGGCCGACGCTGAAGCTGCCGACCGCGGCGACCAGCAGGAGGAACAGCCCGAGACCGAGCAGCAGGCCGACCCAGCGCTGGCCCTTGATCGTCTCGACGAGCGAGTCTGACGAGTCGACGCCGACGAGCATCAGGACGAACAGGAACAGCATCATCACGGCGCCGGTGTAGACGAAGACCTGCACGATGCCGAGGAACTCGGCACCTTCGATGACGTAGAAGACGCCGAGGACCACCATCACCAGCGCGACCGCGATGGCTGCGTGCACCGCCTTCTTGGCGAACAGCAGCCCGAGCGCGGCGATCACCGAGACGGTGCCGAGGATCCAGAAGAACGTCGCCTCGGCGCCTCCGGCCTGGGCGCCCCCCGTCGAGTGCGCCGCGAGCAGGCCGAGGGAGCTCACTCGACCACCTCTGCATCGTCCGGGCGGTGCTGGTCCGCCCAGCGCAGCTGCTCGGGCGTCGCGGCGTCGACCTTGCCCTGGTAGTAGTCGCGCTCCTCCAGGCCGTCGACCATCGGGTGCGGCGGCGGCAGCATGCCGGCCTGCAACGGTGCGAGCAGCTGGTCCTTCTCGAAGATCAGCGAAGCCCGGCTGTGGTCGGCCAGCTCGTACTCGTTCGTCATGGTGAGCGCGCGGGTCGGGCAGGCCTCGATGCACAGGCCGCAGAAGATGCAGCGCAGGTAGTTGATCTGGTAGACGCGGCCGTAGCGCTCGCCCGGCGAGAAGCGGCCGCCACCGCCTTCGCTGTCGTCGTTGTCCGCACCCTCGACATAGATGGCGTCAGCCGGGCAGGCCCAGGCACACAGCTCACAGCCGACACACTTCTCCAGCCCGTCCGGGTGACGGTTGAGCTGGTGGCGGCCGTGGAACCGCGGAGCCGTCGGCCGCTTGACCTCGGGGTACTCCTCGGTCTCCAGCTTGCGGAACATCGTGGAGAACGTGACACCGAACCCGGCCACCGGCGCGAACCGGTCACCGAGCTTCTTGCGCTGCTGGTCAGCCACCGGACACCTCTGCGGGCTCGGACGGTTCGGGTTCCTCCGGTGCGGAGCCGCTCGTGAGGACGGGTGACGGTCCCGCTGTCCGGCGCAGCGTCTGCCCCGGCAGCGGCGGCACCGGGTGGCCGCCCGCGAACGGGTCGACCTCGCCGGTGGGCCAGGCGTACTTCTCCTTGGGGTCCTCCCCCTGCGGCAGCAGGTAGGTGCCGACGATCAGGACGACGGCGATGACGCTGATCACGATCAGCGTGTTGCGCCGGCCGTCGGCACTGAACAGCTGGGCCGCGCGGATGAACGCCACGCAGACGATCCACAGCAGCGAGGTCGGGATGAGGACCTTCCAGCCGAACCGCATGAACTGGTCGTAGCGCACGCGGGGGAGCGACCCGCGCAGCCAGACGAAGAAGAAGAGGAAAAGCCACAGCTTGACGACGAACCACAGGATCGGCCACCAGCCGCTGTTCGCGTGGTCCCAGAGGCTGAGCGGCCATGGCGCGCGCCAGCCCCCGAGGAACATCGTGGTGGCCAGGGCCGAGACCGTGACCATGTTGACGTACTCGGCCAGGAAGAACAGGGCGAACTTCAGCGAGCTGTACTCGGTGTGGAAGCCACCGGTCAGCTCACCCTCGCCCTCGGCCAGGTCGAACGGCAGCCGGTTCGTCTCGCCGACCATGGTGATGACGTAGACGGCGAACGAGAAGAACGCCGGGATGACGAACCACAGGTCCTTCTGCTGGTCGACGATCTGCGACGTCGACATCGAGCCGGCGTACAGGAAGACCGCGACCAGGCTCATGGCCATCGCGATCTCGTAGGAGATCACCTGCGCCGTGGACCGCAGCGCACCGAGCAACGGGTACGTCGACCCGGACGCCCAGCCGCCGAGCAGGATGCCGTACACGCCGATCGACGCCACGGCGAGGATGAACAGGACGGCGACCGGCGTGTCCGACAGCTGCAGCGGAGTCTTGTGCCCGAACACGGTCACGGCCGGCCCGAACGGGATGACGGCGAACGACACGAAGCACATCGCGGCCGCGATGCCGGGGGCGAGGATGAAGACCAGCCGGTCCGCGCCCTTGGGGATGATGTCTTCCTTCAGCGCCAGCTTGATGCCGTCGGCCAGCGTCTGGAGCAGCCCGAACGGGCCGGCCCGGTTGGGCCCGGGCCGCTGCTGCATCCGGCCGATGACCCGCCGCTCGAACCAGATCACGAGCAGGGTCGTGACGACCAGGAACACGAAGATGACGACCGCCTTGACCAGCACGATCCAGCCGTTGTCCTGGGCGAAGCTGACCGCCGGGTTGTCGGTCGCCGGGAGCGCGCTCAGCAGGCTCATGCGCTGCCCTCCACTGCCGGTACCGGTGCTGCTCCCGGTGCTGCCGCCGGTGCTAGCTGTACGACGGCGCCGGAACCCACGTGCAGGCTCTCGTGGACCGTCGAGGACTGCGAGTCGGTCGGCAGCCATACGACGCGGTCCGGCATCTCGGCGATGACGACCGGCAGCGTGATCTGGCCGGCGGCGGTCGAGACGACGAGGTCGGCACCGGCGCCCACGCCGACCTCGGCAGCGGTCGCTGCCGACAGCCGCGCGACCGGTGGGGTCGCCGTACCGGCCAGGTAGGGCTCGCCGTCCTGCAGGCGACCGTTGTCGAGCAACAAGTGCCAGGTCGCCAGGACGGCCTCGTTCGCCGTGGGCTGGGCCGGCTCCCCGGGTGCCACGTCCGGCTCTGCCGCGACCGCACCGTCCCACGGACCGAGCGAGGCGATCTCGGCTCGCACCGACGCCAGGTCCCGCAGCCCCAGGTGCACGTCCATCTCTGCGGCCAGCAGGTCCAGGACGCGGTAGTCGCTCATGGCACTCGAGGTCAACGCCGGCGCGAACGGGCGCGGCCGGCCCTCCCAGTCCAGGTAGGTCCCGCCCTTCTCCTCGGCTGGTGCCACCGGCAGCACGACGTCCGCCCGATCGGTGACCGCACTCTCGCGGAGCTCGAGGGATACGACGAAGCCCGCGCGATCCAGCGCCGCGGTCGCGGCCTGCGGCTCAACCAGGTCACCCGGGTCGACGCCGCCCACGACGAGGCCACCCAGGTCGCCGGCGGCCGCCGCAGCGATGATTCCCGCGGTGTCGCGCCCCTCGCTGGCCGGGATGTCCGTGGACACCCAGGCCGTCTGCAGGTCGACGCGGGCGGCCGCGTCGCTCACCGGCCGGCCGCCGGGCAGCAACGTCGGCAGGGCACCGGCCTCCAGCGCCCCACGCTCGCCGGCGCGCCGAGGCACCCACGCGACCCGGGCGCCCGTGGCGTTCGAGACCTGGCGGACCGCGCTGAGCGCGCCCACGGCACCGGCCGCACGCTCGCCGACCAGGACGACCGCGCCCGCCGCCTTGAGCAGCTCGGTCACGTCGTCGAGCTCGCCGTCGCCGCGCGCGATGGCCTGCAGGACCTCGGCCTCGGTGCCCGGTGCGGCCGGAACCAGCCGGCCGGACAGCTTCTTGAGCCCGCGCGTCTGCCACGGCGCCAGCGACACAACAGTCGCGCCGTGCTCGCGGACCGCCTTGCGCAGCCGAAGGAAGACGATGGGCGACTCCTCCTCGGGCTCGAAGTCGACCAGGAGCACCGCCGACGCCGCCTCGAGGTCAGCGTAGGTCACGCCACCGGCGTCCGGTACGGAGCCGACGACGATCGACCCGAGGAAGGCCGCCTCCTCGACGGAGTGCACCCGGGCTCGGAAGTCAATATCGTTGGTGGACAAGGCGGTTCGTGCGAACTTGGCGTAGGCGTAGGCGTCCTCGTACGTCGCCCGCCCACCGACGAGGACGCCGACCCCGCCGTTCGCCTTGGCATCGGCCAGGCCGCGGGCGGCGACGTCGAGCGCCTCCGGCCACGAGGCCACCCGCAGGTCGCCGGACTCCGCGTCCCGCACCATGGGGTGGGTCAGCCGGTCGGCCGCGCGCGAGTAGGTGAAGGCCCAGCGGCCCTTGTCGCAGTTCCACTCCTCGTTGACCTGCGGGTCGTTGCCCGCCAGCCGGCGCAGGACGACCCCGCGGCGATGGTCGCTGCGGATCGCGCAACCACTGGCGCAGTGCTCGCACACGCCGGGCGAGGAGACGAGGTCGAACGGCCGGGACCGGAACCGGTACGCCGCGCCCGTGAGCGCGCCCACCGGGCAGATCTGCACGGTGTTGCCCGAGAAGTAGCTCTCGAACGGCTTCTGCTCGTAGATACCGACCTGCTGCAGCGCGCCGCGCTCGATGAGCTCGATGAACGGGTCGCCCGCGATCTGGGCCGAGAACCGGGTGCAGCGCGCGCAGAGCACGCAGCGCTCGCGGTCCAGCAGCACCTGGCTGGAGATGTTGATCGGCTTGGGGTACGTGCGCTTGACGTCCTCGAAGCGCGAGGTCGCGCGCCCGTTCGACATGGCCTGGTTCTGCAGCGGGCACTCGCCCCCCTTGTCGCAGACGGGGCAGTCGAGCGGGTGGTTGATGAGGAGCAGCTCCATGACGCCCTGCTGCGCCTTGTCGGCGACCGGCGAGGTGACCTGGGTCCGCACCTGCATGCCTGCGGTCACCTCGATGGTGCAGGACGCCTGCGGCTTGGGCATCGGCCGCAGCTGCCCGTCCGGTCCTGGGGTGGCGATCTCGACCAGGCACTGCCGGCAGGCGCCGACCGGCTCGAGCAGCGGGTGGTCGCAGAAGCGCGGGATCTCGATCCCGACCTCCTCGGCGGCCCGGATCACCAACGTGCCCTTGGGCACGCTGACCTCGGCCCCGTCGATCGTCAGGGTCACGAGATCTGGACGTGCCTGAGCAACGGAACCGGACAGACGGCTTCCGACAAGCCCGGAGCTGCTCATGCGGTCACCGCTTCGGACTGGGCGAACAGCGTGGAGTCCCTCGGGTCGAACGGACAGCCGCCCTCGGTCATGTGCTGGATGTACTCGTCGCGGAAGAAGCGGATGCTGGACTGGATCGGACTGACCGCGCCGTCAGCGAGTGCGCAGAACGAGCGACCGAAGATGTTGTCGCAGATGTCGAGCAGCTTCTCGATGTCGGCCTCGGTGCCCTGGCCGTGCTCGAGCCGATGAAGGATCTGCTTGAGCCAGTAGGTCCCCTCGCGGCACGGCGTGCACTTGCCGCAGGACTCGTGGGCGTAGAAGTCCGTCCACCGCAACGTGGCCCGCACGACGCAGGTCGTCTCGTCGAAGATCTGCAGGGCCCTCGTCCCGAGCATCGAGCCGGGCGCGTCCGGGTTGTCGGGCGTCGGCTGCGCACTGACCGACTCGAAGTCGAGCGGCACGTCGAGATGCTTGTCGGTGAGCAATGGTGTCGAGGACCCGCCCGGTGTCCAGAACTTCAACGCCTTGCCGTTCCGCATTCCGCCGGCCATGTCGAGCAGCTCGCGCAGCGTGATGCCGAGGGGGGCTTCGTACTGGCCCGGCCGGGTCACGTGGCCGGACAGGCTGAACAGGCCGAAGCCCTTCGAGCGCTCGGTGCCCATCGAGGCGAACCAGTCGGCGCCCTTGCGCACGATGAAGGGCACCGACGCGATCGACTCGACGTTGTTGACGACGGTCGGGCGCGCGTACAGACCGGCCACGGCGGGGAACGGCGGCTTGAGCCGCGGCTGGCCGCGGCGACCCTCGAGAGAGTCGAGCAGCGCGGTCTCCTCACCGCAGATGTACGCGCCCGCCCCGGCGTGCACCGTGATCTCGAGGTCGAACCCGGAGCCCAGGATGTCGGTGCCGACGTAGCCCGCGGCCCGGGCCTCCTCGACCGCGCGCAGCAGGCGGCGGTAGACGTGCAGGACCTCCCCGCGCACGTAGATGAAGGCGTGGTTGCAGCCGATCGCCTTCGCCGTGATGACCACGCCCTCGATGAGGAACTGCGGCGTGGCCAGCATCAGCGGGATGTCCTTGCAGGTCCCGGGCTCGGACTCGTCGGCGTTGACCACCAGGTAACGCGGGCCGCCGTCCGGCGGAGGCAGGAAGCCCCACTTCATGCCGGTGGGGAAGCCGGCGCCGCCACGCCCGCGCAGGCCCGAGTCCTTGAGCGCCTGGACCAGGTCGGCCTGCTCCATGCCGAGCGCCCGGCGCAGCGCGACGTACCCGTCGTGCCGCTCGTACGTCTCGAGCGTCCAGGACTGCGGGTCGTCCCAGAACTCGGTCATGATCGGGGTGAGCGCGGTCGGAGCCATCAGCTGTCCTTCCTGGCGCTGCCGCGCTTGCCGCCGGCCGGCGTCCGGCCGCCCTGCCCCGGCTGCGCGGCGTCATGGGCACTCGGTGCGTCGGGGTCGCTCACGTGCTCCTCGGCTATCTGCTCCACCGGCGCTCGCGACGATCCGCCGCGGCCGCCGTCGCCGTCGTACAACCCGTCGACCGACCAGCCGCGCTGGTGGGCCAGCTCGAGACCGACCAGGGTCGCGCCGGCCGCGCCCACGCCCTCGTCGCCCCGGCCGTCGTCGAAGCCGGCCAGCACACGGGACATCTGCTTGAAGGTGCACACAGAGCTGGCGCCCCGGGTCGGCACGACCGCCCGGCCCGCCTGGATGTCGTCGACGAGCTGCCGTGCGCTGCGCGGGGTCTGGTTGTCGAAGAACTCCCAGTTGACCATCACGACCGGGGCGAAGTCGCAGGCCGCGTTGCACTCGACCCGTTCCAGGGTGATGGCGCCGTCCTCGGTCGTCTCGTCATGACCGACGCCGAGGTGCTCGGCCAGGTCGTCGAAGATCTGGTCGCCGCCCATGATGGCGCACAGCGTGTTGGTGCAGACCCCGACCGTGTACTCACCGTTGGGGTGCCGCTTGTACTGCGTGTAGAAGGTGGCGACCCCGGACACCTCGGCGGTCGTCAGGTCCAGGACGTCGGCGCAGAGCTCGATCCCGTCCGGGCTGACATAGCCCTCCTCGCTCTGCACGAGGTGCAACAAGGGCAGCAGGGCGGACCGCTCCCGCGGGTAGCGCGCGACGATCTGCGCCGCGTCGGCTCGCAGGCGCTGGTCGACCTCGGGTGCGAACGTCACCGGTCCACGCCTCCCATCACCGGGTCGATCGAGGCGACGGCGACGATCACGTCGGCCACCTGCCCGCCCTCACACATCGCCGCCGTGGCCTGGAGGTTGTTGAAGGACGGGTCGCGGAAGTGCGCCCGGTACGGGCGGGTGCCGCCGTCGCTCACCAGATGCACGCCGAGCTCGCCCTTCGCCGACTCGACCGCTGAGTAGACCTGGCCGGCCGGGACGTGGAAGCCCTCGGTCACCAGCTTGAAGTGGTGGATCAGGGACTCCATCGACGTGCCCATGATGTTGCGGATGTGGTCGAGGGAGTTGCCCAGGCCGTCGCTGCCGAGCGCGAGCTGCGCGGGCCACGCGATCTTCTTGTCCTCGATCATCACCGGCCCCTCGAGGTGCTGCAGGCGGTCGGCGCACTGCTGGACGATCTTCAGCGACTCGTGGATCTCGTCCAGCCGGATGCAGAGACGGCCGTACGCGTCGGCGCTCTCGCGGGTGATGACGTCGAAGTCGTAGGTCTCGTACCCGCAGTACGGCGTGAGCTTGCGCAGGTCGTGCGGCAGGCCGGTCGCGCGCAGCACCGGTCCGGTGATCCCGAGCGCAATGCAACCGGTCAGGTCGAGGTAGCCGACGTCGACCGTCCGGCCGCGCAGCACCGGGTTCTGCAGGAGCAGGAGCTCGAGCTCGCGGATGCCCTTGCGCACCGCGGGCACCATGTCCCGGATCCGGTCGATGGCCCCGCTGGGGATGTCCTGCGAGACGCCGCCGGGCCGGATGTAGGCGTTGTTCATCCGCAGGCCGGTGATCAGCTCGATCACGGCGAGGATGCGCTCGCGTTCGCGGAAGCCGACGGTCATGACCGTCGTCGCGCCCATCTCCAGGCCGCCGGTCGCGATGGCGACCAGGTGGGAGGAGACCCGGGTCAGCTCCATCATCAGGACCCGAATGGTGCTGGCCCGCTCCGGGACCTGGTCGGTGACGCCGAGCAGCCGCTCGATCCCGAGGCAGTACGCGGTCTCCTGGAACATCGGCGTGAGGTAGTCCATGCGGGTGCAGAACGTGACCCCTTGGGTCCACGTCCGGAACTCCATGTTCTTCTCGATGCCGGTGTGCAGGTACCCGATGCCGGCGCGGGTCTCCGTCACCGTCTCGCCGTCGATCTCGAGGATGAGCCGGAGCACGCCGTGGGTGGAGGGGTGCTGCGGGCCCATGTTGACGACGATCCGCTCCTCGCTGAGCGAGGCGGCCTCGTCCACGACGTCGTCCCAGTCGCCGCCGAACGCGTTGACGACGTGGCCCTCGGTCGGGCCCTCCTCGGTCGCGATGCCGTACGGGTCCTGCTCGGCGGCGGCGATGAAGGCCTCGTCCTCGGGCGACAGCCGGGTGTCGTGGTCAGCCATCAGGTGTACGCCCTCCGCTGGTCGGGCGGTGGGATCTCGGCACCCTTGTACTCGACCGGGATGCCACCGAGCGGGTAGTCCTTGCGCTGCGGGTGCCCGGGCCAGTCGTCGGGCATGAGGATGCGGGTCAGGGCCGGGTGGCCGTCGAAGACGATGCCGAACATGTCCCAGGTCTCACGCTCATGCCAGTCGTTGCCGGGGTAGACGACGACGATCGACGGGATGTGCGGGTCGCTGTCCGGGGCTACCACCTCCACGCGGATCCGCCTGCCGCCGTTGGTGATCGACAGCAGGTGGTAGACCGCGTGCAGCTCGCGCCCGGCCTCCTGTGGGTAGTGCACTCCACTCACGCCGGTGCAGATCTCGAACCGGAGGTCGGGCTGGTCACGCAGCTGGCGCGCAACGGCGGGCAGGTAGTCGCGGCGGACGAAGAGCGTCAGCTCACCACGGTCGAGGACGACCTTCTCGATCGCGTCCTCGTACGACGGACCGGCGTCGTCCTGCCCGAGCACCGTCGCGAGCGCGTCGGCCAGCTCGTCGTACCACCCGCCGTACGGACGCTCGGCCGGCGCAGGCATCGAGATGGCACGGGTCAGTCCGCCGTACCCGGAGGTGTCGCCGCCGTCGGCCGCGCCGAACATGCCACGCCGTACGCCGATGACCTCGGGGGTCGCGTCGGTCCGGGCCGGCAGCGCCGCATCCGGAGGCCCCTGCAGGCGAGGGTCGGCGTCACCCGTGGGCGGCGTGTCCGGCGTGGCGTCAGGAGTGGCGCCGGACGTCGAGTCGCTCACGCGAGCAGCCCCTTCATCTGCGAGGTCGGAGTGGCCTTGAGCGCAGCCTCCTCCGCGGCCCGCGCGGCCTTCTCTCGGTTCACACCCAGGGGCATGTTCTGGATCTGCTCGTGCAGCGTGATGATCGCGTGCAACAGCATCTCGGGCCGGGGCGGGCAGCCGGGTAGGTAGACGTCGACCGGTACGACGTGGTCCACGCCCTGCACGATCGCGTAGTTGTTGAACATGCCGCCCGACGAGGCGCACACGCCCATCGAGATGACCCACTTCGGCTCCGGCATCTGGTCGTAGACCTGGCGCAGCACGGGAGCCATCTTCTGGCTCACCCGGCCCGCGACGATCATCAGGTCGGCCTGCCGCGGAGTGGCGCTGAACCGCTCCATGCCGAAGCGGGCGATGTCGTAGTCGGGCGTCCCGACGGCCATCATCTCGATGGCGCAGCAGGCCAGCCCGAAGGTCGCCGGCCAGACCGAGCTCTTGCGCATGTAGCCCGCGAGCTTCTCGACCGTCGTCAGCAGGAATCCGGCCGGCAGCTTCTCCTCGATACCCATCAGGCCCTCACCGTCTCCAGCCCCGCGTCCAGTCCCATGCTCAGTCCCACTCCAGCCCGCCGCGGCGCCAGACGTAGGCGTACGCGACGAACACCGTGACGATGAACAGGACCATCTCGACCAGCGCGAAGATGCCGAGCTTGTTGAACGCCACCGCGAAGGGGAACAGGAACACACCTTCGATGTCGAACACGATGAAGAGCATCGCGGTCAGGTAGTACTTGACCGGGAACCGCCCGCCGCCCACAGCGTGTGGGGTGGGTTCGATGCCGCACTCGTACGCATCCAGCTTGGCCCGGTTGTAGCGCTTCGGCCCTGAGAACGAGCCGGCGACGATCGAGAACGCCGCGAACCCGGCACCGATCGCGAACAAGGCCAGGATCGGCACATAGGGGTTGTTCATGCCGGAACTGCTCCCCTCTGGTGACTGGCGGCACACATCCTAGGGACCAGGCCCACAGGGCCGGTCAGCCGGGCGAACATGTCGCCGGTCATGCAGCGGGGACGATCTTGGTCAGGCCGGTGATGACCCGGTCCATGGCGTCTCCGCCCCGTGGCTCGGCGAGGTTCGCGAGCAGCTTCAGGACGAAGCGCATCAGCAGCGGGCGGGGCAGGCCGTACCGCGTGGCGACCCGCATCACCTCGGGGTGACCGATCAGGCTGACGAAGGCCCGGCCGAGGGTGAAGTACCCGCCCAGCGCGTCCTTCATCACCCGCGGGTACGACGCGAGGACGCGCTCCCGCTGTGCGTCGGTCGCGCGGTTCAGGGCCTGCACGATGACGTCCGCAGCCATCCGGCCCGACTCCATGGCGTAGGCGATGCCCTCGCCGTTGAACGGGTTCACCATGCCGCCCGCGTCACCGACGAGGACGAGCCCGCGGGTGTAGTGCGGCTGGCGGTTGAAGCCCATGGGCAGGGCCGCGCCGCGGATCGGCCCGACCTGGTTGTCCTCGGTGTAGCCCCACTCCTCGGGCAGCCCGGCCATCCACCTCCGCATGAGGTCGCGGTAGTCGACCTTGCCGAACTGCGCCGTCGTGTTGAGCGCACCGAGCCCGACGTTGCTCGTGCCGTCGCCGACCCCGAAGATCCAGCCGTAGCCCGGCAGCAGCGCGTGCTTGCCCTTGTCGTCCGGCGCCCAGAGCTCGAGCCAGGACTCGAGCCAGTCGTCATCATGGCGCGGGCTGGTGAAGTACGTACGGACGGCGACGCCCATGGGGCGGTCGTCGCGCTTGTTCAGACCGACCGACAGCGACAGCCGGCTGGAGTTGCCGTCGGCCGCCACGACGACGGGTGCGCGGAAACTGTGCCCCGGCCCGGCCGCCTTGCCGCTGTCGTCGACCTCCCGAGCCGTGACGCCGACGACCTGACCGGTCCGGTCGTCCAGCACCGGGCCGGTCACAGACATCCGTTCCATCAGCCGGGCGCCGACCTTCTCGGCGTGACGCGCCACCGCCTCGTCGAAGCCGAGCCGGGTGCGCACCAGCCCGTAGTCCGGGAACGACGCCAGCTCGGGCCAGGGCAGCTGCAGCCGCACGCCTCCCCCGATGACGCGCAGTCCCTGGTTGCGCAGCCAGCCGTCCTCGGCGCGGGTCGGGATGCCGAGTGCGACCAGCTCCTTGACGGCGCGCGGCGTGAGGCCGTCGCCGCAGACCTTCTCCCGCGGGAACGCGGACTTCTCCAGGAGCAGGACGTCGAGGCCCGCCGCAGCGAGGTACGCCGCGGTCGTCGCGCCCGAGGGCCCGGCGCCGACGACGATGACGTCAGCGGTCACGCCCGAGCTGCGCGCGGAGTCGTCGTTGAGGCTCACTGGCTCACTGTCCCTGCCGATCGTGCTGTGAGTGCCCTGCCGGAGCGGGTTTCGTGCCCTTGTGAAAACGATCACGAACGCCGGTCGGCAGTCTAGGCCCACGACGGCGGCCTCCCAAGATGGGCCGGTGGCCACCCTTAGAATTCAGGGCGGCCCGCTATCGCGGCGCCGCCGTACCAGCCAGGGAGTTCGATGCACGAGCCGACCACACCGGGCCGACCCATCACGCTGGGCCAGCCCACGTTCGGCGACGAAGAGCTCGCCGCGGTCGCGAAGGTCCTCGAGTCGGGCTGGGTGGCCGGCCAGGGTCCGCTGGCGCGCGAGCTCGAGCAGCGGTTCGCCCATATCTGCCGCGCCGACCACGCGCTCATGGTGAGCAGCTGCACGGCGGCCCTGCACCTCGCGGTCGAGGCCTTGGGGGCCGGCCCCGGGGACGAGGTGCTGGTCGCCGACTACACCTTCCCCGCCACGGGTCACGCCGTCCGCTACACCGGCGCCGACCCCGTCTTCGTCGACGTCCGGCCGGACATCTGGACCATCGACCCGGCCGCCGCCGAGGCCGCCGTCACCTCGAGCACCGTCGGCATCATCGCGGTCGACCCGTTCGGGATGCCGGCGGACTACGACGAGCTCAACGAGCTGGCTCGGCGCCGAGGGCTGTGGCTGGTGGAGGACGCCGCCTGCGCCGCCGGGTCGACGTACAAGGACCGGCCGACAGGCGCGCTCGCCGACGTGGGCTGCTTCTCGTTCCACGGCCGCAAGGGCATCACCTCCGGCGAGGGTGGGGCCATCACCACGGACCGGGACGACGTCGCCGCGCGGGCGCGCAAGCTGCACTTCTTCGGCGTCGAGAGCGCCTTGGACCGGGCCGGGTCGGGCGACCTCCCGGTGCCGGAGTTCGACGAGATCGGCTGGAACTACAAGCTCTCCGAGATCGCGGCCGCCGTACTGTCGGTCCAGATGAACCGGCTCCCCACATTGGTTGCCGCGCGACGGCGCATCGCGGACGCCTACGCCGAGCTGCTGGGTGACGTCGAGGAGGTGACGGTCCCGGTCGAGCCGGCGGACCGCCGTACCGTCTGGCAGTCCTACGTACTCACGCTCGCTCCGGGCGTCGACCGCGGACGGGTCGCCGCCGCCCTGCGCGGCGACGGGATCCAGTGCAACATCGGCACGTACGCCTCCCACGTGCAGCCGGTCTACGGGCGCACCCAGGCCTGTCCGGTGTCCCTCGACATCTTCCGACGCCACCTGGCGATCCCGATGCATGCCAACCTGACCGACGGCCAGGTCGAGACGGTCGCCAAGGCCGTGCGCGCAGCCGTGACGGCCGCATGAGCGCCGCACCGGTCCACTCTGCCCAGCCGCTGCCTTCGAAGGAGCACCTGACATGACCGAGCCGAAGACCGTCTTCTTCACCGGCGGCGCCGGCTTCATCGGGATGCACGTGATCCCGATGCTCCTCGACCGCGGGTACCAGGTCCGCGTGTTCGACAACATGTTCCGGGGTGACCGGGACGCGATGGCGGCGCTGAGCGAGACCGGACGGGTCGAGCTGGTCGACCAGGACGTGCGGTACGGCGGCGCGGTCCACGCCGCGATGAAGGGCTGTGAGTCGGTCATCCACTTCGCGGCCGTCAGCATCAACAAGAGCCAGGCCGACCCGTACGAGAGCATCGACATCAACATGGTCGGCAACCACAACGTGTTCGCCGCGGCGGCCGACCACGGCGTACGACGTGTGGTCTTCGCATCGAGCGCGTCGGTCTACGGCGACCCGGACAAGATCCCGATGCATGAGGACGACCAGCTGCGCCCCCTCACGCCGTACTGCATCAGCAAGCGCGCCGGCGAGGACCTGCTCGGCTACTACCAGCGGCGTTCCGGGCTGTCGTGGCTCGCCCTGCGCTTCTTCAACGTGTACGGCGAGGGGCAGAAGACCACGGCGTACTACACGTCGGTCATCAACCACTTCGTCAACCGTCTGCAGCGCGGTGAGCCGCCCGTCATCGACGGGCGCGGCGAGCAGTCCATGGACTTCATCCACGTCCACGACATCGCCCGCGCCACGGTGCTGGCGCTGGAGGCCGAGCAGGACAACCTGCCGGTCAACGTCGGCACGGGTATCGACACCTCGATCGCGACTCTGGCCCGCATCCTCATCGACGCCGTGGGCGCGGACGTCGAGCCGCAGTTCAACCCGCGCGACGTGCTGGTGTCGCGGCGGGCGGCCGACACGCGGCGCGCGCGGGAGGTGCTCGGGTTCGAGCCGAGCATCACGGTCGAGGAGGGCATGACGAACCTGGTCAAGGGGTCGATGCCGTGACCGCCCGCGACGGCGGCGGGCCGGGCGGCCTCCCCGCGAACCCCTACAACCCGCACGCGTGGGTCATCGGCGAGCCGGAGATCGGGCCCGGCACCTGGATCGGCGCGTTCACCGTCATCGACGGGTCCGGCGGGCTCACCATCGGCGCCGGCTGCGACATCTCGTGCGGCGCGCAGATCTACACGCACTCCTCGGCCCGCCGGTGCGTGTCCGGGCGCAGGTTCGCAGAGGTCGAGCGGGCGAGCACCCGGATCGGCGAGCGGGTGTTCGTCGGCGCCAACGCGGTCATCTCGATGGGCGTCACACTCGGCGACGAGTCGGTCGTCGCCGCGGGCGCCGTGGTGACGAGGGACGTGCCGCCCCGCACCGTCGTCGCCGGCGTCCCCGCCCGGCCGATCGCCCGCGTCGCGTTCTCGGCCGACGGGTCCGCGGTCGACTACCTCGACCTGGCCGACGACGAGGCCGACGACCAGGCCGACGGCCTCGACGAGCTCAACGACATGAGCCACGGCTGATGCGGATCGTCGTCGTCAACAACTTCTACCCGCCGCGGGTCGGCGGCAGCGCTCACCTGTCCGACGCGCTGGCCCGCGGGTACGCCGAGGAGGGACACGACGTCCTGGTGCTGACCGCGTCGTACCAGGACGCGCCGGCGACCGAGACGCTCGCGCCCCGCCTGCGCGTCGTACGGCTGCCGTCCTCGTCCCTGCCGCAGACCCGGCTCTCGGTGAGCTTCGACATCGCCTTCACCACTCGGCCGTCGCTGCGCCGCCGGATCCGGGGACTGCTGGACGAGTTCGCCCCCGACGTGATCCACCAGCACGGCCAGTTCTTCGACCTCAGCTGGGCGACCGGGCTCTATGCGCGCAGCCGCGGAGTGCCCGTCCTGCTCTCCGTACACACGCGGCTGGAGAACCCGAAGGCGCACTACCACGGCGTCTTCCGCTGGCTGGACCGGTTGGTGGTGCGACCGATCATGCGCCGCTACCGGCCACGGGTCGTCGTGATGGACGTCCAGATGGACGAGTACATCAAGAGCCGCTACGCCGGGTCGTACTCCGGGCTGGAGTACATCCCGGTGGGCGTCGACCCGCTGCGCATGGTCGGCGGCGACGGCAAGGAGGTCCGGGCGCGGCACGAGCTCGGCGACGTCCCGCTCGTCGTCTCGCTGGGCCATGTCATCCCGCTGCGCGACCGGGTCACGCTGGTCGAGGCCTTGCCTGCTCTGCTGGCCCGCGTGCCCACCGCCCGGGTGCTCGTCGTCGGCCACGTCTACTACGACCTGTTCCAGCGCCGGGCGGCCGAGCTCGGTGTCGACCACGCGCTGCTGAGCATCGGGTCGGTCGACAAGGCTGCAGTGCCCGACTACCTCGCGGCGGCCGACGTGGAAGCCCACGACCTGCAGGGGTACGGCATGGGGACCGCGACGCTGGAGAGCATGGCCTCCGGTGTGCCGGTGGTGGTCGCCGTGCGACCGGACAACTTCCCGGGCGTCGAGCTGAGCGGCCGCTGCCTCGTCGTACCCGTGGGCCGGCCGGAGGCGCTGGCCGATGCGCTCGTGGACCTGCTCACCGACCGGGCGCTGGCCGACCGCACCGGCGCAGCGGGACGCGAGCTGGTGCGCGAGCACTTCGCGCTGGACGTGGTGCTGCGCCAGCACCTCGCCGTGCTGGGGTCGATGACCTCCGCGGTCGCGACACCCTGACGGTGCCGTAGGTCAGACCGCGTCGCCGGACCGCACCCGCTCCACGACGCGGTGCGGCGGCAGGATGTCCGCGCGCTCCGCGTCGACGTCGGCCCGGCCCGTGACCAGGTCCACGAACCGGTCCAGCTGCGCCGCCAGTGGCTCCTGGGTGGACACGAGGGCCGGGATCTCGATGATCGCCTGCTGGCGGTAGCCGAGCCCGTCCGGTCCGGCCTCGTTGAGCACGTGGCGGTAGATCGTGACCGCGTTGCGCAGCATGTCGACCTCGACCAGGCGCCCGGTCTCCGCGATCGTGAAGGCCCGGACCTTGCGCTGGCTCATCCGGCTGGCCGAGAGGTTGGCCAGCATCCCGTCCGGGAAGCCGAGCATCACCTCGGCCACGTCCTCCGAACCGTCCGGCGAGTCCGGGTGCAGGTAGCCCAGGGACGCGCGGATCGTCGACGGGTAGGCGCCGGCCAGACGGAGCACGATGTCGACGTCGTGGATCAGCAGGTCGGTGCTCGTGCCGGTGCGGATCCGCGGGACGTACGGCGAGTGCCGGACCGCGGTCACGTGGCGCGGCTCCTCGACCAGGCTGAGCGCGGTCATGATGCCGGGGTTGTAGCGCTCGAGCAGCCCGCACATCAGCGGTACGCCGCTGGCGGCCGAGAGCTGGACCAGCTCCTCGGCCTCGTCCAGGCGCTCGGCCAGCGGCTTCTCCATGAGCAGCGGCAGCCCACGCTCGAGCACGTCGCGCCCGATCTTGTGATGCTCCTCGGTCGACGCGGCCACCACCACCGCGTCGCACTTCACGTCATCGAGGTCCGCGCCCCACGGCACGTCGTACCGCTCGGCCAGGGCACGGCCGCGGTCGGCGTCCGGCTCGACGATGCCGGCCAGGTGGGTGCGGATGGAGGCGGAGGTGACCCGAGCATGCAACGAGCCCATGGAGCCCGCTCCGAGCACGGCGACGCGCACAGGTGCAGTCATGATGAGCGATGCTAGCCGCGGCGCGCGTGTCCGGGCGCCCGCCGAACCGGAGGTAGGCTGGCGCGCGATGAGCGGTGTGAACGCGGCACGTCCGGAGGCCGCGCCCGGGCTCACGTCGCCGATCCGCCGGCGGATCATCGCCCTGGCCCGCCCGGCGGTGGCCCTGCTCGTCTTCGCTGCGATCGCGTACGCCATCGCCTCCGAGTGGAGCGGCGTCCGCGGTGCCCTGTCCACGCTCGACTGGCCGAGTGTGGTCCTGTCGTTCGTCGCGGCCTTCCTGGGCACGGTGACCGGGTTGCTGTCCTGGCGAGCGCTGCTGGCGGACGAGGGCTACCCGCTTCCAGTGCTCACCGCGAGCCGCATCTTCTTCGTCGGCCAGCTCGGGAAGTACCTGCCCGGCAGCGTCTTCTCGATCGTGCTGCAGATGGAGCTGGGCAAGCGCGCCGGCGTGCCGCGCGGGCGGGCGTTCACCACCTCCCTGGCCTGGGTGGGGCTGTCGCTGTCCACCGCACTGTGCGTGGGCCTGCTCGGGCTGCCGGTCATGGCTCAGACCGGCGACCAGAAGGTCTGGGCGCTGCTGGCCGTCCTGCCGATGGCCGTCGTCGCCTCCACGCCGCCGGTGCTGACCCGGCTGGTGAACCTCGTCCTGCGGGTCATGCGCAAGGGACCGCTGCCGAAGCCGCTCAGCTGGGGCGGCGTCGCCCGGGCCTGCAGCTGGCTCGCCGTGACCTGGGTCTGCTTCGGCCTGCACCTGTGGCTGCTCGCGAACGCCCTCGGCGCCCCGGGCTGGAGCGGCGTGATCCGCTGTGTGGGCGGCTTCGCACTGGCGCTCGCGGCGGGCGTGCTGTTCATCGTCGTACCGTCCGGTGCCGGCGTCCGTGAGGCCATCCTGGTCGCCGCCCTCGCACCCGTCATGAGCGCGGGCGAGGCCCTCGGCATCGCGGTGGTGTCCCGGGCCATCTTCATCGTCTGCGACGTCGCCACGGCGGCCGCGGCTGCGTTGTCCGGCGTCCGACAGCTCCGCTCTTCGTGACCCGGCTCGTCGTCGTCCTGGTCGCCGTCCTGCCCGGCGCATTGCTCGGGTTCGCGCTGCCGGCCGGCCGGTACCGCTGGCTGGCCTGGGCGTCGGCCCCCGTCCTCACGTTGGGCCTGTTGTCGTTCGGGATGGCGTGGCTCGGCGGGCTGGGCCTGCCGAACAGTCCGCTCGCAGTGCTCGTGGTCGAGTCGGCGCTCGCCGTCGTGCTGCCACTCGCCCTGCGGGCCGGTCCCTGGTGGCAGGCCCGGCAGGCGCCGACCGACGGTACGGCGGCCACCGCCCCACCCGGGACCGGTCGGCGGGTGCGGGCCTGGGTTCGGCGCCAGCTGCCCGGCGTACCGGACCTGGCCGGTGTCAGCGCGGCGGCGCTCGTCGTCCTGGCTTTCGGGCACGTGCTGATCGGGCGCTTCCGCTATCCCACTGCCTGGGACTCGATGAACCACGCGATCCTGACCCGCAACATGCTGGAGCGGGGCGGCACAGCGGTCTCGGACGCGTGCCGCACCGGATGGCCGGACGGCAAGGTCTCGTGCACGTTCTACCCGCTCGCCGCGGACATCTCCTGGGGGCAGGCCGTCCAGCTGACCGGCGGGCGGATCAGCACGGCGATGCTCACCTGGGCCGCGATCCTCGGTCCGCTGATCCTCGTGCCGGCCCTGTACGCCGCGGTGCGCATGCTCGGCGGGCGACCCCTGGTGGCCACGTGCGCAGCCGCGCTGCCTGCGGTCGTGGGTCCCCTCTGGGCGCAGCAGGTGGATGGTCGGGTGACCGGCGCGATTCCGGGCCTTAGCATCACGGTCGCCCTGCTGACGGCCTTGGCGCTGCGCGGCCGCCATCCGGTGCGCCTGGGGCTCCTGGCCGGCATCGGCCTGGCCGGTCTGGTGATGGTGCACACGTACGACGCGCTGTTCGCGGGCACGGCGGCCCTGGCGTTGTTCGTGTTCCTCGGTGGGCGCGTGCGGGTGCGGCGGCTCCTGCTCGGCGCCGCGGCGGTCGCGGCGGGGGCCGTCGCCTGTCTGGCCCCGCTCGTCCCGGCTCTGCTGGGGGCCAACGGCGAGCGAGCCGCGGTCACGCCGAAGTTTCTGGGCCGGTTCCCTGCGGCGTTCCACTACTGGGTCACGGACCCTCAGCGGTACGCGCCGTTCAGCTACCCCGACGCCGGGGGACGCGTGGTCCCGACGACTGCGGTCGTGAGCGCGGGCATGGCCGTGGTCATGACCGCGTTGGTGCTGTCCTTCGCCTCCTTCGGTCTGGCCCAGCTGCGCTGGGTCCGGCCGTGGGTGCTGCTCGCGGTCCTGTGGACCGCCATCGGCATCTGGACGACGACCTCGCAGGACGCGGTCGCCCAGGCGCTCGCTCATCTCTGGTACGGCGGAGCACCACGGCTGAGGGACATGGTCTTTCCGTGCTTCACGCTCATGGTGGTTGCCGGCGCCTGTGTCGCCGGGCTCGCGGTCGAGCGGGCCTGGCGCCGGGTCCGGACGGGGTCCGGGCGGTGGGTCGCTTGGCTCCCGTCGACCGCTGCGACCGTGGTGGTCGTGCTGTTGCTCGCGCTCGGCACCGTTCCGAACGCGAGTGCCTCGCTGCGAACGAGCCTCGGGGTGCGGACGCCGAGGTCCTCGGCGTACCCGCGGGTGTTCGCGTGGCTGCACCGGCATACGGCCAAGAACGAGGTCGTCATCTACAACCGCAACTACGAGTGGATGCCATGGTCGTACGGCGACTACGGCACGAAAGGCCTGTTCGGCATCGGCCCGTTCGACCCGGTCAGCAAGGCCGACATCGCCAAGCGCTGGATGGTCTGGCAGTTCCTGATCAACAAACCGGACACCCCGCCCGACGGGTGCGTGGTCCGCCAGTTCGACATCGAGTACCTGGTGACCGGCCCGCGGCACGTACCGTCGCCGGTCAGCCCCGAGTACCGGCACCCCAACGCGGGCCAGAGCCCCTACCTGCGGCTGGTGCACGTCGACGGCGGGCTCCGCGTGTACCGGATCACCGAGGCCGGTCGCGCCTGCGCCGGCGCCTAGCGCGAGTCGGCGAAGCAGTCAGGCTCTCGCCCGATGCAGGGCGACGATCCCGCCGGACAGGTTGCGCCACTCGACCTGCTGCCAGCCGGCGGCCCCGACCCGGTCCGCGAGCGTGCGCTGGTCCGGCCAGGCCTGGATCGACTCGGCCAGGTACACGTAGGAGTCCGGGTTCGAGCTGACTTTGCGCGCGACCGCCGGCAGCGCGCGCATCAGGTACTCGACGTACAGCGTGCGGAACGGTCGCCAGACCGGGTGCGAGAACTCGCACACCACGAGCCGGCCACCGGGCTTGGTGACTCGGTGCAGCTCGCGCAGAGCGACGTCGACGTCGACGACGTTGCGCAGCCCGAACGACATCGTCACCGCATCAAAAGCCTTGTCCTGGAAGGGAAGTCGCATCGCATCGGCGGCCGTGAAGGGGAGGTCGGCGCGCCGGGCCTGCCCCGCGCGGAGCATGCCCAGGCTGAAGTCCGCTGCCACCACGCGGGCCCCGTTGTCGTGCAAAGGCTCACTGCTCGTGCCGGTGCCGGCCGCCAGGTCGAGCACCGTCTGCCCGGCCCTCAGGTCGAGCGCTCGGACCACAACCCGCCGCCACAACCTGTCCTGACCCAGCGAGAGCACGTCGTTGGTGAGGTCATAGCGCTTCGCGACGGCGTCGAACATGGCAGCCACCTCGGCGGGCTGCTTGTCGAGGCTCGCGCGGTTCACCGGGCCATCCTCCCAGGTGCGGCGGTGTGCTCCGGCGACGGCGATCGCGCCCCGCGTCGTGAGCACCCCTCCTGTCGACCTACGCTTGCGCGGTGACCACAGAGCCGCTGCCGCGCAGCGCCGCGGCGCCGCTCGTGGCGCGCACGGTCGAGATCCCCGACCCGGGTCCGCTCGTCGACCTCCTGCCGGGCGGTCCGGACGACGTCTGCTGGGTCCGGCGTGGCGAGGGCCTGGTCGGCTGGGGCCGCGCCGCGCAGATCCGGGTCGAGGGTGCCGACCGGTTCGCCCGGGCGCAGGCGTGGTGGCGCGGGCTGATGGCCGGCGCGGTCGTCCGCGACGAGGTCGACCTGCCCGGCACCGGCCCGGTGGCGTTCGGCTCCTTCGCGTTCGACCAGACGTCCGCGCGGGGAGGCGCACTCGTCGTACCGGAGGTGGTCGTCGGGCGGCGCGGGCGTCGCTGGTGGGTCACCTCGGTCAGCCCGGGCGGCACCTCGGGCGCCGCCCTCCCGTCGCCCGCGGCCCTGGCGCCGGGCCGGCCACCGCAGTCACCGGTCGATGTGCGGTACGCCGACGGCGCGCTCTCGGCTGCGCAGTGGGAGAGCGCCGTCGCTGTCGCCGTGGGCCGGATCGCGGGCGGCGAGCTGGACAAGGTCGTGCTGGCTCGCGACCTCGAAGCCCGCGCCGCGGCACCGGTCGACCCGCGCTGGCTGCTGCAGGGCCTGGTGGCCCGGTATCCGGGCACCTGGGTCTACGGCGTCGACGGCCTCCTGGGTGCGACGCCGGAGCTGTACTGCCGGCTCGAGCGCGGTCTGGTCACCTCGCGCGTGCTGGCCGGGACGATCCGGCGGACGGGTGACGATGCCCATGACCTGGCGCTGGCCGGTTCGCTGGCCCGGTCCAGCAAGGACCTCGAGGAGCACGAGTACGCCGCAGCCTCCGTGGCCGAGTCCCTCGCCCCGCACTGCTCCTCGCTCAACCTGCCGGAGTCACCGTTCGTGCTGCACCTGCCGAACGTGATGCATCTCGCCACGGACATCGCCGGAGTGGTGGCCGACGGGTCGTCCGCGCTCGAGCTCGCGGCGGCCCTGCATCCGTCGGCGGCGGTGTGCGGTACGCCGACCGACGTCGCTCGCCAGGTCATCCTGGACCTGGAGGACATGGACCGTGGCCGCTACGCCGGGCCGGTCGGGTGGATCGACGCGACCGGCGACGGTGAGTGGGGAATCGCCCTGCGCTGCGCCGAGATCGACCCGACGGACGGGGCTCGGCTGAGGCTGTTCGCGGGCTGCGGCATCGTCGCCGGCTCGGAGCCGGAGGCGGAGCTGGCCGAGTGCGACGCCAAGCTGGTGCCGATGAGGGACGCTCTCGCGGCGACCTGACGCGGCTCACCTGGCGCCGGTTCGGCTGCGCGGCTAGCGTCACGAACCATGGCCCTACGACGCTCGCCCCGCCTCGTCCTCCTGCCCGCCCTGCTTGCTCTGCTCGCTCTGTCGGCCACGGCCGTCGCGGTCGCTCCGGTCGCCGCTGCCGGCGGACCGTCGTACTCATGGCAACGGCTGGCGACCGGCACCGCAGAACGGTTCCGGGGTCTGGCCGCGGTCAACGGCCGGATCGCCTGGCTGGCCGGGACGAACGCGACGATCCTGCGGACGACCGACGGGGGCGCGTCATGGCAGGACGTGAGCCCGCCCGCGCGTCAGGTGACCGGGTCAGCCGGGCTGGTCCAGTTCCGCGACATCGAGGCCTGGGACGCGCAGAACGCGGTAGCCCTGGCGATCGGGGAGGGCACTGACTCGCGGGTCCTCGTCACGACCAACGGCGGGCGCAGCTGGCGGGTCTCGTTCACCAACCACGCGCCGAAGGCCTTCTACGACTGCATGGGGTTCTTCGACCGCAAGCACGGCCTGGCCGTGTCCGACCCGGTGCACGGCAAGTTCCGCCTCATCTCGACGTCCGACGGCGGAGCGAGCTGGACGGTGCTGCCGAACGCGGGCATGCCCCGGGCCCTGACCGGCGAGTTCGGCTTCGCCGCCAGCGGCACCTGCCTCATCACGTCGGGGTCGCAGGACGCCTGGATCGCGTCCGGTGGCGGGGCCGTCTCGCGGGTGTACCACTCCAGCGACCGCGGGCTGCACTGGAGGGTCACGTCGACACCGGTGGCGAGCGGGGCGTCGAGCGGCATCTTCTCCTTGGCGGTGCGGGCCGGGCATCGGCTCGTCGCCGTTGGCGGCGACTTCCTGGCGCCGGACCAGGCTGTCGACTCGGCCGCCTTCTCGCGGGACGCGGGTGCGAGCTGGCGCCTGTCGACCGTGATGCCCGGGGGCTACCGCTCCGGAGCGGCCTGGGTGGCCCACGCGCGGTCCACGGTGCTCGCCGTGGGGCCGACCGGCAGCGATGTCAGCCGGGACGGCGGGCGCACGTGGGCGGGGTTCGACAGCGGGTCCTACGACACGGTGCAGTGCACCCTGGCCGGCGCGTGCTGGGCCTCCGGTGATGCGGGTGCCGCGGCCAGGTTGGTGCGCGGCTAGCTGTGCGATGCTCCCTCCCTCGCGCGGTGCTCCCCAGAACCCGGTGAACCTGCGCTGATTGGACCTTCATCACAGGGCTGTGGGGAGCACCGGTCGCGACGGACACCGTCCCCTTTCGCGACTATGCGCTCGGTCTCGCTTCTGGGCCCACGGCAATCAGGTGTGGCTCAGTGGCTCAGGGCTGCGGTCACGGCGTTACGGATGGCCTCGTGCAGCGGCCGCAGGTCGGCCCGGTCGACGGAGACCTCCAGCACGCTGAGGCCGCGGGGCTCGGTGGCCAGGCGTTCGCGCAGGCCGGCGGTCGACGCGACTGAGGCGTGCCGCACGCCGAGCCCGGCACAGACCTCGGCCAGCCGCACGGAGTGCGGGGTGCCGAACATGCGCTCGAAGCGAGCAGCCGACCTGGCGTCACGCTCCCCGTCCCTCCCCGGCTCGAGCAGCGAGAAGATCCCGCCGCCCGCGTCGTTCACGACGACCACGGTCAGGTCGGGACGTCGCTCGTCCGGCCCCAGGACGAGAGCACCGAGGTCGTGCAGCAGGGCCACGTCCCCCACCAGCACCCTCGTCGTCGACGCCCGCCCGCGCCCCAGTGCGACGCCGACAGCGGTCGAGATCGTGCCGTCGATGCCCGACACGCCGCGGTTAGCCACCACGTACGGCGGGAGATCCCAGCCGGAGCCCGCCAGGTCAGCGTCGCGGACCGGGTTGGAGGCGGCGAGCACGAGGGCATCCGCCGGACCGGTCGCTGCCGCTACCTCCCGCGCCACCAGGGGCCCGGTCAGGACCGGCCAGCCGTCGAGCACCCGGTCCACCGCGACTGCCGCCAGCGAGCCGGCGCGACGCCAGGTCGACGACCACTCGGCCGCTCGGTCATCCGCGGCCGGCGGGATCTCCAGCGCCGCGTCCACAACAGCTGCGTCGATCACCATCACGTCGCTGCGGTCGGTCCGCGGGTCGTCGGGGTGCGCCAGAACCAGGTCCACCGTCACCTCCGGGCGGGCGAGGAGGCGGGTCACCGGCCGCGACAGGGTCGGCCGACCGAGCGCGATCACGTGTTCCACCTGACCGCCGAGCTCGGGATGTTCGAGCAGGATCCGGTACGCCGCAACAAGATTCGGCCCGCCACGCGCGCCCGACGTGGGCTCGGCCAGGAGCGGGAGACCGACGTGCGCGGCCAGCCGGCGAGCCTGCGCTCCCGCACCGTCGCCGGCCACGACGACCGTACGGCGGGTGCGGGCCCGCTCCAACATGCTCAGCGCCGCGGCCTCCACGGACGCTGGCCCGGCAACGGCCCGGCCGGCCGGTGGTGCGGCTGCGACTGAGGACCACGACGCCTCGGAGGGACCCGACGTGTCCTCCGGTCTCCACGGTTCGGCGCCGTCGGGGACCAGAGGGTCCTCGAAACTGAGGTTGAGCAGGACCGGCCCGGGTCGACCGCCCGTCTCGCCAACGGCGGCGCCGAAGGCCACCACGGCCGCTGCCTCCCACGTCGCCGCATCGGCGTCCGACGAGAGGTCGGCCGCGCAACGCGTGGCCCGGCCGAACGCCTCGGGCTGCAGGTCGCTCGTCTGGTTGGCCCAGCTGCCACGCAGTCGCCGCGGCCGGTCGGCCGCCAGCACCAGCAGCGGCACGCCCGCGTGGTGGGCCTCGAGCACAGCCGGGTGCAGGTTCACGACCGCCGTCCCGGACGTCGTGACGACGGCGGCCGGGCGTCCGGTCGACTTGCCGATTCCGAGGGCGGTGAAGCCCGCGACGCGTTCGTCGTGTCGGACGTGCAGGGTCGGGCGGCCGCCCCGGGCCGCGTCGTACAGCGCGTAGGCGAGCGGGGCGGAGCGAGACCCGGGGCAGACGACGACGTGTTCGAGGCCGAGCCGCACCAGCGCCGCCACGAGCGCGCGGGCATGGTCGGTGGCAGGGTTCACGAACGCGATCCTGCCAGTGCCGACGCGGCCGCCCGCGGGCCTAGAGTGCGCGCATGGACAGGCAGGGGGGCCAGAGCCAGGGCCCCGAGTACCGCAGCCTCATGGCGTCCTCGCCCCTGCCGTTCGCCCTGCTCGACGGCCGCGCGCGGCTGGCCGAGGCCAACCGGGCCTTCGCGGACTTGCTCGCGACGACGATCGCGCGCCTGCGCCCGATGGACCTGCGGCAGGTGACGCACCCCGCCGACCACGCCCTCGTCGAAGGCGTGATCGGAGCGCTGCTCGACGAGGGGCACCGCTCGTTCTCGGCGTACCTGCGCCTGGTCAGCCACGACGGGGAGACGATCCCCGTGCTGGCCCACCTGTCCGCTGTGAACGAGGGATCGGCGACCCACATCCTGGTCGCCGCCGTCGACGAGCGCGGTCAGCGGGACCGGCTCAACCGCCTGGCCTACGCCGCCACGCACGACCCGCTCACCGGCCTGCTGAACCGGGCGGGGCTGCTCGCTCAGCTGCACGGCCTGTTGCACGACGGCCGCCGCGCGAGCCTGGCGCTGCTGGACCTGGACCGGCTGAAACCGGTCAACGACCTCTACGGCCACGCTGTCGGCGACCACCTGCTGCGCCAGGTCGGCACCGCCCTCGAGGCCATGACCAGTCCCGACGGCCTGGCCGCCCGGCTGGCTGGGGACGAGTTCGTCGTCATCGCCGACACCGACGACGAGGTCGCGCTGGGCCGGTTCCTCGCCGACGAGCTCGAACACGTCGAGGTCGGCGTCGCTCCCGGCGTGTCCATCACGCCGACCGCTTCGATCGGCACCTCCCCGGTACGCATGGGGATGACGCCCAGCCAGGTGCTGTCCCTCGCCGACGACTCGATGTACGCCGTCAAGCGGCGCCGGCAGGAAGAGATGAGCACGCCCCTGTCGTAGCACGGCCAGAGCTCATCCGATCCCGTTCTCCCGCAACAGTTCCAGCAGACCCTCGGGATAGACGACGTCGTCGGTGACGGCCAGGTCCTGGCCCCGCCACCACCGCAGCTCGAGCAGCGCCCGGCGCTCGATGTCGTTCCAGCCGGAGGTGTCGAGCCGCACGTCGCCGGTGCCCACGCGAACCAGGAAGAAGACCTCGTGCTGGCGCACGTGCACACCTTCGAAGTCGAACTCCACGGACCGGCGAAGCACCACCGGTCCCAGCTCGTCGAGGACGATGCCCGTCTCCTCGCGGACCTCACGGCGGGCCGCGTCCTCGGCCGACTCGCCCTCGTCCTGGCCTCCGCCTGCCGTGATCCACCACGTCGGCCGGTCCGGGCGGGCCGGGTCACGCCCGTGGACCAGCAGGACCCGGTCCTGCTCGTCCACGAGGATCACCCGGGCCGCCTGGCGGACGAGCGGGCCGCCGCCCTCCGTCACCGGAAACCCGCGGCCAGCACCTGGTAGCACCGCTCCAGCCGCTCGCGCCACCAGGTCGCCCGCTCCGGCGCCGCGGCGAGGGCCGCCATCCGGTCCGGGTCGACCACACCCCGCCGTACGTCGATCGCGCCGTCGCGCGGGACGAGCGGCGCGGCCGACACGTCGGACTCGAACAGCGTGACCGTGCCGAGGCCGCACGCGTACGACAGGTCCGGCAGTGCGGCCGCCAGAGCCACACCGGCCCCGATGCCGACGGACGTGTCCAGCGCCGACGACACGACGGCCGGCAAGCCGTGCTCGGCCCGCAGCTGGTCGGCAATCACGAGCGCCGAGAGCACGCCGCCGAGGGGTGCGACCTTGACCACGACGACGTCGGCCGCGCCGGCGATGGCGACGGCGAGCGGGTCGTCAGCCTTGCGCACCGACTCGTCCGCGGCGATGGGCACCTCGACGCCGTCCGCAGCCAGCGCGATCCTCAGCTCGGCCAGCTCGGGCACCGTCGCACACGGCTGCTCGGCGTACTCGAACACGGCGGCCCCGGCCGCATCTCGCAAGCGCCGCAACGCATCTCGCGCCTCGGCAACCGTCCAGCGACCGTTCGCGTCCACCCTGAGCCGGGCCAGGTCAGCGCCCAGGACGTCGACGACGGCAGCGACCCGGGCGACGTCGTCCTCGACGGTCTGCCCGGCCTCGGCCACCTTGACCTTCACCGTGGTCGAACCGGGGAACCGAGCCAGGACGCCGGGCACCTGCTGGGCCGATATCGCGGGCACCGTCGCGTTCACCGGCACTGAGCGGCGTACCGGCTCCGGCCACGAGCCCCAGCCGCTCTCGACCCCGGCCGCCAGCCAGCGGGCCGACTCGGCGTCGTCGTACTCGGTGAACGGCCCGAACTCGCCCCAGCCGTGCGGCCCGTCCAGGAGCAGCACCTCCCGCTCGGTCAGCCCTCGGAACCGGAGCCGCAAGGGCAGCCGGACGACATATGCGGCGTCCATCAGCTCCTCGAGCTCCGGCAGCGGCACCGGCGGCCTCGACGGGGCGATGCTCATGACGCCTATCCTCGCCGACGTGACGAGTGCCGACTCCCCGCGCCCGGTGTCCGAGCTGTTCGACCCGTCGGCCTGGCGCGCGGTCGAAGGCCTGGGCGGCGAGCCCCTGACCGACGTCACCTACCACCGCTGCACGCTCGACGGGCCGGCCGGGGGCACCGTCCGCGTCGCGTTCGACCGCCCGGAGGTGCGCAACGCGTTCCGCCCGCACACCGTCGACGAGCTGTACCGCGTCCTCGACCACGCGCGGCGCTGGCCCGATGTCGGCGTCGTGCTGCTGACCGGCAACGGGCCGAGCCCGCGGGACGGCGGTTGGGCGTTCTGCTCGGGCGGCGACCAGCGCATCCGCGGCCGCAGCGGATACCAGTACGCCGAGGGCGAGGCCGGCGAGACCGTCGACGCGGCAAGAGCGGCAGCCGAGGGGGGTCGCCTGCACATCCTGGAGGTCCAGCGCCTGATCCGGACCATGCCCAAGGTCGTCGTCGCCGTCGTGCCCGGGTGGGCGGCCGGCGGCGGGCACTCGCTGCACGTGGTGTGCGACCTGACCATCGCCAGCCGCGAGCAGGCGCGCTTCAAACAGACCGACGCCGACGTCGGCTCCTTCGACGCGGGCTACGGCTCGGCGTACCTGGCCCGCATGGTGGGACAGAAGCGGGCCCGCGAGATCTTCTTCCTCGGCCGGACCTACTCCGCGCAGGAGATGGCCGACATGGGCGCGGTCAACCTGGTCGCCGACCACGCGTCGCTCGAGACGGTGGCGCTCGAGGTGGCCGCCGAGGTCAACGGCAAGAGCCCGACGGCCCAGCGGATGCTGAAGTTCGCGTTCAACCTGGTGGACGATGGCCTCATGGGCCAGCAGGTGTTCGCCGGCGAGGCGACCCGGCTGGCCTACATGACCGACGAGGCCGTCGAGGGCCGCGACGCGTTCTTGGCCAAGCGCAAGCCCGACTGGTCGCCCTTCCCGCACTACTTCTAGGCCGACGTCAGCTGGGCCGCCGCCCGACGGCCCGCGAACGTGTGGTCGGCCAGGCTCACCGCCTGGTACGCCCCCATCAGCAGCACGACCGCCGACAGCGGGAGCCACCAGGCCAGAGCGGCGACGACAAGCACCCCGAGTGCCTTGACCCAGCCGCGCAGCCGCAACGTGAAGCCCTGGGCGATCCGCGAGTGCAGCTCGGTCAGCACGAGGGAGAAGACGCTGACCGGTACGGCGACCGCGTACGCCGCGCCGACCTCGCTCAGGTGCGTGTCGTGACCGATGACCTCGGCCGCCACCGAGAGCCCCGCACCGAGCGCCGCGACGGCGGCGAAGATCGGCAGGTGCCCATAGCCCCAGAGCCAGCTCGTGGTCTCGTCCAGCGCCATCTGCGCGTTCCCCGGCGGGTCGAAGTACGCCCACCAGATGCTGAACAGCAGCAACAGCCCGCCGACCCCGGCGCCCACCGTGGCCCACGACACCGCCAGCTCCTTGGCCGCGAGCATCGTCGCGAGCACCGACTCGCCGAGCACGATGAGGGTGAACTCGCCGTACCGCTCCGCGATGTGCTCGGGGTGCCATGGCGTCATCGGGCCCGCGCGCTCGGCGAGCATCGGCACGACCAGCTCGGCGACCACCAGCGCGACGAACGCGACCTCGGCCGCGTGGGCGGGCAGGGCCAGCCGGGCCACCCAGCCCACCTGCACGACGAGCAGCCCCCCGGCGTACCGGAGCGCGATCTGCCGCCGGGGCGGGTCGCCGCCCGCGGCCCGCAGCCACTGCACGACCATCGGGACCCGCATGATCACGTAGCCGACCGTGACCCGGGTGAAGTCCTTCTGCTCGAAGGCCGCGTCGATCCCGGTGGCGAGGACCAGCACGCCGCCCATCTGCACGAGCGTCAGCAGCCGGTAGAGCACGTCGTCCTGGTCGTACGCCGAGCCGAACCAGCTGAAGTTCATCCAGGCCCACCAGATGGCGAAGAACACCATCGCGTAGCCGACCAGGCCGTGCGCGACGTTCTGCTCGCCGACAGCGTGGTGCAGCCGGGCTGCCGCCTGGCCCACGGCGACGACGAAACAGAGGTCGAACAGCAGCTCCAGCGGTGTGGACGCGCGGTGCTCCTCGCCGGGGTCCCGGGGCGCAAGCGGCCAGCGCAGACCGGTCGGCCGAAGGTTGTGTGCAGAGACCCGGACCATGCGCCTTACCCTGGCACGCGTGACGGCGCGCGAGGTAAGGCCGCTTCCCGTGCCGGGCGGCGACGCCACGCTCGGTCTCCTGCCGATCCTGCGCCGCGCCCTGGACGGTGAGGGGCCGGTCCTGCTGCCCTTCTCCGCGGACGCGTCCGGGCCGGACGACCGGCTGACCCGGCCGTTGGTTGTCGGCGAAGACGACGCCGACGACCCCACAGTGCTGGTGATGTCGACGTCCGGCTCGACCGGTTCGCCGAAGGGCGCGCTGCTGTCGCGCAGTGCCGTGCTCGCCTCGGCCGGCGCCACCAACACTCGCCTCGGCGGCCCGGGCACCTGGTTGCTCGCGCTGCCCGCGCACCACATCGCGGGGACCCAGGTCCTCGTCCGTTCCCTGCTCGCGCAGACGACTCCGGTGATGCTCGACCTCCGAGATGGCTTCTCTCCCAATGGTTTCGCCGCTGCCACCGAGGAGCTCAACCTGCGCTCGGACAGCGGGCCGCGGTACACGGCGCTGGTGCCGACGCAGCTGTACCGCGTGCTTGAAGCGGGCCGCGACGCACTCGACGCACTGACGACATACGACGCCGTCCTCGTGGGTGGGGCCGCGATGTCGACGACGTCGATCGAGCGGGCGGAGGATGCCGGCGTTGCCGTCGTCACGACGTACGGCATGAGCGAGACCTGTGGCGGATGCGTGTACGACGGCCGCCCGCTCGGCGGGGTCTGGTGGCGGACCGAGGACGACGGCCGGGTCGAGATCACCGGGGAGGTCCTGGCCCGTGGGTACCACGGCCGGCCCGACGACCCCGCCTTCCGGACCGATCCCGACGGGACGCGCTGGTTCCGCACCGACGACATCGGCGAGGCCGGAGACGACGGCGCCCTGCGCATCCTCGGCCGGTACGACGACGTCATCGTCACGGGCGGCCTCAAGGTGGCCCCGTCCGTCGTCGAGGCCGCGATCGACGGCCACGCGGAGGTCGCCGAGGTCGCCGTCGTCGGGGTGCCGGACGAGGACTGGGGGCAGCGAGTGGTCGCCGTCGTGGTGCCCCGCGACGGCGCGGTCGAGCTGGCCGGACTGCAGCGTCGCGTCGCGGACGTGGTCGCGTCGTACGCAGCGCCCCGGCAGCTGGTCGTCGTCGACAAGATCCCCCTGCTCGGCCCGGGCAAGCCGGACCGGGCTGCCTTGCGCTCGCTGGCCGTCGCTGCGAACGACGGACGCTAGCCTGGCGGGATGCTTCGCGTACTCCCGGCGCTGGTCGAGATCGGGCTGCTCCTGTACTGCCTGATCGACTGCATCCAGGCGCCGGACGGAACGGTGCGCAACCTGCCCAAGTGGGGCTGGATCATCCTGATCATCCTGGTCCCGTGGATCGGCCCGATCGCCTACCTCATCGCCGGGCGGCCCCGCCGTGACGGCACCGGCGCCGGCCGGCCGTGGGCGACGTCGCCGCGTCCAGGCCAGACCGGCTACCGCCAGGCACCGCGTGGCCCGGACGACGACCCCGACTTCCTGCGTGACCTGAACCGCAAGCGGCCGGACGAAGACCGGGGCCCGGACGGGGAGCCCGGCGACCAGCGCAAGGAGCCGCCGGCGCCCACCTCCTGACCGTCACCGCGCGTTCGGCAGGATGTGCGCGTGGCAACCGCCGGTCAGTGGCTCGAGGGTGCCCGGCCGCGGACGCTGCCCGCCGCCGTGGCGCCCGTCCTCGTGGGTTCGGGAGCCGCGGGCGCTGTGGACGGCTTCCGGATCGAGCGGGCCCTGCTGGCGCTCGGGGTCGCACTGGCTCTGCAGGTGGGCGTCAACTACGCGAACGACTACTCCGACGGTGTCCGCGGCACCGACGCGGAGCGGGTCGGGCCACTGCGGCTCACCGGCTCCGGGGTCGCCCGACCGAGCCAGGTCCGGGCGGCCGCGCTTGCCGCCTTCGCCCTGTCCGGCGTCCTCGGCCTGGTGCTGGTGGCGTTGTCGGGCCAGTGGTGGTTGCTCGCCGTCGGGGCGGCCAGCGTGGCGGCGGCGTGGTTCTACACGGGTGGGTCCAACCCCTACGGCTACCTCGGTTTCGGCGAGCTGTTCGTCTTCGTCTTCTTCGGCCTGGTGGCGGTCCTCGGCACGACGTACACCCAGGCCGGGCGGTTCTCCTGGACGTCGCTCGCCGGCGCCTGCGCAGTCGGGGCGCTCGCGTGCGCGATCCTGGTGGCCAACAACCTCCGCGACATCCCGACCGACGAGCAGACCGGCAAGCGAACGCTCGCCGTCCGGCTCGGCGACGCGCGAACCCGTCTGCTGTATCTCGGGCTGGTCGCGCTGGCCTTCGTCGTCGCAGCAGCTTGCGCGGTCGCGCACCCGTGGGCGTTGCTCGCACTGCTCGCGGTCGTTCTCGCCATCCGACCGGTGCGCCTGGTCCGGTCCGGTGCCGGCGGGCGCGAGCTGATCGCGGTGCTTCGCGGCACCGGCCAGCTCGAGCTCGCGTACGCAGCCCTGCTGGCCCTCGGCATCGCGCTCTAGCTCAACCCGCCCGCCGCACCATGGCGTCGGCGCCGCTCGTCCTCCGCCTGCTCGACCTCCGCCCGCTCGACCTCAGCGTCCTCGACCGCCTCGTCGGACCCCTCGACCGCCCGGGCCGGAAGGCGGCTGTCGACTCGCTGGGCCATCCGCGCCGCCAGCTCCTCGCGCGGCCCGCGCAGGACGACCAGTGACAGCGCCAAGGACGCCACGGCAGCCAGGATCACCACGGCCCCGGTCGGGATCCCGGTCAGGTCCTTGACCAGGAAGAACGCGAGCAGGCAGCCGAGGAACAGCAGCAGCCGCAGGACCGTGTACCGCAGGACGCTCACGGCCCCAAGGCTAGGGCAGCCGACGGTGAGCCTGGCGCCCACCGTTCGCAGCGCGGGACACCGGGTTCGTGCCTAGACTCGAAAAGATGAAGGTGCTGTTCGGGTTCCTGGGCGTCGGGCTGCTGATCTACTCGGTCATCGACTGCAGCCGCACGCCCGAGACGGAAGTGCCGTCGTCACTGCCGCGGACCGGCTGGCTCGTGATGATCATCCTGGTGCCGTTCCTCGGCCCACTGTTCTGGCTGCTGACCTCGCGCACGGAGGGCACCGCCGCTTCCACCGGGTCGAACGAGCCGGCCGCCCATCCGGGCCCCCCGCCGCGCGGTGGCCCGCAGCGCAGTGGCCCGCAGCGCAGTGGGCCCCCGCGCGGGCCCGACGACGACCCGGACTTCCTGCGCGGCCTCTGACCGGGCCACGTCCTGGAGCGTCGCGGCGCAAGCCGGCCGGCTGGACTCGGTCAGCTGACGCCGGCGTACGAGTGCAGGCCGACGATCCAGATGTTCACGACCAGGAAGTTGAACAGCAGCGCCGCGAAACCGACGCACGCGATGTACGCCGCGTTGCGCGGCCCCCAACCTCTCGTCGCGCGCGCGTGCAGGTAGCCTGCGTAGATCACCCAGATGACGAACGACCACACCTCTTTGGGGTCCCAGCTCCAGTAGTGACCCCACGCGCTCTCGGCCCAGATCGCGCCGGCCACGATCGTGAACGTCCAGAGCGGGAACGCGATCGCGTGCAGTCGGTACGCCGCCCGGTCCAGGTCCCGTGCCGGGGGCAGCGCGTCCATGAAGTTGCCGCCGACCGTCTCTCCGGCCGCCCGCCTGCGCTCGCGCCACGCCTGCACCAGGTACAGCACCGTCGCCGAGAAGCCGAGCACGAGCAGCGCCGAGGAGATGAACGCGATGCTCACGTGGATCGCGAGCCAGTAGCTCTTCAGGGCAGGCACCAGCTGCCCCGCCTGCGTGTAGAGGACGGACACGGCCAGGCCCAACGTGAGCAGGACCGGTCCCGTGATGAACAGGCCGAGGAAGCGCAGGTCGCTGCGCAGGCAGGCCACGAGGAACACGGCCGTGACAACGGCAGCGCCGGCCGTCGCGAACTCGAACATATTGCCCCACGGCGGCCGCATCACGGCCAGCCCGCGCAGCAGAACCGCCGAGCCATGCAGGAGCAGTGCCAGCCAGGTGAGGGACATCGCGATGCCTGCGGCCTGACGACGTACGTCGGGTGGTCCGGTCACCGATGCCGTCCCAGACCGCGCCGCCTCCACCTCGCCGTCGACCGCGGCGTCAGCCGGCGCCCCGACGAGCACTGCCTGCCGCACGCCCGCGGCCGCGGCCGCTGTCGCCTTGCGCCCGGTCACAGCGAGGTCCGCGGCGAACGCGGCGAAGGCGGCGGCGTACACGGCCATCGACGAGTACAGCAACAGGTTGGAGTAACCCGCGAGGGTCTCGTTCGTGCTCACGCCTGTCCCTTCACACGGTCCGGCTCGACGGCCTCGACCGCACCCAACAGATCCTCGACCGCCACCCGTACGGCGTCGACCTCGCCGGCCAGACCGGAGTCCTCACCGCGAGCCAGGCCCGCGACGCGCACCACCGTACGCCCAGCCCCGGGGTCGAGCCGGACGAAGACCCGGCGCCGCCGCACCGACAACGAGAGCACCAGCCCGGCGATGGCCAGCAGGGCGAACCCGAGGGCCCCCGCCTTCCCTGGGTCGTGGCGCACGCTCAGCCCGGCGTACCGCTCGATCCCGTCGAAGGTCACCGTCCCCTTGCCCCCCTTGAGCGTCGCGGTCTGCCCGGGCGAGAGCAGGATGACCGGACCGCCGGACTCGGTGACGAGCGGCGTCATCTTGCCGGTGTCGAGCAGGTACACGGACGGCGTGCGGTCCAGCTGGAGGTCACCCTCGTACGCGGACAGCACCAGCCGGGGGTTGCCCAGGTCCGGGAACAGCGAGATCGCGTTGCCGTCCTTGTCCAGGCTGGCCGTGGGCAGGAAGAACCCGCTCAGCCCCAGGGGCTCCGGCCGGGCCGCCGTCGCCTTGATGACGCCGACGGAGCGGTAGTTGCCGTCCTGCGGCAGGAACGGTGTCGCCTGCGAGTACACCACGCGCCCGGTCGAGTCGCGCACCGTGATGCGCGGCGCATACCCGTTGCCCAGCAGGAACACCTTGGCGCCGTTGATGTCCAGTGGATGGTTAACGGACAACAACTTTCGCTCGGTTGGACCGTCCCCGGCCTGGACGTCGAGGTTCGCCTTGAACTCGCTCGGCGCCCCGATCTCGTTCCCGCTCGTCTGGAACTTCACGTCCATGCTGTCGACGTGCAGCGTGAACGGCGGCAGGCCCTCAGCGTCGACCCACGGCCCCAGGTCCAGCGTGTTGTAGGCACCGACCGCGTCGACGGTCGAGTTGCCCACCGGGACGATGACGTCGCCGCGCCAGCCCCAGAGGTGCCCGGCCGCGACGGCGAGCAGCAGACCGACCAAGGACAGGTGAAAACACAGGTTGCCGACCTCACGCAGGCGGCCGCGCTCCGCGGCGACGGCCCTGCCCTCCTCCTGGACGGCGACTCGGAAATGCTTGCGGCGCAGCAGGTTAGCGACCGTTTCGGCCTGACTGAGCAGGTCTCGGTCATCCGCCGGCGCGCGCACCTCGAAGCGCGAGCTGACCGGCAGCCGCTCGGGGCGGGCCGGCGTCCTCGGCGGCGGCTCGCGCAGGGCGGCCAGCATCTGCCAGGTCCGTGGCACGAGACAGCCGACCAGCGAGACGAACAGCAACAGGTAGATGGCGGAGAACCAGACCGAGCTGTAGACGTCGAACGCGCCGATCCGATCGAGCAACGGCCCGAGCGCGCGATGGTCCTGCCGGTACGCCGCGACCTTGGCGGCGTCGATCCCGTGCTGGGGCAGGACCGAGCCCGGTACGGCGGCCATGGCCAGCAGGAGCAGCAGGAACAGCGCGGTGCGCATGCTCGTGAGCTGGCGCCAGATGAACCGGACCGTTCCCAGGGGGCCCAGCCGCGGCAGGGTCACCGTGTCGTCGCGGGCGGTCATCGGGTCAGACCGCCGGCGTGAAGGGCAGGTGTCGCTGCACCGAGTGCACGAGATCGGTCCAGGCGCCGGTCACCAGCAGGATCCCGACCCCGACGAGCAGTGCGCCACCGACCAGCTGGACCAGTCGCTGGTGTCGGCGGACCGCGGACCAGGCGCGGGCCAGGCGCCCGAAGGCCAGGGCCGTCGCCAGGAACGGCAGGCCCAGCCCCAGGCAGTACGCCGTGGCGAGCGCGGCGCCCCGCGAGGCGCTGCCCTCGTTCGACGCCAGAGCCAGCACAGCACTCAGCGTGGGCCCGATGCAGGGGATCCAGCCGAGCCCGAAGACGGCTCCCAGCAAGGGCGCCCCGAGCAGGCCGGCGGCCGGCCGCCAGCGCGGCCGCCACTGGCGCTCGCTGCCCGGGAACCAGCCGACGAACACCAGGCCCAGCACGATGGTGAGAGCACCGAGGACGCGCGTCAGGGCGAGCTGGTGCTCGACCAGGTGACTGCCCACGGCGCCGAAGGCCGCTGCCAGCAGGACGAACACGACAGTGAAGCCGAGGACGAAAAGCGTTGCGCCCAAGAACATCCGACCGCGCCGCTGGCGCTCCAGGTCGACCCCGGTCAGACCTGTGACGTAGCCCAGGTAGCCCGGGACGAGCGGCAGCACGCAGGGGGACGCGAACGACACCAGCCCGGCCAAGGCGCTGACCAGCAGGGCCAGCGGGAGCGAGCCCGACTCGGCGATGCCCTGGAACGAGTCGGCCGGCCGGCTCACCCGGCCGGCTCCTTCTGCACGTCCTCGACCAGTCCGACCAGGGTCGCCGTGCGGACCGGCGCGAGCACCCGGGCGGCCAGCCGGCCCTGCTGGTCGAGCACGATCGTGACGGGCGGGGCGGGCGCCTTGCCCTTGAGCTGCAGCAGGAACGACCCCCCGTCCCACTGCAGGGAGGGATAGGTCAGGCCGTTCGCATCGGCGTACGCCTTGCCCGTCTCGGCACTCTCCTGCGCGTCCAGCCCGAGGAACTCGACGTTCTTGCCTTTGAGCTGCTCCCAGGCCGCCTTGAGGTCAGGTGTCTCCTTCACGCACGGCGGGCACCAGGACCCCCAGTAGTTCAGGACGACGACCTGGCCGCGCCAGGACGCGGTGCTGAGGGTCTGCCCGTCCAGCGTCTTGCCGCTCACCGTGTACGCCGCGCCGCGGTCGGCCGCCGCGATCTGCTCGATCGTGTTGCCCGAGCTGCCGTCGTTGGAGTTCGCCGCCGTGTCGATCGAGCTGCCGCAGCCGGCCAGGGCCAGCCCGGCCGTGACCACGACCACGACGAGCCAGGTGCGGAGCCTCGTCACGCGCCGGCCACGCGGTTGGCGCCGGGCAACAGGGCGGCTGCAGGTTCGGCATAGCTCAGCGAGACGAACCGGTCGCCGTCGTAGGTCAGGGAGGTCACCGAGCACAGGGAGCACTGCCGGCGTCGCGGGTCGTGCCACAGCCGCCGTTGCTCCAGGTGCAGCCGGGTGACCCAGATGGGGAGCTGGTGCGAGACGACGACGGCCTCCTGGCCCGGGCCGGCCGCGCGGGCCTCGGCCAGCGCCCCGGTGACCGCCCGCAGCATCCGCGCTACGAGATGGACGTACGGCTCGCCCCAGCTCGGGCGCAGGGGGTTGACCAGGCGCGGCCAGTGCCGCACGTGCCGCAGCGACCCGTCCCCGACGCCGAACGTCATGCCCTGGAAGTAGTTCTCCGCTTCGAGCAGGTCCTCGTCGAGAGCCACGGGCAGCCCGTGCGGTTCGGCGATCGGCGCGGCGGTCTCCTCGGCGCGCTCGAGCGGCGAGGAGATGACGACGCCGATCGGACGGCGCGACAAGTGCTCGGCGACCAGGTCGGCCATGGCCCGACCCCGCTCGGAGAGGTGGTAGTCGGGGAGGCGGCCGTAGAGCAGGCCTTCGGGGTTCTCGACCTCTCCGTGCCGGACCAGGTGCACCGTCGTCCGCACGCTCATGCCCCGATTGTCGCAGCGGCGCGCGCCGCTCCCGGCAAGGCGTCGAGCACATGGTCGACGGCCCGCTCGTCGTGTGCACCCGAGACGAACCACGCTTCGAACGCGCTGGGCGGCAGGTGAACGCCGGCCGAGAGCATCGCGTGGAAGAACGCCGCGTGCGCGGCGACGTCCTGCTTCGCAGCCGCTGCGTAGTCGTCCACTGGCTGGTCGGTGAAGAAGATGCTGAACATGCTGGCCGCGTGCTGAACGACGTGCGGCACGCCCTCGGCACTCAGGGCCTGCGAGGCCGCCTGCGAGATCGTGGCTGCCACCCGGTCCAGGTGCTGGTAGAGACGGTCGTCACACCGCAGCAGCGTCGCGAGTCCGGCCGCCGTGGCGACCGGGTTCCCGGACAGCGTGCCGGCTTGGTACACCGGGCCCTCCGGCGCCAGATGGGCCATGACGTCGGAGCGACCCCCGAACGCGGCGACCGGGAAGCCGCCGCCCATGACCTTGCCGAACGTGAACAGGTCCGGCGGACCGCTGGCGTAGGGACCCTCGACGCCGTACCAGCCGGAGCGGGAGCAGCGGAACCCGGTCATGACCTCGTCGGAGATCAGCAGCGCGCCGTACTCCTTGGTCAGCCGGCGCAGCGCCTCGGTCCAGCCGGGCGCCGGAGGGACGACGCCCATGTTACCGGCGGCGGCTTCGGTGATGACGCAGGCGATGGCCGGACCCTGGGCCGCGAAGGCGTCCGTAAGGGCGTCGACGTCGTTGAACGGCAGGACGATCGTGTCGGCGGCACTGGCGCCGGTCACGCCCGGGCTGTCCGGCAGGCCGAACGTGGCGAGGCCGCTGCCCGCGCTGGCCAGCAGCGCGTCAACGTGCCCGTGGTAGCAGCCGGCGAACTTCACGACCTTGGACCGGCCGGTGAACCCTCTGGCCAGCCGTACGGCGCTCATCGTCGCCTCGGTGCCGCTGTTGACCAGCCGCAGCCGCTCGACCGGGTCGACCCGGGCCACGATCTCCTCGGCCAGGGCGACCTCGCGCTCGGTCGGTGTGCCGAAGGAGAAGCCCTGGCCGGCGGCCTCGGTCACCGCGGCCAGGACGTCGGGATGAGCGTGACCCAGGATCATCGGGCCCCAGGAGCCGATCAGGTCGACGTACTGACGCCCGTCGGCGTCGGTGAGCCAGGCCCCCTGGGCAGAGGTGATGAACCGCGGTGTGCCCCCGACGGCCCGGAAGGCCCGGACCGGCGAGTTCACCCCGCCGGGGATGACCGCTCGGGCCCGCTCGAAGAGGGCAGCACTGACCGGGGCGTCGTCCATGCCCGGCATTCTCCCTTGACCAAGATTTCGTGAACGACCGCCCGCCTAGACCGGGCGGTCCTTCACGAAATCTCGCCGGCGGTCGCCCTCGAGGTGACGGCGAACGCCTTCGAGTGCCTCGCCCAGGGCGATGAACTCCTCGCGGCTCATCTGGTCCAGCAGGTTGGACCGGATGCCGGAGACGTGGCTCTTGGCCGCCGTCTCGAGTGCGGAGTAGCCCTCATCGGTCATGACGCAGATGACGCCGCGACGGTCGTCCGGGCTGGCCTCGCGCCGGACGTACCCGCGGTTCTCCAGCCGCCCCACGGTGTGGGTGAGCCGGCTGCGCGAGTTGACCACACTCTGCGCCAGCTCGGACATCCGGGCCGCGTGGCACGGCTGCTCCGAGAGGTTCACCAGGATCTCGTACTCGTCGTGGCTGAACCCGTGGCAGGCCAGGTCGCGCTGGATGGCACCGTCGAGCAGCCTGGTGGCGCGGACGTAGGAACGCCACGCCCGCTGCTCGTCCTCGTCGAGCCACCGCACCTCGGCCATGACCAGATTTTAACCATGCTCTAGTTGAAAGTTGGAACAAGTTCCTCTATGGTTTGGTTGAACGGGCAACTACCCGCAAGACCACAAGGAGAGAGCACTCAATGACCACAGCAACTGTCGCCGTCACCACCCCCTCCGGCCGGACCCTCGAGGGCCTCGTTCCCGGTGTCTGGACGGTCGACACCGCCCACTCCGAGGTCGGTTTCGTCGCCCGCCACCTGATGGTGTCCAAGGTCCGTGGCCGGTTCACCGACTACGACGCCACGATCACCGTCGCCCCGAACGTTCTGGACTCCCACGTCGAGGCCACGGTGCAGCTGGACAGCCTCGAGACGAAGGACGACAAGCGCGACGGCCACCTGAAGTCGGAGGACTTCTTCCACGTTGAGCAGCACCCGACCATGACGTTCCGGAGCACCGGCATCCGGGAGAACGGCTCCGACTTCCTGCTCGACGGTGACCTCACCATCCGCGGCGTCACGAAGCCGGTCACCTTCGACCTGGAGTTCAACGGCGTCGCCGCCACCCCGTGGGGCGGCAGCAGCGCCGGCTTCACCGCCGAGACCGAGATCAACCGCAAGGACTGGGGCCTGAACTGGAACGTCGCCCTCGAGTCCGGCGGCGTCCTGGTCAGCGACAAGGTCAAGATCATCCTCGAGATCGAGGCCACTGCCCCGCAGGCTGAGGCCGCCGACGAGGCCGAGGGCTCCGCGCAGGCCTGACCCGGCAACCTGGCCGTCGAGGTGGCTCAGCCGAGCAGGCGGGCCACCTCGACGGCGTAGTACGTCAGGATCACCGACGCGCCCGCACGGCGGATCGAGGTCAGCGTCTCCAGCATCGCGCGCTCGCGGTCGAGCCCCCCGGCGGCTGCCGCGGCCTCGACCATCGCGTACTCGCCCGAAACCTGGTACGCCGCAACGGGAACCGTGACGTCCTCCGCCACCGCCCGGATGACGTCGAGATACGGCAGGGCCGGCTTGACCATGACGATGTCCGCCCCCTCCGCGACGTCCAGACGGACCTCACGCAGGGCATCGGTCACGCCGGCAGCCGGATCCTGCTGGTACGTCGAGCGGTCACCCTTGAGCGTGGACTCGACGGCCTCCCGGAACGGTCCGAAGAACGCGGACGCGTACTTGACCGCGTAGGCGAGCAGGACCGCGTCGTCGTGACCGGCCTCGTCCAGCACGGCCCGCACGTGGCCGACCTGGCCGTCCATCATCCCGGACAGGCCGAGCGCGTGGGCGCCTGCGTCGTACTGCGCCAGGCCCATCGAGGCGTACCGCTCCAGCGTCGCGTCGTTGTCCACCCGTCCGTGGCGGTCGAGCACCCCGCAGTGCCCGTGGTCGGTGAACTCGTCCAGGCACAGGTCAGCCATGACGACCAGGTCGTCGCCGACGGCGTCGCGGATCGCGCGCAGGCCGACGTTGAGGATGCCGTCGGGGTCATCCGCTCCGGAGCCGCCGGCATCCCGGGTCAGCGGTACGCCGAAGACCATGACTCCCCCGACGCCGGCCGACACGGCGTCCTTGGCGGCGACCGTCAGCGAGGCCAGCGAGTGCTGCTGGACCCCCGGCATGGAGGCGATCGGCTCCGGCTCGGCCAGCCCCTCCTTGACGAAGAGGGGCAGCACCAGCTCTTCCGGATGCAGGCGGGTGGTCCGGACGAGCCGCCGCAGCGCCTCCGTCTCACGCAGGCGCCGCGGCCGCTCGACCGGGAACGACATGCCCTACTTCGCCTTGCGCCTCGTGGTGCTCTTGCGCTGGCTCGGTCGCAGCACCGGCTCACCGGCCTCCACGGCGGCCCGGCGCAGACCGGCGCCGTACTCCGCGAGCGCGGCGACGAGCGACTCGGTGCTCGCCTCGGTCGCGAGCACGTCGACCTGCAGCCCGTGCTCTTCGGCCGTCTTGGCCGTCGCCGGACCGATCGCGGCCACCACGGTCGACGGGTGCGGCTTGCCGGCGATGCCGACCAGGTTGCGCACCGTGGAGCTCGAGGTGAAGACGACGGCGTCGAACCGGCCGGACTTGATCGCGTCGCGCACCGCCGGCGGCGGCGGAGCCGCACGCACCGTCCGGTACGCCGTCACGTCGTCGACCTCCCAGCCGATGGCCTGCAGGCCGGCGACCAGCGTGTCGGTTGCGATGTCCGCGCGCGGCAGGAACACCCGGTTGATCGGGTCCAGCACGTCGTCGTACGGCGGCCAGTCCTCGAGCAGGCCGTGGGCCGACTGCTCCCCGCTAGGGACGAGATCGGGCTGGATTCCCCACTCCCGCAACGCATCTGCCGTCGCGCCGCCGACCGCGGCGACCTTCAGCCCGGAGAACGCCCGCGCGTCCAGACCGAACTCCTCGAACCGCTCGCGCACCGCCTTGACGGCGTTGACGCTGGTGAAGCCGACCCACTCGTAGCGGCCGGTCACCATGCCCTTGATCGCGCGCTCCATCTGCTGCGGCGTCCGCGGGGACTCCACGCTGATCGTCGGCACGACCGAGCTCAGGGCGCCGTACTCGGCCAGCCGGTCGGTCATGGAGCCCGCCTGCTCGCGGGTGCGCGGCACGAGGATGCGCCAGCCGAACAAGGGCTTGGTCTCGAACCACGAGAGCTGGTCGCGGAGCCCGGCAGTGGCTCCGACGACGGCCATCAACGGCTTGCTCAGCCGGGCGCTCTTGGCCGCCTTCGCCGCGAGGGACAGCGACGCCGAGACCGTGCGCTGCTCGACCGTCGTGCCCTGCTCGGTGAGGACGACAGGTGTCTGCGGGTCGCGTCCGGCCTCGGCCAGCTCGCCCAGGGCGACGATGACGCCTTCCGGCGATCCGAGCAGGACCACCGTCACGTCCGGCGAGATCGCACCGGAGAAGTCCACGCCCGCCTCGGCCGGATGAACGACGTGTACGGCGTGCGTCTTGGCGTCGGTCAGCGGCACCCCGGCGTACGCCGGGACGGCCGTGACCGCGGAGACACCCGGGACCACCTCGAACGGCACGTCGGCCTTCAGGCAGGCCAGGGCTTCCTCGGCCAGGCCGTTGAAGGTGGCGGCATCGCCGTCCAGGAGGCGCACCACCCGGCGGGCGTTCTTGGCCGCCTTGACGACGAGCTTGGCTCGGGTCGCCCGGGTCAGGGGCTGGCCGTCGCCGCCGAAGCCGGCGTCCAGGACCTCGACGTCCGGCCGGCCGTACCGCTCGACCAGCTGCTCGCGGGGGAGCTGGTCGGTCACGATGACGTCGGCCTGCGCCAGCAGGTCGACCGCCCGCACGGTGAGCAGGCCGAGGTCGCCGGGACCGGCGCCGACGAAGCTCACGGTGCCGTTCGTGCGGACCGTCCGTCGCGACGTGGGAGGCGTGGGAGTCACGAGACACGCTCCGTGGTAGTGCTCGGTGGGTTGGTATGCACACTGCCTCTTTCGTGTTCCGGCGTGCGTGGTGCGACCGATGCGTGAGACGACTGGTCCACCGCTTGGGCGTTCTGGCCGCTTTCGCCAGATTGTCGAGGTAGCAGCTCCGGTGCCAGCTCGGCCGCACCGTCCTCCAACAGCACGGCAGCCAGCCGCCGGCCCAGACCGTCCGGGTCCTCGACCGGGCCGGACATCGACCGCCGCAGAGTGTCGGACCCGTCGGGCGCCGCCACGACGGCCCGTAGGGACAGCTCGGCGCCGTCGCCGGAGTCGACCACCTCGGCCAGCGCGCCGACCGGTGCACTGCAGCCCGCCTCCAGCGCCGCGAGCACAGCCCGCTCGGCCCGGACGGCGGCGTTGCTGTCGGAGTCGTCCAGCGCGGCCAGCCAGGTGAGCAGCTCGTCGTCGTCGGCCCGGCACTCGACGGCCAGCGCCCCCTGGCCGGGCGCGGGCAGCACCTGGATCGGGTCCAGCACCTCGGTGGCCTCGTCGGTCCGCCCGAGGCGATGGAGCCCGGCCCGGGCAAGGACCACCGCGTCGTACCGGCCCTCGGAGACCGCCCTCAGCCGGGTGTCGACGTTGCCGCGGATCGGCTCGACGCTCAGCCCGAGGTCCAGCGCCCGCAGCTGCGCCGCCCGGCGCGGGGAACCCGTGCCGACCCGAGCCCCAGCCGGCAGCTCGCCCAGGGTCAGGCCGTCCCGCGCCACGAGGACGTCACGCGGGTCGGCCCGCGGTGGTACGGCGCCGATCGCCAACCCGTCGTACGCACCGGTCGGCAGGTCCTTGTACGAGTGCACGGCCAGGTCGACCTCGGACGCGAGCAGGGCACGACGCAGCTCGGTGACGAAAACCCCTGTGCCACCTATGGCTTCGAGCGGTTGGACGTCGGACTGGGTTCGGTCGCCGGACGTCGTGATCGGCACCAGCTCGACCGGGATGCCGGCCACGGGTGCGAGCGCGTCGGCGACGAGCTGGGCCTGCGCCGTCGCGAGCGCGCTGCGCCGCGTCCCGAGCCGCAGCACTGTCCGGGGCGCGCCGACGGTCATCGCGCACCCCCGACGTCGATGACCTCGTCGAGCCGCGCGGAGGAGACGGCTGCGACGTCGTGCGGGTCGAGGTCGAAAAGGTCGCGCAACGCAGCGGCGTAGTCCGCCGGCTCGGCCACGCCGGACAGCTCCTTGACCCGGACCGTCGGCGCGTGCAGCAGCTTGTCGACGACGCGGTTGACGGTGCGGCGGAGCTCCTCGCGCACATCGGGGTCGAGATCGGGCCGGCGCTGCTCGAGCCGGGTCAGCTCGGCCGTCACGACCTCCGCAGCGCGGGCCCGCAACGCGACGACGGTCGGCGCGACGGACTCGGCCCGGCGGCGCAGCAGGTACTCCGCGACCTCCTCGGCCACCAGGTCGCGGACGGCGGCGACCGCAGTCGGCAGCTGGCCGCCCTCGTCCGCCTCGAGAACGCGCCCGATGCTCTCCAGGTCGACCACGGTCACCCCTGGCACATCGGCCGCATCCGGGTCGACGTCGCGGGGGAGCGCCAGGTCGACGTACACCTGCGGGCGCCCGCTGCGCGCCCGCGCGGCCACCGCGACCGTCGCGCCGTCCAGGACGTGACCGACCGACCCGGTGCACGACACGACGACGTCGGCTGCCGCGAGGGCCGCTCCGAGGTCGTCCAGGCCGACGGCCTCGGCGCCCAGACCGCTGGCCAGGCGCTGGGCGTGCGATGGCGTCCGGTTGGCGATCACCAGCTGCCGGACCCCGGCCCGGTGCAACGTCGCGGCGACCAGGCCGCTCATGGACCCGGCGCCGATGACGAGCGCGGAGACCTGCTCGAGCTGGTCCGGGGCTACACCGAGAGCCGTTGCGGCAGAGTCGATTCCGGTCTGCACGATGGAACGGCCGGCGCCGTCGATGCCAGTCTCGGAGTGAGCTCGTTTGCCGACCCGCAGGGCCTGTTGCAGCAGCTCGCCGATCGACCGGCCCGCGTCACCGGAGGCCTGGTGCTCGCGCAGGGCCTGGCGCACCTGGCCGAGGATCTGACCCTCGCCGACGGCCATCGAGTCCAGCCCGCACACCACGGTGAAGAGGTGCGCGACCGCCCGGTCCTCGTAGTGCACGTACAGGTGGGGGGTCAGCTCGTCCAGCGGTACGCCGGTCGTCTGCGCCATCGCCGTACCGAGGTCGGACAGGCCGCCGTGGAAGGTCGCGACGTCGGCGTACATCTCGACGCGGTTGCACGTCGCCAGGGTCAGCACCTCGCCGACGTGCTCTCCGGCGCGGGCCCGACCGCTGAGGCCCAGCGCGGACGGGCCGTCCAGGGCGACCCGTTCGAGCAGGTGCAACGGCGCGCTGCGGTGCGAGACGCCGATGGCGAGCAGGCTCATCTCCGCGCACCCCCCGCCTCGATCGCCTCGGCGGCCGCGCGCCGCTGCTCGTGGAAGGCCAGGATCTGCAGCTCGGTGGACAGGTCGACCTTGCGCACGTCGACCCCCGGCGGCACCGCGAGGACGCAGGGCGCGAAGTTCAGGACGCTGCGCACGCCGGCCGCGACCAGTCGGTCGCAGACCTCCTGCGCGGCGGCGGCGGGAGTCGCCACCACTCCGATCGCGACTCCGGTCGTCGCCACGACCGCCTCCAGGTCGTCCAGGTGGCTTACCGTCAGCCCCGCGACCCGCTCACCGACGACGCGGTCGTCCTGGTCGAAGAGCGCGACGACCGAGAACCCGCGCGAGGCGAAGCCGCCGTAGTTGGCCAGGGCGTGCCCGAGGTTGCCGATGCCGACGACCGCCACGGGCCAGTCCTGGGTCAGGCCGAGCTCACGGCTGATCTGGTAGACGAGGTAGGCGACCTCGTAGCCCACGCCCCGGACGCCGTACGAGCCGAGGTGGGACAGGTCCTTGCGCAGCTTGGCCGAGTTCACGCCAGCAAGAGCGGCGAGCTCCTCGGATGAGACGGTCGCCGTGCCGTCCTCGGCGAGGATGGTCAGCGCTCGCAGGTAGATCGGCAGCCGGGCAACGGTCGCCTCCGGGATGCCGCGGCGCGGCACTGCCTCGTCGCTCACGCGCTGTCCTTGCCCACCGGTGGCTCACCGACTCCTTCAACCGTCCCGGCTCCAAGACTAAGCATTTGTGAACGAGCGCACAAAGTCGCTTGTCAGAGCCCCGTCCCGACCGTCGCCGGGTCGCTCAGGCGCGGGCGAGCGCGGCGCGCAGGCGAGCCTCGTCCACCCGCCAGAAGGTGTGCTGGCGGCCGTCGACCAGGACGACCGGGATCTGTTCGGCGTACTCGTCCATCAGCTCCTGGTCCTCGAGGATGGACCGCTCGTCCCAGGGCACCCCCAGGTCCGCGGCCACCCGTTCCACAACGAGCCGCGCGTCGTCGCACAGGTGGCAGCCAGGCTTGCCCAGCAGCGTGATCCGGTGCACCTCGACAGTCTGAGCCTCGCGCCGGTCCAGGGCCAGCGCCCCCACTACCCTGGACCCGTGACCGGGGCGATCACGCAGGTCGAGCAGAGCCTGACCGTCCCGGCGGATCCCACCGCGGCGGCGTTCTTCGACGTCGACAACACGGTGGTGCGCGGCGCCAGCATCTTCCACCTGGCCCGCGGCCTGTACCGGCGCAAGTTCTTCACCGGCCGTGACCTCGGCCGGATGGCATGGCAGCAGGCCCGGTTCATCGCGCTCGGCGAGAGCATGGAGCACATGCAGCAGGTGCGGGAGTCCGCCCTGTCCTTCGTCGCCGGGCACTCCGTCGCCGAGCTCACCTCCATCGGCGAGGAGGTGTACGACGAGGTGATCGCGGACAAGATCTGGCCCGGCACGCACGCACTGGCCAAGCTCCACCTCGACGCCGGCCAGCGGGTCTGGCTCGTCACCGCCACCCCGGTCGAGGTCGCGACCGTCATCGCCAAGCGGCTCGGGCTGTCCGGCGCGCTGGGGACGGTGGCGGAGAGCGTCGAGGGCGTCTACACCGGCCGTCTGGTGGGCGACGTCCTGCACGGCCAGGCCAAGGCCGACGGGATCATGGCGTTGGCCGAGCGCGAGGGCCTCGACCTCACCCGCTGCGCGGCGTACTCGGACTCGGCCAACGACATCCCCATGCTGTCGCTCGTCGGTGAGCCGGTGGCCATCAACCCGGACGCCGCGCTGCGGGCACACGCGAAGTCGCACGGCTGGCGGATCCGCGACTACCGCACCGGCCGCAAGGCCGCCAAGGTCGGCGTACCGGCCGCCGCGGGGGTCGGCGCAGCGGTCGGTGGCGTGTTCGCCGGGCTGGCGCTGCGGCGCCGCCACCGGCGGCGCAACCGGCTGCAGCGCCTTCTCGACCGCCTCGGCTGAGCGCGGCGGCTCGATTCCGGCGAGGGGGGCGTCACCCGCGCGGCGACCGCTCGGGTGACGTTGGTTGAGCACGGAGGCGGTCTCGGGCCTACCATCGGGGGTTGTTACCGATCGGTACGACGTGCCGGCCGGGACTACCTGGGGAGGACTCCTGACTCGCCAGCGCCGCCGCGCTCCCCGCACCGCCGCGTACGCCGCCGCGGTCGCCGGCGGTTCGGGCCTGCCTGCGCGGCTCCGGCCGGCCGCGACCGGGTGGACGGCCGGTGACGTGCGTACCGGCCTGCGCCTGCTGGCCATGGCCATCGACGCCACTGCGGCGGGTCCGTTGGACGCCGGCGCCGCCGCGGCAGCGGGCGTGGCGGGCGTGGCCGGATCGGGTCCGCGGGCCAGCGGGCGGCAGGCGTCGCCTGAGCACCTGGCCCGGATCGAGGCGCTGGTCCACCTGGCCCAGCGGGGCGACGCCGAGGCCTTCGGCCAGATCTACGAGGAGTACGTCGACGTCGTCTACCGGTACGTGTACGTGCGCTGCGGGTCGCACCACCTGGCCGAGGACCTGACCGCGGAGACGTTCGTCCGCGCGTTGCGCCGGCTCGACTCCTTCACCTGGACCGGCAAGGACATCGCCGCCTGGTTCGTGACCATCGCCCGCAACCTGGTCGTCGACCACGCCAAGTCCTCGCGTTTCAAGCTCGAGCTCACGACCGGCGAGCTGCTCGACGCCGACGAGGCCGCGGACGCGCCGGAGACCGAGGTGCTGGCCCGGATGCGCGACCGCCGCCTGCTCGAGGCGGTCCATGACCTCAAGCCCGAACAACAGGAGTGCATCGTGCTGCGCTTCCTGCAGGGCCTCACCCTGGCCGAGACGGCGACGGTCATGGGCCGCAAGGAGAACGCCGTCAAGCAGCTGCAGCTGCGGGCCGTCCGGGCTCTGCATCGTGCCCTCGACGGGGAACGCCCATGACGGTGAGGCGTAACCCTCGGCGTACCGCGTCGTTCTCACAGTGGGAAGAACGCGGATGGTCGCGACGGCCGAGTGACGGAGGGTGGAGCGCGTGCCGCTGACGGTGCTGCCTGGCCGGTCGCGCCAGGCGGAGCAGCTGCAGCGGGCCCTGGAGGGCCGGCTGCCGCGCCGCCAGCTGACTCCGGCGGTAGGTGGCTACGCCGAGGTGGCCGGCCGACTGGCCGAGCTGGTCCCGACGACCACGCTGCGGCCGGCGCCGCAGTTCCGCGCCGAGCTGCACGAACGACTGGTCGATCTGGCGGTCACCCGGGCCGCGACGCTGACGAACGCATCGGACGCTGCCGACCCGGCGGCGGTGGTCGAGCGCCGGCGCCGGCTGGCCGGGCTCCTCGGGTTCGCCTGGCTGGCCTGGTTCACCCGCGGTTGGCGCCGCACGCTCACGGCCGCCACCGGCGCGCTGCTCGCGCTCAGCGTCGGTGTCGGCTTCGCGTCGGCCAGCGCCGTACCGGGCGGCCTGCTCTACCCGGTGAAGGAGCTCATCCAGAGCGCCCAGGTGCAGCTGGCGCACGGCGACCTGTCCCGAGGCAAGGTCCTGCTCGACCAGGCCGGTGACCACATCGGCGATGCCCGGACCCTCGTCTCGCGGGGTTCACCGGCGCCGGCCGACGTCAACACCGCGCTGCGCGCCGCCGCGGGGAACGTCGGGGACGCCCAGCAGAGGCTGCTGGCCCACTTCGCCAAGACGCAGGACCCGGCCGCTCTCACTGCCTTGGCCCGGTTCGCCACGGACCAGTCGCCGGTCCTGGCCCAGCTGCGCGGCCGGGTGCCGGTGGTGTCCGAGCCGCTGGTCGACGGCCTGCTCGCCCGGCTGGGCTCGCTGGCCACCGACGTTCGCAGCCTCACGGTCCAGTGCGGCTCGGCCTGCGGCAGCGTCCCGGTCGACGGCCTGCCCGGACCGGACGGGTTGCCCGGCTCCGCGTCGAGCACCTCGGGCACCGGTACGGCGGGAAGCGGCACCGCGCTGAGCGGCGCCGCCGGCTCGGGTCTCGGCGGGCTGCTCGGCAGCGGCGGTGGCGGCGTGGGTCCCGGCGGGACGGGGAGCGGGTCCGGCCCGGTGTCGGCGGGCAGTGGCGGCATCGGCGTCCAGCTGCCCGGGGTCGGAGCGACCGTGCCGGCGCCCGGAGCCAGCGTCGGGTCCGGCGGGGCGAGCGTCAGCGTGCCGCCGCTCGGCGCGACCGTGGGCCCGATCACGGCGAGCCTGCCGGGCATCGGCGTGACGGTGCCGCCGGTCCTGCCCCACTCCTCGTCGCAGTCGACCGCGCCCTCGGCGAGCAGCTCGTCGTCGGTGTGTGTGCTCGTGATCTGCGTCGGCTGAGGCGCGCGCGACCGCACGGCACGCAGGTCGGCGGACGAGCCCGAGGGGCTAGAAGAAGATCGAGCGCCGCTGCATCAGCAGCGAGTACAACGTCTGCTGGATCGTCTCCCGGACCTGGTCCGTGAGGTCGAACACCAGCATCGGGTCGTCCGCGGCGGCGCGACCGTGGTGTGCGGTCTCCACCGGCGCGCCGAACTCGATGATCCACTTGCTGGGCAACGGCACCAACCCGAGCGGCCCGAGCCACGGGAACGTCGGGGTGACCGGCACGTACGGCACGCCGAGCAGCCGGGCGAGCGGCTTCAGATCTCCGAGGATCGGGTAGATCTCCTCGGCCCCCACGATCGAGCACGGGATGATCGGCACGCCGGTGCGCAGGGCAGCGGACACGAAGCCACCCCGGCCGAAGCGCTGCAGCTTGTACCGCTCGGAGAACGGCTTGCCGATGCCCTTGAAACCCTCGGGCCAGACACCCACCAGCTCGCCGCTCGACAGCAGTCGCTCGGCGTCGGCGTTCGTGGCCAAGGTTGAACCACCCTTGCGTGCGAGCTCACCGACGACGGGCGTCTGGAAGACCACATCCGCCCCGAGCATCCGCAGGTGGCGGTGGGCGGGGTGCTCGTCGTGCACAGCGACCTGGGTCATCAGGCTGTCGACCGCCACCGTGCCCGAGTGGTTGGCCACGACCAGCGCGCCGCTGTCGGCCGGGATGTTGTCGATGCCGCGGACCTCGACCCGGAACCACTTCCGGTACAGCGGCCGCAGGGCCGGCAGGAGGACGTGCTCCGACAGGTCCTCGTCGTAGCCGAACTCGTCGACCGTGTAGTCGCCTTCGAGCCGGCGCCGGAGGAACGCCGTCAGCCCGGCCAGCTTGCGCTCCAGCTCGGTGGGCACCCGCTCCTGGCCGGTCCCGTCGCCGGCCTCAGCCACGGGCGACTCGACCCCCCGTAGCTCCCGCGGTCCCGGCCGGCCGGGCTGTCCGGGCCGGCCCGGCTGCCCGGGCTGGTCCGGCTCGCTCGGGTCCTGGTCCCGGCGGCGCCCACCGTCGATCGGGATCACGCGGCCCGCCATCAGTGCGCCCCCACCAGGGTGCGTACGCCGGGCAGCCCGGTGCCGCGATGCAGCCGCGCGAAGTCCTGGAACGCCTCCCGGGTCGTGTACTTCGGGTCCAGCCCGAGCACCGATCGCATCCGGATCGTGTCGAGCCCCCGGCCGTAGGCCAGGAACATCATCTGGTCCGGAGAGAAGTCGGCCAGGCCGGACCGCCGGATCAGCTGGCCGATCCAGCCGCTCGAGGTGAGTGGCACCGGCAGGGTCGGGCGGCCGATCAGGCGCACCGCCTGCTTGGTCGTGATGACGCCGTCGCCGGCGATGTTGACGACACCCACCGGCGGGCCGAGCGTCGCCAGGCGCATCGCCTCGACGGCGTCCTCCTCGTGCACGAACTGCAGGCGGGCGTCGTACCCGAACAGCACCGGCACCACCGGCAGGGTGAAGTAGTCGGTCAGCGCCGTGCGGATGCCCGGTCCGATGATGTTGGCGAACCGCAACGTCGAGACCTCGACGTCCGGACGCCGGCGGGAGAAGCCGCGGACGTAGCCCTCAACCTCCACCGAGTCCTTGCCGAAACCGCTGCGCGGCATGGCTTTTGGCCCTGTGTCCTCGGTGAACATGGCCGGGTCGCGCGGCGAGGTGCCGTAGACCGCGGACGAGGACTTCACGACCAGGCGCTTGAGAGTGGGAGCCTTCTGGCAGGCGGCGAGCAGCTGCATCGTCCCGATGACGTTGATCTCCTTCTGGGAGACCCGCCCGCCGGCCGACAGCGGCGTCGCGATGACGTTCATGTGGACCACGGTGTCGACCCCCGTGTCCGCGATCACCCGGGCGATGACCGGGTTGCGGATGTCGGCCCGCACGAACTGGGCACCGCCGATGTCGTGCGGGGGCGGGACGACGTCGACGCCGATGACTCGGGGGGCGTCGGGCTCGTGGCTCAGGGCCCGGGCGAACCGGCCGCCGAGATACCGCGACACTCCGGTCACGAGAACGACGCGGCTCATGGGTTCACGACCTTTGTGAGCTAGCGGGCTCGGCTCACTTCTTGTTGCGACGCTGGTGACGCGTCTTGCGCAGCAGCTTGCGGTGCTTCTTCTTCGCCATCCGCTTGCGGCGCTTCTTGATTACCGAGCCCACGAATCCTCGCACTCACGTTGGTTGGGGACGCTGGCCTAGCAGCCTACCGTCCACCTGGGAGTGCTCTGGCCGCGCTGCTGACCACAGAGCGTCAAGGCGGCCTCGGGGGACCTCGGAGACAGTCAGGCGGTGTCGACGTAGGACGTCTTGAGGTAGTCGTGCACCGCCTGCTCCGGCACCCGGAACGAGCGGCCGACCCGTACGGCGGGCAGCTCACCGGAGTGGACCAGCCGGTAGACGGTCATCTTGGACACGCGCATGATCGCTGCCACCTCGGCGACGGTCAGGAACCGCACCTCGGCAAGCTGACGCTCAGTAGCCATGCTGCACCGATCCTTTGCGCACGCGCCGTAGCGCCGGCTTCCCCACCGGCGACCGTCCACGTCCGTGCGAACGCTCACGATAGGGGCAGGTGAGGCGCGTGGGGAAGGGGTTGACCGGAGTGTGACCTGGTCGGCCCACATCCTCCTGTGGATAACCGGGACTGCGCCCGGCGGTCAGTCGAACCACGGGTCCAGCCCGTGCAACGGGAAGACGGCCTGGCGGGTGGCCAGGATGGCCCGGTCCACCGGGTCGCCCGGGTCGACGCCGGCGGCCCAGCTGCGCCATACCGCCGTCGGCGCGGCGCCGGGTCGGTCACTCATCGTGACCGGCGCCGGCCGGTCGTACGTCGCTTCGACGTGCTCCCGCCAGGCGGCCGGCACCGGGGTCGCCGGGTCGACCGGTGCATGCGCCGCGATGCCGACCAGGTGGGTCCACGTGCGCGGTACGACCTCGACGACGGCGTAGCCGCCGCCACCCAGCGCCACCCATCGCCCGTCGCAGACGTCGTGGCTGAGCTCGTGGACCAGCTCGGCCGCCGCCCGCTGGCCGTCCACCGAGACCTGCAGGTGAGCCAGCGGGTCCAGCGCGTGCGTGTCGCAGCCGTGCTGGCTCACGATCACGTCGGGCCGGAACTGGCGGACCAAGGGCGGCACGACGGCGTGCACGGCGCGCAGCCACTGCTGGTCACCCACGCCCGGCGGCAGGGCGACGTTCACCGCCGTACCCTCGGCGCCCGCCCCACCGATCTCATCCGGGAAGCCGGTGCCCGGGAACAGCATCCGGCCGCTCTCGTGCAGCGAGATGGTGAGCACGCGCGGCTCGCCCCAGAAGATCTCCTGCACACCGTCCCCGTGGTGGACGTCCACGTCCACGTAGGCCACCCGCTCGGCGCCGTTGTCGAGCAGCCAGCGGATCGCGACCGCGATGTCGTTGTACACGCAGAAGCCGCAGGCCCGCTCGGCCATCGCGTGGTGCAGCCCGCCGCTGAAGTTCACGCCGTGCTCGGCGGCACCGCGCCAGACTGCTTGGGCGACGTCCAGGCTGCCCCCGACGACGCGGGCGCTCGCCTCGTGCATGCCGGCGAACGCCGGGTCGTCCTCCGTGCCCAGCCCGCGCACCGAGTCGGCCGCCGCCGGGTCCGCCGAGGCGGCCTTGACCGCATCGATGTAGTCCTGGTCGTGGACGGTCAGGAGCACCTTGTCGCCGACCGGCTGAGGCGACACGATCTGCACCTGCGGGAGGTCGAACAGGCCGAGCTCACGGCACAGCCTGGAGGTCAGGTCCAGGCGGACCGGCGACATCGGATGGGCCGGCCCGAAGTCGTAGGCCGTCAGGGCCGGATCCCAGGCCACCCGGGCCTGGACGGGCGGCGATGCGGCAGCCATGCCAGCCAGTGTCTCTCGACCGGCGGTCGACTGCCGACTCAGGGCTGGCTGAGTGCGGGCTCAGTGCGCGCGGGAGTTCGGCACGGCACCAGGGTCGTCGCGGACGGGCAGCACCATGGCCATCTCGGTGAGCGTCTCGTCCGTGCGCATCGGGCGACGCGCGTCCGAGGGCCGGAAGCCGTAGCTGCTGAAGAACGCGACCGCCCGCCCGTTGTCCACGGCGACCCAGAGCATGAGGTGTGAGTGGTCGCTGCGGTGCGCCTCCGTGGCCGCCGCCTCGACCAGCCGCCAGGCGACACCCGAACCGCGCGAGGCCGGTGGGACCCACATGCCGAAGATCTCGGCGACGTGCTCCCCGGCGAGCCCGTCGATCTCGGTGTCACCGTCGCCGAGGACCGGCTTGGCGTCTCCGACGGAGGCGACGCCGACCGCTTCACCGTCGCGTTCGGCGAGCAGCCGCGTGCTGCGGCGCATCCGGATCCGCCAGAAGTCCTCGTCGAGCTCGTCCTCCTCCGCGAACGTGCTCACGAAGGCGGCGGGAGACTCACGCAACGCGGCCAGCCGGATCCGACGGTACGTCGGCCAGTCCTCCTCGCCCAGGACCCGCACGGTCACGTCGCTCATGGGCTCAGCCTTCCAGACCGGGCGGACACCGGACCCCGCAGGGGATGTGCGTCCGGTGTGAAGATCCTGATGGCGCCGGTCGGGTCAGGTCTGGCCCGAGGCGAGCTCACGGCTGCGGTCCCGCGCTGCCTCCATCGCGGTGAGGAAAGCCGCTCGCACCTTGTGGTCGTCGAGCTGGCGCAGCGCCGCCATCGTCGTACCGGCTGGGCTCGAAACCTGTTCGCGCAGAACGGTCGGGTGCTCGCCGGTCTCGCGCAGCATCGTGGCCGCGCCGTACAGCGTCTGTACGACCAGCTCGGTCGACGTCGCCCGCGGGAGACCGAGCAGGACCCCGGCCTCGATCATCGCCTCGACGACGTAGAAGATGTACGCCGGTCCGCTGCCCGAGATCGCTGTGACCGCGTCCTGGTAGTTCTCCGGGACGCGGACCACCTTGCCGCAGGAGCGGAGCAGGTCGTCCGCCTCGGTGAGGTGCGCGTCGTCGCAGTGGGAGCCGGCGCTGATCGCGGCCATGCCCTCGTCGACGAGCGCGGGCGTGTTCGGCATGACCCGGACGACGGGTGTGCCGGTAGGCAGCCGGGACTGCAGGAAGTCGGTGGTGATGCCCGCGGCCAGCGACACGACCAGCGTGCCCGGCCGCAGATGCTCGGCGACCTCCTCCAGCACGGCCGCCATGTCCTGCGGCTTCACGACCAGGACCAGGGTGTCGGCCTGAGCCGCCGCCTCGTGGTTCTGCACCACCCTGACGTCGTACTTGCCGGACAGCTCGGCGGCGCGGTCGGTGCGCCGTTCGGCGACGAGCAGCTCGCCGGCCGGCCGGCCCGAGCGGAGCAGCCCGGACAGCAGCGTCTCCCCCATCACGCCGGCGCCGATGATCGCGACCGTGCCCATGGCTATCCCTTCGTGACCAGCGAGCGGAGGAAGAATGCCGTGTTCGCCGGCCGTTCGGCCATCCGCCGCATCAGGTAGCCGTACCACTGGTCGCCGTACGGCACGTAGACCCGCATCTTCTCCCCCCGGGCAGCCAGGCGTCGCTGCTCGTCGGGCCGGATGCCGTACAGCATCTGGAACTCGTAGCTGCCCTGCGCGCGCTTCGTCCGCGTCACCAAGGCCGCCGCGATGTCGATGAGCGTGGGGTGGTGGGTCGCGACCATGGGATACCCGGAGCCCTCCATCAGGACCTTCAGGCAGCGCACGTACGACGCGTCCACTTCCCGGTTCGACTGGTAGGCAACGGATTCCGGCTCATCGTAGGCCCCCTTGCACAACCGGACGCGCGACCCCTCGGCCGCCAGGTCGCGGCAGTCCGCCTCGGTCCGCCGGAGGTAGGCCTGGACGACTGCACCGACCCACGGGAAGTCGGCGCGCAGGTCATGCAGGATCGACAGAGTCGAGTCCGTCGTCGTGTGGTCCTCCATGTCCAGGGTGACCGTGGTGCCGGCCTGGACCGCCGCCGCACAGATCTCCCGAGCGTGGTCGAGGGCGACCCGCTCGCCGTCGCCGGGGAGCGCCTGGCCGACCGCGGAGAGCTTCACCGAGACCTCGGCCTTGCCCTCCTCGGTGAGCCCCGCGGCCTGGAGCTGGCTCAGCAGCGACAGGTACGCGTCGCGCGTCGCCTGCGCCTGACGCAGGTCCAGCGTGTCCTCGCCGAGGTGGTCGAGCGTGACCAACCGCCCGCTTCCCACGAGCTCTCCGGCGGCGCGGACGCCGTCCTCGGTCGCTGCACCGGCGACATACCGGGCGACCACGCTACGGCTGACCGGTGCGGTCTCGACCAGGTGACGCACGCGCTCGCTCTTGGACATCTGGAGCAGGGCCTGGCGCAGCACCGGGCCAGGCTATTGCCCGGCCCGGTGCTGTCGCTTCATGCCGTACTGACCCGGTGCCGGGTCAGTACGGCATGAAGCAGATCCCGCCGAAGCCGGACTTGCCGCCGCAGGTGTTGGCGTTCTTGTCGTTGTCGCTGCCGATCCAGACGCCGGCGTCGGTGATCACGATGTCGTCCGCACCCTTGCCGCGTGCGCGGCCCGGGTTCCAGATGACGCCACCGTCCGACGTCGACAGGCCCGCCATGCCCGGCGCGACGACCGCCCCGGGACCCTTGCTGTCACAGGCACCTGGGTTGCTGGCCCACCGCTCGTGCCCGCCGACATACACGGTGCTGGCGTCGGCCGCCACGGCGTACAACGAGTCGCAGCCGGTGTAGTTGATCCAGCTGTGACTGACGTTGCCCCCCGTCGCCGGGAAGGCAGCGGCGGCGTCGCACAGACCGTCGCGCGGAGCCGTCGTCGAGAGCGTGATCGGCTTGTAGCCGGTCGTCGCGACGAAGACCTGCTGGTCGTTGACCGACCAGGCGGCGTCCTGCACGTAGAACGGCACGATGTAGTCGCACTGGACGTAGAACTCGGTCGAGTTCCACGGGTTGAGCGTCGCGGACGTGGCTCCCAGGTCCAGCATGAAGATCTGCTGGCGCGACTGGCCGGCCACGTTCGTGAAGTCACCCTCGACGAGCAGCTTGTTGCCGGAGTGGCTCAGCTGCTGGTTGTAGACGCGGGTCGGGTTGCTTTTGACACCCGTATAGACGTAGTTGCCCGAGATCCCGAGGTTGAGATACCCGTCGTCGTTGCCGGTCGTCGGGTTCAGGCTCGCGTAGTACGGGTGGGTGTTGTTGTTGACCTTCTTGAAGAGTCCGCCCACGAACACGTGGCCGTCGACGCCCAGCACCGTCTGCACCTCGCCGGTGGCGGCATGCTTGAACGTCGCGTCGACCGCACCGGTGGTGGTGCTGATCTTGGCCAGGTTCTGGGCGGCGGTCCCGTTGACCGTCGTGAACTTCCCCCCGATGTACGCCGAGGAGCAGTCGCCGTTGAGGAAGCCGATCGAGTTCACGGTGCCGTCGATGCTCGGCGCCCACGAGGTCAGCGTGAACGGCGCCGTGGCACTGAAGCTGAATGCTCCTGTCCGGGAGTAGGTCGCGCCGCCCTGGGTGATGGTGGTGATCGTGCCCACGGCGAACATCGTGGAACCGCACGGCACGAGCTGTCGGATGTACTGGTTGGTGTCAGTGCTGCTCAGCGCGGGCGTACCGGCCGCGGGAACACTCCCCGCGGGACCGGCCGGAGCCGCCGTACTGGTGGCCGCCACCCCCAAGGTGGCGAGCGCCAGTGCGAGCGCAGGCAGCAGTCGTCGACGAAACTTCATTCTTTGTGATCCCCCTGATCCCCTGATCATGTAACCGGCGCACGACCCTGTCCGTGCGCCGGGGGCCATCGTAGGGGCCGAAACGCGATCACGACGTCCGATCGGTGAATGCTGCGCAGGGTGACGGTGGTGTCACCGCCTGCCCGGTCGTTGGGTCATCCGGTGCGCCGGCGCAGCGTCGCCGAGCCGAGTGCGACGGCACCCACGACGTAGAGCGCGACGATGCCGACGTCCCGCATCGCATCGCCGGTCGCAGCCGTCTGGGTGGTGACCGTGGTCATGGCGTCAACGGCGTACGACAAGGGCAGGACGTCCGACACTGCATGGAGCACCGCGGGCATGTCAGCGCGCGGCGTGAGCAGCCCGCACAGCAGGAACTGGGGCAGGACCAGCGCGGGCAGGAACTGCACGGCCTGGAACTCCGTCGCCGCGAAGGCACTGACGAACAGGCCGAGCGCCGTGCCCAGCAGGGCATCGACGACAGCGACCAGAACGAGCAGGGTGGTGCTGCCAGCGACCTCCAGACCACACACCCAGATCGCGAAAGCCGTTGCCACACAGGCTTGTACGACGGCGAGTACCCCGAAGGCCAAGGCGTAACCGCCCACCACGTCACCCTTGCCGATCGGGGTCGTGAGGAGACGTTCGAGCGTCCCCGAGGTCCGCTCCCGCAGCGTGGTGACGCTGGTGACGAGGAACATCACGACGAACGGGAAGATGCCCAGCAACGGTGCGCCGAGCCGGTCGAAGACGCCCGTGCCCTGGTAGACCCAGGCCAGCAGTCCCATCAGGACACAGGGCACGACCAGCAGCAACGCGACGGTACGACGGTCGCCGCGCACCTGGTGCAGGACACGGCCCGCCGTGGCGAGGGTCAGGCGCGGCTTCATGCGACCGCACCCGCCCGGCCGTGCTCGTCGTGAGGCAGCGACTCGATGAGCGTGAGGAACGCGCTCTCGGCATCGGCGGCACCGGTGCGTTCGAGCAGGGACGCCGGTGTCTCGTCGGCGAGCAGGCGTCCCTCGCGCAGCAACATGAGCCGGTCGCACCGCGTCGCCTCGTCCATGACATGGCTGGAGACGAACAGCGTCACCCCGTCGGCCGCGAGCCGGGCGAACAGCTGCCACAGGTCCCGGCGCAGGACCGGGTCGAGCCCGACGGTCGGCTCGTCGAGGACCAGCAGCTCCGGCCGGCCCACCAACGCGGCGGCCAGGCTCACCCGCGAGCGCTGCCCCCCGGACAAGTTCGCGACGTTCGCCTCCAGGTGGTCAACCAGGTCGACGGCCTCGGTCACTCGGCGTACGTCCTGCTCCAGCCGGTGGCCCTTCAGGCCTTGGAGCCGGGCGAAGTACCGGACGTTGGCGCGGACGCTCAGATCGGCGTACACGCTCGGCGCCTGGGTCATGTACGCGACGCTCCCGCGCAGGCTGCGGTCGCCGGCGGGCTGGCCCAGGACGGTGACCGAACCGCCCGAGGTGCGCTGGACGCCGACGATGCAGCGCATCAGCGTCGTCTTGCCTCCGCCGCTCGGACCGAGCAGGCCCACGACCTGGCCGCGCGGGACGGACAGGTCGAGACCGGGCAGGACCTCGCGGCCGCCGCGCAGGACGCGCAGCCCCTGGACCAGGACGGCCGGGTCGGACGATGAATTCACCATACGATGAATTTAGGCCCGGACTCAACCCACTGTCAACCGTGCTCCTCCCCCCGCGCGGTGCGCCGCAGCGCCCGGTGGCGGGCGCCGGATTCGCGGCTCTGGACCGGGCTGCGGGGAGCACCGCGCGGTGGGGGGAGCACGGGGGTACGGCGGGCGGTACGGCGGGGGGTCAGCCGGCGAGGTACCGCTGGAGCGTGGGGCCGAGCCAGGCGACCAGCTCGTCCACCGGCGTCGAGGCGACCGGCTCGAGCTGGACGACGTAGCGCAGGAACGCCAGGCCGATCATCTGTCCGGCCGCAAGCCCGGCCCGCAGGTCACCGTCCGGGGTGCCCAGCTCGGCGACGACCCGGCCGAAGATCTCGCGGCTCAAGAACTCGCGCAGCATCCGGGCCGCGTCCTCGTGCGCCGACGCCGACCGGAGCAGCGCCCGGATCCGGTCCCGTCCGGCCGGGCTGTCCCAGACGACGAAGAAGAACCGCGCCATCCGCTCACCGATGCCGTCGGCCCCACCCTCGAGCACGCTGGCCACGATGTCCCGCGGGTTGGCCGGCAGCTCGAGGGCCGCGACGAACAGCTCGGACTTGCCCTCGAAGTAGTGGTGCACCAACGCCGCGTCCACCCCCGCCGCGCGGGCGATACCACGCAGCGATGCCGCGTCGTACCCCACGGCGGCGAACTGGTCGCGGGCTGCGTCGACGATGAGCCGGCGCGTGTCCTCGCCCCCGGGCCGGCGGCCCCGCGGCCGGGCCGACCTCCTCCGGGCGAGCTCATCGGGGGCGCTCATCGGGCCGCCGCCACCAAGTTCAGCCGGGCGAACGCCAGGGCCTCGGCCAGGTCGGCCTCGCGTTCGGCGAGGTCGGCGGCCCGCCGGGTCGACACCTCGACGACGACGTTGCCGGCCCAGCCCTGTGCGGTCAGGCGTTCCAGCAGCTCGGCGCAGGGCTGGCTGCCGCGTCCAGGCACCAGGTGCTCGTCCTTGGCGCTCCCGGACCCGTCGGCCAGGTGCAGATGCACCAGCCGTTCGCCGAGCGCGTCGGCCATGGCGATCGGGTCGACGCCCGCGGTCGCCGTGTGCGAGGTGTCGAGCGTGACGTGTTCGTAGGGCTGCCCCACCGGGTCCCAGTGCGGCAGGTAGGCCATCAGCTCGCGACCGCGCGCGCGCCAGGGATACATGTTCTCGACCGCCACCCGCACGCCGTACTCGGACGCGAGCTCGGCCACCCCGATGGCGAACCCACGGGCGTACTCGCGCTGCCAGCGGAACGGCGGGTGGACGACGACCGTCCCCGCGCCCGCGGCTGCGGCCACCTCGCACGCGGTCCGCAGCTTGGGCCAGGGGTCGGTGCCCCAGACCCGCTGCGTGACCAGCAGGGTCGGCGCGTGCAGCGACACGATGGGCAGGCCGTGATGCTCGGAGAGCCGCCGCAGCGCCTGCGGGTCCTGGCTGACCGGGTCGGTCCACACCATCACCTCGACCCCGTCGTACCCGAGCCGGGCCGCGATCTCGAAGGTCGCCGCACAGCTGAGCGGGTACCCCGACGCCGTGGACAGCGAGACCGGCGCTCCGGTCACGCGTACGACGTCGGCCACGCCCTCCGGCGAGACCTCGAACTCGGCCACGCCACCCACCCTAGGAGCGGACGGTCCGGTCGTCGTCCAAGGTGTCCAGGCGGCGCAGGATCACGCCCTCGCGGAGGGCCCACGGGCAGATCTCGAGGTGGTCCAGCCCGATCAGGTCCATCGCCGCGTCGGCCACCAAGGCACCGGCGAGCAGCTGCGCCGCCCGGTCCGGTGACACCCCCGGAAGCGCGTGCCGCTGGGCCACCGTCATCCCGGCCAGCCGGTCGACCAGACCGGCCACGTCGGCGGCCCGCAGCTCACGGGGCGCGTACTGCCCCTCCGACGAGGGCGCCGCCCCGGCGATCCGGGCCAAGGACCGCAGGGTCTTGGACGTCCCCACCATCCGGTCCGGGCTGCCGGTCTTGACCACCGCGCGCAGCTCGGCGCCGATCTCGATCCGCACGTGCCGGCGCAGCGCTCGAACGGCGTCCGGCGCCGGCGGGTCTCCGGTCAGGAACTCCCGGGTCAGCCGGCCGGCCCCCAGAGGCAGGCTGACCGCCGCGTCCGGCACCTCGTCCAGGCCCGCGGCGATCTCGAGTGAACCGCCCCCGATGTCGACGACCAACAGGTGCCCGCTGGACCAGCCGAACCAGCGCCGTACGGCGAGGAACGTCAGTCGCGCCTCGTCCCGGCCGGACAGCACCTGCAGGGGTGCACCGGTCGCCTTGCGGATGTCGGCGAGCACGTCCTCACCGTTGTCGGCCTCGCGAATAGCACTGGTAGCAAAGGCGATCACATCCTGGACGCCCTGGTCCTCTGCGACCCGCAGGGCGTCCTGGACGATCGTGCCGAGCGCGGTGGCGCCGGCCTCGGCGATGCGGCCACCGTCGAGGAACTCGGCCAGCCGCAGTGACACCTTGTGCGAGTACGCCGGCAGGGGGTGCGCTCCGGGGTGGGCGTCGACCACCAACAGGTGCACGGTGTTGGAGCCGATGTCCAGCACGCCGAGCCGCATAGCGCGAACGCTAGCGAAGCGGCCCGTACTCTGGGGCCGTGGCCGAAGTCCCGCTTGACATCCCGCGCACCTGGATCGAGTTCGCCGACCCGGCGCGACCGGAGCCGGCGACGTACGACGACGCCGTGGCGCTGGCGGAGGACGAGGAAGCGGAGGACCCGCAACGGTTCCGCTGCGACCTGACCTGGCTGACCTCGAACTGGACCTGTATCTACGGTGCCGGCTGCCAGGGCATCTACGCCGAGCGGCCGAACGACGGCTGCTGCACCCTCGGCGCGCATTTCACCGACGAGGAGGACGTGGCCCGGGTCCGGACTGCGGTCAAACGGCTCACCAGCGAGACCTGGCAGCACCGCGAGGCGGGCCGCAAACGCGACGGCGGCTGGACCGAGCTCGAGGACGGCGAGCTCAAGACGCGCGTCGTGGACGGCGCGTGCATCTTCCTCAACCGCCCCGGGTTCGCCGCCGGTGACGGCTGCGCGCTGCACCAGGAGGCGCTGCGGTCCGGGCTGGCCCCCCACTCGGTCAAGCCCGACGTCTGCTGGCAGCTGCCGATCCGCCGCTCATACCGCCGAGTCAAGCGGCAGGACGGCACCCAGTACCTGGAGACCACGATCGCCGAGTACGACCGGACCGGTTGGGGGCCGGGCGGCCACGACCTCGACTGGTACTGCAGCGGCAACCCCGAGGCGCACGTTGGTCGCGAGCCCGTGTTCCGCTCGAACGAGGCCGAGCTGCGCGAGCTGATGGGCGGACCGGCGTACGACGAGCTGGCCAAGCACTGCCTGGCTCACCTGGCGACCGTGAAGGCCGCGCGGAGTAACGGCGGCCGGCGGCTCCTCCCCCTCCTCGTCCACCCCGCCACGCTGGCCGCCGAGGCCCACGCGGAGACGTCGGGCACAGCGCGAACTGCCCAACGGGGCAAGCGTTCTCGCGCCTGACGGGGTACGGCCCAGCCCCAACATCTGGCACCACCCGCAGACCTACGAGATCGAGAACCGGGCGGTCGACCCGGACGGGGTGGTCGACGCCGAGATGGCCCGTATCAGGGACTGGGCGGGCGCGACGGTGCTCGACGTCGGCTGCGGCACCGGCTACCACCTGCCCCGCCTGGCCGACCGGGCCCTGCGCGTGTACGGCGTCGAGCCGCACCGGCCGCTCCTGGAGCGGGCCCGGCGCCGTACCGCGGCGTTGCCCAACGTCCGGGTGCTGCCCGGCAGCGCACAACGGGTCCCCTTGCCGGACGCCAGCATCGACGTGGCCATGGCTCGGTGGGCCTACTTCTTCGGGCCCGGCGCCGAACCGGGCCTGAGCGAGCTCGACCGGCTGGTGCGACGTGGCGGCGCGGCGTTCGTCGTCGATGTCGACCCCACCCGGTCGACCTTCGGCTCCTGGTTCCGGCAATGGCTGCCGTCGTACGACTCTGTTGCTGTACAACGGTTTTGGGCCGTCCATGGCTGGTCACGGACGTCCCTCGACCTGCGTTGGCGGTTTCAGACCCGAGCCGATCTCGAGGCCGTGGTCCGGATCGAGCTGCCTCCTGTGGTGGCGGACCGGGCGCTGGCTGACCACGTCGGGCTGGAGGTCGACTACGCAGCGAACCTCTGGTGGCGGCGGTACTGACCACTAGCCTCGGCGGCGTGATCAACGGGGACGTCTCGTTCTGGTGGCACAGCATCGGGCTGCCGACCCCCGGCCCGGCCCTGCCGGGGGACCGAGATGCGGATGTCTGCATCGTCGGAGGTGGCTACACCGGTCTCTGGACGGCGTACTACCTGAAGCGCGCCGACCCGTCCCTGCGGATCCTGGTGCTGGAGGCGCGGTTCTGCGGGTACGGCGCCAGCGGCCGCAACGGCGGCTGGGTCACGTCGTCTCTGGCCGGGACGCGGCGCCGCTACGCCGAGACGCACGGCCACGACGGCGTCGTCGCGCTCCAGCACGCCATGAAGGACACCGTGGACGAGGTGATCCGGGTCTGCGCCGCCGAGGGGATCCACGCGGACGTGGTCAAGGGGGGCGAGCTGAGCGTCGCCGTCAACCAGGCCCAGCTCAGCCGGCTGCACGCTGACGTCGCCGACGCCCACGAGTGGGGCGAGCCGGACTACCGGCTGCTCGACCTCGACGACGCCCGCGAGCGGCTCGACGTCGCTCATCTGGTCGGCGCCGCGTGGAGCCCGCACTGCGCCCGCATCCAGCCGGCCAAGCTCGCGCGTGGTCTGGCCGGCGTCGTCCAGGGCCTCGGCGTCGAGGTGTTCGAGTCCACCCCTGTCCTTCGCATCGAGCCCGCGTCCGGCTCGCGTAGCGCGCGCGCGGTGACCGGGTCGGGCACGGTGCGCGCGGCGTACGTCCTGCGGGCCACGGAAGGGTTCACCGCCGGTCTGCCCGGGGAACGCCGTACCTGGCTGCCGATGAACTCCAGCCTGATCGCGACCGCCCCCTTGCCCGCCTCGGTCTGGGACGAGGTCGGCTGGGCGGCGTACGAGACGCTCGGCGACCAGGCGCACGCCTACATGTACGCGCAACGGACCGCCGACGACCGCATCGCCATCGGTGGCCGCGGTGTGCCCTACCGGTACGGCTCGCGGACCGACCATGACGGTGTCACCCACGCCTCGACAGTTGCCGCACTGCAAGAGATCCTGCATCGCCTGTTGCCGGCGACATCGGAGGCGCGGATCGACCATGCCTGGTCGGGCGTGCTCGCCGTCCCGCGCGACTGGTGTTCGACGGCCGGCGTGGACCGACGGACCGGTCTGGGTTGGGCCGGCGGCTACGTCGGGCACGGAGTGGCCACGACGAACCTCGCCGGCCGCACCCTGCGTGATCTCGTCCTGGGCATCCCGACCGAGCTCACCGCCTTGCCCTGGGTCGGCCGCACCGTGCGCAAGTGGGAGCCGGAGCCACTGCGGTGGATCGGCGTCCAGACGTTGTACGCGGCGTATCGCGCCGCCGACCGGCGCGAGCAGCGCGGCGGCCCGACGGCTCGGCTGGCTCGCCTGGCCGACCGCATCTCCGCGCGTACCTGAGGCAGCGACGGACCGGGTGCGTGCACGGCGCAGGTTCAGGGGCAAGGATGGGCCTATGAGCACCGCGGAGCCTCAGGCCGGCCACGACCACCCGGACGCGCCCTTCCACGACGAGCACGGTGACCGCGAGGTCGCGCCGATCCGGCCGTTCAAGCGCCCGCAGCCGATCGACGTCATCAGCGTCATCCTGATCGGCGGCTCGCTGGTGCTCGCCGTCGCGATCCCGGGCCTGATCGTGTCGCCGACGGCCAAGACCGCCGCGGGCGACAAGCTCGGCCTGGCCTTCGCCGTCACGTGCGTCGGCATCCTGATCGCCGTGGTGACCGGCATCCTCCAGTACCGCCGCACGGGCAACTGGGTCTGGTTCCTGGTGGCCGCCACCCCAGCGGTCGCCGTGTTCTGCAGCGGCGCGATCTTCGCCGCCACCAAGGCTGTCGCCTGACCTCGGGATCACCCGACCAGGAATCCACACCCGGGCCCTGCCTCCCGGGGGTTGTCGGCCCCGGGCTCTACGGTCTCGGTCATGAGTTCGAATTCGGTACGCCGAGCAGCCACCCCTCTCGCCAAGGCCGGTGCCCGCCCGGCGTACCGGTGCGCCGAGTGCGGCTGGACGACGGGCAAGTGGGTCGGCCGGTGCGGCGAGTGCCACGCCTGGGGCGCGGTCGAGGAGGTCGGCGCGGTCCGCGTGCGGACGACGGCTGCGGGCCCGGTGAGCGCTCCGGCCAAGCCCATCCTCGAGGTCGACGTGGAGCTGGCGGCGTCCACGGCCACCGGCGTCGGTGAGTTCGACCGAGTCCTCGGCGGGGGCCTGGTCCCGGGTGCCGTCGTCCTGGTCGCCGGCGAGCCCGGCATCGGCAAGTCGACCCTGCTGCTCGACGTCGCGGCCCGGGCCGCGCGCGACGGGCGCAGGGTCCTGTATGTGACGGGCGAGGAGTCGGCGGCGCAGGTCCGCCTGCGGGCGGAGCGCATCGAGGCGGTCGCGCGCTCACTCTTCATCGCGGCCGAGACCGACCTGGCCGCCGTCCTCGGGCACATCGACGCCGTGCAGCCACAGCTCGTCGTGATCGACTCCGTGCAGACCATCGCCTCCGCCGAGCTGGACGGCGCGGCGGGCAACGTGACCCAGACCCGCGAGGTCGCGGGCGCCCTGATCGCCGTGGCGAAGACGCGGGCGATCCCGGTCCTGCTGGTCGGCCACGTCACCAAGGACGGCTCCATCGCGGGACCACGCACGCTCGAGCATCTGGTCGACGTCGTGATCGCTTTCGAGGGCGAGCGGCACTCCCGGCTGCGGCTGGTGCGCGCAGTGAAGAACCGGTACGGGCCCACCGACGAGGTCGGGTGCTTCGACCTGTCCGATGCCGGGCTGATCGGGCTGCCGGACCCGAGTGGGCTGTTCCTCAGCCGCCGTGACGAGGCGGTCCCCGGCACCTGTCTCACCATCACCCTGGAGGGCCGGCGGCCGCTGGTCGCCGAGGTGCAGAGCCTGGTCACCAAGATCGACGGCCAGAGCACGGGCGCCCCGAGACGAGCGACGAGCGGCATCGACAACGGGCGGCTCGTGATGATCCTGGCCGTGCTGGAACGCCGGGTGAGGCTGGCCGACGTGCGGCGCTCCGACGTGCACGTCGCGACGGTCGGCGGGGTGCGCCTCACCGAGCCGGCCGCTGACCTGGCGGTGGCCGTGGCGATCGCCAGCGCGACGGCCGATCTCGCCCTGGCGGCGGGCACCGTGGCGTTCGGCGAGGTCGGGCTGGCCGGCGAGGTGCGTCCGGTCAGCGGGGCCGGCCGGCGACTCTCGGAGGCGTCCCGGCTGGGTTTCACCCAGGCGATCGTGCCGCCCGGCACGCTCGGCACACCCGGGCTGCCGGAGGCGATGCGGATCGTGGAGGCGCCGGACCTCAGCCGGGCCGTCCACCTCGCGAACATGCTCAGTAGCCCGGCCCGATGAGCCGAAGGGCCCCACACGCTCGGGAACCGCCGGTTACACTGCGCCCACGAAACAACCCGGTCGGACGAACGAGCCGCAACGGTTCTACGTGGGGAGAGCATGGCCGTCGAGCGCTCTGAGGACGAGCTCATGCGCGGCACCCTCGCAGCCGTGGCTCCCGGGACGGAGTTGCGCGACGGCTTGGAGCGGATCCTGCGCGGCAACACCGGCGCGCTGATCGTGCTCGGCCACGACAAGACGGTCGAGAGTCTGTGCACCGGCGGCTTCCCGCTGGACGTCGAGTTCGCCGCCACCCGGCTGCGCGAGCTGGCCAAGATGGACGGCGCGATCGTGGTCGACCGCGACGTGACCCGCATCGTCCGCGCGGCCACGCAGCTCGTGCCGGACCCGTCGATCGAGACCACGGAGTCCGGCACCCGGCACCGCACCGCTGAGCGGGTGGCCCGGCAGACCGGCCTGCCGGTCATCTCGGTCAGCCAGTCGATGCGGATCATCGCCTTGTACGTCGGCAACCAGCGCCGGGTCATCGAGGACTCGGCCGCCATCCTGTCCCGGGCGAACCAGGCGCTGGCCACCCTGGAGCGCTACAAGCTGCGCCTGGACGAGGTCACCGGCACGCTGTCCGCACTCGAGATCGAGGACCTGGTCACCGTCCGGGACGTGGCGGCGGTACTCCAGCGGCTGGAGATGGTGCGCCGGATCAGCGAGGAGATCGCCGGCTACGTCGTCGAGCTCGGCACCGACGGCCGCCTGCTGACCCTGCAGCTCGACGAGCTGACCGGTGGCGTCGGCAACGACCGCGAGCTGGTCGTCCGCGACTACCTGGCGGCGGCCAAGAGCGCACACTCGCTGGACGACGTCCTCACCGAGCTCGGCCACCTGTCCGCCACGGACCTGCTCGACCTCAGCGCGGGTGCCCGCGCCCTGGGGTTCCAGGTCGTCGGGGACGCGCTGGACGCGGCGGTCAGCCCGAAGGGGTACCGCCTGCTGTCCAAGGTGCCCCGCCTGCCCGGGGCCATCGTCGAGCGCCTGGTCGACCACTTCGGCAGTCTGCAGAAGCTGCTGGCTGCGGGCGTCGAGGACCTCATGGCCGTCGAGGGCGTCGGCGACGGCCGGGCGCGCACGGTGCGCGAGGGGCTGTCGCGGTTGGCCGAGTCCAGCATCCTGGAGCGCTACGTCTAGCGAAGGCCGCCCGCTCGCCGGGCCGTTGCTGCACTGGTACCGCACGAGCGCCCGTGACCTGCCCTGGCGGGCCCCGGACGCAACTCCGTGGGGCGTCCTGGTCAGTGAGGTCATGCTGCAGCAGACGCCGGTCGGTCGGGTGCTGCCGGTCTGGGCCGAGTGGCTGCAGCGCTGGCCCGACCCCGGCGTACTGGCGGCCGCGGCAGCCGGGGACGCGATCCGGCACTGGGGTCGGCTGGGCTATCCCCGCCGGGCTCTGCGCCTGCACCAGGCCGCCACCCAGATGGTCGACCGCCACGGCGGCCGCGTGCCGTCGTCGTACGAGGATCTCCTTGCGCTGCAAGGGATCGGGAGCTACACGGCAGCGGCCGTCGCGAGCTTCGCGTTCGGCGCCCGGTACGCCGTCGTGGACACGAACGTACGGCGCGTGCAGGCCCGCGCGGTCACTGGCGAGGCGCTCGCGGCGCCGGTGCTCACGTCGGCCGAGCAGCGGTTGGCTGAGCGGCTGCTCCCCGAGGACGACGGCGAGGTCGCCCGCTGGAACGTCGCCGTCATGGAGCTCGGTGCGCTGCTCTGCACCGCCCGGGCGCCCCGCTGCACCGGGTGCCCGCTGCGCTCGCGGTGCGCGTGGGTGCAGGCGGGAGCACCGGCGTACCACGGCCCTCCTCGGCGCAACCAGTCCTGGCAGGGCACCGATCGGCAGGTCCGCGGACGGCTGCTGGCCGCTCTGCGTACGGCCACGGCGCCGGTGGACGGCTGCGAGCTGCGGCACGCCGCCCGCTCGGGCTCGCCCGCGGACGAGGGCCAGCTGCGGCGTTGCCTCGACAGCCTGGTGGCCGATGGCCTGGTCGAGGCGCTCCCTGGCGCGAGCTACCGGCTGCCGGCGTGAAGCCGGCCACAGCCTGTCGCCACATCGGGCCCGCCATCACGCAGCGTGGACCAGGTCCGACCGCTCGGCCACCAAATGCGGCCGGAGGGGTGTGCTACCGGCGAACGGTTCTGAGACGATGCGGGAATGGATGCGGCACAGATGGGCGGTGACCTGCGCACCGCCGGGGCCGACGACAGCGGCCCCACGGCGGGTGCGCCGCAGCCGCAGCCGCCACCGCCGCCTCTGCCGGCTCCCCCGGCTCCGCCGGCAGCAGCAAGCCCGGGTGGGACGCCCAGCTCGGACGCCGCGGCCGACCTGCTCGAGCGGGCCCAGCAGTTCGCGGACCAGATCCGCGCCGACGCCGAGGCCGAGACCAAGGCGATGCGCCTGCAGGCAGCCCGCGCGCTGGACGAGGCTCGACGGCGCAACGCACTGGCCGAGTCGCTGCTCGGAGATGCCCAGGAAGAGGCCAAACAGCTCATCTCGGACGCCGCCGAGCAGGCTCACCTGGTTTCCGAGGCGACCAACACCTCCGCCCAGCAGCTGAGCAGCAAGGTCGAGCAGGACGCACGGTCGATTCGCGAGCTGGCCCAGCAGGACGCCGAGCGGCTGCGCCAGCAGGCGCAGGCCGAGCTGGCCGGTGCGACGGCCCGCGTGGAGAAGCTCCTGGCCGAGGCGACGGCCCGGGCCGAGCAGCGGATCTCCAAGGCCGAGCAGGAGGCCGACGCGCATCTGCTGTCCGCCCGGCAGGAGGCGGAGCGGCACCGGTCCACCACCGGCGAGCAGGCGGAGCAGATCACGCAGGAGGCCAGCGCGCGGGCGGAGGCATTGGTGGCCGAGGCCCAGGCCCACGTGGCGCAGGCGAAGGCCGAGGCCGACGAGGAGCGTGGGCGGGCCGCCCGGGCCGCCGAGGACATCGTCGCGCAGGCCCGCGCGGACGCCGAGCGGGAGATGGCCACGGCCGCGGAGCACGTGCGCTGGACGACGCAGACCATGGACTCGCTGTTGGTCGCCGCCGAGACCGAGGCGGCGCGGACCCGTGCGACCAGCCATGCCGAGGCCACCCGCGTGCTGCGCGAACGCCGTACCCGCATCCAGACCCTGACCAGCACCAGCGCCGCGAAGGCGCGGGAGCGGTTGGCGCAGGCACACGCCGAGGCCGCGGCCCTGCGCGGCACGGCGGAGAAGGAGATGGAGCGGGCCCGCGCCGACGCCCAGGCGCACCGCGAGGACGTCGAAGCATCCATGGCGACCGCCGCCGAGCTGGCCGAACAGGAGCGCGACGCCAAGCTGGCCCGGGCCCAGCGCCGGCTGGACGAGTCGGAAGCCGGAGCGAAGGCGCTGCGACAGCGGGTCGCCGACGAGGTGGCGTCCGCTCAGAGCCAGGCGCTCGAGCTGCGCCGTACGTCTCGCGACGAGGCGACCCGGCTGGTGGCGGACGCGCGGGCCGAGGCCGACCACCTGCGCCAGCAGGCCCGGGCCATGCTCGAGTCGGCCCGCCGCGAGGTGGCGTCGCTCATCGAACGCCGCAAGAGCATCACGTCCGAGCTGGGCCACCTGTCCGGGGTCATCGACGCCCTGGCGGTCTCCGAGCACGGTGACGACGACACGGCCGTCGACGACGACGGTGCATCGACGGCATTCAAGCCCGAGCACGACGGTGCCGAGAGTGAGACGGGTGTCGCCCGAACGGAGCAACCGCAGGACGCCGGCCAGCTCGCCGGCGAGCCCACCGACCAGCCGACCGGCGAGCCCACCGACCAGCTCGAAGCCGAACCCGAAGCCCAGCCCGAAGCCCCGCACGACGACGAGCACGAGCAGCCTGACCAGGCCGCCGAGATGACGAGGAACTCATGAGTGAAGGCACGACTTTCCGGACGGTGCTGAGGGGATACGAGCCGACCGAGGTCGACCGCGCCGTCGCCGACCTGCAGGCTTCCCTGAACCACATGCGCGACCGGGCCGCCGAGCTCGAGCAGCAGCTGGCGACCAGCAACCAGGAGGCCGACCCGGCCCGGCTGCAGGACGCGACGGCGCGGGCGGAGCAGGCGGAGGCCCGGTTGCGCGAGGTCCAGGAGGCGCACGCCAAGGAGGCCGCCGAGCGCGAGGCGGCCGGCCCGCCGGAGCCGGCCGAGGCGTCGTACGAGCACCTCGGTGCCCGGGTGGGCCAGATGATGGGTCTGGCGCGGGACGAAGCCGCTGACATCCGGCTGCGCGCCGCAGCCGATGCCAAGGCACACCGCGAAGAGGTCGAAGCCGGCGCGCTCGCGCTGCGCGAGGACGCCGAGCGGTACGCCGCGGACGTCCGCAGTGGCGTCGAGGCCGAGGCGGCCCGCCAGCTCGAGGAGGCCCGGCGGCAGTCCGACGAGATCCTTGACACAGCCGACCGGGACGCGACCGCGCGGCGCGAGGAAGCCGAGGCGTACTACGAGCACCAGCGCGCTGCGGCAGCCCAGGCGGCACTCGACTTCGAGCAGACCCTGGCCGAACGGCGAGAGCGGGCCGAGCGAGACTTCACGACCCAGACGGCGGCGGCGCAGGCGCAGCTCAGTCAGCTCCAGGACAACCTGGCGGCCCAGCGGCGCGAGGGCGAGCGCGAGCGCACAGCCGCCCAGGCCGAGGCCAAGCGGATCGTGGACGAGGCCCGGCAGCAGGCCGAGACGCTGGTGAGCGAGGCGCAGGCCCGCGTGTCCCGGATCCGTTCCGAGTCCGAGCGCGAGCTCGCGGCCGCCAGCGCCCGACGCGACAGCATCAACGCCCAGCTGGCCAACGTCCGCCAGATGCTGGCCACGCTCACCGGGTCCTCGGCGACCGGGCTGGGCTTCGACGACCAGCCGGGGGGCGAGCCGGCGCAGGCCGGTACGCCGGGTGAGCCGGCTGCGGGCGGGACCGGCGAGCAGCCGGCCCAGCCCGCCGAGAACGACGACAACGGGGCCACCGTCGAGAACGCCGGCGAGCCGAATGGCGACCACGGCGAGAACGGCGAGAACGGCGAGACGCAGGGTGACAGCGCCGAGGACCGCGAGCACGTCCACAGCTGACGGCTGATCTCAGAATGCCGGCCGGCCGCCGGCGTCGCAGCAGCTGAGCCTTCGGACCGCTTTAGAGCACGCGCATCATCCGGGTGTTGCCCAACGTGTTCGGCTTGACCCGGTCCAGGTCCAGGAACTCGGCGACGCCCTCGTCGTACGAGCGCAGCAGCTGCGCATACACGTCGGGCTCCACCGGGGTGCCCTCGATGGCCGCGAAGCCATGGGCCACGAAGAACGGCACCTCGAAGGTCAGGCAGAAGACGCGGTGGACGCCGAGGTCGCGCGCCTTGTCCAGCAACGCCTCCAGGAGCAGATGCCCGATGCCTTGACGCCGGTACGCCGGGTCGGTCGCCAGGGTGCGTACCTCGGCCAGGTCCTCCCAGAGCACATGCAGCGCACCGAAGCCGACGACCACCGGACCTGGACGGGCCTCGGCGACCAGGAACTGCTGCAGTGCCTCGTAGTAGGCGACGGCGTCCTTGCTGACGAGGACCCGGTCGTTCGACAGAGGCTCCACGAGCGCCCGGATGGTGCGCACGTCGGACACGCGCGCCGGTCGGATCCTGATCTGCACCGCGCCATCATGGCTCGAAGGCGCGCGGCGTCGATCAGCTGGGGGACGTGGGGCTCGGCGAGGGGTTCTGCTGCCCGGGACGCTGGCGGTTCGGCCCGTTGTAGAACGGCCCGTCGCCGAAGTTGCGCGGCGGCTGCTGCAGCCGGCGCTGACCCGGCTCGAACACCACGCGCTGCGTGCCGTGCCCGTCGTGCTGCCAGCCCACGACCACGCCCAGGCCGAAGCCGGCCAGGATCAGCAGCACCGAGAGCGCACCCGCCGTCAGTGGGGTCATCGTGCGGAGCCAGGCCGAGTGCCTGCGGGGCTGGGCCGGCGCCGGAGGTCCGGCCGGCCACGCCTGCTGCGGCCAGGCTTGCTGCGGCCAGGCTTGCTGCGGCCAGGCCTGCTGCGGCCAGGCCTGCTGCGGCCAGGCCTGCTGGGGTCCTGGCTGCTGAGGCCGCCCGGCGGCAGCCGGGGGCGCCTCGGGTGGCGTTTGCATCGCCGGCTGGGGTGCCGTCTCGGGTGCCGGCTGCGCTGCCGGCTCAGCCGCCGGCGGATCCCCCTGCGGTTGCTGGGCCGGCTCTTCGGGTGTGGTCATGTCTGCGCCTCCATGTGGCGGTCGGTGCCTCTGACCCAACGATGAGGCGTCCGCACCATGTTTTGAAGGTGTTCAGCCGAGTTCACAGCAGACCCCAAGGCAGCCCCCAGCCCCTCCCAGGAGTGGTCAACATCCTCTCTTCGGCGGGATGTCTCCCGCACCGCACTCCCCCCGGCCCGGGGTGCTCCCCAGCGCCCGGTAGCCAGGGCGTCCAGGCGCGTCGATCACCGGGCGCTGGGGAGCACCGCGCGGGGTGGGGAGCACGACGAAGGCGGGTACGACGAAGGGGCCCGGCCACCAGATGGTGTCCGGGCCCCTCGTCGTACAGGCCTTGTCGTACTCCAGGTCAGTCCTTGCAGCACTCCGCGGGCTGAGCCACACCCCGCGGCGGCTCCGTCTCCGGCGCCAGGTCCCTCGCCGGCGGCCGCGCCCGCGGACGCACCGCCCGGCGCGCCGGCCGCCACTGCGGCGACGTCCGGCACGGTGGCCTTCGGCGTACCGACGAAGGTGAACTGCGCGTCCTTCTCGGCCCCGTCGGTGTCGACCAGGACGATCGAGCCCGGCTTGAGCTCGCCGTACAGGATCTTCTCCGACAGCATGTCCTCGATGTCGCGCTGGATCGTACGGCGCAGCGGGCGGGCCCCGAGGACCGGGTCGTAGCCCTTCGTGGCGAGCAGGATCTTCGCGGCCGGGGTGAGCTCGATGCCCATGTCCTTGTCGCGCAGGCGCTCGTCCAGCTTGGCCAGCATGAGGTCGACGATCTCGACGATCTCGTCCTGGGTGAGCTGCGGGAAGACGATGGTGTCGTCCACCCGGTTGAGGAACTCCGGCCGGAAGTGCTGCTTGAGCTCGTCGATGACGCGGTTCTTCATCCGCTCGTAGCCGGTCTTGGTGTCGGCGCCGGACTGGAAGCCCAGGCTCTGACCCTTGGCGATGTCCCTCGTGCCGAGGTTCGTCGTCATGATGATCACGGTGTTCTTGAAGTCCACCGAGCGGCCCTGGCTGTCGGTCAGGCGACCGTCCTCCAGGATCTGCAGCAGCGAGTTGAAGATGTCCGGGTGGGCCTTCTCGACCTCGTCGAACAGGACCACCGAGAACGGACGCCGCCGCACCTTCTCGGTCAGCTGGCCACCCTCCTCGTAGCCGACGTAGCCGGGAGGCGAGCCGAACAGCCGCGAGACCGTGTGCTTCTCGGAGAACTCGCTCATGTCGAGCTGGATCA
>JBJMHS010000079.1:0-12737 GCA_045807245.1 Actinomycetales bacterium
CCGGGCCAAGAAGATGGCGATCAAGGACCTGCTCACGACCGGTCAGCGCGGCATCCGGGTCGAACACCTGCTGTCCTCGTGCGTGGACGAGTTCAAGGAGAACGAGGACCTGCCCAACACGACCAACCCGGACGACTGGGCCCGCATCTCCGGCAAGAAGGGCGAGCGGATCGTCTACATCCGCACGCTCATCACAGGCAAGGCCGGCACGGAGCCGGGCCGGTCGATCGACACCGTCGCCAACACCGGCCAGTACCTCTAGCCCCTGCTTCGGTAACGTCCGCGGCATGCCGCAGCCGTTGCGCCGTTCCTCGTTGGTCGTCTCGGCCGGGCGACCGGAGCGGCGCCCGGGCGCTCCGGTCAACGAGCCGATCGCACTGTCGGTCACCTTCCATGCCGGTGACGACGACGCGAACTACCTGCGCCACTCCAGCAGCGCCACCATCCGCGCCTTCGAGTCGGCTGTCGGAGCCCTGGAGGGCGGGGACGCCCTCGCCTTCTCCTCCGGCATGGCGGCCATCGCAGCCGTAGTCGAGGGTCTGCCCACGGGCTCGGTCGCCGTGGTGCCACGGTCGGTCTACTCGGCAACGAGCACGATCTTCGCCGAGCAGGAGCGACTGGGCCGCCTCACCGTCCGCCGCGTCGACATCACCGAGACGGACGACGTTCTGAATGCGCTGCCCGGGGCTGACCTGCTCTGGGTCGAGTCGCCGACCAACCCGCTCGTCGGCGTGGCCGACCTGCCGGTGCTCGCGGCCGCCGCGCACGGGGTCGGGGCGCTGGTCTGCGTCGACTCCACCTGGAACTCACCGCTCGTGCTGAGACCTCTCGAGTACGGCGCCGACGTGGTCATGCACTCGGCCACCAAGTACCTGGCCGGCCACTCCGACGTCCTGCTGGGCGTGCTGGTCACCGACCAGCCGGAGCTGCGCGCCGGCCTGCGCAGCCGACGCGACCTGACGGGGGCCATCCCGGGCGGGCTCGAGACGTACCTCGCGCTGCGCGGGCTGCGCACGCTCGCCGTACGGATGGACCGGGCCCAGGCCAACGCCGGCGAGCTGGCCCGCCGGCTGGCCGCGCACCCAGGCGTTTCGCTGGTGCGCTACCCGGGTCTGCCGGACGATCCGGGGCACGAGCGCGCGACCCGGCTGCACGACGGGTACGGCGCGATGATCGCCTTCGAGCTCCGCGGCGACGCCGAGGTGGCCGAGGCCGTGTGCGGCCGGGTCGGGCTCATCGCCAACGCCACGAGCCTCGGCGGCGTCGAGTCGCTCATCGAACGCCGCGCGAAGTACCCCGTGGACGCCGCGAACGGCACACCCGAGAACCTCATCCGGCTCTCGGTCGGCATCGAGGACGTCGAGGACCTCTGGGCCGACCTCGAGCAGGCGCTCAGCCAGCAGCGTTAGCCGATCGGGTGGTTCGCGGCGAGCAGACCGCCGGGGTCCGCCAGGTCGCGCACCGCACGGAGCCGGTTCAGCCGCGGTCTGGGATAGAGGCGCCCCGGCTCGACCGGCCGCTCGCGGAAGTTCAGGTAGTCCACGGCCGAGGCCCACGGTTGGAGCTCGGCCACCAGGGCGTCGACCTGGGCTTGCACGGTCGCGGCGACCTCGGGCGCCGGTGCGATGCCGACGGCGAAGAGCAGGAACCGTCCGGGCAGGTGGTCGACGGCGCCGCCCCCCGGGTCCGGGCGTCCGAGGGCGCCACCGAGATGCCGGAGGTCGACGGCCAGCAGGGCGGTGTCCGCATCCGGTCCGGCGTGTTTGACGAGGACGTCGATCGTCTCTGGAGTCAGCTCGGCGAGCGACAGTCCGTCGCCCACAGCAGGCACCGGCTGCGGCGGGTCCATGTGGATCACCGACAGCTGGCTCGTCGGCATGCGGGCGAACGAGTCGATCGCCGGCCCCAGCCCACGCAACGGCGCCAGCAGCGCCGCGGCCTCCGCGTCCGTCCCGTCGACCGCACCGTCGATCATCACGAAAGCGTTGCCGCGCAACGGTTCCGGGATGTCCGGCAGGGGCGGGACGCGCAACAGCCGGATACACGTCGTGGCCGCTTCATCGAGGCCCCGGGTCCACTCCTCGTACGCCGAGAGAATCTCGGAGCCCCGGGTGAGCGGGAAGAGCAGCGCGCCGGCGTACACGTCAGCGACCGGGTAGACGTCCAGCTCGAGGGCGCAGACCACACCCACGTTGGCGCCGCCACCCCGCACGGCCCAGAACAGGTCGGGCTCGTTCTCCGCGTCCACGCGGTGGAACGCGCCGTCACCCGTCACCAGCTCGACGGCGCGGACCGACGAGGCGGCCAGACCGTAGCGCCGGCCCAGCCAGCTGTACCCCCCACCGAGTGTGTAGCCGGCGACGCCGACGTCTGGCGACGACCCGGCCAGCGCGGCCAGGCCGTGCGGCGCCAGGGCCGCGGCCACGTCGGCCCAGATGACGCCGGCCCCGACCCGGACCATGCCCTGCTCGGCGTCCACATCGATGGCGTCCAGGCGACCGGTCCGCAGCAGGATGGCGTCGGACAGGTCGCCCAGCGGCGCGGCGTTGTGCCCGGTGCCCTGCGGAGCGACGCGCAGGTCGTTCTCCCCGGCGTGGCGCACGACGGCCTGGACGTCGAACGCGTCGGCGACCTCCACGACCAGCGCCGGGCGCTGGTCGACGGCCAGGTTCCAGGCCTGCCGCGCGGTGTCCCAGTCCTCGTCTCCCGGTCGGACGACTCGACCCCGCACCTGGCTCGCCAGCGCGTGCAGGCTCTCCTGGCCATGGCCCAGGTCGCCCGGCGACATGGGCGTTATCCGGTGCTGGAGGCAGGTCACGGTGTAGGTGAGGGTTGCCGAGCAACGGCTGTCGAGCAGGACCAGCACATCCTCGATCGCCACCCGGTCGGGCACGTCGACCGACAGCATCGCGTGGTCGGCGCTGGTTCGGGTGCGGCAGCCGAGGTCCTCGCTGAGCGCACGTGGTTCGTCCAGCTCGTCGCGGGCGCTGGCGGCGACGCGGATCGTCGAGTGGCGACCTCGGCTGACGACGGGACCGGCCTCGCCCGGGCCGGAGACGCTCATCACATCGCCGGCGCTGACTCCGTCGGCGAACACCGGCACGTCGAGCAACCGGACCAGGCCCTCGCGGACGACTTCGGCGGCGAGCACCTCGGTCGGCTCCGGCGGCCAGCCGTCGTCGACCGGCAGGTGGAACCGCACGACGGTAGGTCCGGCGGACACGCCGGAGTCCTCGGCCTCGGCCGGCCGGGCCGGGGTCGCGCTCATGATGGGGCTCCCTTGGTCGATGCCTTCGATGCCCCCCGAGCTGTGACTGCGTTTGTAGCGGTGAGGCGCACGGGCGTTCAAGAGAGTTTGGGCTCTGGCTTGAGAGATCGGAGCGCATTCGGCCCGAATATCACCGTGCGTGCAGATGACCCGACAGCTCGGTGACGATCTCGGCCAGGGCCTGGCGCGCGCCACGCACGACACCGGGAATGGAGATATAGCCGTGCGGTGCGCCCGCGTACTCGGTGTACCGGACCTGAGTGCCGGCGGCCTCCAGCGCCGCGGCGTACCGGGACGCGTCGTCGCGCAACGGGTCGAGGGCCGCCGACTGGACCAGGGCCGGAGCCAGGCCGGACAGGTCGTCCGCGAGAAGTGGAGAGATCCGTACGTCGCGTTCGTCCCCGCCCGGACCGAGGTACATCTCCCGGTAGGCCCGGACGCTGGCCAGGGTGAGGACCGGTCCGCCGGCGCGCTCCTGCAGCGACGGCGAGGACAGCGTCGCATCGGTGCCCGGGTAGATCAGGACCTGGTGAGCGATCGGCGGGCCGCCGCGGTCGCGGGCCAGCAGTGCGACGACAGCGGCCAGGTTGCCGCCGGCACTATCGCCACAGACCGCCAGGCGCGAGCCGTCCGCGCCGAGGTCGCCGGCCTGGGCCGCCAGCCAGACCGTCGCGGCGTAGCAGTCCTCGGCGGCCGTCGGCATGCGGTGCTCCGGCGCGAGGCGGTAGTCCACGGAGACCACGACGGCGTCCACCTGCCGCGCGACGTGCGCGCAGAACGGGTCGTAGCTGCGGACGTTGCCCCACACCCAGCCGCCGCCGTGGAAGAAGACGACCAGGGGCCGCGGCGTCGCCGCCGGCGCCGATGGCGTGTAGACGCGAGCGCCGACCTGGACCCTGTCGAGAGGGATCTCCCTCACGCTGATCCGGATGCCCCGGGGACGCGACCCGGTCACCAGGCTCGCCGGCCACCAGTGGGGGATGGGCTCGGCCCGGCGGGCCTGGATCTGCGCCAGCGGGACGTTCTCGACGCGCTCCCGACCGCTGCGGTCGAGGAGCCAGCAGAACAGGACCGTGCGCAGATCCGACTCCACCCGAGCCCTCCCGCTCAGACCGCGTCCGCGGCGTACCCGCGCTGGACGTACAGCTCGAAGCAGAACCGGCCGTCGGGGGCGAACGGCCAGTCCGGGTCGGCCAGCTGCTGCTGGAGTGCCCCCAGCTCCATCCACCAGCCGTCGGCGACCTCGCTGGGCTGGTGCCGGATCGGGCCGTCGCGCTGCGCGTCGTACACGGTGTCGAAGACATGAGCGAGGTAGGTCGTACGGTCGTCGCGGTACCACTCGGTGAACAGCGGCCGCAGCGTCATTCCGGTCAGTCCGAGCTCCTCGGCCAGCTCGCGCACGGCGGCGTCGCCGGGGTCCTCGCCGGCCGCGACAACCCCGCCGGCCCAGACGTCGTGCGCGCCCGGGAACAGGTCCTTGGTGTCGGTGCGGCGGTGCACGTAGATCCGGCCGGCCCGGTCCCGGACAGCGACCGACGTGGCCGCGTGGGGCAGGTTCTCGGCCCGCATCCGGGAGCGCGGCGCGTGTCCGATGGCTCGGCCGGACGGGTCGGTGGGGTCGTAGAGCGCGACCTCCTCCTCGGCCGGTCCGCCCGGCGGCGCAGGCGTCGTCGGGGAACGGTCCGGCATGGGGCTCACTCTGGCACGGGCCCAACGCCCGTAGTCTCATGCGGTGAGCGTGCGGCGGGTCATGGGGCTGGAGACGGAGTACGGCGTCACCCAGCCCGGCGACCCGACAGCCAACGCGATGGTGATGAGCGGGCAGGTGGTCAACGCCTATGCCCAGCCGCTGGGCCATCGGGTCGGCAAGGCCCGGTGGGACTACGAGGACGAGGCGCCGCTGCGGGATGCGCGGGGCTTCGAGATCAACCGCGACATGGCCGACCCGAGCCAGCTGACGGACACGGAAGACCCGACCCTGGCCAACGTCATCCTCACCAATGGCGCCCGGCTGTACGTCGACCACGCCCACCCGGAGTACTCCTCACCCGAGGTGACCAGCCCGCGGGACATCGTGCGGTGGGACAAGGCGGGGGAGCGGATCATGCTCGCGGCGGTACGCCGGCTGGCGGACGCGCCGGGGATGGCGCCGCTGAACCTGTACAAGAACAACACCGACGGCAAGGGCGCGTCGTACGGGACGCACGAGAACTACCTGATGCGGCGCTCGACGCCGTTCGCGGACATCGCCCGGCACCTGACGCCGTTCTTCGTGACCCGGCAGGTCTTCTCGGGCGCGGGCCGGGTGGGGATCGGCCAGGACAGCCACGGCGACGGGTTCCAGATCAGCCAGCGGTCGGACTTCTTCGAGGTCGAGGTCGGCCTGGAGACGACCTTGAAGCGGCCGATCATCAACACCCGCGACGAGCCGCACGCGTCCGCGGACCGGTACCGCCGGCTGCACGTGATCATCGGCGACGCCACGCTCTGCGAGGTCTCGACGATGCTGAAGGTCGGGACGACGTCGTTGGTGCTGGGCATGATCGAGGACCGCACGCTGACCCGGGACCTGGCGCTGGAGAAGCCCATCCCGACCCTGCACGCCATCTCGCACGACCCGAGCCTGAAGGCGCTGCTGCGGTTGCGCGACGGCACCAAGATGACGGCGATCGAGGTGCAGTGGGCATACCTGGAGCAGGCCCAGGCGTACGTCGGCGCGCAAGGTGAGGTGGACGAGGACACCCGCGAGGTGCTCGAGCGCTGGGGGTCGGTGCTGACCAAGCTCGAGCGCGACCCGATGGAGTGTGCGCGCGAGCTGGACTGGGTGGCCAAGCTGCAGCTGCTCGAGGGGTTCCGCGACCGGGAGCACCTGGACTGGGACTCGCCCCGGCTGGGCCTGATCGACATCCAGTGGTCCGACGTGCGGCCGGAGCGCGGGCTGTACCACCGCCTGGCCGAGCGCGGGCGGGTGGAACGGCTGCTCACCGACGAGGAGATCGAACGTGCGGTGGAGGAGCCGCCGGAGGATACCCGGGCCTACTTCCGCGGGCGCTGCCTGGCCCAGTTCGGTGACAGCGTCGCGGCGGCGTCCTGGGACTCGGTGATCTTCGACCTGCCCGGCCGCGACTCGCTGCAGCGGGTGCCGATGTTGGAGCCGCTGCGCGGCACCAAGGCGCACGTCGGGGACCTGATGGACCGCTGCGAGACCGCCGACCAGCTGCTCGACGCGCTCGCCGGTTGAGCGGAGCTCTCGTCCCGGTGTGGGCGGTGCCGTCTAGGCTGGTGCAAACCGCAGTCGAGCACAGCGGAGGCAGTGATGGCAGGCCAGGAGCACAAGAGCCCGCAGCGGCGTGACGACGAGGCCGACGAGGCCCCGCCGCCCGAGGCCGCTCCGGAGACCGCTGCCCGCAAGGAAGCGCTCGACGAAGACATCGACTCCATGCTCGACGAGATCGACGACGTGCTCGAGACCAATGCGGAGGATTTCGTGCGTGGTTTTGTACAAAAAGGAGGGGAATGAGAAACACTCTCTGAAATTGATGCAGGGGGCTGTTGAGAAATGCTGCAAGCAAAACGCTGTCCGAAATGCCGTCAGACTAAACCTATCGTCGATTTCGGTCGCAATGCATCCCGACCTGACGGTACCGCGTACTACTGCAAGTCCTGTTTCCAGGCGATATCGCGTGGTAGTTATCGCAGGCGACAAGCGCAGCGAGGCAAGGTAGTCCGCGACCCGAGACCGCCCGCGCCGGCGGGCATGAAGTGGTGCAATGATTGCGAGGGCTACCAGCCGCTGGCCGAGTTTCCCCGGAATGGGGCTCGTTTCGATGGATTCATGACCTACTGCAAGATTCATCATAATCTACGGGTTAATGAATCACGCGATCAAGTGCACAGGAGTAGTCGGCATTATCACCTTGTCCGCCGATACGGAATCGGGGCGGCGGACGTCGAAGCGATGATCACGCGCCAGGGCAGGATGTGCTTGATCTGCCTTCGACCGCTTGGGGATAAGCCGCACGTGGATCACTGCCACGAAACCGGTGAGGTCCGCGGTGTGCTCTGCTTCAACTGCAACGGCGGCTTGGGGCAGTTCCGCGACGACAAGGAACTGCTGCTGCGGGCGGTGCGCTACTTGGACGGGACGTTGGCCTCGTAGCGGTGTCGTGGGTCGTTGGCCGTGTGCCGATGGGTAGGGTCTGAGCGTGACTGACCAGGGTGCGGAGGCGGGCCGGCTCCCGCGGGCGTTCCTGGCGCCAGGGTCCAGCTCGTTCAGCGAGTTCCTGTCGTCGCATTCGCCCCAGTTGTTGCCGTCCCGCCGTACGCTGCCGCCCGGCGTCATGCCGGACGCGCCGCACGGCACCACGATCGTGACCGTGACCTACACCGGCGGCGTCGTCATGGCCGGCGACCGGCGCGCCACCATGGGCAACCTCATCGCCAACCGGGAGATCGAGAAGGTCTTCGCCGCTGATGAGTACTCCGCGGTGGGCATCGCCGGCACGGCCGGCCTGGCGGTCGAGCTGGTCAAGCTGTTCCAGGTCGAGCTTGAGCACTACGAGAAGATCGAGGGCGCCTTGATGTCCCTCGAGGGCAAGGCGAACCGGCTGGCCACGATGATCCGCGGCAACCTCGGCCTGGCCATGCAGGGGCTGGCCGTCGTACCGCTGTTCGCCGGCTACGACCCCGACGAGGACCGCGGCCGGATCTTCTCCTACGACGTGACCGGCGGCTGCTACGAGGAGCGCGACCACCACGGCGTCGGCTCCGGATCCCTGTTCGCCCGGGGCTCGCTCAAGAAGCTGTGGCGACCCGGCTTGGATGCGCAAGGTGCGGTGAGGGTCGCCCTCGAGGCCCTGTACGACGCAGCCGACGACGACTCCGCCACGGGCGGCCCCGATCTCGGTCGCCGCATCTTCCCCGTCGTGGCCACCGTCGACTCCGACGGCTTCCGCCGGGTCGACTCGGAGGCGCTCACCGCCCTGGTCGAGGCCATGCTGGCCAGCCGGGAGGGCAACCCCGGAGGCAACCCGGGCTACACCGGCAACAGTGCGGGGGAGGCGACGTCATGACCATGCCGTTCTACGTCTCGCCCGAGCAGCTGATGAAGGATCGGGCCGACTACGCGCGCAAGGGCATCGCCCGCGGCCGGTCCGTCGTCGTGCTCAGCTACGACCACGGGATCTGCTTCGTGGCCGAGAACCCGTCCCGCGCGCTGCACAAGGTGAGCGAGATCTACGACCGCATCGCCTTCGCCGCCGTCGGCAAGTACAACGAGTTCGAGAACCTGCGGGTCGCCGGTGTCCGCTACGCCGACCTGCGTGGCTACTCCTACGACCGCAGCGACGTGACCGCGCGCGGCCTGGCCAATGCCTATGCCCAGACGCTCGGCACGATCTTCACCCAGGAGTCCAAGCCGTACGAGGTGGAGATCGTCGTCGCCGAGGTGGCCAGCCGTGCGGAGGACGACCAGATCTACCGGCTCACCTACGACGGGTCGGTCGCCGACGAGCACGGCTTCGTGGCGATGGGTGGTCAGGCCGAGCAGATCAGCAACGGCCTGACCGAGCGCTGGGAGGCCGGGCAGCCACTGAGCGAGGTGCTCCAGCTCGCCGTGTCCCTGCTCGCTCAGGACCCCGCGGGCGGCGAGGCGCGCACGCTCGGCGCCGAGCAGCTCGAGGTCGCCGTGCTCGACCGCCAGCGCGACCGGCGCAAGTTCCGGCGGATCACCGGCGGCCTCCTGGAGCGGTTGATCAGCCCGACCGACCCCACCCACGACGCGCCGGCCGAGGACGAGCCGCCGCCGCCGGAGCCCGCGACCCCCGCCTGACCGCCGGGACTCCCCGCTCCTGCCGGCGGGTCGGCCCACGCGGCTCGGCGCGCGCGGCTCAGCGGGCGGACCAGGCCGCGAGGAGCTCGCGCTCCCGTTCAGGACTCAGTCCGGCCTTGCGGGTGCGGTCGAGTCCGAGCTCCTGCTCCCAGGGCAACGTGTCGGCCAGCGTCTGCCGCAGTGGGCGGGTGGTCAGCCCGGCTCCGTTGACGGCCGCGGTGTCGCGTGAGCTGAAGCCGGCCCAGTCCGGGTCATGCAGCCACAGCGCCAGCGACTCCGGGCCCATGTACTCCTCGACCTTCTGTGCCGCCAGCCAGTCGGGGTCGACGCGCTCGACCGGGCCGTCGTAGCCGGCGATCTCCCGCGACATCTCGACCACCTCGCCGAACCGCACGACGTCTCCGCTCGCGTTGTAGATGCCGGTCGTGCCGGACTTCGCGCACCGCACGACCCACCCGGCCAGGTCGCGTACGTCGATCGCCTGGACCGGGTTGTCCGGCGCGTCCGGCACCAGGACCGGAGCGGCGGAGCCACGGCCGTCGGACGCGGATTCCCTTGCGGCGCGGGCGAAGCGGGCGACCCAGGCCCCGGCGCGGTCACTGCCGTCCCCGGGCCCGGCGATGAGTCCGGCCCGTACGACGAGCAGCCGGTCGCCGAGGGCGTCCAGGCACACCTGTTCGCACCTGACCTTGGCCTCGCCGTACTCCTCGCGCGACGCAGTCTCGGAGTCGAGCGCCGGCAGCAGCTCGCCGCTCTCGTCCTGTCCGGGCGTCGACTGGTCGGCGTACACCGAGCACGACGAGACGTAGGTCCAGTGCCGGGCCCGTCGGCCCAGAGCAGCCAGGGCCGACCGGACGAAGCCGGGCTGCCAGCTCACGTCCACGACGGCGTCCCAGTCCTGATCACGCACCTGGTCGTACGCCGCAGGGTCGGTGCGGTCGGCGATGACCAGCCGCGCGCCGTCGGCGACTTCGCCCGCCTCCCCGCGGGCCAGGCAGGTCACGTCGTGGCCACGGGCCAGCGCCTCAGTCGCGATTGTGCGGCCCAGCCAGGCGGTGCCGCCGAGGATCAGGATCTGCATGCCGGCCAGCACAACGCAGCGACCCATCACCTGTCACGCCGACCGGGTCGGTGTTCGCCGACGGCGCACGACCCGCCGCTCGTCCAGGAAGGCCCTACGCGCGCACCGGGCTGAAGTGGCCGTCCCCGCCGTGGTGCTGCTCGGCCCGGATGACGTGCACGACGGCGTTGATCAGGGCCAGATGCGTGAACGCCTGGGGGAAGTTGCCCAGATGGCGACCGGTCGTCGGGTCGATCTCCTCGGCGTACAGCTGCAAGGAGCTGGCGAACGACAGCAGCCGCTCACACAGCCGCCGCGCCCGGTCCAGCTCGCCGATCTCCACCAGCGCGGAGACCAGCCAGAACGAGCAGATGGTGAACGTGCCCTCCTCGCCGGACAGGCCGTCGTCGGTCTCGTCCGTGACGTAGCGCCGGACCAGACCGTCCTTGGTGAGCTCGTCGGCGACGGCCAGGACCGTGTCCCGCACGCGCGGGTCGTCGGAGGGCAGGAAGCGGAGCAGCGGCATCAGGAGGTTCGACGCGTCGAGCGCGGTTGACCCGTAGTACTGCGTGAAGACACCGCGGTCGTCCAGGCCGTGGGCCAGGATGTCGGCCTTGATCTCGTCGGCGATCGACTCCCATTTCTCGGCGATCTCCGGCTCGTCGTGCAGCCAGGCCAGCCGGGCCCCGCGGTCGAGCGCAACCCAGCAGAACAGCTTGGACGAGACGAAGTGCTGCGGCTCGCCCCGGACCTCCCAGATGCCCCGGTCCGGCTCCTGCCAGTGCTCGATGGCCTGGTGGACCTGCTCGCGCAGGATCGGCCAGAGCTCCTCCGGCAGCTGCTCGCGGCTGCGCGTGTGCAGCCACACCGAGTCCAGGAACGCGCCCCATACGTCGTTCTGCTGCTGCGCGTACGCGGCGTTCCCGATGCGGACCGGACGCGCGCCGTCGTACCCCGTGAGGTCGAGCGTGGACTCGGTGATCTGCCGCTCACCGCCCACTCCGTACAATACCTGGAGCGGATGCTGCGAACCCTCCGCCCCCTTGCAGGCGTCGGCGATGAAGTAGAAGAAGTCGTTGGCCTCCTGGTCGAAGCCGATCGTGTACAGGCCCCAGAGGGCGAACGTCGAGTCGCGTACCCAGGCGTAGCGGTAGTCCCAGTTCCGTTCTCCCTGAGGCGTTTCCGGCAGACTCGACGTCGCCGCAGCGAGCAGTGCCCCGGTCGGCGCATACGTCAGGCCCTTGAGCGTGAGGGCCGCACGCTGGAGGAACGACCGCCACGGGTGGTCCGGGAATCGGCCGCGAGTGATCCACTGCCGCCAGTGCTCGGAGGTGCGCCACATGCGCTCCTCCGCCTCCTCCCAGTTGGTCGGCTGGGGCAGCGGCGACCAGCCGAGAGCCACGAACGCCGTGTCGCCCTCCTGCATCCGGGTGCGCGCCTGCGCCGTGCGTCCTTCGATGCCGAGCCGGAGGTTCGTCGACAGCTTCAGCTCAGGGGACTCGCCGGTCGGGCCGGTCGAGCGCGCCAGCGCGCTGAAGTAGTCGTCGCCGTCGTACTCCCACATCGCCTGGTCCTGGCCGTACCCGAACGACGGCTCGCACAGCATGCTCAGCTCGACCGTTCCGGACACGCACTTCACCGTGCGCAGCAGCACATGCTCGGCGTCGTAGTCGGTCGGCGTGCGGCGATGCGTCTTCGACCGCTGGCTGGTGTTGTGCCAGGGCCCCATCGTCAGCGCGTCGCGGACGATCACCCACCCGGTGCGGGTCTGCCAGGTCGTCTCGAGCATCAGGCTGCCCGGCAGGTAGCGGCGCGCCGTCGGAACGGCCACGTCGTACGGACCCAGCCGGAAATGCCCGGCGCTGCGGTCGAGCATCGCACCGAACACGCTGGGGGAGTCCGGCCGTGGCACGCACATCCACTCGACGGCGCCGGACGGGGCGATCAGGCAGTTGGTCTCGCAGTCGGACAGGAAGGCATAGTCCGCGATCGGCGGGAACTGGCTGTGCCCCGCCAGGCGCGTGCGGGAGGTTTGCAGCGATCCCGTGTCGGACTCGTCGTACCGCTCATGCTCGGCCACGACCGCCAGCGTAAGGGCGGCCCCGGCGTAGGGTCATCCCATGCAGCGCCGGATATTCGGCATCGAGAACGAGTACGGCGTCACGTGCACGTTCGAGGGCCAACGTCGACTGAGCCCGGACGAGGTCGCGCGCTACCTCTTCCGCCGGGTGGTGTCGTGGGGCCGGTCGAGCAACGTGTTCCTCCGCAACGGCGCGCGCCTGTACCTCGACGTCGGCTCACACCCGGAGTACGCCACCCCGGAGTGCGACGACGTCCGGCAGCTGGTCGTGCACGACAAGGCGGGGGAGCGCATCCTCGAAGGGCTCGTCGCCGACGCGCAGCGGCGGCTCGCCGAAGAGGGCATCAGCGGCGAGGTCTACCTGTTCAAGAACAACACCGACTCGGCCGGCAACTCCTACGGCTGCCACGAGAACTACCTCATCGGCCGGCACGGCGAGTTCAGCCGCCTTGCCGACGTGCTCATCCCGTTCCTCGTGACCCGCCAGCTCATCTGCGGC
>JBJMHS010000080.1:0-35585 GCA_045807245.1 Actinomycetales bacterium
CGTGACCGAGCCCAGGGTGTGGTCGGACCAGCCCACCGGCCGGTCGAACCGCTCGCGCAGGGTCACCAGCGCACGCAGGTTGGCCTGCTCCACCGGCGCCGGGTAGCTCGAGACGCAGTGCATGAGCAGCAGGCCGGATACGCCGGCCAGCCAGCCGACCGCGTCGGCCACCTCGGCCTCGGTGGCCATGCCGGTCGAGCAGAGGACCGGCAGGTCGCGCCGGGCGACCTCGGTGAGCAGCGGCCGGTTGGTGAGCTCGCCCGACCCGAGCTTCAGCGCGTGCACCCCGAGGCGGCAGACCAGGTCGAGGCTGGCCAGGTCGAACGCGGTCGACATGAACTCGATGCCCCGGGCGGTGGCGTGGTCGCGCAGCTCGGGCCAGGCCGAGTCCGGCAGGACGTACTGCTCGAGCAGCTCGCGCTGGGTCTGGACGCCGGTCGACGCTGCCTGGTACGCCGCGGTGCGGGCCGTCTCGGAGACCAGCGCCGCCGGGTCGAACGTCTGGAACTTCACCGCGTCCGCGCCCGTGTCGGCCGCGAGGTCGACCAGGCGGTGCGCGTCGTCGACGGAGCCGTCGTGGTTCACGCCGGCCTCAGCGATGACATACAGCGGTGACCGGGCCACGACCGAGGGCCGGCCGAACATCAGATCGGACATCCGGGCCAGGATAGGTGCATGCGTGTGCTGGCCGTGGTCCCGGCGCGAGGCGGCTCGAAGGGCCTGCCGGGCAAGAACGTCCGCCCGCTCGCCGGGCTGCCGCTCATCGGGCACAGCCTGCGCGCGGCCGCGATGATGCGCTCGGTCACCCGCTGCGTCGTGAGCACCGAGTCCGTCGAGATCGCCGACACCGCACGTGAGCTCGGCGGTGACGTCCCGTTCCTGCGCCCGGCCGAGCTGGCCGAGGACGACACGCCCATGGCGCCGGTGCTGCGGCACGCAGTGGTGACGGTCGAGGAACAGGAGGGATCGGCGTACGACGCCGTGGTGCTGCTCGACCCGACCAGCCCGGCGCGCGTGCCGGCCGACGTGGATGCCGCCGTCGAGCGCCTGGCCGGGAACCCCCGCTGGGACGGCGTGGTCAGCGTCTCGGAGCCGACGTTCAACCCGGTCTGGGTCGGGGTGCGCCCGGCTGCCGACGACCCGGACGTCATGGAGCGCTACTTCGCGGACGGGCGTGGCGTCACCCGGCGTCAGCAGGTCGAGCGGTACCTGCGGGTGAACGGCAACTTCTACGTCTGGCGGGCCGCGTTCGTCCGCCGGATGGAGACGTCGTGGATGGACGAGGGGGTGCACGGGATGGTGGAGATCCCGGAGGCCCGGGCCTTCGCGATCGACTACGCCTACGAGTTCGAGCTGCTCGAGGCGCTGGTCACCCAAGGGCTGGTGCAGCTGCCGTGGCTCACAGCACGTGCCTGACGTCTCCCTCGTAGAGCTGGGCGATCGCGTCCTCGACCCGGCGCAGTCGCTCCTCGTAGTGGCTGATGATCTGCATGCGCACCCGCACCTGCTGGTGCTCGCGTCGCACCTCCTCGAGCAGGCTGCGCGCCTCGGCCTGGTCGTCGCCGTCCACGACGAAGGCTCCGGCGGAGAGCCGCTCCTCGAACTGGCCCATGCGCTCCTCGAGGACGCCGACCTGGTTCAAGAGCCGTCCGTGCTCGACTGCCCGGTAGCTCGCGGCCGCTGACGTCGGTCGCCACTGCTCGCGCAGCTGGGCCACCTGCGCGGACAGCTTCTCCATCTGCCGGGCCTGGCGACGCAGCTGCTCGTGGACGGACGCGGGCACGAACGCCTTGCGGCGCAAGCGAGCCAGTCCTCGGCGTACCGGATCGGTCATGGCAGTCCTGCTCTCAGTCGCGGAAGCGCACGCTGCCGTCGGCGACCCACGCCTTCAGCAGAGCGCCCTCGAGGGCCAGGTCGTGGAACTTGTTGACGCGGGTCGTGCCACCGCTGTGGTGGGTCCACTCGGTCTGCTCGTGCTGGTCGAGGAAGGAGAAGCCGGTCGCCACCATGTCGGCACCGGGGAACATCTCGTGCGCCAGGTACATCGCCGTGGTGCCGCTCGTCGGCGTCAGCGACCCCGGCTCGTGATCGGGGTCGAGCAGGTCGACGAGCCGCTTCTTCACGACCTTGTTCGGGATCGGCATGGCCCCGAGGTCCGGCGGCCAGAAGTCCGGCCGGGGCCGCACACCGGGGTAGAGCGGGAAGCCGAGCTGCGGCACGAGGTAGGCCCGGTGCCGGTAGTCCTGGAAGACCCATCGCGTCATGCGCACCGATCGGGACAGGACGACCGCGTGGCAGGCGACGCCCAGGCAAGCCGGCTCCCCCGGCGCGTCCAGCCGCAGCGAGTTCATCCGGATGACCAGGTCGCACGAGTCGAGGTCCTCCGCCCGCGCGGCGTCCGGCTGCAGGGGGGCGTTGCCGACGACGGCCACCTTCCGCACCGGGTCGTGCCCGGCGTACGCGAGCAGGAAGGAACGGATCTCCTCCCACTGCTCCTGCTCGGAGTCGGCCATCTCCGCTGCCAGCACCCGAACATCCTGTCATCCGGCATGTATCAGGCGGGGGCCGCGCGCGCTCTTGGCGCCGTGGACTCGTCCACAGCTCGGTCCTCTGCTGAGCCGGGCAGGACCGACTCAGTACGGCGGTGGGACGGCTAATCCCTGGTGCCGTCCCGCCGTCGTACGTCGGCCGCTGCGCGATCAGAGGCGGCCAGTACCTTGTCGCCCATGCGCCCCGCCGACATCGACGCCGTGCTGCAGGCGCCACCCCCGACGTACGGCCCGCAGGACGCGTGTGAGATCGGGCGCGTCACCCATGGTCTGGCCGCCGCCGGCGCGCGGAACCTCGGGAGCGAGCGGGACCAGACCTTCCTGCTGTACGACGAGAGGTCCGACCCCCTCGCGGTCCTGAAGGTCTCCAACGCCGTCGAGGACCCCGCCACCCTCGACATGGAGGCGCTCGTCGCCCTCCACGCGGTGCGGGCCGACCCGGAGCTGGCGGTGGCGCAGCCGCGGCTGACGGCGGCAGGTGAGCACCGGGCCTTGTGGTCCGGTGGCGGTGGGCCGAACTGGGTGCGCGCGTACGACGTCCTGCCGGGTCGGTCGCGGTTCGACCCGACGACGCTGGGGGACCGGGCTCTGGTCGCGTGGGGCGAGACGACGGCGCGGCTCGGTCTGGCGCTGCGCACGTTCATCCACCCCAAGATGATCCGGCGCCTGCCGTGGGACGTCCAGCATGCGGCCTCGGTGCGGCCCATGCTGGACGCGGTGCACGATGCCGAGCTGCGTGGCCTGGTGTCGCGGGTGCTCGACCGGTACGAGGAGGTCGTGGCCCCGGCCTGGCAGACACTGCGCTCGCAGGCGGTGCACGGGGACCTCACCACGGACAACGTGCTCGCCGACGACGACGGCTACATCACCGGGATCATCGACTTCGGGGACCTGAGCTTCACCGCGCTGGTGGTCGATCTGGCCTCGGCGCTCGACTCGCTCGCGGCCGGCCGTCCCGGCGACGAGATGCTGCGGGTGGCCCGGTTGGTGCTGGACGGATACGAGCGGTACGCGCCGTTGGAGGCTCGCGAGCTAGCGATCCTCGGTGAGCTGTGGGCGGCGCGCTCGGCCGTCGGGGTCGCCATCGGATCGTGGCGGGCGGCCGAGGGCCTGGAGGAGCCGGGGTTCGCCCAGCGGCTCGACGACGTGGCCGGTGTGATGATGGAGCACCTACTCACGACCGGGTGGGATGCCGTCGCCCGGCGGCTCGGGTCGGGTGACCCGGGCGCCCGTCGGGGCTCTGCGACCGACCTGGCCGGTCGCCGCGAGGCAGCGTTCGGGCCGGCGATGGAGGCACTGAGCTACGCCCAGCCGATCGAGATGGCCACTGCGAGCGGGCTCTGGATGACCGACACCGCCGGCCGCCGGTACCTCGACATGTACAACAACGTGGTGTGCCTCGGACACGCGCATCCGCGGGTCACGTCCGCGGTGGCGCGGCAGTGGCGCGTGCTGAACACCAATATGCGCTACCTCCACCACGGCGCCATCGAGCTGGCCGAGCGGCTGCTCGCGACCTGTCCTGACGGCCTGGACACCGTGCTGTTCGTGAACTCCGGCTCGGAGGCCAACGACGTCGCCTGGCGCATCGCCCGGCACGTGACGGGTCACCAGGGAGGACTGTGCACCGACTTCGCCTACCACGGGATCACGGACGCGATCGCGGCCCTTTCACCGGAGACCATCCCGCCCGGGCGGCTGCCCTCGCACGTCGAGACCTGGAGACCGGCCGACGGCTACCGGGGCGCGTTCCTCGACTCGACCGAGTTCGCGGAGGCGCTCGATCGCTTGTCCACCAAGGGTTTCGCTCTCTCGGCCACGATCCTCGACGGCGTTCTGCAGAGCGACGGCGTACTCGACCTGGAGCCAGACTACGTCCAGGAGCTGCTGCGCATCACTCACGCCGCGGGCGGGCTGTGGATCGCCGACGAGGTGCAGGGTGGCCACGGCCGCACGGGTGAGGCGATGTGGTCCTTCGAGCGTTTCGGGATCACGCCCGACTTCGTGACGCTCGGCAAGCCGATGGGCAATGGTCAGCCGGTGGGTGCGGTCATCACGCGGCGCGAGCTGGTGGAGTCGTTCGGCCGAGACACGGTGTTCTTCTCGACGTTCGGCGGCAACCAGGTGTCCATGGCGGCCTCGCACGCAGTCCTGGACGTCCTCGCGGACGAGCGGGTCCTGCCGAGGGTCACGCTCGCCGGCGAAGCGCTGCGTGCGGCTCTGCGCGAGGCCACCACTGGTTTCGAGGTGGTCGGAGACGTACGCGGCATGGGCCTGGCCAACGGCATCGAGCTCGTCACCGACCACGGCACGAAGCAGCCGCACGCCGCGCTCGCCAACGCCGTGAAGGACGGACTACGCCGACGCGGCGTGCTCGTCGGCACGACCGGACGGCACGGCAACGTTCTCAAGGTCCGACCTCCGCTGGCTTTCACCGCCGACCTCGTGCCCACGTTCGTCGACGCGCTGGTGGCAACGGTCGACCAGGTCAGCCCGTCGGTTTGAGCGGCGGGCCGACCCCCCGCTCGTCCCGCCAGTCCTCCGGCCAGCTCACGTACTCGTGGCCGGTCCGGGTCCGGAACACCAGGGCGCCGTTTGCGTCCCCCCTGACCGCGAGGACCCCGTCGGTCTTGAGGTGATGACCGCGCAGGCCGAGGGTCTCGAGCTGGGCAGCAGTCGTCGTACCTCCGGACTCCGGGTCGGCATGGTGGTACGGCACGACATGGTCGATCTCGGTCACCTGCCCGCCCTCGATGGGCAGCCGCGAGCGCAGCCCGTCGCGAAGCCGGACGAACGTGCGCATCCGTCGCGGCGGCCGGTACCGCGATGAGACATCAGTCGCGATCCCGGTCCGCGGATGTCGGTACAACGCCAGCCAGGTGGCCTGCTCCGGGTCGTAGGCGATCTGCCGGGCCACTTCGGCCGGGAGGGGCTCGGGCCCACCAGGCCCGTACAGGGTCGCCGGCTGGTCATCCAGCCCGAGCGCAGTGTCGTCGTTCATCGAGATGACCACCAAGGTCGACGGTCGGCGCTCACCAGAGCGCTCCTCAGCGGGCGGCACTCCGAATGCGCCGTCGGAGAGCTGCCCGAGGGCGACGTCGCACCGCAGCTGGTCCATGTTGCGTGGGTCCCCGCCCTTGCGCAGACTGCGTGCCCGACCGTCCACGGCCGCAAAGGCGGCGCCAACGTCGACGGCAGGCCCAACGATCCGGATCTCCCCGGTGGAGTCCGGCAACGGTCGATGTTCCACCCGCCGCGCGGCTCGGGTCGCCGACTCGCGCCGAGCGCCGGCCTCCGGGTCGCTCGCCTCGACCTCGTGGCGTACGGCACGGCGCAGCACTGCCGGCTGTAGCTCGAGCAGCCGCGCCCCAGCGCGACGCAATGGCCGGATCAGCTCCTCCGCGTGGTTGCTGGGCCGCTGGCTGGGCTCGGGGTGGTCGCACGAGTGCGTGCCGTCACCCACGACCGATGCGACGACCCGGTCCTGCCCAGCCCCGTCGAGCACCGAAGTCTCACCGAGCAACAACTCCGCTCGTCGGCGGTCGATCCGGCCGCGAGCCAATGCGTCCGCGAGCGTCGGATGCAGGGCCAGGCCGGCGGCCAGGTCGAGATCGCGGTCGGCCGCCCACGGAGTGATGCCGGTGGCGAGCGACACTTCAGTGGAGACGCAACGCTCGGCCAGCCGCGCGTCGTCGAACTGGTGTGAGGCTCAGGCCTTCGTACCTCGCGAGTCGCGGTGCGCCACCATCCCGTACGAGGACATCTCTGCGTAGAGGCGTTGCTGCAGCTTCGCCAGCACCCTCATCCGAGCAGCGACCGCCCAGTCTTCGAGCCTGCTCAGGGCGACCGTCGCGTCGACCAGCAGCCCATCACCCTCGACTCCGTCGGGCACCTCGTCCAGGTTGGCCAGCACCGGCGCGAGCAGGTGCGCCAGGACGACGCCTGAGACGTCCCCGAAGCCCTCGGCGCCAGGCACCTCGGGCGGCTCAGCGGCGCCATCCGCTGCTATTTCGAACATACGTGAGAATCTAGACCAGAGCCCCGACAGTCCCATATCGGTCATCCACAGCGGTCGCCGTGGCCCGGCCAGCCAGCCTCACTGCAGCGGGATCTCGAACCCCTCGCCGATCTCGGACTCCGGCCGCGGGCCGAAGATGCGGCGCTCGGTCTCGCTGATCCGCACGTCGTTGATGCTCGCCTCGCGCCGGCGCATGAGCCCCTCCGAGTCGAACTCCCAGTTCTCGTTGCCATAGCTGCGCCACCACTGCCCGGACGCGTCCCGGGACTCGTACTGGAAGCGCACGGCGATCCGGTCGTCGGTGAACGCCCACAGGCTCTTGCGCAGCGCATAGTCCAGCTCGCGCTCCCACTTGGCGGTCAGGAACGCGACGATCTCGGCCCGCCCGTGGACGAACTGGTCGCGGTTCCGCCAGAGGGAGTCCTCGGTGTACGCCGACGCGACCCGCTCCGGGTCCCGCGCGTTCCACGCGTTCTCGGCCGCCTGCACCTTCTGCATCGCGGTCTCGCGGGTGAACGGCGGTACGGGCGGTCGGACAGCCATGCGGTCAGGCTAGCCCGGTCATCGGGTGCGCAGCACGCAGTCGCCACACAGCCTGGCACCGGCGACCCGGTACATCAGGCAGCAGCTGTTCCGCACGAACCTGCTGCCTGAGAAGGCACCGTGCCCGGACAGCCCCCCGGCGGCCAGCAGACCACGCACCCACATGTCGACCTGACTCGCGCCAGCAGACCGCCGCAGCACCGTGCCGGCGCCGACCAGCGACGACGCCACGTTGCCCCACATGACCTGTGCCGAGACGGAGAACGCCGATGCCGTGGCCGCGAGAAGGGCTCGACGAGGCCGGCACGAGGGGCAGCGCGCCGCCGAGGACGGCCGACCGCAGCCACGGCGAGACCAGACGGGCCGACCAGCCGAGGAACCAGATCGAGGCGGCGACCCTGGGTTCGACCCTGGCGAGGTCGGGGATCGCGACTCCCTCGAGGAGGGTCGAGAAGGGTGCCAGCCCGCGTCCGGCCGTGCCGCCAGCCACTCGAGGGCGAAAAAGCCGCTGCCTGACACCATGGAGGTGTGACCGGCTTCCTCGACCCCCTGCTGAACGCGCCGCAGTGGGCCGTCCTGCTGGTGGTGGGGCTGGTCGTCTTCGCCGAGGACGCGTTCTTCGTCGGTTTCGTCGTGCCGGGGGAGACCGCCGCGATCCTGGGCGGCGTCGCCGCGAGCCGGTCCCATGTCTCCCTCACCGCCGTCCTGGTCGTGGTCATCGCTGCCGCGATCATCGGCGACACCGTGGGCTACGAGATCGGCCGGCACGTCGGGCCTCGCATCCTGGCCCTGCCGATCATGGAGCGCCGGCGACGCCGGCTGGACGCCGCCCAGGCGTACCTGGCCCGGCGCGGCGGCATGGCGGTCCTGCTCGGCCGCTGGACCGCGTTCTTCCGAGCCGTCATGCCCGCGCTGGCCGGCTCGGCCCGCATGCCGTACACCCGCTTCCTCGCCTACAACGCCACCGGGGGCATCGCGTGGGGCGTCGCCGTCGTCCTCGCCGGCTACTTCGCGGGCGAGTCCTTCGCCCGGGTCGAGAACGTGATGGGGCGGGTGGCCGCCGTCGTACTCGCGGTTCTGGTCCTTGCTGGTCTGACGGTCTGGTTCGTGAGCCGGCGTCGCCGCGAGGCAGCGGAGGACAGATCCGCCGACCTCGCGGCTGACGACACCGACGCGCCGGACCGCAGCCGCTAGCCCGTGACCTTGCGCACCTGGGCCGGGGTCTTGCTCGGCTTGGCGGTGTTGCCGAACGCCCAGGCGTCGATGCTGCCCTGGGCCGGCTTGTACGTCGACGCCCCCTGAGTGGAGAACGTCCACGTCGTCGCGCCCTTGTTCGCGTGGTAGTACGCCCAGTACGCGTTCGCGGGCGGCGTCGTGAGACAGGCCTGCTGCGCCGGAGCCGGCTTGTTGTTGATCCGGCAGACGAAGGCCAACCCGTAGAGCGCGGTCCCGGCCGGGGTGAACCCGGCCTGCTGCAGAGCGGCCACCCCGGTCGTCGGAGTCCCTGGCGCGCAACGCACCTGGACCTTGCCGCCGAACGCGGTGAAGTCCACCGCGACCGTGACCCCCTTGGTCGTGCCGGGGCAGGCTCCGGCCGTGCCGGCCAGTGCCAGCTGGGCCGGCTGGGCCGGCTGGGCCGGCTGGGCCAGAGTGCACGGCATGCGCGGTGCGGACGCCGTCGGCGTCGACGTCGGCACCGGCAGCGTGGCCTTGGCCATGGCCGGCACCGCCTGCACCGTGGCCAGCACGTTGGCGCCCGCGACGCCGGGGAAGAAGAACGCGCCGCGGTCCCGCGCCGGCGCACTGCACCCGAGCTGGTATGCCGCGAGCGCGTCGTACGGCGTCGCGCCACCGACCCGGAACGCCGTCAGGCCGGTCCCGACGCCGTCCGCCAGCAGCCCCTGGATGGACAACGCGGTCGAGTTCGGGTCCGACGTCTGCCCGGTCGCCGTGAGGAACGGGAAGCCCCCGTCCGGCGACTGGATCGCGTGGAAGGTCGCCAGGGTGTGCGCCCGGCGCGGCTGCTCGCCGTACGCCGCGAGGCCCTGGATCGCCAGACCGGTGCTGTTCGTGTCCGGTCCGCTGAACGTGTTCGGGTCGGCCGGCGGGCAGGGCGTCGCCACGCTGGGGCGGTAGCTCGTCCACATGCCGTTCGCACACTGCTGCCCGGTCAGCCAGGCGAGCTCCGGAGCGACCCGGGTCTTGGCGACCCCGGCCGACCTCAACGCCGCCAGGGCCGCGCCCTGCCGGAAGGCTCCGTCGAACGTCGGGTCGCTCGTACCGAACAGCCCGGCGTCGGAGCCGGACGTGCGGGCGGTCGCGAGCAGGCGGCCGACCAGGTTGTTCTTGGCCTGGCTGCCGCCGAAGTGGCGGGGGTCCTCGCCGGCGCTCACGGCGGCCAGGATGGTGAACCCGAGGCGGCCCGGGTCGTCCCGGCCATCACTGCCCGCCAGGCCCGTGGCGACCTGGGTCTTGAGCCAGGCGATCGCCTGGCCGGACGCCGTACCCCCGACGCCGGCAGCGTGCAGGCCGAGCACGCTGTATGCGGTGTTGCTCAGGTCGGGTGCGCCGAACGGCGCGATGAAACCACCGTTCGCCGTGATCTGACGGGCCAGGTAGCCGGCGCCCCAGCGCGCGACCTGCTGGGTGGTAGCCGCTGCGGCGGCAGAGGACGTGGCGGACGCCGGAGCAACGCCGGAACGCGTTGCCGCAGAGGCGGGTCCGCCGACGAGACCGGTCAGCAGGAGAGCCGATCCGGCGACGGCTGCGGCGGCAGCCGTAACGGTCTTGCGGGTGATGAGATGACTCGGCACGCGATCCCTTTCGATGGGGACCCGCGAAGCGCCAAGACTGGGCGGGGCCCTCCGGCCCGAGACTTCTCCGGCCGGTCGGCTCGCCCAGGCTCCGACTCGCAGTCCACGACGGTCTTGTTGGAGCCCGCCCCTCGCGAGCGTTCCGGCTCGCCCGCGTGATGTCACCACGGGGTGATGTCACCACGGGCCTACGGTTGCGGGTCAGCGCCGGGATTCGACCGGCTTTCCCCACGCGAGGCGTGCGAAGCGGACGCTAACACAGCCGCTTTCGGCCGCGCAGCAACCGGGCGGCCGGCCGCCGGGCAGTGTTAGGGTCGGCCTGCCGCGTCGCAGGGCAAGCCGGACCGCCGGCGCTGACCCGCAACCGTGTGCCGTGCCCTGTCGCCAAGGGCCCGGCCAGCCGGAAAACCTGCCGCAGCGTTCTCCCTCAACCGTCGTGGTCTACGGGTCGGAGCCGGTCTCACCGCCGCCGTCCTGTTACAGCTCAGGAGGCGTGCAGTGCTGCTGTCCCGGTGGAGACGACCCTCCGCTGTCGTCCCGGTCCTCGTCGTCGCCGCGGTACTGACGGCCCTGCCTTCGACCTCGGCGCAGGCGGCCGCACCCGCGCCGGCCGCCGCCTGGCTGGAGGCGCAGCTGTCGGCCAACAGCGGCCTGCTGCCCGGCCCGTTCGGCGGCTCCGACGTCGGGCTGACCGAGGACGCCGTGCTGGCCCTGACCGCCACCGGCAACGGCGAGGACGCACCCACCCGGGCCGCGACCGCCAAGATCGCCGCCAGCCTCGACCAGTTCGTGACCGTCGGCGTCCCGGGCATCGTGCTCGCCGGCTCCGTGGCGAAGTCCGCGCTGGTCGCTGACGTGCAGGGCGCGGACGTGACGGCCTTCGGCGGCCGTGACCTCGAGCACGACCTGCGCACGAACATGACGGCGAGCGGTGGCCAGGCCGGCCGGTTCGCCGACCAGGGCAACACGCCGGACTCGAGCAACGGGTTCAGCCAGGCGTTCGGGCTGCTGGCCCTGGCCCGCACCAACGGGGGCGTCCCGGCCGACGCGGTGACCTTCCTGCTCGCGCAGCAGTGCCCGTCCGGCGGCTTCCGCCTCTTCTACGACTCCGGTGACGCGTGTACCGACAGCACGCAGGCCGACACCGACGCGACCGGGCTGGCCGTGCAGGCACTCGGCGCCGCGCCCTCCTCAGCCGCAGTCACCACGGCGAAGGGCCAAGCCGTCGCCTGGCTGGTGTCGCACCAGGACCCCATGACCGGATCCCTGTCCAGCAGCGGCCCGGCCGCGCAGCCGAACGCCAACAGCACCGGACTAGGCGTCGCCGCGCTTCGCCTCGGCGGTGAGACCGCCGCGGCGGACCAGGGAGCGGCGTACGTCGCGAAGCTCCAGCTCGCCTGTGGCCAGGACACCGGCGCCGTCGCGTTCGACCCGGCGGCGCGCGCCGCCGCGGCCGGCCAGGGGACCATCGCGTCCTCTGACCTGGACCAGTGGCGCCGGGCGACCACCCAGGCGGTGCTGGCGCTCGGCGTTCACGGGTACGGCGACATGGCCGCCGTACCCTCCGGCACCACCCTCACGCCCACGCCGCCAGCCGTAACGCCGTGCAGCGGCGCGACGTCCCCGTCCAGCTCGCACAGCTCGCACCCGTCGCACGCCTCGCACAGCGGCTCGGACGCCCCCACCGTCCTCGGCGCCCGGGCCTCGGCCGACCCCGCGCTCGCGGCGACCGGCGGCTTCAACCTCCGGCTCGCCCTGCTGGGTCTGGCCGCGCTGCTGGCCGGTGTCCTGTTCACCGCGCTGGCTACGGACCGGAGGGCGCGGCACCGGTGAGACGCCTCCTGCTGGTGCTGGCCCTGGCCGCCGGAGCGCTCGCCGTTCCGACTGCCAACGCGTCGGCCGGCGTGGTCGACGGCGCGTGCCCGACCAGCAAGGGCGTCACGGTGGTGGTGAACTTCGGCTCGCTCGGTGGCGGCACGCAGGTCAGCTGCTACACCGGCGCGACGTCCTCGACCACCGGCCTGACCGCCCTGCACGGCGCCGGGTTCACCACGGCCGGCACCATCCATGACGGCCCTGGCTTCGTCTGCCGGATCAACGACGAGCCGGGCGACCCACCCGAGGCCTGCAACCTGACCCCGCCGGCCTCCGCCTACTGGTCGTACTGGCAGGCGAGCAACGGCGGCTCGTGGGTGTACAGCAGCCAGGGCGCCGCGACCAAGCACGTGCAGGTCGGCGGTTTCGAGGGGTGGTCGTTCGGCAACGGCAGCGCCAAGCCGACCAGCAGCAACCCGAGCCGCCCGGTCGAGCCGACGTTCAAGCTCGGGCCGGCGGCGTCCACGACGTCGCACAAGTCGTCATCCTCGTCCACGTCTCCGACGTCGAAACCGACTGCCACCAAACGGAGTCCGACGTCCGCGGCGACCTCGACCAGCAGCGACACGGCGACTGCACTCGCCGCCGGTCCGTCGGGCACGGCAGGTGCTCAGCTCCCGGACGAAGGCCAGGGACCAGGGCGGTCACCGTGGCCGTTCGTGCTCGGCGTGGTCGCCGTGGCGGCCCTGCTGAGCGGTGCCTACCTCGTCGTCCTGCGCCGGCGGGGCAGCGGGTTCTGACATGTCCCGCCAGCTGCCGCGCTCGCTGCACCCCGGCGCCTGGTGGCTATGGGCGCTCGGCCTGGCGACGGCGGCGAGCCGGACGACCAACCCGTTGTTGCTCGCCCTCATCGTCGCCGTGGCGTGTCTCGTCGTCGCCGCGCGGCGTCCAGATGCAGTGTGGGCGTTGGGTTTTCGCTTCTACCTGTATCTCGGTGCGGTCATCGTCGTCATGCGGGTCGCGTTCCGGATCCTGTTCGGCGGCGGCCTGGGCCCGCACATCCTGCTGCATCTGCCGCAGGTGCCGCTGCCGCACTGGGCGGCCGGAGTCACCGTGCTGGGACCGGTGAGCGCGGAGTCCGTCCTCAGCGGCCTGTACGACGGGCTCCGGCTGGCCACGATGCTCGTCTGCCTCGGTGCCGCCAACAGCCTGGCCAACCCCAAGCGCCTGCTGAAGTCCATCCCCAGCGCGCTCTACGAGCTGGGCACCGCGGTCGTCGTCGCGCTGTCGGTCGCTCCGCAGCTCATCGAGAGCGTGCTGCGAGTCCGACGGGCCCGGCGGCTGCGCGCCGGACCGCAGAAGGGGACCAGTGCTCTGCACGGCATCGTCATCCCCGTCCTGGAGGACGCGCTCGACCGGTCTCGTGGCCTGGCCGCGGCCATGGACTCGCGGGGCTACGGCAGCACCCACGGCCAGCCGCGGCGCACCCGCCGGGTGACCGGCGGCCTGGTCCTGGGCGGGGTGCTCGGGATCTGCGTCGGCGTCTACGGCCTGCTCGACGCCAGCACGCCGCGTCTGCTGGGAGCGCCGATGCTCGGGCTCGGCCTGGTCGCTTCGGCGGCCGGCCTGCGGGTCAGCGGTCAGCGCACCCGTCGTACCCGTTATCGCCCCGACCCGTGGCGGGCGGCCGAGTGGCTCGTCGCCGGGAGTGGCGTCGCGTCGGCCATCGTGGGCTTCCTGGCTGGTTCGGTGGACGCGGTCAACCTGGTGCCCTCCCTGTTCCCGCTGCGCTGGCCGCAGCTACCCCTCGTGTCCAGCCTCGGCGTGCTCGGTGCTCTGCTGCCCGCGCTCGTCGCGCCGCGGCCGCCGGCCGACGTCCCGCCAGAGCCGCTGGCGCTGGACCTCACGGCAGAGCTCACGGCGGACCAGCCGGTGGGCCTGACGGCGGCATCGGGTACGGGAGCGGCCCGATGATCCGGTTCGACGACGTGACCATCACCTACGCCGGGTCCGACCGCCCGGCCCTCGCCGGCGTCGACCTGACCGTGCCCGAGGGCGAGCTCTGCCTGGTCGCGGGCCGCACCGGCTCGGGCAAGACGACGCTGCTCGGCGCCGTCAACGGCCTGGTGCCCCACTTCACCGGTGGCCGGCTCGCCGGCCGGGTCACCGTCGACGGCCGCGACACCGCTCGGCACCCGCCGCGGGACCTGGCCGCGGTCGTGGGCCTGGTCGGACAGGACCCGCTCGCGGGTTTCGTCACCGACACGGTCGAGGAGGAGCTGGCCTACGGCATGGAGCAACAGGCGGTGCCGCCGGACGTCATGCGCCGCCGGGTCGAGGAGACCCTGGACCTCCTCGGGATCGCCGACCTGCGCTCGCGGGCCCTGCGCTCGCTGTCAGGCGGCCAGCAGCAGCGCGTCGCCATCGGCGCCGTCCTGACGTCGCAGCCGCGCATCCTCGTGCTGGATGAGCCCACGTCGGCGCTGGACCCGGCTGCGGCCGAGGAGGTGCTCGCCGCGATCACGCGCCTGGTCCACGACCTCGGCACCACCGTCCTGATGGCCGAGCACCGGATGGAGCGGGTAGTGCAGTACGCCGACCGCGTGGTCCTGGTCGATGGCGGCGCCGTGAGCTCGGGGCCGCCGGTCGAGGTCATGGCCCTCAGCCCGGTGGCGCCGCCCGTCGTCGAGCTGGGCCGGCTGGCCGGGTGGACGCCGCTGCCCCTCTCGGTCCGCGACGCGCGCCGGCAGGCCTCCGCCCTGCGCGACGAGCTGGCCCGGCTGGTCCCCCCGCGGCCCGACCGCCGCGCGGCACCGGACGAGGTGCTCGCCGCTCGCGGTCTCAGCGTCCGGTACGGCGACACCGTGGCCCTGCGCGAGGTCGACCTGACGCTGCGGGCCGGGGAGGTCGTGGCCCTGATGGGCCGCAACGGGTCGGGCAAGTCCTCGCTGCTGTGGGCGCTGCAGGGCTCGGGCCGGCGCCAGGCCGGCTCGGTGACGGTCGGCGGCAGCGAGACCCGCGGACTGGCGCCCCGGGCCGCGCGGCACGTGGTCGGCCTGGTGCCGCAGACCGCGAGCGACCTGCTCTACCTGGAGACCGTGGCTCAGGAGTGCCGCCAGGCCGACCAGGAGGCGGCCGTGCCCGAGGGGTCGTGCTGGTCGCTGCTGCAGCGGCTGGCGCCGGACGTCGTGCCCGGCCGCCACCCGCGCGACCTGTCCGAAGGGCAGCGGCTGGCCCTCGTGCTCGCGGTCCAGCTGCTGGCCGCGCCTCCGGTCGTGCTGCTGGACGAGCCCACCCGCGGGCTGGACTACGGGGCCAAGGCCGCACTCGGCGAGGTGCTCGACCTGCTGTGCGCAGAGGGCAAGGCCGTCGTGGTGGCCACCCATGACGTGGAGTTCGCGGCCCGGTCGGCCGACCGCGTCGTGGTCCTGGCCGAGGGCGAGGTCGTCACCGACGGGCCGGCCACGGAGGTGCTCGCCGCCTCACCGGCGTTCGCGCCGCAGGTCGCGAAGGTGGTCGCGCCCCACCCCTGGCTGACCGTCGAGCAGGTGCTGGCCGCCGTACCGGATCTCATGGCGGTCGCGAGATGAACGCGGGGAGCGCGGTGAACGTGGTCAAGGTCAGCCCCCGCACCGTCGCGGTTCTGGTCGCTGCCAGCCTGGCCGGGCTGGCCATGTTCACCTGGCCGTTGTTCGTGTCGATGACCCCCACCGCCGTCGCGCACACGTCGGATGCGCCGTTCTACTTCGTCGCCACCATGCCGCTGCTCGTGCTGCTCGTCGCGGCCCAGCTGGCTGACGGTGGGATGGACGCGAAAACCATTGCCATGCTTGGCATCCTGGCCGCGATCAACAGCGCACTGCGGCCGCTGGGAGCCGGCACCGCAGGCATCGAGACCGTGTTCTTCCTGCTCGTGCTGGCCGGGCGGGTCTTCGGTCCCGGCTTCGGCTACCTCCTGGGGTCGGTGTCGCTGTTCGCGTCGGCGCTGCTGACCGGGGGAGTGGGCCCGTGGCTGCCGTTCCAGATGTTGGCGGCGTCCTGGGTCGGGCTCGGAGCCGGGTTGCTCCCGAGATCGGTCACCGGGCGCGCCGAGGTCGCCATGCTCGCGGCGTACGGCGTCCTGGCGGCGTACTTCTACGGCACCCTGATGAACCTCTGGTTCTGGCCGTTCGCCACAGGGGACGGCACCGGCATCGGCTACGTCCCCGGGGCGCCGCTCGGTTCGAACCTGCACCGGTTCGCACTGTTCGACGCCGCTACCTCGCTGGGTTGGGACACCGGCCGCGCGGTCACGAACGCCGTCGCGATCGCCGTCCTTGGCTCCGCCGTCCTGGCGACGTTGCGCCGGGCGGCTCGCAAGGCGGCCTTCGAGGCACCGGTCACCTTCCAGCCGGCACCACCGGCGGCCCTCACTGGTACGACGACGCGGGTCCCGTGAGGTCGTCCCGACCGTGCATCGAGCCGGCCGGCGTGAGGTAGCCGACCAGGTCGGTCATCTCGTTGCGCCAGCCGTCCACGTGCTCCTCGTACAGGTCGTCGAGGTTCGGCGCGACACCGGAGCGCGACACGAGCTCCAGCCCACTCTCCACGACCCGGACGGCAACCCCTCCCTCGACCCGTCGCAGCGAGAACTCCACCTGGGTGAAGACCGCTGGGTCGACGACCGAGCCGAACACGTCCCAGCTGAACGCGTAGCGCGTCATCGGCTCAACGGCCGTGATGACCCCCTTGCTGACCTCACCGGCCGGCCATCCGAAGGCGACCGCGCCGCCGACCCGCAGGTCGACCTCCGCCCGGTCCCCGAACCACTGTGCCACCCGGTCCGGCTCGGTCAGAGCCGCCCACACCTCGGCCACGTCAGCCGTGACCACTTCCTCCCGAGAAACCACGTCGAGCATGCCGAATCTCCCTGGTCCGACAGTCCCCCGAGCGCGGAGATATCCGTGCGCGGCACTCTGGCGCCCCCCAGGCCCCCCTCTGCCATTACCCGCACTGTAGACCTCGGCAGCCGGAATGCTCCCGCTGGTCGGTACGGCGCGCTGGCACCCGTCCGCGGCAGCGGTCAGTTGTCGCCGCGCAACAGTTCCAGGGTCTCGTCGTGCAGCAACCCGTTGGTCGCGACGGCGCTCCCGCCCCACGGCCCGTCCCGCCCGTCCAGCGACGTGAACCGGCCGCCCGCCTCGGTCACGATCGGGACCAGCGCCGCCATGTCGTGCAGCTTGAGCTCGGGCTCGCAGGCGATGTCGACGGCGCCCTCGGCGACGAGCATGTAGGACCAGAAGTCGCCGTACGCCCGGGTCCGCCAACAGCGTCGCAGCAGCTCGGTGAAACCGCTGGCCCGCCCCGCGGTGCGCCACTCGCTGATCTCGGCGTAGGAGAGCGAGGCGTCCCGCACGTCGGCGACCTTCGAGGTGTGCAGCCGCCGGGCCGCCGACAGGCTCCGCCCGGTGAACGCGCCCGAGCCGGTCGCCGCCCACCAACGCCGGCCGAGTGCCGGGGCCGACACCAGCCCGAGCACGGTCTCCTCGTCCACGACCAGGGCGATCAGAGTTGCCCACACCGGCACGCCGCGCACGAAGTTCTTCGTCCCGTCGATCGGGTCCACGACCCAGCGGCGGGGGCCGTGACCGGTGGGCTCGAACTCCTCGCCGACCACGGCGTCGCGAGGGCGGGTGCGCTGGAGCTGCGAGCGGATGACCTGCTCGGCCGATCGGTCGGCATCGCTCACGGGGGTCAGGTCGGGCTTCGTGTCGACGACCAGGTCCTCGGCCTGGAAGCGCTCCATCGTCAGCCCGTCGACGGAGTCGGCGATGACGTGGGCGAGCCGCAAGTCGTCGTCGTACCGCGTCACGGCCCCGACGCTAGCGCGGCGGTTGACGAACGGACGTGTTCGACACGATCACCGGACTGGCGGGCTGAGCCGAGGTCAGTCGTCGGCGCCCGAGCGGGCCCGCAGCAGGCGGCGCAGCGAGTCCAGCCGGGCCCGTCCGGCCGGCCCCGCGTGACCCGCGTCCACCCACGCGTCGAGGGCGCACTCCTCCTCGTCGTGCGTGCAGCCGCGCGGGCACTGCGCCGTCCCGGGCTCCAGGTCGGGGAAGTGCTGCACGATCCGGGCCAGGTCGACGTGGGCCAGCCCGAACGAGCGGATGCCCGGAGTGTCGACGACCCAGCCGGCGTCGTCGGGCAGCCGCAGCGCCACGGCCGACGTCGACGTGTGCCGGCCTCGACCGGTCACGTCGTTGACCAGACCGGTCGCCCGCAGCGCCCCGGGGACCAGGGCGTTGACGAGGGTCGACTTGCCGACACCCGAGTGCCCGAGCAGCACGCTCACCCGCCCGGTCAGCCGCTCGTGCAGGTCGACCAGACCATCGATGGCCCCGTCCCGGCGCCGGGTGACCACGTACGGCACGTCCAGGGGCGCGTACGTCGAGAGGAACTCCGCCGGGTCGACCAGGTCGGCTTTGGTGAGTGCGAGCAGTGGGTCGAGGTTCGCGTCGTACGCCGCGACCAGGGCCCGGTCGATCAGCCGCGGTCGTGGCGGTGGGTCGGCCAGCGACGTGACCACGACCAGCTGGTCGACGTTGGCGACGACGACGCGTTCGACCGGGTCGGTGTCGTCGGCCGTCCGCCGGAGCACCGACCGTCGCGGCTCGACCCGCACGATCCGGGCCAGCTCGTCCGAACTGCCGCCGGTCTCGCCCACCAGGGCGACGTGGTCGCCGACCACCACGCCCTTGCGGCCGAGCTCGCGCGCCTTCATCGCGGTGACCTCGCGCAGCGAGCGGCCCTCGCCGACCGTGACGCCGAAGCGTCCACGGTCCACCCGGACGACGAAGCCGGTCTCCGCGTCCTCGTGCCGCGGCCGGTCCTTGCTGCGCGGCCGTGACCCGCGGGGGTTCGGGCGGATCCGGACGTCGTCCTCGTCGTAGTCCGCCGGGCGGCGCGGGCTCATCCGCCGCCGTCGAGCATCTGCTGCCACAGGCCGGTGAAGCCGGGCAGGGTCTTGCCGGTCGTCTCGACATCCTCGACCAGAAGGCCCGGGACGGCCAGGCCCAAGACGGCGGCGGCCATCGCGATCCGGTGATCGGCGTACGTGGCAAAGGTATTGCCCTGCAACGGCTTCGGCGCGAACTTCAGGCCGTCAGCGGTCTCGGTCACTGCTCCGCCCAGCCGGTTGATCTCGGTGGCCAGGGCCGCCAGACGGTCGGTCTCGTGCCCGCGCAGGTGCGCGATCCCGGTGATCCGTGACGGCGAGTCGGCCAGGGCGGCGAGCGCGGCGATCACCGGCGTGAGCTCACCCGCGTCGTGCAGGTCGACGTCGATGCCGGACACCTCCGCGCCGCCCCTCACCGTGAGCCCGGCCGCGTCCAGTGACACGTCGGCGCCCATGGCGTCGAGGATGTCGCGCAGGGCATCGCCGGCCTGGGTGGTGCGCTGGGGCCACCCGGGCACGGTCACCCGCCCCCCCGTCACGAGCGCGGCCGCCAGGAACGGCGCGGCGTTCGACAGGTCCGGCTCGACCTCGATGTCGAGCGGGTAGATCTGGCCCGGGTGCACCCGCCAGGTGTCCGGCTCGGAGTCGTCGACCCGCACCCCCGCGTCGCGCAGCACCTCCACCGTCATCGCGATGTGCGGCTCGCTCGGCACCGGCCCGCCCTCGTGCCGGACGGTGACCCCCTCGGCGTACCGGGTGCCGGCCAGGAGCAGCCCGGAGACGAACTGGCTGGACGAGGACGCATCCAGCCTGACCAGCCCGCCCTCGAGCCCGCCCGCGCCGTGGACGACGAACGGCAGTGCGGCCCGGCCCTCGTCCTCGATGACGGCACCCAGGTCCCGCAGGGCGCCCAGCATCGGGCCCATCGGCCGGGCCCGCGCCTGCTCGTCGCCGTCGAAGCTGATCTCGCCCTCGGCCAGTACGGCCACGGGGGGCAGGAACCGCATCACGGTGCCGGCCAGGCCGGTGTCCACCTTGGCCGGGCCGCGCAGGGCGGACGGCGTGACGACCCAGTCGTTGCCGAGGTCGGCCACCTCGACGCCGAGGGCGGACAGGGCCGCCGCCATCAGCAGGGTGTCGCGGGACCGCAGCGGACGGTGCAGCCGCGACCGGCCGGCCGCCAGTGCGGCCATGACGAGGTAACGGTTCGTGAGCGACTTGCTGCCCGGCAGCGTGACTGTTGCGTCGACCGGGCCGGCAGCGGTCGGCGCGGGCCACAGATCGGGGCTCGTCACCCGGTCATTGTCGCGTAGCCGTCAGGGCAAAGCGTCCAACGCGTGGCGCGCCGCCAGCCGGGTCTCCGCCTTCGCGGCCCGGGCGCTCAGCTTGGCCTCCTTCTTCGCCGTCCGGGCCGCCCGCGCGGTGTCCTTGGCCGCCCGGCGGGCCCGCCACGGGATGCCGGGCTTGCCACCGGTGTCGACGGCGGCGAGCAGTGTGCCGCCGAGCAGGCCGAGGTTCTTCAGCAGGTGCACCCGCTGGTTGCGCCGCTGCACGGGATCGGACTCCTTCCAGAAGGCGTGCCCGGCCACCGTCGTCGGCACGATCGACCCGGCCAGGACCAGCGCGCTCAGCCGGGGCAGCCGTCCGGTCGCGAACAGCCCACCCGCGGTCACCATTGCCGCCCCGTTGGCCCGTACCAACAGCTCGGGGTCGTCCGGCAGGTGGAGCGGTCCGGCGATCTTGTGCACCAGAGGCGCGGCCTTGGCCACCTTCGGCGACGGATGCCGCAACGCGTCGAGGCCTCCGTCGATGAACATCGCCGCCAGCAGCGGCCGGGCCAGGCGTCGTACCACGGTCATGCGTCCTCCAGGCTCGGGTCGTCCTCGCCATTCTGTCCTGTCCTCATCCTCCCGCCGGACCCGCTCCGCCGCCCACTCGGGCCGCCCTGGCTACCCTCTGCCCCATGTGTGGCCGGTACGCCGCGAGCGCCCACCCGGACGACCTGGTGGAGGAGTTCGACGTCGACGAGGACCGTACGGCGGACGGCGACGCCGCGCCGTGGGCGCCGAAGTACAACACCGCACCCACGGACACCGCCCCGGTCGTGCTCACCCGGCGGCCGCGGGGTGAGCCCGACGCCCATCCGGTCCGCCAGCTGCGCCTGCTGCGCTGGGGCCTGGTGCCCTCGTGGTCCAAGAGCGCGGCGGGCGGGGCCAAGATGATCAACGCCCGGGCCGAGACGCTGTTCGACGCCGCGGCGTACAAGCGCACCGCTCTGGTGCGGCGCTGCCTGGTTCCCGCCGACGGCTGGTACGAGTGGCAGGCCAGCCCGACGGCGCTGGACCGCAAGGGCAAGCCGCGCAAGCAGCCGTTCTTCGTCCACCGCCGCGACCGTGACGGGTCACCGGGGTCCAGCCTCGCCTTCGCCGGGCTGTACGAGTTCTGGAAGGACCGCAGCCGGCCGGACGACGACCCGGCGGCCTGGTTGGTGAGCTACACCATCATCACCACCGCGGCCGAGCCCGGGCTGGACCGCATCCACGACCGGATGCCGGTCGTGCTCGACCCCGATCACTGGGGCCAGTGGCTGGACCCGGACCTGGACGACCCGGCGGTCGTCAGGGCCCTGCTGGCGTCGCCCGGGCCGGGCCGGTTCGCGGCCTACCCGGTCAGCGGCCTGGTCAGCTCGGTGCGCAACGACGGCCCGCAGCTGCTCGACGCCGCGCCGGCCGAGGACCTGGTGGGCGTGGTCGACCCGATGACGGGCGAGATCATCGGATGAGGACCTCCCAGCGAGAGGTCGGTACGCCGCTCGGCCCGGCCCGGGTGCACCTCGCCCGGGGCGGCGAGGCCGGCGGGAGCGGGCCCCGCGGCACGCTCCTGCTCGGCCACGGTGCCAGCGGAGGGGTCGGGGCGGCCGACCTGCAGGCGGCGGCCAAGCGCGCCGTGGCGGCCGGTTGGGTGGTCGGGCTGGTCGAGCAGCCCTGGCGGGTGGCCGGCCGTCGCGTCGCGACGCCGCCACCCCAGCTCGACATCGGCTGGACCGCCGTGGTGGAGGGCGTGGAGTCCGGGCGGGGCCGGTTGCCGCGCCCGTTCGTCTTCGGTGGCCGCAGTGCGGGCGCACGGGTGGCCTGCCGGCTGGCCGGGCCGCTGGGTGCCACCGGCGTGGTCGCCCTGGCCTTCCCGCTCCACCCACCGGGCCGGCCGGAGCGCTCGCGGTTCGCCGAGCTGGCCGCCGCTGTGGCCGCGAAGGTGCCGGTCGCGGTGGTCCAGGGCGAGCGTGACCCGTTCGGCACGCCGGAGGAGGTGCGGTCGGCCCTGACCGGGCTGTCCGCGGCCGAGCGCAAGCGGGTGCACCTGAGCGCCGTACCGGGCGACCATGGCCTCAAGGGTGGCGTGGGCCCCGCGGCCGATGCCGTCGAGGCGTTCCTGCGGGCGCTCCAGACCGCGCGGTAGACCCCGCCGTAGATCCCGCTCTCGAGCCTCAGAGCGTTCCGCCGGCCGCCTCCGGTGCGGACGGGTCTGCCCCGCTGTCCGCGACCGTCTCGCGGGCCAGGTGCTCCTCGATCCGGAACCAGTCGTCCCCGGCGCGCTCGGCGATGGTCACCAGCGTCGCGGCCGAGGCGACCTCCTCGACCTGCTCCTTGAGGAACCAGAGCATGAACTGCTCACCGAGCATGTCGTTCTCGTCGCGGGCGGCCTTGAACAAGGCCTCCACCTGCGCGGTCACGGCCTGCTCCTGCGCGAGCGCCACCCCCAGGGGCTCCAACGGGGTCCGGAAGTCCTGCCGCACCTCGTCCACGCCCGGGATCGGCGCCGGCAGGTCCCGGTCCAGCAGGTAACGCACCATCATCATCGCGTGGTTGCGCTCCTCGACCGCCTGCCGGTAGAACCGCCCGGCCAGCCGGGGCAGGTCCTGCTTGTCGAACCACACCGCGGCCGCGATGTACTGCTGCTGCGCCGTGAACTCGTTGCGGATCTGCTGGCCGAGCAGGTCGACGAAGCGGGTGCTGGTCATGCGCCGGAGCGTAACCGAGGCCCGGTTCGTCGCCGGGTGGCGGAATGCTCGGCCGGTCCGGGTGCGTTCACGCGGACGTGCTACTGGCAGCCCTCCCGCAGGAGATCCCCTCGCTGACCGACCTCGGCGCCGTCCAGTCAGGCTCGCTAAGGTTGCGTCCGATGACCGACCAGACGGACGAGACCGACCAGTCGGCGGACGACACGCAGCGCGCCCCCGAGGGTGAGACGGACGCGCAGCGCAGTGCGCGCTTCGAGACCGACGCCCTCCAGTACCTCGACCAGCTCTACTCCGCGGCCCTGCGGATGACGCGCAACCCGAGCGACGCCGAGGATCTGGTCCAGGAGACGTTCGCCAAGGCGTTCGCGGCCTTCCACCAGTACCGGCCGGGCACGAACCTCAAGGCCTGGCTGTACCGGATCCTCACCAACACCTACATCAACTCCTACCGCAAGAAGCAGCGGCAGCCGCAGCAGTCCGACGCCCAGGAGATCGAGGACTACCAGCTGCACCGGGCCGAGTCGCACTCCTCGACCGGCCTGCGCTCGGCCGAGACGGCCGCCCTCGACCACCTGCCGGACAGTGACGTCAAGGACGCCCTGCAGGCGATCCCCGAGGACTTCCGGATCGCCGTCTACTTGGCCGACGTCGAGGGCTTTGCCTACAAAGAGATCGCGGACATCATGGGTACGCCGATCGGCACCGTGATGTCGCGGTTGCACCGGGGCCGGCGCCAGCTGCGCGAGCTGCTCGAGGACTATGCGCGTGAGCGCGGTCTGGTGGACGCCAAGGAGGCCGGGTCATGAGCTGCGGCAAGGAGCACGAGACCCCCTGCACCGAGGTCCTGGACCGGGTCTTCGAGTACCTGGACGGCGAGATGGGCGAGCCGGACTGCACGAAGATCCAGGTGCACCTGGACGAGTGCAGCCACTGCTTGGACGAGTACCAGCGCGACCAGCTGCTCAAGGCCCTGGTCCGCCGCTCGTGCAGCGGCGAGGTGGCCCCAGCGGGCCTGCGGACCCGGATCATGGCCACCATCACCACGGTGACCTCCGTCGAGTACCGCTTCGAGGGCTAGCCCGCGCTCAGGCGTTGGGCTTCTTGCCGTGGTTCGCGGCGTTGCCCTTGCGGGTGCGGCGCTTGCGGGCGCGCTTGCTCATGACGACTCCAACCGATCGTTGTGGGATTCGGCACCGATCTTCCCATACCCGGTCGACTAGCCTGTCCGCGTGCCTGAGGAAGTCCGCGCCGAGATGGTGGCCAACGTGCTGTCCGTAGCTGTCGCCGAGGGAGAGCAGGTGCAGCCAGGACAGACGCTCGCGATCCTGGAGTCCATGAAGATGGAGATCCCCGTCGTGCCCGAGTCCGGTGGCGTCGTACGGCGGGTGGCGGTCGCGGTCGGTGACGTCGTCCAGGAGGGTGACCTGCTGGTTAGCCTGGAGTAGCCACGGACGGCTCAAGGTGGACGCAAAAGCCGCCGATGAGCAGGAGCGTGCCCGAGCCACTGTCGATCCTTCCCTACCTGCAGGCTCTCAACGAGCTGAAGGGTTCCGACCTGCACTGCAAGGTCGGGTCGCCGCCACGCATCCGCATCGACGGTCGCCTGCGCCGCCTGCAGGCCCCCGACCTGCGCACCGAGGACACCGAGCACATGGTGGACGAGGTCATGCGCGACGACCTGCGCGCCGAGTTCGCCAAGACCAACGAGGCCGACTTCGCGTACAGCATCCCGGGGATCGGCCGGTTCCGCGTCAACGCGTTCCGGGCCCGTGGCAGCGCCGGCCTGGTCATGCGCCGGGTCTCCTTCGGCGCCATCCCGCTGGACCTGCTCGGCGTGCCGGGGGTCATCAAGCAGCTGGCCCTCGAGCCCCGCGGCCTGGTCCTGGTCACCGGTCCGACCGGCTCCGGCAAGACGACCACGCTGGCCGGCATGGTGGACCACATCAACACCAACCGCGAGGTCCACATCGTCACGATCGAGGACCCGATCGAGATCATGCACTCGGACAACCTGTCCATGATCAACCAGCGGGAGGTCCGGCTCGACACGGCCGACTTCGCGGTGGCGTTGCGGGCGGCGATGCGCCAGGACCCCGACGTGATCCTGGTCGGTGAGATGCGTGACACCGAGACGGTCAAGGCAGCCCTGGCCGCGGCGGAGACCGGTCACTTCGTCATGTCCACCCTGCACACGGCGGACGCGCGCGAGACGATCGCCCGCATCATCGACTTCTTCCCGCCGCACGAGCACAAGCAGGTCCGGCTCGCGCTGGCCGGCTCGCTGCGCGGCATCATCTGCCAGCGGCTGGTGCCCCGCGCGGACGGCCAGGGTCGTTGCGTGGCGATGGAGATCTGCGTCGTCACCGGGCGCGTGGCCGAGGCCATCGCGGACGAGGACAAGACGAGCAGCATCACCGAGCTGATCAAGGAAGGCTCGTACTACGGGATGCAGACGTTCGACCAGCACCTGGTCGAGCTCATCCGGGACGGCGTCATCACCCTCGAGGGCGGCATGGCCGTCGCCAGCAACCCGCACGACCTCACGGTGGAGCTGCGGCGCCTGGGTCTGGTGGCCTGACCGCTACTCGAGCGCGAGCTCGTACGCGATCAGGGAGATGACCTCGGTCGGGACCCAGTCCCGCGCGGGCGCGCGCCGGAACCCCATCCGCCGGTAGAGACTCTGCGCCGTGTCCATGTGCACGTCGGTGCACATGACCAGGGCGATACATCGTTCGGCCCGGGCGCGGTCGATGCAGGCCTGCACCAGGGCCCGCCCGACCCCACGGCCCTGCGCCTGCGGGTCGACGCCGAGCATGCGGAACTCCGCCTCGCCCGGGCGGCTCACCTCGGCGTACCGGCCCCCCGGCCGCACATAGGTGACCGTGCCGACCAGGCGATCGTCGGGGTCGAGAGCGACCAGCAGGGTGGCGTCGCGAGCACGCGAGCGGCCGTCGCGCAGTGTGGGGCGGTACTCCTCCTCGATGAAGCCGTCCGCGAAGTAGGCGGTCTCGCAGATCCGGCCGGCCGTGTCGGCCTCGGCGTCGTTCTGCACCTGACGGACGGTGAAGGAGCGCACCGGCCGATCATGACAGGCGGTCAGGCGGTGAGCTCCGGGATGTCGCTCACTCGCGGGTCACCGGCGTCGGCCCGGTAGTCGTCCGGCTCGGTGACGTCGGCGCCGTCCGGGACCTTGACGGCGCGCAAGACGGCGGTCAGCACGACCGCCACGACGACGTTGAGCACCACGGCGGTCAGGCCGATGTAGCCGATCTGGCCGATGGCCTCGATCTTGGTCGTCGACCCGCCGAAGTGCTTCGTCGCCGGACTGGCCACGCCGTACGCCTTCCAGGTGCCGTAGACCATGGCGACGGCCCATCCGGCCAGGAGGGCCCATCGATGCAGCCAGCGCGTGTACAGGCCGATGACGATGGCGGGGAAGGTCTGCAGGATCCAGATGCCGCCGAGCAGCTGGAAGTTGATCGCGTTCTGCCGGTCGAGGCTCAGCACGAAGAGCAGGGCCGCGAACTTCACGACGAGGGACGCGATCTTCGAGACCTGGGCCTCCTGGCGCGGGGTGGCGTCGGGCTTGATCCACTCGCGGAAGATGTTGCGGGTGAACAGGTTCGCCGCAGCGATCGACATGATCGCCGCGGGGACGAGGGCGCCGATCGCGATGGCCGCGAACGCGATGCCGGCGAACCACGAGGGGAACTTGTCCTCGAACAGCTGCGGGATGACCAGCTGGGGGTTTGGCTTGCCGTCCAGGCCGATCGGCTTGGTGCCGGCGGCGATCGCGACGAACCCGAGCAGGGCGAGCAGGCCCAGCAGGAACGAGTACGCCGGCAGGATCGCGGCGTTGCGGCGGATCACGTTGCGGCTCTTGGACGAGAGGACGGCCGTGATCGAGTGCGGGTACATGAACAGCGCGAGCGCCGAGCCGAGGGCCAGCGTGCCGTAGGCCCAGTACTGCTGCGAGTTCGGGATGAAAACACCCGGCTTGCCGGACGCCGGGTTCGGCTTGGCCATCTTGGCCTGTGCGGCGTCGAAGATCGGGCCGAAGCCGCCCAGCTTGTGCGGCAGGTAGATCACGGCGACGACGATGACCAGGTAGATGAGCGTGTCCTTCAGGAACGCGATCAGCGCGGGGGCGCGCAGCCCGGAGGTGTAGGTGTATGCAGCCAGGACCGCGAACGCGATGAACAGCGGCAGGTCCTTCGCCACCGTGTTGCCGGACCCGCCGACGCCCATGACCTCCAGGACGGCCTGGATGCCGACCAGCTGCAGGGCGATGTACGGCATCGTCGCCAGGATGCCGGTCGCCGCGACGGCCAGCGACAGGCCGCGCGAGCCGTAGCGCCCGCGGACGAAGTCGGCCGGTGTGACGAACGCGTGGCGGTGCGAGACGGACCACAGCCGGGCCATGAACACGAAGATGATCGGGTAGACGACGACGGTGTACGGCACGGCGAAGAAGCCGGCCACGGAGCCGGTCGCGTACATCGCGGCCGGTACGGCGACGAACGTGTACGCCGTGTAGAGGTCGCCGCCGAGCAGGAACCAGGTCACGAAGGTGCCGAACCCGCGGCCGCCCAGGCCCCACTCCTCGAGGGTGGACAGCGACTCCGGCCGCCGCCACCGCGCGGCCCAGAAGCCGATGCCGGTGACGATGAGGAAGATGACGATGACGATGGTCAGAGCCACCCCGTTGACGTCCTTCACGGCAGCTCACCCCGTTCCCGGGCAGGGGTGGTCGCCTGCAGGATCCGGTACGCCGTGTAGGTGCAGGCGGCGGCCAGGAACACCCACAGGAACTGGTACCAGAAGAAGAACGGCATCCCCCACAGCCGCGGGGTCGCCTTGGCGTACGACCCCACCCACATCAAGGCGACGATGGGCGCGAGCAGCAGGACGGCGATGACGACCAGGGCAGGGGTCGGTGGTCTGCGCTTCACGTTCTCGGACGCTACGCCCGGACGGCCGGGCCCGCCTGTCGAGACGACGGCGCCGCCCGGCCCCCGGTGGTCAGGGCCCGCTCAGCCCTGCTTGGTCTCCTTGAAGATCGCGTCGATCTCGTCGATCTTCGCGAGCAGCTCGTCGGCCTTGGCCGCGTCGCTCGTGCCCTTCGTGCCGGCGGCGCCGGCCAGCTTGGTGGCCTCGTTGACCAGCTGGTGCAGCTGCGGGTACTTCTCGAAGTGCGGCGGCTTGAAGTAGTCGGTCCACAGCACCCACAGATGGTGCTTGACCAGCTCGGAGCGCTGCTCCTTGATCAGGATGGCCCGGGTGCGGAACTCCGGGTCGTCGTTGTCCTTCATCTTCTCGATGATCGCCTTGACCGACTGGGCCTCGATCCGGGCCTGGGCGGGGTCGTAGACGCCGCAGGGGAGGTCGCAGTGGGCGCTGACCTCGATGGTGGGCGCGAACAGACGAGCACGCATCAACCTGTTCCTTCCGTCAGGACGTCTGGTGGTCCCTCTCACGCTACCCGGCGCAGCAGGGACGGTCGCGGCCAGAGCCTCGCCAGCACGACGGCGATGACGTCGTCGGCGGGTATCGTCCCCACCTGCCAGGAGTCGACGCCGTACGCCGGGTTGTCCCGCTCCACCCACCAGGCCGATCCGTCCGGTGTGGTCTCCTCGCGCGAAAGGCGTTTGACGGCAACCGGTCTCGGGAGGCCGGTGTCGTCCACCGGTAGCCGGACCACCGCCAGCCTGCCGGCGCGGCCGCGCGCGCCGTAGCGGACCAGCAGGCGCTCACCCTCGTGCAGCGTCGGCTCCATCGAGACCCCGCGGACGACGGCCAGGCCCAGCGTCAGAGGGTCAGCTCCTCGGTGCTCGGGGCCAGCGCGCCGATGTGGCCCGCCTCCTCCTCCTGCCGCATTCGGGCGAGGAAGGACTGGGTGCGGGCGTGCTGCGGGTTGTTGATGACCTGCTTGGGCTCGCCCTGCTCGACGACGACGCCGCCGTCCATGAAGACCACCTGGTCGGCCACCTCGCGGGCGAACGACATCTCGTGGGTGACGACGACCATGGTCATGCCCTCAGAGGCCAGCTCGCGCATCACGGCCAGGACCTCGCCGACCAGCTCGGGGTCGAGCGCGCTGGTCGGCTCGTCGAACAGCATCAGCTTGGGCTTCATGGCCAGCGCGCGGGCGATGGCGACCCGTTGCTGCTGGCCGCCGGAGAGCTGGGCGGGGTACGCGTTGCGCTTATCGGCCAGGCCGACCCGCTCGAGCAGGGCCACCGCTGCCTCGACGGCGTCCTTCTTGCGCAGCCCGCGCACCTGGAGCGGAGCCTCCACGATGTTGGCGATCGCGGTCTTGTGCGGGAACAGGTTGAACCGCTGGAACACCATGCCGATCTCGCGCCGCTGCGCGGAGATCGCCTTGTCGGTGAGCCGGTGCAGCCGGCCCTCCCGCTCGGCGTACCCCATCAGCTCGCCGTCGACCCAGATCCGGCCCCCGTCGATCGTCTCGAGCTGGTTGATGCAGCGCAGGAACGTCGTCTTGCCCGAGCCGGAGGGGCCGAGCAGGCAGACCACCTGCCCCTTGCCGACCTCGAGGTCGATGCCCTTGAGCACCTCGACCTTGTGGAAGCTCTTGGAGACGTTGAGGGCCCGGACCAGCGGCTGGTCGGTCATCCGTGGCCTCCTTGGATCGCGGTCGCCTCAGGCCGGACCTTGCTCGGCTTCTCGCCGAACCCCTTGCCGTACCGGCGTTCCAGGAAGTACTGCCCGACCATCAGGACACTGCCGAGGATCAGGTAGTACCCCGTGGCGGCGGTGTACACGGGTACGAGCTTGAAGGTGCGTGTACCGATCGCCTGGGCCTGGAAGAACAGCTCGGTCGTGATCGGGATGGCAACGAGCAGCGAGGTGTCCTTCAGCATGGCGATCGTCTCGTTGCCGGTCGGCGGCACGATGACCCGCATGGCCTGCGGGAGCACGATCCGCCGCATGGTCTGGCCCCGTGACATGCCCAGCGCTTCGGCCGCCTCGGTCTGGCCCTTGTCGATGCTGGCGATGCCTCCACGAGCGATCTCGGCCATGTAGGCAGCCTCGGACAGCCCGAGGCCGATGATGCCGATCCAGATCGTCCGGCTGAGCGCGTTCGCGTCGATGGAGTACACCGTGAGGTTCTGGTGCGACCCGAACAGCCCGGCGATCTGCCCGGCGAACGGTGGGCCGAGCCGGATCAGGCTGTACAGCGAGCCAATCGCACCACAGAAGACCAGCAGCACATACCGGGGCACGGCCCGGAAGAACCAGACGTAGACCCAGGCGGCGCCGCGCAGCACGGGGTTGGGCGACAGCCGCATGATGGCGAGGATCACGCCGAGGACGATGCCGATGAACATCGCGCCGAGGGTGCCTAAGAGCGTGCCCTTCAACAGGCCGTCGATAACGGACCTCTGCTGCATGACCTTCCACGCGAACGACCAGTCCCATACGTCGTTCGTGACGAAGGAGCTGACGACCATCCCGGCCAGGACCAGGACGACCAGGAGCATCACCCATCGGCCGGGGTGGCGCACCGGGACGGCCTCGATCCGCCCCGGGCGCTCCTCGGTGGTGACGGGGGCTTCGGTCACGACGCCGGCGGGTTCACCGCAAAGTCGGTGATGGCACCGGTCGTGACGCCCCACTTGTCGAGGGCCTGCTTGTAGGCGCCGGACGCCGACAGCTTCTTCAGCGAGTCGACGATCGCCTGGGCGAAGTCGGTCTCGGCCTTCGGCAGGACGTATCCGTACGGCGCCGAGTCGTAGATGTCACCGAGCGCCTGCAGCTTGCCCTCGGTCGTCTTCACGGCGTACAGGCAGACGGGGGAGTCGGCGAGCATGGCGTCGTTCTTGCCCGAGACCACGGATGCGGTGGCCTGGCCCTGGTCGGCGTAGATGGCGATGTTGATGGCCTTCTTGCCGTCCGTCTTGCACTTCTTGCTGCGGGCAGCCACGTCCGTGGCTTGAGTTGTCCCCTTCTGCACCGCGATGGCCTTGCCGCAGGCGTTGTTCGGGTCGACCTTCTTGGGGTTGCCCTTCTGCGTGGCCCACTGCGTGCCGGCGGTGAAGTAGCTGACCATGGTCGCTTGCTTCTCGCGGTCCGCCGTGACGCTGAACGACGAGATGCCGATGTCGTACTTCCCGCTGTTGACGCCAAGGATGATGCTGTCGAACGGCGCCGGCTGCCACTCCACCTTGACGCCGAACGTCTGTGCCACCGCGTTGAACAGGTCGACGTCCATGCCCTGGACGGTCTTGCCGTCCGGTCCGAGGAACTCGTTCGGCGCGTAGGTCGCGTCGACACCGACCACGATCTTCCCGGCGGACTTGACCTTGGCGGGCAGCTTCGCGGCGAGCGCTTGGTCGACGCTCCCGCTCGGGGTGACGGAGTTGCTCGGACCGCCGGCGTTGCCGCCGGACAGGTCGCTCGAACCGCAGGCCGAGGCAGCGAGGGAGACAGCAGCGCCGACCGCAAGAGCAGCGGCCAGGCGACGAGGGAGCGCACGCACGAGGAATCCTCCTGAAAGGCGACGGGGTCACGCGCATCCTGTCATCCGGTAACGCAAAGGTCATCGTGCCGTGGCCGCTCGAGACCGATCTGTGTCGTGGCAGCGCTTGTCGCAGTTGCTGCGCTTTGCGGTGAGGTGCCCCGAGTCCGGCCGGTCCTTGGGTATCGACGGGTGGCCCGCTCTAGGGTCTGGGCATGCTCGCTGCCTACGCCGCCGCGCAGTCCGCCGACGACCCACTGTCCGGCCTCGAGGTCGGGCAGCGGCCCGAGCCGGAGGTACCGGAGGGGTGGGCCAGGGTGCGGCTGAAGGCCGCCAGCCTCAACCACCACGACCTGTGGAGCCTCAAGGGGGTCGGGCTCCCGGCTGACCGGCTGCCGATGATCCTCGGCTGTGACGGTGCGGGGCTGGACGAGGACGGCAACGAGGTGGTCGTCCACGCCGTGGTCGCGTCGCCGGGCTGGTCGGGTGACGAGACGCTCGACCCGCGGCGCTCGCTGCTCTCCGAGGTGCATCCGGGGACGCTCGCCGAGAGCGTCGTCGTGCCGCGAGCCAACCTGGTGCGCAAGCCGGCCGGGCTGTCGTGGACAGACGCCGCCTGCCTGCCCACAGCTTGGCTGACGGCGTACCGGATGCTGTTCACCCAGTCGGGGCTCGCCCCCGGCGACACGCTGCTGGTGCAAGGTGCGGGCGGGGGAGTGGCGACCGCGCTGGTATCCCTTGCCGCGGCTGCGGGAATGCGGGTCTGGGTCACCAGCCGTGACCAGGCCAAGGGGGCCCGAGCCGTGGAACTCGGTGCGGCGCAAGCGTTCCCGTCAGGTGCGCGGTTGCCAGAGCGGGTCGACGCGGTGATGGAGACAGTCGGCGAAGCGACCTGGTCGCACTCCCTCAAAGCGTTGCGCCCGGGCGGCACCCTGGTGGTGTGCGGGGCGACCAGCGGGTTCAACCCTCCGGCTGAGCTCAACCGCCTGTACTTCCTCCAGCTGCGCATCGTCGGCTCGACGATGGGCAACCGGGCCGAGCTGGACCGGCTGCTGCAGATGTGCGAGGTGACCGGTGTGCGGCCGGTCGTCGACAGCGTCGTGCCGCTCGCCGACGCGCGTGACGCCTTCGCCCGGCTCCTGGACGAGGACCTGTTCGGCAAGGTCGTGCTGGAGGTCGCCTAGAGCGTGATGCCGAGCCAGTCCGGCCAGCCTTGGTGCAGCACCAGCCAGGCGATCAGCCCGTAGCCGGCCTGGCCGGGATGCATGCCGTCGCCGGAGGCGAGGTCCGCCTGCCACTGCTCGTGCGTGCGCAGCGGCTCGAAGCAGTCGACGAAGGGCACGCCCCGCCGCGAGCAGACGTCGGCCTGGGCGTCGGCGACGACCCGCAGCCGCTCGTCGAAGGACGCGTCCAGCATGGGCGCCGGACCGACGACGAGCGTGGGGATGGTGAAGGCCGAGGCGTCGTCCAGGATGTTGGCCAGGTTGAGCCGGCTGCGCGCCGTCGACAGGCCCTGGGCGACGTCGCCGTGCCCCATCTGCAGCACCAGGCGATGCTCCGAGCCGGGGGAGAAGCGGCGGGCGGACTCCTCGCGCCAGCGGTCGAGCACGTCGGCGGAGGAGTCGTCGCGCACACCGAGGTTGTACGGCGTGAGGAACAGGTCCGGGCTCTGGCTGCGGGCCACGACCCGGCCCAGCCAGCCCAAGCCCTTGGGGTCACCGACTCCGGCCGCGAACGCGTCGCCCACGACGACCAGGCGTACGTCGCGCAGCCCGAGCCCGTCGGGCATCAGACGTCGAGCCCGTCGTCCCGCGCCAGCCAGGTGGCCAGGCGCTCGACCGGTGTCTCGAACTCAGGGAACAGGTCGACGAAGACGCGCAGCCGGTCGGCCAGCCACTCCAGCGTGACCTCTTCCTCGCCCCGACGCTCGGCCAGCTCCTCGATGCCGCGGTCGGTGAAGTACATGTCCCAATCCTGCCTGACCGGCGCCGTCCCGGCCGGGAGGCTCAGCGCGGGTTCAGCGAGCGAACGCCTGCTCGACCAGCGTCTGCTGCTCCAGCGCGTGCATCTTGGACGAGCCGGCAGCGGTCGACGCCGACGGGGGACGCGAGACCACGCGCAGGCCACGGGCACCCAGGCGCGGAGCGAGGTTGAGCGCCATGAACGGCCACGGTCCCTGGTTGGCCGGCTCCTCCTGGACCCAGAGCAGCTCGGCCTCGGGGTAGCGTCCCACCGCCTCGACGACCTCGTCGCCCGGCAGGGGCGCGAGCTGTTCGACCCGGACGATGGCCGTGCCGGTCTCACCGATCTTGTCCCGCGCCGCGACCAGGTCGTAGTAGACCTTGCCCGAGCACAGCAGCACCCGGTCGACCTGGCCGGGGTCCGGGGCGGCCCGATCGGCCAGGACCGGCTGGAACGTTCCGGTGGTGAGGTCGGCGAGAGGGCTGGCCGCTGCCTTGAGCCGCAGCATCGACTTCGGCGTGAACACGATGAGCGGCCGCCGCGGCCGGGCGAACGCCTGCCGGCGGAGCAGGTGGAAGTACGACGCGGGCGTGGTCGGCATGGCCACGGTCATGTTGTCCTCGGCGCACATCTGCAGGTACCGCTCGGGCCGCGCCGAGGAGTGGTCCGGGCCCTGGCCCTCGTAGCCGTGCGGCAGCAGGAGCACCACCGAGGAGTGCTGGCCCCACTTCTGCTCGGAGCTGGAGATGAACTCGTCCAGGATGCTCTGGGCACCGTTGGCGAAGTCGCCGAACTGCGCCTCCCACAGCACCAGGGCGTCGGGGCGCTCGACCGAGTAGCCGTACTCGAACCCCATGGCGGCGTACTCGGACAGCAGCGAGTCGTAGACCCAGAACCGCGCCTGGTTGTCCGACAGGTAGAGCAGCGGGGTCCACTCCTCCGCGGTCTCCTTGTCGATGAGTACGGCGTGCCGCTGCACGAAGGTGCCGCGGCGGCTGTCCTGACCGGCCAGCCGGACCGGAACCTGTTGCAGCAGAAGGGATCCCAAGGCGAGCAGCTCGCCCATCGACCAGTCGATGCCGCCCTCGCGCGTCATCGTCCGCCGGCGGTCGAGCAGCTGCTGGATCTTCGGGTGGACCGTGAAGCCCTCCGGGGGACTGACGAACGCGTCGCCGATCTGGTGCAGCACACCGGCGGACACCGACGTCCGTTCCGCACGAGGGGGCTCGGCCTGGTCGCGCACCTGCGCCGCCGGGCGCTCCAGCCCACCCCGCCCGTACGTCTCGTCGTCCGGCTCGACCGGTCCCTTGGCCGCTGCCTGCGTCTCGGTGAACGCGCGCTCGAGCTGGGCCTGGTAGTCCTTCAGCGCGGCCTCGGACTCCTCGATCGTGATGTCGCCGCGCCCGGTGAGCGCCTCGGTGTACAGCTTGCGGACGCTGCGCTTGGCCTCGATCAGGTTGTACATCAGCGGCTGCGTCATCGACGGGTCGTCGCCCTCGTTGTGCCCGCGCCGGCGGTAGCAGACGAGGTCGATCACGACGTCCTTGTTGAACTCCTGCCGGAAGTCGAACGCCAGCTCGGCCACGCGGACGCAGGCCTCGGGGTCGTCACCGTTGACGTGGAAGATGGGCGCCTGCACCATCCGCGCGACGTCGGTGGAGTAGAAGGACGACCGTGACGACGACGGCGACGTGGTGAAGCCGACCTGGTTGTTGACGACCAGGTGGATGGTGCCGCCGGTGCGGTAGCCGCGCAGCTGCGACAGGTTGAGCGTCTCCGCGACCACGCCCTGGCCGGCGAAGGCCGCGTCGCCGTGCAGCAGCAGGGGCAGCACGGTGAACGCCTCACCGGCGAGGTCGAGGCGGTCCTGCTTGGCCCGGACGATGCCCTCCAGGACCGGGTCGACGGCCTCCAGGTGCGACGGGTTGGCCGCGACCGACACCTTGATCCGGTCACCTGACCCGGAGAGGAACTCTCCTTCGGCGCCCAGGTGGTACTTCACGTCTCCCGAGCCCTGCACCGTCCGCGGATCGATGTTGCCCTCGAACTCACGGAAGATCTGTGAGTACTTCTTGCCCACGATGTTGGCCAGGACGTTGAGACGGCCGCGGTGAGCCATGCCGATGCAGACCTCGTCGAGGCTGATCTCGGCGGCCGCTTCGCAGATCTCGTCCAGGACCGGGACGGTGGTCTCGGCGCCCTCGAGGCTGAAGCGCTTCTGGCCGACGAACTTGGTCTGCAGGAAGGTCTCGAACGCCTCTGCCTGGTTGAGCTTGAGCAGGATCCGGAGCTGCTCCTCGCGAGGCGGCTTCTGGTGCGGCTGCTCGACCCGCTTCTGGATCCAGCGGCGCTGGTCGGGATCCATGATGTGCATGTACTCGATGCCCACGGTGCGGCAGTAGGAGTCACGCAGGATGCCCAGTACCGACCGCAGCTTCATGAAGCTCCGAG
>JBJMHS010000081.1:0-10477 GCA_045807245.1 Actinomycetales bacterium
CCAGCTGCCGCTGGGCACCGCGGGGTCGCTAGCCCTGTTCCGCGCCGGGCGGCCGGACCTCCTTGTACCCACGCTGGTGATGAACGGCGACCTGATGTTCCGGTTCGAGCCCGAACGACTGCTCGACTTCCATGAGCGCACGGGCGCCGCGGTCACGGTCGCCACGCGTCCGTACCAGTTCGAGGTGCCGTTCGGCGTCGTCGACACCGAGTGGTCGGGCTCCGCGGCCGCGGTCACCGGCATCCGGGAGAAGCCGACGTACTCGATGAACGTGAACGCCGGCGTCTATGCCGTCTCCCCCGCCGCGCTCGACCTGGTCGCGGTCGGCGTCCCGTCGACGATGCCGGACCTGATCCAGGCTGCGCTCGACCACGGCATGCGGGTCGTCGCCTGGCCCCTGCCGTCGGAGTGGATCGACGTCGGTACGCCGTTCGACCTGGCCCGGGCGAAGGGCCACGTATGACCGGCGACAGCGTGGATCTGACCGGCCGGACCGTCCTGGTGACCGGTTCGGACGGCTTCATCGGCAGCCATCTGGTCGAGACCCTGCTCGCGGCCGGGGCGACGGTGAAGGCGTTCTGCCTCTACAACTCGAACGGTCACGCCGGCTGGCTCGAGGAGTCCGCAGCGTTCCAGACGGCGTTGACCGACGGGCAGGCCGAGCTCGTCCTGGGCGACGTCCGCGACCCGGAGCTGGTCGACTCCGTCGTCGCCGGCACCGACGCCGTCCTGCATCTGGCCGCCCTGATCGCCATCCCGTACTCCTACGTCGCCCCCCGCTCGTACGTCGACACCAACATCACCGGCACGCTGAACGTGCTCGAGGCAGTCCGTCACCACGACATCCGGCGCCTGGTGCACACGTCCACGTCCGAGGTCTACGGCACGCCGGACACCGTCCCGATCACCGAGTCGCACGCCCTACGTGGCCAGTCGCCGTACAGCGCAACGAAGATCGCGGCCGACAAGCTCTGCGAGTCGTTCGCGCGCTCGTTCGCAACGCCCGTCGTCACGCTGCGGCCCTTCAACACCTACGGTCCCCGCCAGTCGGCGCGCGCGGTCATCCCGACCGTCCTGAGCCAGCTGCTGGCCGGTGCCGAAGAACTGCGGCTGGGGTCGGTCTCGCCTCAGCGCGACTTCACGTTCGTGACCGACACCTGCGACGGCTTCCTGCGCGCCACCCTCGCCGACCTGGAGCCGGGCGAGACGGTCCAGCTGGGGACCGGTAGCACCTACTCGATCGGCGAGATCGTCCAGATCTGCCTGCAGATCACCGGCTCGGCCGCGCGGGTCGTCACCGAGGAGGACCGGGTCCGGCCGGCCGACTCCGAGGTCGAGGTGCTGCTGTCTGACCCGTCGCGGGCCAAGGACCGGCTCGGCTGGGCGCCGACGGTGGCGCTGGACGAGGGCTTGCGCCGTACGGCGGAGTGGCTCGCACCGCGGGCCGACCCGCGCACCGCCGCGCGGTACCACCGATGATCCCGCTCGCCGTCCCGAACATCGGGCAGCGCGAGCGCGAGCTCGTCCTCGAGGCCGTCGACTCCGGCTACGTGTCGTCGGTCGGGCCGTTCGTGTCGCGGTTCGAGGAGGAGTTCGCCGCCGCGGTAGGCGCCCGGTACGCGGTCGCCTGTGCGACCGGCACGGCCGCCATCCACATCGGCCTGGTGCTGCTCGGCGTCGGGCCGGGCGACCTGGTGGCCGTCTCCGACTTCACCTTCGTCGGCTCCTCCAACCCGGTGCTGTACCAAGGGGCGCGGCTCAGCCTGGTCGACTCCGAACCGTCGACCTGGAACCTCGACCCCAGCCTGCTCGGGGACTGGCTGGACGGGCGCGCGCGGTCAGGGCAGGAGCTGCCCAAGGCGGTCGAGGTCGTGCACGCCCTCGGCCAGCCGGCCCGGCTGGCCGAGGTGCTCGCGGTCTGCGGCCGGTACGGCATCCCCGTGCTGGAGGACGCCGCCGAGTCCCTCGGCGCGAGCTGGTCGGCCGGGACCCTGGCTGGACGACAGACCGGTACGGTCGGCCGCCTTGGCGCGTTCTCCTTCAACGGCAACAAGATCGCGACGACGGGCGGCGGAGGCATGCTCGTCACCGACGACGAGGCGCTCGCGACCAGGGCGAAGCACCTGACCACGCAGGCGAAGGTGCCGGACACCGGCTACCTGCACGACGAGGTCGGCTACAACTACCGCCTCACCAACGTGGCGGCTGCCCTCGGCATCGCCCAGGTCGAGCGGCTCCCCGGCTTCGTCGCTCGCAAACGCGCGGTCGCCGCCCGCTACGACAAGGCCTTCGCCGACACACCCTTGGTCCGCCCGCCGCGGGTCGCCGGCTACGACTCGACGTACTGGCTCTACTCGGTCCTGGTCGACCCGTCGTGGCCCGGTGGCCGGGACGAGCTCCTGGCCCGGCTGGAGAAGGCGGGCGTCGGAGCGCGCGCACTGTGGCGGCCCCTGCACGCGCAGCCGCCGTACGCCACGGCCGAGCGCGTCGGCGGCAAGGTCTCCGACGGCCTGTTCGCGCGTGGCCTCTCGCTGCCCTGCTCGACCGATCTCACCGACTCCGACCAGGAGGCGGTCATTGCCGCGACCTGGGCCGCCTTGGCCGAGCTGGCGCCCTGAGCCGCTAGGACCCGTCGGAGAGGAACACGCCGGTCCGCGGTTTGGGCTGGACCAAGGTCGTCTTGGCACTCATGGTCTCCCGGCGCTCGGCCACGTCGACCAGGTCCCCGACGGTCGGCCCGCGGAGGGTGAACAACGCACCGCCGTCGGCGTCGCACCGGCGCACCGTCTCCGCGATGTCGCGCACCTCCGGCACTGGTTCCAGCCGGGCGTCGCCGCGATGGACGCCCAGCACGGGACCCAGCACGCTTTCGTCCAAGAGCGTGACATCAAGCCCCGCGACGCCCGCAAGTCGTTGGGCCGCAAGAGGTTGCGCCCTATGCCATCGCCCTCCGACGTAGATGCCGAACACCCCTCGCTCCTGGGTCGGACCGGCCGTGGGCCGGACGTCGTACGCCGCGGACAGCCGAGCCAGGAGACCGGCGCCGTCGATCCGGCCGGCCACGCGCCGATGGAACGCGTACAGCTCGACCTGGTCCTCGGCGTACACCGCGCACGCGACCGTACCGTCCGGGCGGCCGGCGCGCTCCCAGCGTTGCAGCGACGCCGCAACCCGGTGATGGCCGTCGGCGACGTACAGCTGGACCCCGGCGACCAGCTCGACGACCGCGTCCGACTCGGCCGGCGACAAGGGCCAGACCGCCTGTGCGAGACCGCTCAGGTCGGTGAGCTCGAGCATCGGGGGGCGCTCGGCGACCGCCCGGCCCAGCAGGGCCGCCAGGTCCGGCTGCACCCGATGCACCAGTGACACGAGGTCGGTGCGGTAGGGCGTCGCGTCGAAGACGTCGACCAGCCGGCTGACCCGCGCGGGCTGCACGGCCTCGTGACCCAGGACCCGGCCGTCGGAGAAACCGGCCGTCGCCACCTGGACGACGAGCGATGTGCGCAGCCGCCCGCCCTCGGGCATCCGGTACGCGTAGACGGTCGGGCGCGGCGCCGGCTCGTAGGCCGCCAGGTCGAACGCCGAGTCCAGGCCGCTGTCCCCCTCGAGGGGCCGCACCAACCGCGCCGCCCACTCCGGCCGCACGACCCAGCCAGCGAACGGCCGGACCAGAGGCACGAGCGTCAGGTGACGAGGCTCAGGAGGCCGGCGTGCTCGCCTGGTTCGCCTCGGCGGCCGCCACCTGGGCCCGGACCTCGTCCATGTCGAGCTCACGGACCGCGCCGATCACCTGCTCCAGAGCAGGAGCCGGGAGCGCGCCCGGCTGGCGGAAGACCAGGATGCCGTCGCGAAAGGCCATCAGGGTCGGGATCGACGTGATACCCGCCGCGGCCGACAGGCCCTGCTCGGCCTCGGTGTCCACCTTGCCGAAGACGATGTCGGGGTGAGCCTGGCTCGCGGCCTCGAACACCGGCGCGAACATGCGGCAGGGGCCGCACCAGGAGGCCCACCAGTCGACCAGGACGATCCCGTCCTGCAGCACCGACTCCTCGAAGGCGTCGGAGGTCAAAGTCACGGTTGCCATGCACGGCACAAGCAAGGCGTTGCGCACGGCATTCCCGCGGCCCAGGGTCACGCCGGCCGAGATCGTCGACTTGACGGTGTTGTCCGGGTTCGTAGCGGTTCCCGTGTCACCAAGCGGCGCGGACGACGCTGACCGGCTGCAGCTCGTTCGCAGCGAGCAGGCTCTCCGGGGCCACGGACGTCATCCAGTCCAACCGGTCCTTGGTCGCGTCGTCCAAGAAGCGTTGCAGCACAGCAGATTCCAGGACCCGCCCCGCGGCGTACCGGGAGAAGTCGCTCACCATGAAGCCCTCGAGGATGCAGTACGACGTGGGCTCCACGAGCGCGATCACCTGAGCGGCGATCCCGCCGTCGATCGACAAGGTCGACACCTCCAGCAGGCCGTCCTGGGCCAAGGCAACGACGCGACCGTTCCAGATCCGTCGTCCGACGGGGTCGTCCAGCTCGCTGGCCCGGCCCTGACCGTGGTTGCGCGCCCGATGCACGTCCTGCAGGGCGGGCAGCAGGGCGGCGATCTCGGCCGAGTCGCGCGTGAAGCGGAAGCTCGTCCGGCAGCCGTCCGCGCGGAGCCGGTTCGCTGCCTTGCGCAGCGTGCGCCGCATGGAGGCACTGAGGTAGTCGTTCACGTCGTCACCGCTGTGCCGCCGTACCGCTGGGATCGGCAGCGCCTCGGCCACCTCGGCCCCGGGGATGGTCGCGGCGAACTCCGCCAGTCCCCGCGAGCCGGCGTCCATGGGACCCAGCAGCAGCGTGGTCGGTCGGTGGCTCCTGAGCAGGATCTCGCCCACCGTGTGGCCCAGCAGCGCGGCGGCGGCGGCACTCTCGGCCACGACGGCACTGCGATGGCCCGTCGCCGACCCCGCCAGCGCGACGACCTCACGCTGAGCGTCCCCGACCGACAGCAGCACGGCGGCCGCCCGGGCCACGCCGAGCCCGTCGCGCACGACCACAGCCCAGGGGTCGGGCTCGGGCACCGCGCGCACCGTTGCCGCCAGCCACGCAGCCCGCGCGGTCGCCGGGGCGTCGCATCGGGCCGCGAGGCGGTCGAGCTCGCCGTTCACGAGCTCGAGCAAGGCGTCACCGCGCGCGACCTCGGTCCGCAGTGGAGCGAGTTGGCGCGGCAACGAGGTGACGACGCCGGGGAACGGCTTCATGCGCTGAGCTCGCCGCCGTCGTCGACGACCACGGGCACCGGCCACTGGTCGAGCCAGCGCTCGAGCTGACCGGCGGGCAGGGCCTCCGAGAAGTAGAAGCCTTGCGACTCGTCGCATCCGGAGATCGCGAGCTGCTGCGCCGTCGACTCGTCCTCGACGCCCTCGGCGACCAGCGTCATGCCGAGCGAGTGAGCCAGCTCGATGGTCGACCGGACGATCGCGGCGGCGCGCGGGTCCTCGGCCATCGGCAGGACGAACGAGCGGTCGAGCTTGAGCTGGTCGATCGGCAGCTCGCGCAGGTAGGCCAGCGAGCTGTAGCCGGTGCCGAAGTCGTCGACGGACACCCGGATGCCGAGGGACCGCAGCTGGATCAGGATGTCCCGGGCCCGCTCCCGGTCGCCCATGAGGAAGTCCTCGGTGATCTCCAGCTCGAGCGAGCTCGCCGGCAGACCGCGGCTGAACAGGATGTCCGACACCCGACGGGGCAGCTCGAGGTCGACCAGCGAGGACGCCGACAGGTTGACGGCCACGGTGAGCTCTCGGCCGGCCTCGCGCCAGCGCTTGACCTGGTCCAGCGACTGGGCCAGTACGGCGACGGTCAGGTCACGCATCAGCCCGGACTGCTCGGCGAGCGGCAGGAACGAGTCGGGGAAGAGCAGCCCGCGGGTCGGGTGGTTCCAGCGCACCAGCGCCTCGACGCCGCCCACGCGGCGGGTGCGGGAGTCGACCTTCGGCTGGTAGTGGACGGTGAGGCCGCCGGTGAGCACGGCCTCGCGCAGCTCCTCGAGCGTGCGCAGCCGGTCCTCGCCGCCGGTCGAGTCGCCGGCCAGGCTGTAGAACGCGTGGCCGATCCGGGCCTCCTTCGCCTTGTACATCGCGATGTCGGCCCTCCGCAGCAGGTGCGCGACCTCCGTGCCGTGCGTCGGGTACAGAGCGATGCCGATGCTGGCGTCGACCCGCACCGTGACGGCGTCGACGTTGACCGGCGGGGCGAGCGCCGCGTGGATCCGCTCCGCCACCAGCTCGGCCCCGGCCGCATCGACGTCCACCAGGAACAAGGCGAACTCGTCGCCGCCGAGCCGGGCCAGGAAGTCGCCCTTGCCGTGCAGACAGTCGGCCAGCCGGGTCGCGACGTGGCAGAGCAGGTCGTCGCCCGCGTGGTGGCCGAGGCTGTCGTTGACCTCCTTGAACCGGTCCAGGTCCAGCAGCAGCAGGGCGCCGTTGCGCGCCTCCAGGCCGCGCATCTCGGCCTCGACCTGCTCGTAGAACGCGCGCCGGTTGCCCAGCCCGGTGAGCTCGTCGGTCAGCGCGAGCTGGCGGCTGTGGGCGAGCGTGCGCACCTCGCGGAAGGTCACGATGAGCCGCCCGAGGGCCGCCATGATCGTGCCGGCCGCGAGGAACACCGCGATGGGGTGTAGCGGGTGCTCGTTCGCCGAGGCGAGCAGGCCGACCGCGACCAAAGAGGAGATGACCGGGATCCCGAGCAGCACGAAGGACGGCAGCACGACACCGGAGGGCCGGCGCGGCCATCCCGGCGCGTAGCCCAACATCAGCGTCGCGAGCACCCAGGCCGAGTCGTTGAGACCGCCGGGCTGGTAGGTCCCGTTGGCGGCGTGGAAGAGGTAGACCAGGTCGGCGACCACGAACGCGGTGAGCCCGCCGGCCAGGAACCACAGGCCCATCGGCGGCCGCCAGTGGAACAGCGCGAGGACGGCGGTCACCATCAGGAGCAGGACCATGTCCAGCAGCGGGTAGGCCAGCGTGGTGACGACGGCGGCTGGGCTGCCACCGGTCACCGCGAGCACCGGGCCGGCCACCACTGTCATCACCGCCGCGACCGCGAAGCCGGCGACGATGCCGTCCAGCCACAGGCTCAGGGGGAGCCGCTCGGCCATCTCGCGTACGACGAGGAGCAGGGCCACGAACGCGAAGGCGTAGAACGAGAGCCACAGTCCGTCGGCCGGCGAGGGGAACGGCTCCGGGTCCAGCGGCCGGATGAAGATCGTCCAGTACACGTTGCCGAGGCCGTACAGCGCCAGCCCGGCCGCGAGGATGAACCAGCTGCGCCGGAAGGACGCAGCTCCGCGCGAACGCAGCAGACAGACGAGTGGGCTGAGCATGTAGGCGACGTTGTTCAGCCAGCCGTCCAGCACCAGGTTGTACCCGACGTACGGGCGGACGCCGGGCAGCGTTGAGACGACGAACGTCACGAAGACCACGCACGTGGCCAGGTAGACCGCATTGCGCAGGACGCGCTCGATGAGGGACGCGGGCGGGACAGGGCGCGGCGGAGCGGCACGCATGCGCGAACGCCTCCTTCAGGCCGGCCGGGTCCTCACGTTCCCCTTGGGCGTCGTTCGGGAGCGTTCCCACCGGTCTTGAGGTGCGTTCAACCCTCCGGCGGGGTCACGAATGACTAGCCCTGCCGGGCAAAGACCTTCGAACCGGACAGCGTCAGCCCGGCGAGGCGACGCGGCCCGGCTGGACCCGCAGGCTGAACCACACGGTCTTGTCGCCGTCGTGGACGTCGACGCCCCACTCGTCGGAGAGGGCCTGGACGATGACCAGACCGCGGCCGCTGACGTCGGTCGGGGCCGGACGGCGCGGCACCGGTGGCTTCTCGCCCTCGTCGTTCACCTCCACCCGCACCCGGTCCAGGTCGGTGACGACCGTGACGTTGAACGGGCTGTGGGCGTGCTTCACGGCGTTGGTGGTCAGCTCGCTCACCATCAGCTCGATGCGCTCGCGCGTGGTCTGGGCCAGATCCGGCACCGCGCTCAGGACGAACGACCGGGCGGCCGCCACCGCGGACGCCTGGTTCGGGAAGGAGCGCCGCTCGATCACGGCTCGGCCGGCAGCAGGCCGTCCAGTCCCGTCACGGCGAGCAGGCTATCGATGAGCCGGGCTCGCGCAACTTGTCCCGCGGGCGGTCGTAAGGCAGGGTGTGCACGACTTCGACACCGAGGTCGGCTCGACGTCGGTCGAAAGGACGTCGAAGGGACATGGACGAGGTGGCGACCGAGCCTGTTCTGCCCTCTGACCCGCTGACCGCAGACCTGCTGACATCGATGCTCGAGCAGGCCCGGCAGGAGATGCGCGCGGACACGGCCGCCGTACTCCAGCTGGACCCGTCCGGGACCTACCTCGACACGTACGCCGCGGTCGGCATCGACCTGACGGTCCGCGAGCGCGTGCGGATCCGGGTCGGTGACGGGTTCGCCGGCAAGGTGGCCGCCACCCGCGCGCCAGTCGTGGTCGACCACGTGTCGCCGCACAACGTCGTCAACCCCCTGCTGTTGGCCACGTCGGTCCGGTCGCTCCTGGGCGTGCCGTTGTTCGAGGACGAACGGCTCATCGGGGTCCTGCACGTCGGTTCGCTGACGGCTCGCGTCTTCGACGACACGGACGTCCGGCGACTGCAACGCCTGGCTGTCCTGGTCGCACGGGCCATCCTCGACGAGGTCTTGGCCCAGGACCGCGCCGCGACGGTCGCCCTGCAGCGCAGCCTCCTTCCGTCCAAGCTGCCCGACATCGAGGGCCTGGACATGGCGGCCCGGTACCTGCACGCGGAGGGGGTGCTCGGCGGCGACTGGTACGACGTGTTCAGCCTGCCGGGACGTCGCGTGGGGTTGGTCATGGGTGACGTCGCCGGCCACGGGTTCCCCGCGGCGGTCATCATGGGTCGGCTGCGCAGCGCGCTGCGCGCGTACACGCTCGAGTACGACGACCCGGCCGACGTGCTGCACCGCCTCGACGTCAAGATCCAGCATTTCGAGCCGGGGGTGTTCGCAACGGTGCTGTACGTCGTCGCGGACTTCCCGTACGACCGGTTGCGGATCAGCTCGGCCGGCCATCCGGCGCCGCTGCTGTTCACCGCAGACGGCCGCGTCGACGTGGCACCGGTCACTCCGGACCTGCCGATGGGGGCCGTCCACGACTTCCCCCGCCGCACGACGGAGGTCACGCTCGGACCGGGCGGCGGCCTGGTGATGTTCACCGACGGCCTCGTCGAGCGCCGTCCTCCGGGCGACTACTACGCGAGCCTCGAACGGCTCATGCGCGCGATCAAGCCGGTCAACGCGGAGCAGGCCTGCCTCGAGATCATCGACGCGATGTTCCACGACAACGCCGTCGAGGACGACACGGCACTGCTCGTCGCCCGCCGCGAGTCGTGACCGGCGTTCGGTCAGGCGCGTAGCGCCGGCGACAGCGCGGTGACGACGTGCTCGGCGAAGGCCAGGCTCCCGGTCCACGCCGGCGACACGGCGTTCAGCACGTGCGTCGAGTGGTCGTCCGCACGTACCACGAAGTCCATCTCGAGCCGGCGGCTCGGCAGGTGGAACAGCTGAGCGCGGATGCCCGGCCGACCGCGCCGGCGGAAGTCCTGCGGCCGGACCGACGGCACGAGCCGCGCGGCCTCCTGGACCAGGTGTCGCCGCCACAGCATCGGCAGCTCGGCCCGCAGCAGGGCGGGTACGTCGTGGTGCCGGCTGGTGAGGAACCTCGGCAGAGTGCGGCTGACCTCGCCCAGGTCGCGGGCCCGGAACCCGTTCCGGCCGCCGTACGCCTCCCGCCAGAGCGCGGGCATCGCGGTCGGACCGAGCTTCGCGTGCCCGTCGACCGTGACCGTGACGTGCACGCCGAGGAACGGGTTGCGCGCGTCAGGGACCGGGTAGACATGACGCCGCAGCCGGCCGGGCTCCCAGGCGCCGTACCAGTACTGGCCTTTGAACGGCAGCACGACGTAGTCGTCGGCCTGCCCGAACCAGCGGGCGACCCGGTCCGCGTGCAGGCCGGCGGCGTTGACGACATGACCCACCGACCACCGGCCGGCCGGGGTGAAGAGCACACCCGGCGCCGCAGCCGTCACCGGTTCGCCGAGCCGGATCTCACCGCCGCGCTCGCGCACCCGGCCGGCGAGCGCCGCCAGGACCGCCTCGGGTGAGGCAGTGGACGTCGTCGGCGACCACAACGCCGCGCCGACCGTGCGCGCGAGAGGTTCGAGCGCGCGCGCCCCTGCCTCGTCGACGCGCTCGAGCGGGACGTCGTTGGCGCGGCCGCGCGACTCGAGCTCGGTGAGCGCAGGCAGCTCGTCCTCGCTCCTCGTCACGACCAGCTTGCCGCAGCGACGGACCGGTACGCCGTACTCGTCACAGAACGCGTGCAGCAGCTGGTTCCCCTGACGGGTGAGCCGGGCCTTGAGCGTGTCCGGTGAGTAGTAGAAGCCGGCGTGCAGCACG
>JBJMHS010000082.1:0-17362 GCA_045807245.1 Actinomycetales bacterium
AACTCATACCCTACACCAAGCTCTTCCGAACTCAGCCCGAGCTCGAGCGCGCCCTCGCGCTGCTGGCCGACCCGGACGTCAGGGTCGTGACCCTCGTCGGCCCTGGCGGCATCGGCAAGACCCGGCTGGCCCTGGCCATCGCCGAGCAGGTCGCCGCGACCACGCGCACTGCCGTCGTCCCGCTCTCCACGGTGTCGGACGAGGACGAGCTGCTGGCCACGGTCGTCCAGGTGCTCGGGTTCGAGCCGGAGTGGCCGGGGCAGGACCTGGTCGACCTGCTCGCCGAAGAGCTCGGCGAGCAGCGCGTCGTCGTGGTCCTCGACAACCTCGAGCAGATGGTGACGGCCTCCCGGCTGGCGCACACCGTGGTCGAGCTGGTGGACCGGATCCCCGGGCTGCGTCTGGTCCTGACCAGCCGGATCGCGCTGCGCCTGCGCGACGAGCACCAGGTGCCGTTGGGACCCCTCGCCGTACCGGCCGCGAACGCGACCGACCCTGAGGAGGTACAGGCGAGCGCATCCGTGCAGCTGTTCGTGGACCGGGCCCGGGCCGTTGCACCGGGGTTCGTCGTGACGGTCGACAACGCGGCCGCGGTTGCGGAGCTGTGCCGGATGCTCGACGGTCAGCCGCTGGCGCTGGAGCTGGCCGCCGCCCGCAGCCGGGTGCTGCCTCCGCAGGACATGGTGCGTCGGACCGGCAAGCTCCTCCTGTTGCTCACCGGCGGCAGCGTCGACCTGCCCGACCGGCAGCGCAGCGTGCGCGCCGCCCTGGACGGAAGTGCGCAGCTGCTGGACGACGCCGAGGCGAGCGTCTTCGCGCAGCTCTCGGTGTTCGTCGGCGGATGGACGCTGTCGGCGGCGGAGCAGGTGTGCGAGTCGGCCGACGACCTCGTCGACGTGCTCGGGCGGCTGGTCGACAAGAGCCTGGTCGTCGCGGACGGCTCGGGTCGGCTGAACATGCTGGAGACCATCCGCGAGTACGCCGCCGAACGGCTGGCGGACGCCGGGGTCGAGACGGATCTCCAGGCCCGGCGCCGGCACGTGCGGTACTTCGCCGAGTTCGCGGCCGACGTCGGTTCCACGTTCCTGGCCTCGCCGGACGCCGGGCTGCGCGCCCAGCTGGACGACGAGGCCGGCAACCTCACGGCGGCCCTCACCCAGGCCGCCGAGGACCGTGACGACACCAGCTTCGGCCAGCTCGTCGTCGGGACCCTGAACTACTGGTTCTACACCGGGCGCGTGGCCCAGGGTGAGCGCTGGCTCGCGCTCACCGACCCGTCGCAGCTGCCGGCCGAGCTGCGCGCCAAGGTCCTCGTCGTCATCGGCAACGTGGCCCTGGTCAAGGGCGACCCGGCCCGCGCCGGCGAGCCCCTCGACGGTGCCGTGGAAGCGGCCCGCGAGGTCGACGACCCTCTGCTGCTGACCCGGGTGCTGTCGATCCGGGCGCTGTCGCTGCGGCACACGGGCCAGATGACCCGGGCCCTCGCGCATGTCGACGAGGCGCTGCAGGTGGTGCGCGACGTGCTGGCCTCCGACCCCGACGCTCCGCGGATGGCTCGGCTGCGCGGAATGCTGCAGAACGAGCGCGGCGAGATCCTGGACCATCTCGGCTCGACCGCCGAGGCCCGGACGATGTTCGAGGCCTACCGCCAACAGGCGGTGCTGGACAGCGACCACGGTCATCTGGCGTGGGCCCTGATCAACCTCGCGCTCGGCGAGGCCGACCGCGGCCAGGCGTCGCTGGCCCGCGAGCTCGTCCAGGGCGCGCTGCGGGCGGCCGACGAGGGCGGCTCGACGCCGATCCAGGGCGACGCGCAGATGGCGGCCGGGCTGGTCGAGCTGCTGGTCGGCGGCGACGCCCAGGCCGCCGTCCGGTACGAGACCGAGGCCGCGCGGATGCTGCAGACCTGCGGCCTGCTGCTCACGCTGCCCGACACGGTCAGCCTGCTCGGCGCCGCACTGCTGGCTGCCGGGCATCCCGCGGAGGCCGCCCGCATGTTGGCGGCGGGGTCCTCCTGGCGGGCCCACCGGGGCCTGGTCACCGTGTCCCGGGCGGCGGCCAGAGCCATCGCCGAGGCGGAGGCGCGGCTGGCCGACGTACAGCATGAAGCGGGTCCCGAGCTGTCGCACGCCATCGACGACGAAGCCACCCGCGGTGCGGCGACGTCGTACGGCGTGATCGACACCCTCGAGCTGCCGCCGGAAGCCGAGGCGGGGGCGCGGGTCCAGATCCACCTCGTGGACCTGAGTCGCAACGCCAGCGGAGTCATTTCATAGCGGTCTGGCCGCTTCTGTCCGGCCCACGGCCGGGCCCGGGAAGGTTCAGGTCGGCACCCGAATGGTCGATACCTGCGTATGGACGCCGAACCTTCGGCCCCATCGAACGAGCGCCGGGAACTCGGCGCCCGGGCCGGCACAGAGTTGGAGACACCGTTGACCACGGGCGAGCACACTCCCGTCGTTCGGGTTGCGCGACAGAGCATCGTCAACCGGCACCGCGTGCTGCAGGCGTATGAGCTCTTGTTCCGCGGCACGGTCGACGAGGCGCGCGGTTTCGACGGCACGGAGGCGAGCGCGACCTCCCTGGTGACCGCCATGCTCGACATCGGCTGGGACCGCCTGCGCGGCGGCCACTCGCTGTACCTCAACGTCGACGAGGGGTTCCTGCTGTCCCGGCTGGTGCACGTCGCACCGCCTGAGACGACGGTGGTCGAGCTGGTCGGCGGCGTCGTCGACAGCCCCGAGGTCCTGTCTGCGGTCGAGGAGCTCAAGAGCATGGGCTTCCGGATCGCCATCGACGACTTCATGGGCCAGGACGACGTCGAGCAGCTGCTCGGGCTGGCGGACGTCGTCAAGGTCGACCGCCTGGACATCGCTCTCGACGAGCTGACCGCGCTGGTCGAGCTCGTCCACCGCCGCAACGCCGTCGCCTTGGCCGAGCGGGTCGAGGACGAGGAGACCTTCCAGCGTTGCCTCGAGGCCGGCTTCGACCTGTTCGAGGGTTACCTGTTCGACCGCCCCCAGCCGCAGGCCGGTGGCGTGACCGCCAGCCAGGCCGTGGCGATGCAGCTCGCCGCCGTACTGCACGAGGACTCCCCTGACCCGGCCGAGATCGAGCGGCTGCTGCGAGCGGACGTGGGCCTGAGCTACCGCGTGCTGCGGCTGGCCAACAGCGCCGCCGCCGGGCTGTCCCGCGAAGTGAGCTCGCTGCGCCAGGCCATCGTGCTGGTCGGTCCGCGGGCCCTGGCCGGCTGGGTCAGCCTGATGATGCTGTCCGACAGCGGACAGACCTCGGCGGCCATCGACAACGTGCTCATCGCCTCGCGCATGTGCGAGCTGCTCGCGAGCGCCGAGGGCGGCGACGGCAACTCGGCCTTCCTGGTCGGCCTGCTGGACGGCGTCGCGCCGATCCTCGGCTGCACCAAGGAGGAGGTCCTCGACACCGTCGGGGCCGCCGCCAACATCCGGGCGGCCGTCCTGGGTCACGACGGTGAGCTCGGTCTGGCCCTGCGCCGGACCCAGCGCTACCTGACCGGCGCGCCGTTCGGCCAGGACGAGTCGTGGCCGGCATACCTGGAGGCGCTCGGCTGGCTCAACTCGCTGCCGCGCTCGGCCGCCACCGTCGGCTGAGCCGCACCTGACAGTGCGTCGTGCGTCCGCCGAGACTCGCCGGCTCCGTGGCGCGGCACGCCGGCGGGTCGGCATCTCGCCACGACGGAGTGTCTGGACGCGCAGTGCTAGCGACCGGCGCGCGGCTGCCGGTTCTTGGCCGCTTGCGAGAGCAGGGCGGTGAGCTCCTCCTGCTGTGACCCGGCGGCTGCGGCCTGGTTGGCGGCGACCAGCTCGCGGTACAGCTCCTCGCGATAGATCCGCACTGCCGTGGGCGCCTCGACGCCGAGCCGTACGACGTCACCTCTGACCTCGACCACCTTGACGATGATGTCGTCACCGATGACGACGCTCTCGCCGACGCTCCGGGTCAGGACCAGCACCGCGCCAGCATAGGTGGAGCGAGCCTCGCCGCCGTCGCTAGACGTCGTCGCGGCGACGCTGCAGGTGGCCCTCGTCCCGGACCGGCGCGGGCGCCGTCACCCGGCGCAGCACGGCCGTGCCGGCGGCGACCACGAAGAAGGCCGCGAGCAGGCGCAGCATGGCGGCGCCGAACCCGAGCGAGCCGTTGGCGGCAGACCACAGCGCCGGCGACGCGATGAGGAGCGCCAGGACCAGGCCGAGCGGGGTCAGCATCGGTGCTCGCCCACCCGCGACATGGCGTCCACGAGGAGGCCGATCCAGCGTCCGGTGGTTGCGAACCGCCCGTCGACCCAGCACACCGGCAGCGGGATCTCGAACGCCGCAGCCGGAGCGGCCGATCCGGCCACACGGTCGAGAGCGAGTCCGTCGACGTCGATCTGGGCGGCGGCCAAGGCGTCGACCGCGGCCAGGCCGGCCTGCATGTCCTCGTCGGCCGCCGCTGCGACCAGCACGTGCTGCGGCTCCAGCCGCTTCACCAGCTCGGCCACGCGGTCGGCCGAGTGCCGGCCGTGACCAGGGTCCACGACGACGATGCTCACGCCGTACGCCTGGCGTGACTCGCGGACCAGCTCCACTGCGGCCGCGTGGCTGCGCACTGACTGTCCGGGTGGGAGCGCGTCGCCCACCACGGCCGCCACGGCCAGCACCGCGGCGTCGTCGATCTCGAGCTCGCGCACGAGCCCGCGGACCGTCGTCTCGGCGACGGCCCAGGAGCCGACCACGACGACCAGTGCCCCGCCGCGGGTCGCGGACGGCGTCCAGGCCGGCTGCCGAGGCTCGGCTGCGGCTTCGACCAGGTCGCGCAGTGCGAGCAGCGGCTCCGAGCTGGCGATCTTGGCCAGCAGCGGCGCGGGCACGCCGATCGCGGCCAGCTGCTCGCGGCAGCGGCTGAGGTCCTTGACCATGCGCTCGAAGACCGGTTCGCGCGGCGCCGCGACGGGTGCGGCGACGCTTGCCGCGATGGGCGCCTCGACATGTGTCGCGAAGGGCGCCTCCGGCGCGGTCCGAGGCTCGGGGACCACGGCCTCGAACGCCGGGTGCACCTGCTGCTCGGTGAGGTTCTGGGTCAGCGACCTCAGGACGGCGGAGAACGCGGTGCCCTCGGTGGACACCGGCCGGTGCCAGCCCGGCGTGGTCGGGACGAAAGACGTTGCGGCACCGTCGGTCTCGACGAGGAGCGTCCCGCCGATCTCGGTCTGGTCCGCGCTCTCCGCGGCGGTCAGCAGAGCGTCGATCGCGTTGGTCGGAGTGCTCTGGTAGCCCGCCGACGTGGCGCGCGGTTCGAACGTCGGCTGGTACGGCGGGTCCGCCACGACATCGTCGGCTGCCACGAGCGGGTCCTCGTCGACCTCCACGGTTACCTCGTACCGGCGCTTGGCGAAGAAGCCGGCGAAGCCACCGCTGCGCACCAGCTCGGCCTGGATGATCCTGGCGTCCGGCCCATGGTCATCGCGCAGTCGCGCGAGGACGGACTCGATGTCCTCACCCTCAAGCAACAAGTGCGTCGGCATGTGCGATCACTCCCAGGGTCTCGATCCGAAGGGTGGGGTCGATCTCGGCGTACGACAGGACGGGCAGGCGGGGCGCGCTCGTGCGCAGCAGCCGGCTCAGGGGCGCCCGCAAGGGGGCCGCGCAGACCAGCACCGGCGAGTGGCCGAGGTCCTCGGCCGCGCGCAGTTTCGTGGCGGCGGAGTCGACGAGATGTTCGACGGTGCCCGGAGGCAGCGCGAGGCCGGAACCGAGGTCACCCGGGCGGATGGCCTCGACCAGCTGCTGCTCGGCCAGCGGCTCGATCGTGAGCACCTGGAGCAGACCGTTGCGGGCGTGTATCGACGCGAGGGCCGGGCCGAGCGAGATCCGCGCCGCCTCGACCAGGCCGTCGAGATCGGTCGAGACCTTCGCCCGCAGCGACAGCGACTCGAAGATCCGGACCAGGTCTCGGATCGGCACCTGCTCGTCGAGCAGTGCTTGCAGCACGCGCTGGATCTCACCGGTCGTGAGGAGGGCGGGCGTCAGCTCCTCGACGACGATCGGGTGCGTGCGCTTGAGATGGTCGAGCAGCGCGCGGACGTCCTCACGCCCGAGCAGGCGGCTGGCGTGCTGTCGCACGACCTCGCCGAGGTGGGTGATGAGGACCGACGAGCGGTCGACCACGGTCGCGCCGTACAGCTCGGCCTGCTGGCGCAGCTCGGTCGGCACCCACTTGGCCGCCAGCCCGAAGACCGGCTCGCGCGTGTCCTGACCCGGCAGCGCCGAGAGGTCCTCACCGATGGCCAGGATGTGCCCGGCCGGCAGGCGGCCGGACGCGACCTCGACGCCGCTGATCCGTACCGAGTACGCCGCGGGGTCGAGCTCGAGGCTGTCACGGGTGCGGACCGGCGGCATGACCAGACCGAGCTCGTCCGCGACCTTGCGGCGCAGGGCGCGGACGCGGTCGAGCAGGTCGCCGCCGCGCGAGGTGTCGACCAGGTCGACCAGGTCGGCGGCGAGAACGATCTCGAGCACATCGACGGACAGCGTGGACAGCACGGCCTCGGGCGTGTCCAGCGCCGGCGGTGGTGCGTCGGCGGTCAGCGGTGCGGCCTCGCGGGCCTTCGCCGACGCCGAGACCCGTTGCGCGATCAGCAGAACGCCCGAGCCCACGATGAGGAACGGCAGCTTGGGCAGCCCGGGAATGACCGCCATCCCGATGGCGGCGGCGCCCGCGACGTACAGGGCCCGGGGGTGGGCCGCGAGCTGGTTCGCCGCGTCGGTGCCCATGTCGTCCTGCGTCGTCGCGCGGGTGACGATGAGACCGGTGGAGACCGAGAGCAGCAGGGCGGGAATCTGCGACACCAGGCCGTCGCCGATGCTCAAGAGGCTGTACGTCGACAGGGCCTCCTGCGGGCTCATCTGCCGCTGCAGCATGCCGATGGCGAAGCCGCCGACCAGGTTGATGATCGTGATGACGATCGCCGCGATGGCGTCGCCCTTGACGAACTTGCTGCCACCGTCCATGGCGCCGTAGAAGTCGGCTTCGGCGCCGACCTCGGCCCGGCGCCGGCGCGCCTCGTGCTCGTCGATCAGGCCCGAGTTCAGGTCGGCGTCGATCGCCATCTGCTTGCCGGGCATGGCGTCGAGGGTGAAGCGGGCACCAACCTCGGCGACGCGACCGGCACCGTTCGTGATGACAGCGAACTGGATGACGATGAGGATCAGGAAGATCACCAGCCCGATCACCAGCGACCCACCGACCACGAAGTGGCCGAACGAGTTGATGACCTTGCCGGCGTACCCGTCTCTGAGGACGAGCCGGGTCGCGGCGACGTTGAGCCCCAGGCGCAGCAACGTGGCGACGAGCAGCAGGGAGGGGAAGACCGAGAAGTCCAGCGGCCGCTTCACGGAGATCGCGACCAGCAGCACGATGATGGCGAAGGTGATGTTGAACGCGATCAGCAGGTCGAGCAGGACCGAAGGGAGCGGTACGACGAGCAGCAGGACGACCGCAACCACACCGACCGGGACGGCCAGGTGGGACAGACGGCGGGTAGGCACCGGCCGGGCTCCCTCGCAGGACATGGCCGGTCCGTGGCCGTTGCTGTCGCCGTCTTGGCTTTTAGGCACGACGCATCCGCGCGGCGCGCTTCCCCTGCGGCTTCTTCTCCTTCGGCAGCACCCCCGGCGGACTTGACCGTCCGCCGGAATTGCCCGGCAGCTACCGACTCAGAGCGCCGGCTCGGTGCAGGCCCGCAGCTGAGCCGCGCCGCCGGAGGGACATGACGAGGGCGAGGACGCGGGCAACGGCCTGGAACAGCTCGGCCGGGATCTCCTGACCGATCTCACATGACCGGTGCAGAGCCCGGGCCAGCGGCACGTCCTCGACCATGGGTACGCGGTGCTCGGTGGCCCGCTCGCGAATCTTGGCCGCGACGGCTCCGGCGCCCTTGGCGACGACGCGCGGTGCACCCTTGGACGGCTCGTACTTGAGAGCAACGGCGACGTGCGTGGGGTTCACGAGCACGACGTCGGCGTGTGCGATGTCCGCCATCATCCGGTTGCGGGACATACGGATCTGGCGCGACCGGATGGCCGACCGCATGTGCGGGTCACCTTCGGACTGCTTGTGCTCCTGCTTGACCTCGTGCTTGGTCATCCGGATGGACTTCTCGGTGCGGCGCCGGGCGACGACGTAGTCGGCCAGGCCGATTGCGACACCGGCGACGGCGGCGAGCCGGACCATGGACACGATGGCGTCCGCGGTCGATCCGGTGATCGAGCTCAGCGGCAGGCCGCCGGACAGCGCGAGGTGCGGGAGCAGCCGGCGGACAGCGACCCAGAGCACGAGCCCGCACACGATCGTCTTGAGGACGGACTTCACCGCCTCCCACAGGGTCTGCATCCCGAACAGCCGCTTGAGGCCCTGGAACGGGTTCAGGTGCTTGAAGTCGGGCTTGAGCTTCTTGGGGGCGAAGTGCAGGCCGCCCTGGACGGCCGCCGAGCCGATGGCGACGATGACCGCTGCCAGCAGCAGGGGCCAGAGCACGCCGACCAGTCCGCCGAGCCCTTGGGCCAGCACGCGTCGAGCGGTCACCGGTGACGGATCCGCAAAGCCTGCGGTCGCCGTACTCATCAACCGGCGGAACAGGTCCGTCGCGTTGCCCATCGCATGGGGCAGCAACATGGCGATCACCAGCAGCGACATCCAGGCGCCGATGTCCGGCGTGCGGGGGAAGCGGCCCTCTCGCCGGGCTTCCTTGCGCCGTCGCGGTGTGGCCTTCTCGGTGCGGTCCTCCCCCGCCATCGTCAGCGACCCATCACATGGCCGAGGGCCGACAACGAGTCACCGACGAGCCCTTGGACGACGCCGGGCATCGTGACGAGCGCCGCACCCACGACGGTCAGCGTGATCAGGATCTTGAGCGGGAAGCCGAGCGAGAACGCGTTGAGCGCCGGGGCGGCACGCGTCAGCAGGCCGAGGCCGATGTCCGCGAGCAGGAGGACGGCGAGGATCGGGCCGGCGATCTGTGCGGCCGCCAGCAGCAGCCCGGACGTCGCCTGGGTCGCCACCTCCGCGACGGAACCGACGGCGAGCCCGCCATTGAGCGGCACCAGCTTGTACGACGCCATGAACCCTTGCAGGACAATGAGATAGCCCCCCGAGGCCAGCAACAACGTGAGCGCCGTCATCTGGTACATCCGGCCCATGACGGCGTTGCCGGACTGCATGAGCGGGTCGTAGAAGAAGCCCAGCGCGAACCCGCCGGACACGTCCACCAGGTCGCCCGCCGTCTGCACGGCCGCGAACACCAGGTAGCAGATGAAGCCGAGGGCACCGCCGGTGAAGACCTGCCAGATGACGGCCGAGATGACCGATGCCGTATCTGTCGCAGGCAGCACCATGTCCGGCCGACCCAACAGCGGCAGCGAGAGCGCCACCGAGAGCAGCGCCTTGACCGGACCCGGAACGGCTCGAGACGCGAACGGCGGCGCGACGACCAGCCAGGCCGCGGCCCGGGCGGAACCGAGCAGCAGGACCAGCAACGCCTGGGTCGGGACGTCGACGTTCAACGTGTCACCCGGTCTGGAGGATGGTCGGCATCTGCGTGTACAGCTGCACGGTGAAGCTGACCAGCTCGTGCAGCATCCAGTTGCCGCACAATAGAATCGCCACACCAACGCCGATCGCCTTCGGCACGAAGCTCAGGGTCACCTCCTGGATCTGGGTGACCGACTGGAAGAGCGAGACGCCGAACCCGACGAACAGGGCCGTCAGCAAGATCGGTGCGCACAGCTTGAGCCCGACCAGCATGGCCGACAGCGCAAGGTGGATGACTGTGGAGTCGCTCATGGCCGCCGCTAGTGGTAGCTCTGGATCAGGGCATGGACGACCAGGCCCCAACCGTCGACGAGGACGAAGAGCAACAGCTTGAACGGCAGCGACACGCTGACGGGCGGCAACATCATCATGCCCATCGACATCAACGACGACGAAACGACGAGGTCGATGATCAAGAACGGTATGAAGATCAAGAAGCCCATGACGAAGGCCGACCGCAGCTCTGACAGCACGAACGCGGGGATGAGGGTCGTCAGGGACACGTCGTCGCGGGTCGCGGGCTTGGCCTGACCCGAGTCCTTGGTCATCAGCGCCAGCTCTTCGCTGCGGGTCTGCTTGAGCATGAACTCCCGCAGCGGCTTCACGCCGTCGTTGAAGGCCTGCGACTGGGTCTTGTCACCCTTGAGGAACGGCTGGACGCCCTCGGAGTTCACCTGCGAGAGCACGGGCGCCATCACGAACAGGCTGAGGAACAGCGCCAGTCCGGCCAGAACCTGGGTGGGTGGGGTCGAGCCCAGGCCCAGCGCGTTCCGGGTCAGCCCGAGCACCACGAAGATCTTCGTGAAGCTGGTCATCATCAGCAGCAGCGCGGGCGCCACGGAGAGGGCGGTGATCGCCAGGATCACGACGATCGAGGAGCTCGGCTTGCCGTTCGTTCCGGGCACGGTGACGGTGACGGTGCCGTTGCTGTCGGCGCTGCCGTCGGTCGCTGCCGCCTTCTTCGATGGGCCCTTGGGTTGGGCCGGCTTGCCCGGCAGCGCGACAAGCGATGCGGAGACAGACGCCGAAACCGTCGCCGGCAGAGCGGACTGGGTTGCAGCCGACGTTGTGGCGGACGTTGCCGCGGAAGTTGCGGCGGTTGTTGCCGCGGAGGACGAACCGGCGGAGATGAGCAGCGTCGCGGCCGCCAGCACGAAGCCGGCGGCGGCTCTGCGGATCACCGTCTGAGCGTGAGGTCACGCACCGACTCCACGGTGCGCCGCCACGTGTCAGGGGACAGCGCCGAACCGGCGAGCCTGCCCTCTTGCGACTCACGCCGGTTCGGCGCCGAGTCGATGACCACACGACGTACGACGACTCCGTCGCCGGTCGAGGGGTCGGTCGCGGGAACATCCGGTTCCGCCGCGACGAAGTCGGAGACTGGTGCCTCCGACAGGAGAGTGACCGACTGGTCGGTCACCCCGACGACGAGCGCCCGCTCGCCGAGCCGCACCACTGCCACGGAGGCCTTCGACCCCACGGAGCAGCGGCTGATCACTGCCAGGTCCGGGCCGCCGTTGCGAGGTCGCCCTCGCCGTGCGAACCGGGCCACCACGAACAGCAGGCACAGGACGACCGCGAGGGAGATGACCATGCGGATGGCCACACCCATCGTGCCCATCAGCGATCGGCCTCCACGGCGGAGGCGACGATCTCGGTCACCCGCAGGGCGAACTCCTCGTCGACGACGACGACCTCACCGCGAGCGATGAGCCGGCCGTTGACGAGCAGGTCGACGGGGCTGCCGGCCATGCGGTCGAGCTCGACGATCGAGCCGGGCTCGAGGTCGAGCAGGCTGCGCACCGTCATGCGGGTGCGGCCGAGCTCGGCGGTCACGTCCATCTCGACGTCGAGGAGCAAGTCGTACGCCGCTCGCGAACCGTTGCCGTTCTTGGCTTCTGCCTTCTCCTTCACCGCGACAGCGAGCACTGCGTGAACCGTGCCGTCAGCAGTCATCGGGAACGCCACGAGCGAGGTGTCCTTGGCGAACGCGGCGTCCGCGTCGACGACGGTCACGGGGCCGATGGCGACCCGGCCGAAGCTGGCGACCGCTGCCTCCAGGACACCGCGGGCGGCGTCGACCAGCGACAGGGCGCCGATGCCGCTCGTCGCCAGGGTCTGCGCCATGTCGGCGTCCACGACGACCATGACCGTGCCGTGGCTGGTGCCGGAGAACGTTGCGGAGAAGGCCGACCCGCCGGCCGGCAGGACGGCAGCTGCCGAGGCCGCGGTCACGGGCTCGGCGGGCTCTAGCGGTGCGGGCGACCACAGCGCACCCGCGGCAGCGCTGGCGGCGGCGAGCAGGCGCGGGTCGATGTCGACAGTGGTGTTCATGCGAGTGACTTTCTCGAGGAGACGACGAGACAGGCGACACGTGCACCTTGCTGGCCCAAAGTGGCTGAGCCGCAGACGGACTCACCGGCAACGAGGTCCAGAGGCCGGGAGACAGGATGAGGGAAACGGACGACGTCCCCGACCGACAGGCCCATGATGGCGGCGGACGTCATGCGGGTCGGGGTGAGACGAGCCGCCACCTCGATGGCGACCTCCTGGACGGAGTTAGTGATGGCCCGCCGGGTCAGTGCACGCGCCGCCGACTCTGCGGCCTGGTCGGAGGACGTGTCGGTCGGCTTGGGAGTGACGGCGGGCATCGGGAGCGCCAGGCTGGCCAACCCCTCGACGTTGCCGATTCGCACGGTGAAGCCAGCCACGGCCAGCAGGTCCGAAGCTGCTGCGGCCTGGACGAACTGCGGGTTGCTCTCGAGACCGGAGAGCCGGGGGGTCAGCGACACCAGACCGGTCAGCGCGTAGCGCAGCTCCGACAGGATCCGCTCGAACAGGTCACGGACGAGCTCGGACTCGATCTCGGAGAGCGTGCGCTCCGGCTGCGGGCCGCCCTGGCCGCCGAGCATGTGGTCGATGCACAACATGGACAGCTCGAGCGGCCACTGCAGGATCCCGGCACCGGCGAACGGCTCGGGCGCGAACATGCCCATCGTGGTCGGGGACGGCAGACCGCTGACGTACTCGTCGTACGTGCGCTGCTCGACCCGGACCGGCTCGATGCTGACCAGCACCCGCAGCGACGAGCTGAGCAGGGTGCTCCACTGCCGCGCGAAGGTGTCGTAGGCGACCTCAAGCGCCCGCGCGTGTTCGCGGGAGAGCTTGGTGGGCCGGCGGAAGTCGTACGGCACAGGGGTGCCGCGACGTCGTACCGACTGCTCCGTCGTGGAGCTGCCTTGGGGTTGCACGTTCACTCTATCGGCAGATAGCGCGCCGCCTTGATCTTGCCTTTCTGCGCTAGGACCGGCGGGAGAACTACCCCGAACGGGCTATTGCATCACGAACTCGGTGAAATAGATGTCCATGATCTCGTCGGGATAGGCCTTCTCCAGCTTGTCCAGGTACTCCTTCTTGGCCTCTTCACGCTTGGCCGGGACGGCGAGCGTGTCCATCGACATGCCGCTGAACTCGCTGATCGCGATGTCCGTGGCCTCGCTGCCGTCCAGGTCCGACTTGGCCTTGGTGGTGGTCTGCAGGGCGATGCCGAGCTTCAGGTAGTGGCCGCCGGACAGGTTGAGGCTCACCGACTCCAGCTTCACGACTGCGCCCGGCTTGGGCTTGGCCGGGCCGGTGGCCTTGCTCTTGCCGAGGGTGAGCTTGTAGCCGACGCCGGCCGCGAGCAGGACGACGACGAGGATGATGACGAGCTTCTTCTTGCCGCCCTTCTTCTTCTTCTCCGGGACGACCTCCGAGCCGGCCGGAGCGTCCTTCGCACCGGCGCGCACGGGGCTCAGCGTGGTTGCCATGATGCGTTCCTCTCGTTGGGTCGTGCTGCTCATCTGTTCAGGGATCGACATGTCGGGTCACCCCAGGTCCGTCAGGCTCTTGCCGAGACCGGGCAGGAGCGCCCGGACGGCTGCGGGCTGCTGAGACACGACGACCATGTCGACGCGCCGGTTGTAGCTGATGCTGCGGGCGTCGGACGCCGGGTAGAGGGGCCGTGACGAGCCGAAGCCGGTCGCCGAGAGACGCTGCGGGGCGACGGCGCTGGTGCCGATCAGGTACCGCACGACGCTGCTGGCCCGAGCCGCGGACAGCTCCCAGTTGCTCGGGTACACCGGGCTGTTGATGGCCAGGTTGTTGGCATTGCCCTCGACGGCGATGTCGTTCGGCAGCGGCTCGAGCACGGGACCGACGGAGTCCAGCACCTGACGGCCCTTGGGTCGTAGGTCGGCACTCGCGCTCTCGAAGAACACGTCGTCGGCGATGATCGCGACGGTGAGGCCGCGGTCGGTGACCCGGAACCGCACCTTGTCCTGAAGTCCGGTGCCCTGCAACGACTTCCGGATCGCCTTCTCGATGGCGCTGAACTTCTGCACCTCGGCCTGGGCGGCCTTCTTGGCGGCCGCTTCCGCATCGGCAGTGCTGCTGCTGCTGGCTCCGCTCGTGGAGTTGCTGCCTTGACCGCTCTGGTAGGCGTTCGCGTTCTTGTCGGTCGTCGTGTTCTGCTTGATGCCGAGGCCGACGTCGAGGCCGAACGCCGCCGGCACCACCCCGTCGTTCTGGTTGATGCCGGTTCCGCCCGTGACGGGGACGTTCTCCGTGGCACCGAAGCCGGCCGTGAGACCGGTCTTGAGGGCCGCGAACTTGCGCTGGTCGACCTGGCTGATGGCGAAGAGCACGATGAAGAGGACCATGAGCAGGGTCATCATGTCGGCGTACGACACAAGCCAGCGCTCGTGGTTCTCGTGCTCCTCCTCATGGGCCGCGTGCTTCTTGCGCCGGCCGTGACCGCCGGCGCTCATGCTGCTTCCTTCTGCGCCGATCCGGGCGGCAGCAGGCTGTCGAGCCGCTGCTGTACGACACGGGGGTTGGTGCCCGACTGGATCGCCAGGATGCCCTCGACGACCAGCTCCATCTGCTGGCACTCGAGCTCGCTGGTCCGCTTGAGCCGGCTGGCCAGGGGTAGCCACATGACGTTCGCGCTCATGACGCCCCACAGCGTCGCGACGAACGCACCCGCGATCAGGTGGCCCAGCTCGTCCGGCTTGCTCAGGTTCTCCAGGACGTGGACCAGACCGATGACCGTGCCGATGATGCCGATGGTCGGCGCGTAGCCGCCCATGTCGGAGAAGAACTTCGCCCCCTGCTTGTCGGCCGCCCGCTTGGCCGCGATCTGACCCTCGAGGATGTCCCGCAGCTCCTCCGGGTCGGCCCCGTCGATCGCCGTCTGCAGCCCGTCCCGCAGGAAGTCGTCGTCGATCCCCTTGGCGGCGTCCTCCAGCGACAGCAGCCCCTCACGGCGAGCGCGGTCCGCCAGACCGACGATCGTCTCGATGGTGGCGCGGCTGTCCTGCGCCTTGGACAGGAAGGCCTTCTTCAGCGTCCCCACGACGCTGATGCTGTCCTTCAGCATGCCGCCGGCCATGCCCGCGCCGATGGTCCCGAGGAACACCAGGACGAGCGGCGCCGGCAGGAAGAGGGCCATGGGGCTGCCGCCCTCCATGATCATCGACCCGAAGACGGCTCCGAACGCCAGGGCGATCCCGACGACTGCCGCGGGGTCCATCAGAGGTTCCCGCGGCGCAGCGGCACCGGGGGTGCAGCCGGCAGGTCGGCCTCTGTCTCGTCGTCGGAGTCCTCGGACAGGCCGGCCACGAGGTGCAGCTGCGTGGTCTCCTGGGCGCCGCTGACCACGGCGATGCGGTAGCTGAGCATGCGCTCGGCCACGACCTCAAGACTCTCGGCCACCAGGTACTTGGCACCGTCGACCAACGTCACCACCGTGTCGTGGCTGGCCTCGACTCGTTGTACGAGGTCAGGGTTCAGCGCGAAGCGCTCCCCCGACAGCTTGGTCAGGATGATCACGGTGTCCGTCCTTGGCTTGTTGTGCGTCGCCCGTCCGTGGGCACGCCTTCCCATCGGCCGCCGTACCGGCTGTCTGAGCCGTTGACCCGGCGCGGCTGCTCCATTCGGGTCCTCCCGCGCGCGACGTACCCCTCACCAGCCGCTTTGCCCCCTGAAAGCCGCTGCGAAGGGCCGTTTCCGGCCCGACGAGCGGCTTTCAGGGGGCAAAGCGGCTTTCGGAGGGCACCCAAACTGGGGGCGGGGCACCCGGTGTTGGCTGGGTGCCCCGCTCCGTCCGTCGGCTGTACGGCGTGCGCTACTGCGCGACGTCGCTCACCGCTCCACTACTAGCGCTTGATGTTGACCAGGTCCTGCAGGATCTCGTCGCTCGCGGTGATGACGCGCGAGTTCGCCTGGAAGCCGCGCTGGGCGATGATCAGGTTGCTGAACTCCTGGGCCAGGTCGACGTTCGACATCTCCAGCACACCGGCGGAGATCACGCCGCGCGAGCCGGAGCCCGCCGTACCGACCTGGGCCAGACCGGAGTTGATGGTCGCGCCGTACGTGCTGTCACCGTCCTTGGTGAGGCCCGTCGGGTTGTTGAAGGTGGCGACCGCGATCTGGGCCAGCACCTCCTTGACGCCGTTGGAGAACACGCCGGACAGCGAGCCGTCCCGGCCGATGGCGAACGCCTGCAACGTGCCGGCCGCCTGGCCGTCCTGGGTGTCGGCCGCGATGGTGTCCATCGTGGCGTAGCCGGTGACGTTCCCGAGGTTCACGGCGACGCCGCCGTAGTTCAGCGTCAGCGCCGCGGGCTGGGTGCCGGTCGGCGTACCCGTGAAGTCCAGCGTGCCGGTGACCGGGGCGTTGACGCCGTCGTCGAGCGAGACCGCCCAGTGCGTCGCGTCGACCTTGGTGTACGTCGCCGCGAGCGAACGCGCGTTGCCCTGGTCGTCGTACACGTCGAGCTTGGCCGTCCGGACCGAGCCGACGGCGGAGTCCGACGGCAGGTTGCCGACGAAGCTCGCGTTGGCCGTCTGCACGGGCGGCACCGTCGTACCCAACGGCAGCGTGATCCGGCTGAGGGGGCCCTTGGTGTCGACGTTGCCGTTCAAGGCAGTCCAGCCCTGGATCAGGCCGCCGTCGACGTTGACCAGGTTGCCGGCCGCGTCGAACCCGAACGAGCCGTTGCGGGTGTACGCGTCGCCGGAGCCCTTGTCCACGATGAAGAAGCCGTCACCCTGGAGCATGAGGTCGGTCGACCGGCCGGTCGTCTCGGCCGCGCCCTGGGTGAAGCTGGTGGTGATGCCGGCGAGCCGGACACCGAGACCGACCTGAGCGGGGTTCGAGCCGCCGATCCGGCTCTGCGGGGCCGAAGCGCCCTGGAGCATCTGGCTGAGCGTGTCCTCGAAGATCGCGGACGACGACTTGTAGCCGATCGTGTTGACGTTGGCGATGTTGTTGCCGACGACGTCCATCATCGTCTGGTTGGCACGCATGCCACTGATGCTGGAGAACAAAGACCTGAGCATGAGAGGTTCCTTCTGGTTGGCCGCGCGAGGCGGATCGTCCTGGTGTGGGGAAGCGTCAGCGCGGGGTGCCGACGGTGGTGATGCTGGACAGCGGGATGTCCTTGTCGCCGACCCGGACCGTGGGTTCGGCGGAGTTCGCGACACCGAAGCTGGCCGAGATGGCGGTCCCGGAGCCGGTGGTGCCGTCAGTGAGCGTGTACTGCACGGTCTTGCCGACGAGCCCGCTGGCGGCGAGCCCTTGCTGCAGGGCCAGGACCGACTCGGTGGCCTTCGCCATCGCGTTGGTGCTCTGGACCTGGGTGAACTGCGCGGTCTGCGCCATGAACTGCGAGCTGTCGACCGGGTTGCTCGGGTCCTGGTACTTCAGCTGCGCG
>JBJMHS010000083.1:0-15910 GCA_045807245.1 Actinomycetales bacterium
CCGCCTTCTCTCACTCGAACGCAGCGCTGGTGCGGCACGTCGGCGTACCACGCGGCGCCTGACGCATCGAGGCAGATGCCGTCCGGAGCGGCGTCACCGAGGTCGGCCCAGGTGCGCCGGCCGGCCAGGGTGCCGTCGGGCTGGATGTCGAAGCCGAGGAGCTCGTGCCGGTAGGAGTCGGCGACGACGAGGGTGCGGTTGTCGGCAGTGACCGCCATGCCGTTCGGGAAGGCGATGTCCTCGGCGACGACCCGCGCCGTACCGTCCGGCGTCACGAGCGCGACGAACCCCGGCTGCACGTCACCCTTCGGTGGTCCGCTCGCGAAGTCGAAGTTCCCGCTGTTGACGTACGCGTGGCCGCGCCCGTCGACGACGATGTCGTTGTGCCCGTGAGGCGAGAGGCCGGACAGGTCGGCGTACGTCGATAGCCGGCCGTCGTCGAGCGTCATCAGGGCCATCTCCTGGTTCGACACCAGGACCAGCCGTCCGTCGGGCAGGAAGTCGAAGCACATCGGCAGGGACTGGTGCCGCACGACGACCTCGGATGCGCCGTTGTCGTCCACCGCGATGATCTGGCCGTTGATCCAGTCGCTGAACCAGAGCCGGCCGTCGTGCCATCGGGGGGACTCCACCAGGCCGAGACCGGAGAGCAGGACCTCCATCTCAGCCACCGGCCTTGATCTTGCGCCAGCCGCCCGCCCGGTTGTTGGCGATGATCTGCCGCAGCATCGCCGTCAACGGTTTGCGTGGCACGGGGCTGCCCTGGTGGAACGAGATGCAGCGCGCCGTCGTGTTGTCATGCCCGTTGGTGATGATGTGGTGTGGGTCGGGGACGATGGCGCCGTCGTACAGGAACAGGTTGAGATGGTCCTTGGCCGCCAGGAACGCGCAGACGTTGCCCTGGAGGACGAAGTAGGGCTGCACCGTCCGTTTGATCGTCTCCTCCACCTCCGGGTCGGCCGCGTGGATGAGCTCCCGCAGCTCGCGGCAGAGGTCCTGCTGCCACGGGGGCAACGCCTCGATGTAGGCGTCCACGCGGAGGTCGGCGTCGTACGTCATGGAACCCATCATGGTGGGGATGCGTCCAAGCGGGTAGCAGCGGAAGGACGACCGATGAGCCAGCGGGTGGTTGCCGGCAGGGCCGCGTCAGGATGGGCGGCCGCCCTGGTGCTTGGCCTGGCAGTGGTCTCCGGCTGCGCGGGACCATCGAGTCCGGAAGCCGCGAAACCGGCGCCGACAAGGACATCGACGCCGGCCTCCACCGCGACACCGACACTGGCCCGTGGCGACGGCGCCGTGGACCAGCTGCCGCTGCGCGCCCAGGCCGTGCTGCGCTGCGGCCAGAGCTTCCACCGGGCTCCCGCTCCCCAGCTCGTCGTCAGCGGCCAGTTCCCCGCGAGCGTCGTCGCCGGCGAGCAGTCGCTCGTCGGGCGGGTCCGCGTGTCGGCCCGGGCGGGCGGCGTCGCCGGAGTCGTGACGCCGGCCGCCGACGTGTTCCTCGTTCGCGCCAACCGCGTCGCGACCCTGCCCGTTGCCCAGGACTCCGTCGGCGTCCCGCTCCGGCTGAATGGCGGCTACTCGCACGAGTTCACCGCCCGGGCTGCACTCACCTCGTGTGATCCATCGCTGCCGGACCAGGCGTTGAGCCCGGGCCGGTACGACGTCTACGCCCGGGTCACCGTCAACCGGGAGGACGGGTCGCGGGTGGAGTCGTTCGGGGGACCGTGGCCGCTCGAGATCCAGTGACCCGAGCATCCACGGCGGAACGCCCAGGAACCGTGGTTCCTGGGCGTTCCTTTGGTGCTCGTGACCGTCAGCCGGTGACGATGCTCACGCCGTACGTGCTGGCGACCTGCGTCCACGGCTCGACGTAGCCCGTGGTCGAGTTGCCGGCGATGACGTGTCCGCGGATCCAGATGCCGCCGTTGGAGTCCTTGGCGTAGAACGCGCCACCCGAGTCACCGCCCTGCTGGACGACGCCACCGGTGTACGCGATGACCGGCGACTTGCAGCCCGTGGTCGTGCAGACCTGGGCCGTCGTGCTGTTGGCCGTGTGGCCGCACTGCTCGCCGGTGGTCCGGCCACTGTGGCAGTAGTTGGTGTAGCCGACGAACGCCGCACCAGCCGCCACGACCGGAGCACTGGTGCTGCTCGTCACGCCGCCGGTGAAGACGCGGCCCCAGTAGCCCTGACCGGTCAACAGCTCCATGTCGATCGGGCCGTTGCCCAGCGAGGCGAGGCGCCGGTTCGCGACGACGCCCTCGGTGTGCAGGCCGGACTCGGTGAACACCGTTGTGCCGTTGGCGAAGCAGTGCCCAGCGGTGACCATGAAGCGCGTGCCCGCGGAGTTCTGCACGGCGTACCCGGTCGAGCAGAGGAACCCGGAGGCGGTCAGACCGCCGCCGCCGTAGTAGTTCGGGATGTCGTCGCGACGGTTGAACGCGTCGGTCGTCCTGACCCGATGCGTCGTGACTCCGACGCCGGCGGCGCTCTTGGCCGTGGACAGGTTGGTCAGCGAGGCAACGACACTGGCGGGCGCGTCGGTGTCGAGGACCACCCGGCCGGTCTTCGGGTCGGAGTACGTGCCGAACGCGTACTTCGTACCGTTCTTGGTGACGTAGGCGCGAACCCGGGCCTCGACGGTTGCGAGCGCGGCCTTCGATGCGTCCGTTGCGACGACGCCCTTGGCGGCCAGTCGCTCGGTGGCGGCGAATGTGGGGTCGGGTGCCTGGTGGCTGGCGACCTTCGCCTTCGCGGTCGGCGCGGTGACCCCGGCCTGCGCTCCAGCCGCGCCGGCCGCAGCGGTGGTCAGAGCGGCGGCCGACACCAGGACGGCGACGAGCGTCCGCTTCTTGGAGACGTGCATATGGAACCTCCCAGAACATGCCGCGACTCGGCGTCGCAGTCAATTGGGAGTAAGGAGCGGTAAAGGGGCCGTCAGATACAGCAGCGTCAGGGCGCGGACGACACGTGGTCGCTCCACCCCTCGGTCTGGGTGAGCCAGAACAGGTACCCGAGCGCAGGTACGACGACGATGCTCGCCACCGCCAGGACGACGAGCAGGCCCGTCAGCGTGGCGTGCGACCCGGCCGCGGCCGAGATCCGCATCTGGTCGGTGAGCACCCACGGGTACTGCGCCACTCCCCATCCGGCGACCACCGACGCCACCGCGGCAACGGCACCGAGCCGGGCCACGGCGTACCGCCGTCGCCAGAGCAGCAGCAGCGTCGACAGCCCGGCTGCCGCGGAGATCACCACGAGAGGCAGCGCACGCCTGGTGAGCTCGTGGCCCAGCGTCGGCGCGTCCCGATGGATCGGGACGATCGCGGCCAACGTGATCGCTCCAGTGACCACACCGACGACGATGCTGCCTCTCCGCAGCTGCTCGGCCAGACCTACGTCGCGTGCCCGCTGCGCCTCGGCGGTCAGGAAGACGCCGGCCAGGAAGCTGCACGTCGCTACGGCCAACAGCCCACCGAGGACGGAGGTGGGTGTCGTCCACGAGCTCCAGACGTCGCCGTACCCGTTGCGTGGCACCCGACCCGAGGCGACCGCGCCGGCCGCTGCGCCCAGGAAGAAGGGGGTGATGAGGGACGACCCGGCGAACACCGCGCCGAACAGTCGCGCTTGGTGGAGCGTCGCCGCGTACTTGCGGAACGCGAAGCTCGCACCGCGCAGCACGATCCCGACCAACGCGAGCGCCAGTGGCACGAACAGCGTTGTGGTCGCCGCCGCGAACGCCCTTGGGAACGCGGTCCACCAGAACACGAGCACGTAGACCAGCCAGACATGGTTGGCCTCCCAGACCGGCCCGATGCTGTGGTCGACCAGAAGGCGCAGTCGCCCACCGCGCTCTGCGTCACCTGCGGTCAGGTCCCAGAAGCCCGACCCGAAGTCGGCGCCGCCGAACACCGCGTACACGACCACACCGGCGAACATCGCGGCAGCAACGACATCGGCGAGCATCAGTGGTCCGCCTGACTCAGCTGATGGGCGGGCCCGTAGGGGCTTGGCAGGTCCCGCTCTCCCGCCCGCCAGCGCCGAGCCATCGACCTGATCACGACAACAGCCCCCACCGTCATCCCGGCGTAGATCACCACGACGGCGGCGTAGCTCCACCACAGTCCCGCGTTGGTGCTCGCGGCATCGGTGGTCCGGAGCACCTGCCACACGGTCCACGGCTGGCGCCCGACTTCGGTCGTCACCCAGCCGGCCTCCAGTGCGATCACCGACAGCGGTCCCGCCACGACCGAGAAGCGCTGGAACCACTTGTACGGCAACAGATCTCGGCCGCGCCAGCGCAGGAACCAGAAGACCAGGACCACGGAGGCGAGCAGGAGGCCGATTCCGACCATGGTCTGGAAGGCCAGATGCGTGATGTTGATCGGCGGACGGTCCTGGACGGGGATGGTGTCCATGCCCTGCACCGGTTTGGACCACGAGTTCTCGGCGAGGATCGAGCCCAGCCGCGGGATGGACAATGCCCAGTGGATGCGGCCGTCGTACACGACTCCACCGAGCCGCTCCGGCGAAGGAGACTCCGTCGTGAGCGCCAGCTCCATCGCGGCCAGCTTCGACGGCTGCCGGCCGCCAGCCTGCAGTCCGAGGACGTGACCGACGAACGGCTGCACCAGGGCGGCGACACTGGCGAACACGAACGGCACGGTGAAGCCGAGACGGTGATATGCGTCGTACCGGCCACGCAGCATCCCCGTGGCGTACACGGCAGCGACGACGAAGCCGACCAGCAAGAATGCGCCCACCCACATGTGTGCGAACTGCAGCCACACGCCGTCGTTGAACATGGCCCGCCACGGGTTGACGTCAGCGACCACGCCGTTGACGATCCGGAACCCCGTCGGTTCGTTCATCCAGGCGTTGACGCTGACGACGCAGAAGCTGCCGACGATGCCGGACAGGCCCATGGGCACGAGCATCAGGACGTGCCGCCGCGGCGGCATGCGGTCCCACCCGTAGAGGTAGATGCCGAGGAAGATCGCCTCGACGAAGAACGAGATGCCCTCGAACGCGAACGGCAGGCCCAGCACGTCACCGAAGCGGCCCATCAGGCCGGGCCACAACAGACCCATCTCGAAGCTCAGCACCGTCCCCGACACCGCGCCGATGGCGAACAGGACGGCGGAGACCTTGGCCCAGCGCCGAGCCAGGTCCAGCGCGACCGGGTCGTCGTGGACGATCCCCCGCCGGTGCAGCACGAAGATCATGGTCGGGAAGGCGACGCCGAAACAAGCCAGGATGATGTGCCAGCCGAGGGACAGCGCCATCTGTTCGCGGGCCGGCAGCAGCCCAGGCGGACGTGCGTTGGCGGCGAGCTCAGCGAGCATGCGCACTCACCCGACGACCGTACGTCGCGAGCGCTCGTCCCGTGTCGGCGGGTGGCCGACCGCAGCCGCCAGGCCGGTCCGCCTCACACGTCGACGACGACGACCCGCAGGGTGCGCGGCCCGTGGACTCCCTCGACCCGCTGCAGCTCGATATCGCTGGTGGCCGACGGGCCGCTGACCCACGTCGTCAGGGGCGCGGCGCCGAGCCGGGCGAACGCGGCGGGTACGTCGGCGACGATCTGGTCGGAGCCGACGATGCAGATATGCAGGTCGGGGACGAGCGTCATGGCGCGCCGCCCTTCGCCCGGACCGTGCGTCAGCACGATGGTCCCGGTCTCGGCGATGGCCACCGTGGCGCCCGTGACGACACCGGCGAGCGCGTCGAGCTCGGCCGTGGCGGGGTCCGCGACGCGGACCCGGGCCGGCACCGGCCAGCCAAGCCCGCCCGGCGCGACGACGTCGCCGTCGGGCAGGAGGCCGGCCACAGCGGCCTCGACCTCGTCCCGCGTGCAGCGGCGGACCTCGGCCCGGTAGTCCCCGACCCGCTCCACGAACCGGGCGACGTCGACCGAGCCGGTCCGGTCGCGGTAGGTGCGCGGGACGTCGTACTCGGGTCGTGGCCCGTCGCCGAGGGCACGGCGGATGCGATCGAGGATCTCCGTGCGCGCCTCGTGGCTGGTGTCGGCGCTCACCGGTCCGGGCCCTCTTCATGCCGTCCCCGCCGACGCCACCAGGAGCGGAACGACTCCGCTGGCGCGGCTGGCAGGTCGCGGGTCTGGGTCCAGGCCCGGGCCCCGAAGCGGCGGCCCACGCGCAGGCCGAGGCGGGTCAGGTGTTCGGCGGCCGCGAGCAGACGGGGATGCCGCAGCGTGGTACCGGCGGCGAGCATCGCCATGGCTTCGGCCTTTGGCCGCCGGCGGTGGCGGTGCGCATCGACGACCTGAGCGCGGAGGTCGACCAACACCGAGGGGATGTCGATCCGGACCGGGCAGACCTCGAAGCAGGCGCCACACAAGGAGGAGGCGTAGGGCAGCGAGTCGGTCTGGGCGTCGGTGCCGACGCCGTTGAGCAGCGGGTTGAGGATGGCGCCGATCGGACCTGGGTAGACGGCTCCGTAGGCGTGCCCGCCGACCCGTTCGTAGACCGGGCACACGTTCAGGCAGGCCGAGCAGCGGATGCACCGAAGTGCCTGTCGGCCAACGCGATCCGCGAGAGCGCGTGTCCGGCCCGCATCGAGCAGTACGACGTGCATCTCCTGCGGGCCGTCGCCGGGTGTGATGCCCGACCAGGTCGAGGTGTAGGGGTTCATCCGCTCCCCCGTGGAGGAGCGCGGCAGCAGCTCGAAGAACGCGTCGAGGTCGGACCAGGTCGGCACGACCTTCTCGATTCCGACCACCGAGATCAGCACCTCGGGCAGGGTCAGGCACATCCGGCCGTTGCCCTCGGACTCGACGACGACCAGCGTCCCCGTCTCGGCGACCGCGAAGTTGGCGCCCGACACGGCCACCTTGGCGGACAGGAACTTGGCTCGCAGGTGCAGCCGCGCCGCCTCGGCCAGGCGCGCCGGGTCGTCGGTGAGGTCCGCCGGCGCGGCCAACCCCACCTCGGCCATTCGCGCCACGAAGATCTCCCGGATCTCCGCTCGGTTGCGGTGGATGGCCGGGACCAGGATGTGGCTCGGCAGGTCGTCGCCGAGCTGGACGATCATCTCGGCCAGGTCGGTCTCCCACGGCTGGATGCCGGCCGCGAGCAGTGCCTCGTTCAGGCCGATCTCCTGCGTGGCCATCGACTTCACCTTGACGACCTCGTGCGACCCGTGGCGGCGCGTGACGTCGACGACGACCTGGCACGCCTCCGCCGCTGTCCGGGCCCAGTGCACCTGTACGCCGCGCTCGGTCAGTGCCTGTTCGAGCTCCAGGAGGTGCTCGTCCAGGTGGGCGAGAGTGTTGTCCTTGACCGCCGCTCCGGCCGCCCGCAGTGTCTCCCAGTCGTCCACCTCCGCCACGACCGCTGCGCGCTTGGCCCGGATCGTCGCCGTCGCCTGGGCGAGGTTCGCGCGGAGCTGCCCGTTCGCCAGCGCCTCCCGGGCCGCCTCGGGGAACGGCGGCATCCCGACGAATGTCCCGGTCATCGCCGTCCCTCACCCGCCAGCACCTCGGCCAGGTGCATCGTGCGCACTCCGGACTGCTGCCGGGACAGGAGCCCGCCCAGGTGCATCAGGCACGAGCTGTCGCTCGCCACCAGGACCTCCGCGCCGGTCTCGCGCACCCGCCGTACCTTGTCGAGCCCCATCGCGACCGACGTGTCGGCGTTCTTGACGGCGAACGTCCCACCGAACCCACAGCATTGGTCGGCGTCGGGCAGGTCGACCAGCTCGAGCCCGGAGACGTTGCGCAGCAACCGCATCGGCCGATCACCGACGCCGAGGATGCGCAGCGAGTGACACGTGGGGTGATAGGTCACGGCATGCGGGAAAGATGCGCCCACATCCTCGACACCGAGGACGTCGACCAAGAACTCGGACAGCTCGTAGACGTGGGGCGCCACCGTCGCCACGGCGGCCGACAGCTCCGCGTCACCTGAGCGGCCGGCCACGATCGCGTGCTGGTGCCGTACAGAACCAGCGCAGGAGCCCGACGGTGTCACCACCGCGTCGTACCCGGCGAACGCGTGCACGAAGTTGCGCACGACCGGGACGGCTTCGTCCAGGTAACCGGTGTTGACCATCGGCTGGGCACAGCACGTCTGGTCGGCCGGGAAGTCCACGTCGACCCCCAGTCGGCGCAGAAGGGTGACGACGGCCCTACCGACGTCCGGAAACAGGGCGTCGTTCAGGCACGTCACCATCAGTGCGACCCGCATGGTGCCCCAGTCTCGTACCTGCGGACCGGATGCGTCGCGGCGACCAGCGCTCGCATGGCTGCCAGGTCGGGCAGGTCCACGCCGAGAGCGCGGGCCTGCACGAGCACGTTGCCGATGGCGGTCGCCTCCACCGGTCCGGCCAGGACCGGCCGGCCCAGCGCGTCGGCCGCGAGTCGGCACATGAGGTCGTTCTGCGCGCCGCCGCCCACGATGTGCACAACGTCGACGGCGCGACCGGCCAGCTCGGCCGCCTGGCCGACCGCCGCCGCATAAGCCGCAGCCAGGCTGTCGAGGATGCAGCGAACCATCGCCGGCCGGTCCGGCGGCGGTTCCAGATCCGTGGCCAGACACGCGGAGACGATCCGTGCCGGCATGTCGCCCGGCGGCAGGAAGTCGGGCGAGTCGATGTCGACCACCGGGCCGCCCCGAGGCAGAACGGCGGCGGCGGCGAGCAGCCCGGCCAGGTCGTCGGTGCCCCAGTGCCGCAGCGACTCACCGAGGACCCACAGCCCCATGACGTTGCGCAGGAACCGCACGGTGCCGTCGACCCCGCCCTCGTTGGTGAAGTTCGCGGCGCGAGCAGCGGCGGTGAGGACCGGCGCGTCGAGCTCGACACCGACGAGGGACCACGTGCCGGACGAGACGTACGCGAACGACGATCCAGGCCCCGCGGGGACGCCGACGACGGCCGAGGCGGTGTCGTGCGAGCCGACCGCGACCACCGGCGTACCGGTGGCCTGACCGGTCGCTTCAGCCACGGTCGCATCGAGGACGCCGATGACCTCACCGGGTCGTCGGAGCGGCGGCAGGAGCGCCCGTGGGATGCCGATCCGGTCGGCGAGGTCGAGCGCCCACTCCTGCCGGCGTATGTCGAGCAGCTGGGTCGTCGAGGCGTTGGTCAGCTCGGCGCCGAGGGCCCCGGTGAGGCGGTAGGCGAGGAGGTCCGGGATCAGCAACATGGTGGCCGCCGGCTCGAGCGACGCCTCGGCGGCGAGCTGGTACACCGTGTTGAACGGCTGGTGCTGCAGGCCGGTGCGGTCGAACAGCTCCTCGTCGCTGACGACCGCTGTCACCCGCCGGACCCCGGCCTCGGTCCGCGCGTCGCGGTAGCAGTAGGGATCGCGGAGCAGGGCACCGCCCGCGTCGAGCAGCCCGTAGTCGACCGCCCAGGAGTCGATGCCGATCGAGTCGACCGGCCCGGCGGCCCGGAGCCCGGCCAGGATTTCGCGGTGCAGGGCCTCGAAGTCCCAGTGCAGGGCGCCGTCCGCACGGCGCACCGGACCGTTGGGGAAGCGGTGCACTGGTGTGAGGTCGAGGCGCTGCTCGCCGACCTCGGCCACCATGATCCGGCCGCTGGTCGCGCCCAGGTCGACCGCTGCGACCCTGCGGGTCATCGGCGTGGGCGGCACGACAGGCTCAACAGGCTCGGCACGCTCGGCACGCTCGGCACGCTGGGCACGCTCGGCACACTCAGCGCAGGAAGCCGGCCGCGACGCCCGCGTCCACCGGGATGTGCAGACCGGTCGTCAGGCTCAGGTCGCCGCCGGTCAGCGCGAAGACCGCGGCAGCGACGTGTTCGGGCAGGACCTCGCGCTTGAGGATCGTGCGCTGGGCGTAGAACTGGCCGAGCTCCTCCTCCGGGACGCCGTACACCTCCGCTCGTTGCTTGCCCCATCCCTTGGCGAAGATGCCCGAGCCCCGGACGACACCGTCGGGGTTGATCCCGTTGACCCGGATGCCGTGCCCGCCCAGCTCGGCGGCCAGCAGCCGCACCTGGTGGGCCTGGTCGGCCTTGGTCGCGCCGTACGCGACGTTGTTCGGCCCCGCGAACACGCTGTTCTTCGAGGAGATGTAGACGATGTCGCCACCCATGCCCTGCGCGACCATCGCCGCGGTCGCCGCCTTGGATACGAGGAACGAGCCCTTGGCCATCACGTCGTGCTGGAGGTCCCAGTCGTGCTCGGTGGTCTCGAGCAGCGGCTTGGAGATGGACAGGCCGGCGTTGTTGACGACCAGGTCGACGCCACCGAAGGCCAGCGCAGAAGCGTCGACGGCACCCTGGACGGCGGTCGCGTGAGTGACGTTCGCCGTGACCGAGACGGCGCGGTCGGCGTTGCCTATCCCGGCGGCCACGTCCGCGGCTGCGGCACCGTCGAGGTCGGCGACCACGACGCACGCCCCCTCCGCAGCCAGCCGCTCGGCGACGGCCTTGCCGATGCCGGACCCGGCGCCGGTGACGAGGGCGACGCGTCCGGCGAGCGGCTTGGCCCTGGGCATCCGCTGGAGCTTGGCCTCCTCCAAGGACCAGTACTCGATCCGGAACTTCTCGCGTTCGTCGATGGGCGTGTAGCGCGAGACGGCCTCGGCTCCGCGCATCACGTTGATCGCGTTCACGTAGAACTCGCCCGCGACCCGCGCCGTCTGCTTGTCCTTGCCGAACGAGAACATGCCCACTCCGGGCACCAGGACGATGGCCGGGTCGGCGCCGCGCATCGGCGGGCTGTCCGGCTCGGCGTACGTCTCGTAGTACGACCGGTACGCCGCGCGGTACTCCTGGTGCAGCGTGCGCAGCCGTTCGACGACCTCGTCCAGCGGTGCGGCCGCGGGCAGGTCGAGGACCATCGGCCGGACCTTGGTGCGCAGGAAGTGGTCCGGGCACGAGGTGCCGAGCGCGGCGAGCTCGGCCAGCCGCTCGCGGGCACAGAAGTCCAGCACCACGTCGCTGTCGGTGTAGTGGCCGAGCTGCGGCCCGTCGGTCGAGGCGAGGCCGCGGATGACCGGGGCCAGAGCGGCTGCACGGGCGTCGCGCTCGGCGTCGGGCAGCGCGGCGAAGCCGGCCCGGACCTCGCCGAACGGCTGCGGCCGGCCGCGCTCGGCGATGAACCGCTCTGCGGTGCGGATGATCTCGACCGAGCTCCGTTCACACTCCTGCGACGTCGACCCCCACGCCGTGATGCCGTGCCCGCCGAGGATCACCCCGATCGCCTGCGGGTTGGCCCGCTGGACCTCGGCGATGTCCAGGCCGAGCTGGAAGCCGGGGCGGCGCCACGGCACCCAGGCGACCCGGTCGCCGAAGCACTCCTTGGTCAACGCCTCTCCGTCGGCCGAGGTCGCGAGGGCGATGCCGGAGTCCGGGTGCAGATGGTCGACGTGTCGCGCGTCGACCAGCCCGTGCATCGCCGTGTCGATCGAGGGGGCGGCTCCGCCCTTGCCGTGCAGGCAGTAGTCGAACGCCGCCACCATCTCGTCCTCGCGTTCGACACCGGGGTAGACCTCCACCATCGAGCGCAGCCGGTCCAGCCGTAGGACCGAGAGACCGTCCTCGCGAAGGGTTCCCAGGTCGCCGCCGGATCCCTTGACCCAGAGCAGGTCGACCGGTTGGCCGGTGACGGGGTCGGTGGCCGAACCCTTGGCCGAGGTGTTGCCCCCCGCGTAGTTCGTGTTGCGCGGGTCGCTGCCGAGCCGGTTGGACCGCTCGACCAGCTCGGCCGCGACGGAGGTGCTCATGTCAGCTCCATCCCGCCTGCGCGCCACCGACGCGCTCGGTCTCGATCTGCTCCTGGTAGCCGCTGTCCAGATAGGCCCGCAGGGGCCGTTCGGGCCAGCCCCGGCCGGCCCGCCACTCGGCCAGGGGCTGGCGCACGTCGGTGTAGAAAGCGTCCATCACCACATCGTTCGCCGCCAGCACGTCACCGTCGAGACGCGCCCGCTCCAGGGCGTCGGAGTCGAGCAGCAGCGCGCGCGCCGTCATCTCCTGGATGTTCAGCACCGAACGGATCTGACCGGGGATCTTCTTCTCGATGTTGTGGCACTGGTCGAGCATGAGCGCGACGTCGCTGCCCGGCCCGTACCCGCCACCACGCACGACCTCGACCAGGATCCGGAACAGCTGGAACGGGTCTGCGGCTCCCACGATCAGGTCGTCGTCGGCGTAGAAACGGCTGTTGAAGTCGAACGACCCCAGCTTCCCGAGCCGCAGCAGCTGCATGACGATGAACTCGATGTTGGTGCCGGGGGCGTGGTGGCCCGTGTCCAGGCAGACCATCGCCCGCTCGCCGAGCGCGCTGACCTGCGCGTACGCCGTACCCCAGTCGGGTACGTCGGTGTGGTAGAACGCCGGCTCGAAGAACTTGTACTCGAGCACGAGCCGCTGATCGTCGCCGAGATGCGCGTAGATCTCGGCGAGTGAGTCGGCCAGCCAGTCCTGACGGGCCCGCAGGTCCCCCTGGCCGGGGTAGTTCGTCCCGTCGGCGAGCCAGATCTTCAGGTCGCGGGAACCGGTCTGGTTCATGATCTCGATGCACTCGAGGTTGTGGTCGATCGCCTTGCGGCGCACTGCCGCGTCGACGTGGGTCAGGCTGCCGAGCTTGTAGTCGTCGTCCTGGAACGTGTTGCTGTTGATGGTTCCGAGCGAGACCCCGAGCGACTCGGCGTACGCGCGCAGCCCGGCGTAGTCGTCGACCCGGTCCCAAGGGATGTGCAGCGCGACAGTCGGGGCCAGGCCGGTGAAGCGATGGACCTGGGCGGCGTCCGCGATCTTCTCCTGCACCGAACGCGGCGTGCCGGGCGTGCCGAAGACCTTGAACCGGGTGCCTGAGTTGCCGTAGGCCCAGGAAGGCACCTCGACGGCCAGGGCCTCGAGCTGGGGCGCGATCTGCGCGAATGTCGTCATGTCTCATCACTTCTCGTCGGCTGCCGCGGTACGGCGGTCAGCTCGTCCTCGAGGTGGGAGATCTCCTCGAGCTGTCGGAAGGCTTGGTCCGGTGGCCTCCCGGGCCGGCTCAGGATGGGTCCGGCCCGGGAGGTTGGTGCGAGTCGAACCGGTCAGAAGTTGAACTTGTCGATGTTGCTCTTGTCGAACACGAACGGGTCACCGAGTAGGACGGTGGCATTCGGGCCGACCTTGTAGTCGCCGAGCTTGCCCGCCTTGAAGCTGTCGCCTTCCTTGCCGGTGATCGTGCCGTCGACGAGCGCCTTGGCCGCGAACGCCGCCAGATAGCCGAGGTCCTCGGGGTTCCACAGGGCGAACTGCTGCACCGTGCCGTCCTTGACGTACTTGCGCATCTGGTTCGGCGTGCCCAAGCCGGTCACCTGCACCTTGCCCTTGAACTTCGAGGACGAGATGTAGCGCGCTGCCGCCGCGATACCGACGGTGGTCGGCGAGATGATCGCCTTCAGGTTCGGGTGAGCCTGGACCAGCGCGGCCGTCTTGTCGAACGACGTCTGGTCGTCGTCGTTGCCGTAGACCACGTCGACCAGCTTGAGGTTCGGGTGGTCCGAAGCCAGCAGCGACTTCATCGTCTTGATCCACGCGTTCTGGTTGGTGGCGTTGGCGCTGGCCGAGAGGATCGCGATCTCCCCCGAGTCCCCCGTCAGCTTGGCCGCCATGTCGACCTCGACCTTGGCGATGCCGTCGGCCGTCGCCTGGTTGACGAACAGGTCGCGGCAGGACGGGTCCGTGTCCGAGTCGAAGGTGACGATCTTGGTGCCGGCCGACTTCGCCTGGTTGAGCGCCGAGCAGATCGCCTTGGGGTCGTTCGCCGACACCACAAGGGCCTTCACACCCTGCTGCGCTGCCGTGTTGATGAACGGCACCTGGGCGTCCGGGCTGCCGGTCTGCGGCCCGACCTGCTGGTAGGTGCCGCCGAACTCGGCGACCGCCGCGGCGCCGCCCTTGTCGCTGGTGTCGAAGTACGGGTTGCCGAGGTTCTTCGGCAGGAACGTCACGGTGACCTTCCCGCCGCCGCCGGAGGCGCTGCCGCCCGCAGTGGACCCGCCGCCGCTGGACCCGCCACAGGCGGACGTCAGCAGAGCCACCGTGACGACGAGCCCCCCGAGCGACCACAGCCGCTTCTTGTGCACGTTCATGGATGTCCCTTCTCTGGTGTCTACGCCGCAGCTCGGCGTGTAGGGGGAGCACTTCGCCCCCGCCTCCGGGCCATGGCGGCGCGGAGACCCGCGAGCCAGGCCAGGAAACTCGTGTTCATCACCGAGAGGATGAGCAACAGCCCGATGATGATGTTGATGACGTTGACGGTGATCGACTCCAGCCGCAGAGCGCTGGAGAGGACGCCGATCAACAGGACGCCACCCAGGACGCCGTGCAGGGCACCGCGGCCGCCGAAGATCGACACGCCGCCCAGCAGGACCGCGGCGATCACCTGCAGCTCGAGCCCGGTCGCGTTGTCGCCGCGGGCGCTGCCGTACCGCAGGGTGTAGAAGATGCCGGCGAACGCGGACACCACACCGGTGAGGATGAAGACGGTCATCTTGGTGCGAGCCACGTTCACGCCCGAGAAGTGCGCGGCCTCGCGGTTGAGGCCGATGTCGTAGATGCCGCGGCCGAACGACGTGAAGTGCAGCAGGACGGCGAACGCCACGGCCAGGACGACGATCGGCACGAGGACGTAGGGGTAGCGGTTGTTGTGGAAGCCCTGCTGCGCCAGGTTGGTCCACTTCAGCGGGAAGTCCGTGACCGCCGTCGTACCGAGCAGGCCGACCGCCAGGCCTCGGTACAGCGCCAGCGTGCCGATGGTGACTGCCAAGGAAGGCAGCCCGACGTACGCGACCAGGAACCCGTTGACCGCTCCGCACACCACACCGGCGACCAGCGCCAGCAGCGCGGCGAGCGGGATGGACAGCCCGTGCTGGTGGAGGGTCCCGACCAGGACACTGCTGAGGCCGACCACGCTCGCGACGGACAGGTCGATCTCACCGGTGACGACGACCAGGGTCATCGGCAGGGCGATGAGCAGGATCGGCGCGGCGTCCAACACGAGGAACGGCAGTGTGAGCGGGCCGGAGAAGTGCGGGACCCGGGCGTTGGAGTAGAGCACGACGAGGACGAGCAGCCCGACGACTGCCATCTCTCGGGTCAGCAGCCAGCGCCGCAGCGGGCCATGGGCGTGAGCCCGGTACGACGTCGCGCGCTCCGTCGTCATCGCGCATCCCTCGCCTGGATGAGCAAGCGGGCTCGGCGGACCGAGAGCACCCGGTCGAGGACGATCGCGCCGATGATGAGTCCGCCCACGACGGCCTGCTGCCAGAAGTCCTGGATGCCCAGGATCGGCAGCGCGCGGTTGATCGTCACGAGCAGCACCGCGCCGATGGCGGCGCCCCAGACGGTGCCGCTGCCGCCGAAGATCGCGACACCGCCGATGACGACTGCCGCGACGGCCTGCAGCTCGAGGCCGCTTCCGGCATCCGAGCTCACCGACCCGTAACGCGCGGCGAACACGACGCCCGCCAAGCCGGCCAACGCACCGGAGAGGACGAACGCACCGACGAGCCGACGCCGTACCGGCAAGCCGTAGAGCTGGGCCGCCACCGGGTCGGACCCGATCGCGTAGAGGTCGCGTCCGGCCCGGCTGGTGTACAGGGCGTAGCCGACGACCGCGAGGACGAGCGCCGCGATGATGGTCAGGACCGGGATGGACCACAGCGTTTTGGTGCCGAGCGAGAGGAAGCTGTCCGGCATGTCCGAGGCGTTGACCCGGTTGCTGCCGGCCCAGGTCAGGACGACACCGCGGTAGATGTAGAGCGTGCCGAGGGTGATCACGAGCGCCGGCACCTTGCCGACCGCGACCAGCAGCCCGTTGACCAGGCCGAGCGCCGCGCCGACGAGCAGACCGAGGACGAAGACGGCGATGACCGGGATGCCGGGGTGGTCGATGAACATCCGCCCGGTGAGGTACGCCGTGAGG
>JBJMHS010000084.1:0-12389 GCA_045807245.1 Actinomycetales bacterium
CCGGTCCCTTCCCGAACCGGCCGACGACCCTGACCTTCCATGTCGAGAAGCTCAAGTCGTTCGACGACGAGGGCGTCGGGGACACGATGCTCTTCTGTTCTCACCGGTCGTCGGACCACGCCGGTTACGTCCTCGCGGTCGTGCACGTCGCCGCCGAGTAGCCGATCAGACCTGCTCCCGCGGGCACCAGTACGTCGTGCGCCCACCGACCGTGCCTCGGGCCAGGGGAACGCCGTCCCGCGGGCAGGTGCCGCCGCGGTGCCGGTGGTCGACGAACGACAGCGTGTGGACGCCGCCGTTCGCGATGGCGCGCTCGACCGAGCCCCGCAGTGCGCGGTGCAGCCGCTGCACCTGCGTGCGGTCCAGGTCGGCGGCCCGCCGGGCCGGCTTGATCCGCGCCTGCCACAACGCCTGGTCCGCAAGGAGGTTGCCGACACCGGCGACGGCCTCCTGGTCGAGCAGCCTGGCCTTGACGGGCGCGGTGCCCCGTGCGACCAGCTCGCGGAACTCGCGCAAGGTCACCTGCTGCGCGTCCGGTCCGAGCGCCTCGATGTCCGGGTCGAGCCGCACGCGCCCCAGCCGGCGTGGGTCGATGAGCAGCAAGCGACCGCCGTCGGCGAACGCCAAGGTGAACCGCGCGTGGCGGTAGTCACCCTTGGCCCGGCCGCGCTCCCAGTAGTCGCCGCCGTCGATCTCGGCACCGTCGGTGTCGGCTACGACGATCTTGCCGGACATGCCGAGATGGATCCCGAGCGCCGGCCCAGGGGTGCGCGACCGACCGATGCCCGACGTGTCGCACCACATGCTCTTGCCTCGGCGGTGGGCGGCCGTGAGGCGCCGGCCGAGCAGAGCGCGACGGATGTCGCCCGGCTGATGAGGCCGGCAGACGAAGGCGTCCACGTCGTCGACGTCCACGATGCGGCGGCCGAGCCCGTGGGCTTCGATGACCCGGCGGGCCGACTCCACCTCCGGCAGCTCGGGCACGGCCGAGGATAACCAGCCGGCGTCAGCTCCTGCCGCAGGCACTCAACGCGGTCGGCCAGCGGACCCCGCCGTATCGCTCGTGCCTGACCCCGAACCGAGCCAGCGCATGGTGCCGGCAGGCGGTGACGGAAGGCACCACCATCCGAGGCGACTTCGCCGATCGAGCCGGTCGGGCTGTGCCGGTGCGATGAGCGACCGGCCGCAAGGCCACCCGGGAGACCCCCCGGGTGACCTTGCCGGTGCCAAGGAAGTCCTCGGTGACCCAGAGCTTGCCGCTCACGTTGACCACGGCGACACCGACCCGGTCGTAGTGCCGGTCGAGGATGTTCGCGCGGTGGCCCGGCGAGCTCCAGAAGGCAGCGGCCAGGCTGCTCACCGAGTAGCCGACACCGACGTTCTCGCCCAGGTACCGCCAGCTACGGACGGAGCGGGCCAGACGCGGGTTGTGCGCCAGCCGGCTCGACGTCGCCATGAGGCATGACCACCCCCCGGCGACCGACGTCATGGTGGCGTCGACGGCGAGCGGCCGCAGACCGACGCCGGCGCGCTCGGCGTTGATGATGTGGACGAACTGAGCCGCCAAGCCGGAGCTCGACGTGGCGGCCGACGCCGTGGATGCCGACGTGACCGGCAGGCCGGTGGCTGCCAGCAGGACAGCAAGGATGATCAGGCCGCCCCGACGCGGAACGCGCGGCAACGAACCCAGGACAAAGCGGTACATCTCCGAACCCCAGACTTTCGCCGAAATGATCGGCGGCCAGTCCGGAGCCGCGCCTGAAAGGTGCCGTCCGCAGGGGTTGGAGGGCGACGGGTAGCGTAGCGACTACGACACGATCTGCAAACCCCTTGCCCTTGAAGGGGATTCGGCTCAGCCGAAGAATGCCCGCAATTCGGGTGCTAACGCGGCCGGTGCGACATCATGCGTTTGGCCGGCGAGCTGACGATGCTCGGCGGTCGGGATCGCCTCGGCTGTGTTCTTGGCGGCCTGCTGCAGGGCGTGCGGGCTGGCGCCACCGGACAGAACCAGGGTCGGGACGGTCGCTGCCGCGCCGAGGTCGCGCGGCACCCGGCCGTCGCCGAGCACCTCGTCGTCATAGGCCAGCGTCGGCGCGATCGACTCCAGGATCGGCCAGCCGGGTCCGCCGCCGCGCATTCCTTCGATGACGGGCGCCGGCACGCCGACGTTCGTCATGAACAACGCCACCGCGTCCCCCCTGCGGCCGGCGGCGAGCAGCGCGCGCAGCTGGGCGCCGTACGCCTCGACCCCCGGGCTCTCGTCGGTGTCGGAGAGGTACGGCGGCTCGTACAGCGCGAGCTTGGTGATGCCAGTGCCCGTTGCCGCAGTCCGCAGGGCCAGCGCGGCGCCGGACGAGATGCCGTAGACGTACGCCGTCCCGCCGGCCGCGTCGATGACGGCCTGCAGGTCCTCGATCTCGCGGTCCACGGCGTACGGCGCGGTGTCACCGCTCTCGCCCCGACCGCGCCGGTCGTAGGTGTAGACCGTGTAGCGGTCCTGGAGCTCTGTGGCCAGCGGGCCGAGCGGGCCGGCGGCGCGGAAGCACATGGCTCCGTCGACCAGCACGACTGCCGGCCCGGAACCGTTGCTGTCGAAGGCGATCCGCGTCCCGTCATCCGAAGCTGTTGTAGGCATGGGGTCTCCTCAGTCGGCGGTCGGGGGTTCGGGCTGGGTCATGGCTCGCAGGTAGGCGTCGAACCGGTCGAGGCTGGTCTCGAAGCCAGCGCGGGCCTCTGGGGCCAGGTACCACGCCGGCACATTGGTCTGGTGGGTCACGACCTCGGTGCGGCCGTCGGGCAGGCGGTGGAACGTGATCGTCGTCCGCATGCCACCCTCGACCCCGGACTCCTCCCAGACCAGCCGGTCCGGGCGGGACACCTCGACGTAGACGGCGCGCATGGTGTACGTGCTGCCGTCGGCCTCGTTGACCATGGTCGTCTCGAACGCACCCCCGGGGCGAAGGTCGACGACGATGTTCCCGGCCGGGGTCGTCGTGCCGAGAGGCCCCCAGAACTGGGCCAGGTGCTCAGGCGTCGTCATGCAGTCGAAGAGCAGCTCGGCCGACGCCGCGTGGACGCGCCGGTGGGTCAGCTCGCCGGGCTCGCTCATGCGCCGGCTCCGCCGCGCAGGGTGGCCAGATGCGCCTCCAGCCGGTCGTGCCGTTCGGCCCAGATCTGGCGATGCCGCTCGATCCACTCCGCGGCCTCGTCCAGGCGCTCTCCGTCCAGCGCGCAGGGGCGGGACTGCGCCGCGCGGCCGCGCGAGATGAGGCGGGCGCGCTCGAGCACCTTGAGGTGCTTGGACACGGCCTGCTGGCTCATCGCGAAGGGCTCGGCGAGCTGGTTCACCGTGGCGGCGCCGTTGGACAGCTGCTCCAGGATGGCCCGCCGGGTGGGGTCGGCCAACGCGGAGAACACCAGGCTGAGTTCGTCCTCGACCACCGTCATGAAGCAGAGGCTATCGACAACCGATCATTTGCACAACCATCTAGTTGTGGAGCCCCAGCAGGCGGTGCGGCCGTAGACGAGGCGGCCGTCAGGCGGCGATGGCCCCCTCGGCCGGGATGTCCTCCCTCTTGGCGTTGACGAGGAACACGGCCACCAGCAATGCACAGGCGAACAGCCCCGCGCCCCAGACGAACGAGACGTGGTAGCCGTGGATGAGCGCCATCGGCGTGATCCTCTGCGCGTCAGCGGCGTTGGTCAGGTGGTCGGCGAAGTAGCTCGTCACGGCTCCGGCGAACACGGTGTTGAGCAATGCCGTACCGAGCGAGCCCCCGACCATCTGGCTGGTGTTGAGGACCGCGCTGGCCACGCCCGCGTCGTGATGGCTGATGCGGACGAGCGCGGTGCTCGACGCCGGGATGAACACCCCGGCCAGGCCGACGCTCATGATGATCTCGGACGGCAGCACGTGCGTGACGTAGGAGGAGTTCGCGTCGATCCGGGTCAGCCAGAGCATGCCCACCACGGCCATGACCAGGCCGGGCACCATGAGCGGCTTCGGCCCGAACCGCGGCAGCAGCTGGGCGATCGCACCCGCCGCGAGGATGATGCCGCCGCTGAACGGCAGGAACGCGAAGCCGGACCTCAACGGGCTGTAGCCCAGGTTGATCTGGAAGTAGTAGGTCAGGAACAGGAACATCGCGAACAGGCCGGCTCCGACGAACAGGAACGTGAGGTACGACCCGCCGCGGTTGCGGTCGAGCACGATGCGCAGCGGCAGCAGCGGGTTGCTCGCGCGCTGCTCCCAGACGACGAAGAAGACCAGCAGCACGGCGGCGATCACCAGGAACGTGACGGTCGACCCGTTGGTCCACCCCTGCACGGCAGTGTCGTTGGGGTTGCTGGGGTTCTTGGCCTTGGCGGCCTGAGTGAAGCCGTACACCAGCGACACCAGACCCAACGTCGCGGACAGCACGCCGGGGATGTCGTAGCGCGTGTCACCGGGAGCCTTGCTCTCGTGCACCAGCGGGATCGCGGCCGCCGCGACGATCATGGCGACGGGCACGTTGACCCCGAGGCACCAGCGCCAGGAGGCGTACTCGGTCAGGACGCCGCCGACGATGAGGCCGATGGCCGCCCCGCCTCCGGCCAGGGCGCCGAACACGCCGAAGGCCTTGGCTCGCTCCTTCGGCTCCGTGAACGTCACCGTCACCAGCGACAGCGCCGCGGGCGCCATCAGCGCGGCGAAGGCGCCCTGCAGGGCGCGGGCCGCGAACAGCATCCCCTCGTTCGCGGCGAAGCCGCCGATCGCCGACGCCCCGGCGAACCCGATCAGGCCGACGAGGAACGTGCGCTTGCGTCCGGTGTAGTCCGCGATGCGCCCACCCAGCAGCAGCAGCCCACCGAAGGCGAGCGTGTACGCCGTGACGACCCACTGCCGATCGGCGTTCGTGATGCCAAGGTCCTTCTGAGCGCTCGGCAGCGCGATGTTCACGATGCTGGCGTCGAGCACGATCATCAGCTGGGCCGCAGCCAGCACCGCGAGCGCCCACCAGCGACGCGGGTCGGTGGCCTGACTGTGGACGAACGGCTCGTGCTCAACGGCTCGGGTCTCGTCGGCGGGGGGAACGGTCACGGTGGCTCCGATACGACGGGTGGCCGGCCAGTGCCGGCCAACTGCGGTAACAACACAAGCGGTCAGTGCGGCGACACTTCAACTGATTAACCAATGTTTATCGTACGCAGCCCCTCCGACAGCCCCGGGTCCTAGACCGACGTATCTGGGGGGATGACACTGGCTCATCAACAACAGGGTGTCCCGTGGTCGGCCGAATGGGGCGAGCCAGATGAACCGAATGCTCAAAGTCTTCGCCACTCCTGCTCAGCAGCAGGCCCTCGAGCAGCGGTATCAGGTCGTCGCCCGCTACGAGGCGTTCGCCGTACTGGACGTCACCGCAGCCCAGGCCCGGACCATCCGGCGTACGCATCTGGTCGAGGACATCACCGACCAGTACGCGATCCCGCTCGGTGGTCAGGTCAACGCCACCCTGGACACGGCTCAACCGCGGGTGCGAGCCAGTGGCCGGCTGGCCGCCCATCCCGGCTACGACCGAGCCAAGCGGCTGACCGATGCTCCGCACCACTACCTCGTGCAGTTCGTCGGGCCGGTCAAGCCCGAGTGGCTCGCTGCGGTGAAGAAGGCGGGCGGCGAGGTCGTCGGCAACCAGTCCGGCTTCACGGTGGTCGCCCGGGCGACGCCGCAGCAGGCGGCAGGCATCGCCGCGCTGACCGAGGTGCGGTGGGTCGGGCATCTGCCACCCGCGGCGCGGGTCGATGTGGCTAGGGCGGGCGCTCCGGTGCCGCCGCGCACGAAGTTCCTGCCGGAGACGCTCACGGTCGAGTTCTTCACTGCGCGCGAGGCCCGCCGCGCGCGCGCCGAGGTGCGGGCCCTGGGTCTTCGGATCGTGTCGGACAGCGCCGCGGCGGGTGTCCTCGTTGTCCAACAGCCGGAGCAGACGGAGGCCGCGCATCGGCGCCAGCTCGACGCCCTGGCCCAGGTGCACGGCGTACGGATGGTTCGCCGCCGCGCAGTCAACCGGATCAGCAACGACGTCGCCGTCGGCGTGGTCAAGGGCGACCCGGCGTCATTGTCCGGCGTGCCGACCCTGGACGGCTCCGGCGAGACCGTGGGCATCTGCGACACCGGGCTCGACGTCGGTACGACGTCGCCAGCCCATCCCGACTTCGCCGGTCGGGTCAAGTCCGTGACCAGCTACCCGATCACGCCGGACTTCGCGGCGTACATCAACAACCCCGGTGGCGACGACGGGGCCGCCGACCTGGACTCGGGCCACGGCACGCACGTCGCCGGCTCGGCGGTCGGGGACGGTACGGCGAGCACGACGTTGACGGGGCAGGCGCCGATCCGCAGCATGGCCCACAAGGCTCGACTGGTCTTCCAGGCCGTCGAGCAGGCGCTGGACTGGAAGAGCCCGGCGAACCTGCAGCACTACGGCCGCTATCTCTTGGCCGGCATCCCGGCCGACCTGGCGACCGTGTTCGGCACGGCGTACTCCAAGGGCGTGCGCATCCATTCGAACTCCTGGGGCGGTGGCGACGCAGGGGCGTACGACAGCCAGTGCCAGCAGCTGGACCAGTTCGTCTGGGAGCACCAGACGATGTGCATCGTCGTGGCGGCCGGCAACGACGGGTCGGACGCGGACGGCGACGGCAGGATCAACCTCGGATCGGTGACGCCGCCCGGCACCGCGAAGAACTGCATCACCGTCGGCGCCTGCGAGAACCTCCGGCCGAACTTCGACACCGAGACGTACGGCGCCTGGTGGCCCTCGGACTACCCGGTTGCGCCGTTCCACAACGCCCCCATGGCCGACCAGCCGGATCAGGTCGTCGCCTTCTCCAGCCGTGGCCCGACAGCGGACGGGCGGATGAAGCCTGACGTCGTCGCGCCCGGCACCTGGATCCTCTCGACCAAGTCGACGATGCTGAGCTCCACCGCGACCGGCTGGCGGCCGTTCCCTGGGTCGTCGAAGTACTTCTTCATGGGTGGGACCAGCATGGCGACGCCCCTCACCTCCGGCGCCGTCGCCGCATTGCGCCAGCACCTCAAGCGCGACCGCGGCGTCCGGAGCCCGTCGGCCGCGCTCCTGAAGGCCACCCTGATCGCGGGTGCCGACCGGCTCCCGGGCGTCGCGCCGGCCGGTGCGGTCGTCGACCCGAACCAGGGCTGTGGGCGGATCGACCTCGCGGCGATCGCGAAGCCGAAGGCCGGAGTGAATTTCCTTCTGCAGCAAAGCCGCCAGCTCCGGACCGGCCAGAGCCGACGCTCCACGGTCACCGTCAACAGCTCGACGGAGCCGCTGCGCGTAGTGCTGGCCTACAGCGACTATCCGGGACCGCACCTGGTGAACAACCTGAACCTGGTCGTCACCGCACCGGACGGCACGACGTACGTCGGGAACCAGCCGGCCGGCGGCGCGCCGTCGTTCGACACGACCAACAACGTCGAGGTCGTCCACATCTCGCAGCCGGCGACTGGCGAATGGACGCTCGACGTCATCGGGTCGAACGTGGCGCAAGGTCCGCAGCGCTACGCGCTCGTGGTCCGCGGCAAGGTCGACTGATCCGCTCACCGCGGCCGGTCGTCAGCCGCGATGTCGGGCTGCTCAAGCGTCGAGCCAGCGCCCCCGGACCATGACCCGGCGCACGCGCAGGTCGTCGTCGAGCAGGACGAGGTCGGCGTCCAGTCCGGCTGCGATGGCACCGCATCGGTCGCCGAGGCCGAGCAGCCGGGCCGGTGTCGTGGAGGCTGCTGCGGCGGCCGTCTCGATCGGCAGCCCGACGACCTGGACCGCGCGCCGTACCGCTTCGTCCATCGTCAGGGTGCTGCCGGCCAGCCGGTTCGTGCGAGCCAGGCGCGCCTCGCCCCCCGACACCACGACGTCCTGGTCGCCGAGGGTGTAACGGCCGTCGCCCACACCGGTCGCGCTGATCGCGTCGGTGATCAGCGCGACCCGGCCAGGTGCGCCGGCCACCGCGAGCCGGGTCAGGGCCTCGTGCACGTGCACCCCGTCGTTGATGACCTCGACGAACGCGCCCGCGTCGAGCGCCGCGACCGCGGGACCGGGAGCGCGCTGGCTCATCGAGCCCATCGCGTTGAACAGGTGCGTTGCCAGCCGGGCACCGGCGTCGAAGCCGGCGGCCGCTTCCTCGTACGTCGCGTCGGTGTGGCCGATGGCCGCGACGGCCCCGGCGGTCACGATGTCCCGGATCAGGTCCAGCGCGCCGGGCAGCTCGGGTGCCAGGGTCACGGTCCGGACGGTGCCTTGCCCGGCCGAGAGCAGCTTGTCGAGCACCAACGGGTCAGGGGCCAGCAGGTGATGGTGGTTTTGCGCACCGCACCGGTCCGCGGACAGGAACGGGCCCTCGAGGTGGGCGCCGAGCACGTGGCCGTCTGCGGCCAGGGCCGCGATCCAGTCGAGCTGCTCGCACAGCGCGTCGACCGGGCCGGTCATCAGGGACACCAGCGTCCCCGTCGTACCGTGGCCGCGGTGGAACGCCACGCCCGCCGCCATGTCATCCACCGACGCCGTCATGTCGTGCCCGCCGCCCCCGTGGACGTGCAGGTCGATGAAGCCGGGGAGGAGCCATCCGGCCCCGAGCTCCACGAGCTCGGCCGGCTCGACGGCGTCGCCGGCGCCGGCGCGTGGCGTGGCGTCTGCTGTGCCGACTGAGGTGATGCGGCCGTCCACGACCTCCACCCAGCCGTCGTCGAGCACCCCCTCGGGCGTCACGACGCGGCTGCCCCGGAGAACGGTCATGACGTCACCACTCCTGTCGTCACCAGCCGCATGGCCAGCAGGGCGGCGCCGCGGATGCCGGCGTCACGGCCGAGAGTCGAGATCGAGACGGGCGGGGCGGGCCGCCACGGCAGCTGCGCGGCCAGTGCGGCCGTCACCGGCCCGGACAGCCGTTCGCCGGCGCCGGCCAGGCCGCCACCGAGGACGATCCGCGCGGGATCCAGGAGCAGTGTCGCGGCGGCCAGCGCGACCGCGAGCCCGTCCACGGCCTCGGCCCAGATGTGCTCCGCCAGTGGCTCGATGCCCTGTCGCGCAACGACATCCGCGGCAGTGACATCAGCGGCAGTCGCTTCAGCTGCCGCCCCACCCGCGGCGGCGTAGCGGCGAGCCACACCTGAGCCGGACGCGTAGACCTCCAGGCATCCGGTGCGGCCGCAGGGGCAGGGCTCGCCGTCCGAGCGGACCATGACATGCCCGATCTCGCCGGCCAGACCGGTGGCGCCCCGCAGGACCGTGCCGTCGAGGATGTACGCCGACCCGATCCCGGTGCCCAGCCCGACGAACAGCAGGTCGGTGCCCGTCAGGTCGTGCTCGGCCAGCGCGGCGGCAGTGACGTCGTGCTCCACGATGACCGGGACGCCCAGCTCGCTCTCGAGCTGGGAGCGAAGCGGTACGTCGCGCCAGGCCAGGTTCGCCGACCACCGGACGACCCCGGCGGCCGGGTCGACGACGCCCGGCAGCACGGCGGCGGCTGCCGTGGTGTGGTCGTCGCAGAGCCGGCGGCCCAGCGCGGCAACTGCGGCCGCGATCTCAGCGCCTTCCGCGGGCGTCGGCAGTGCTGCGCGCTCGATCAGGCGCCCGTCCGGCGCGAACCGGCCGGCCTTGATCGTCGTCCCGCCGACGTCGATGCCGACGACGTTGCCTGCGAAGGCGCCCGCGGGTGTGTCCATCAGCCCTTCACCGCCCCGGCGGTGAGGCCGGCCGAGATGCGGCTCTGGAAGATCACGAACAGGACGACGACGGGCAGCGCGGTCAACGTTGCCGCTGCCATCAGACCGCCGTAGTCCGCGCCGTGGGTCGGGCTGGACTGGAAGACGAGGAGGTAGACCATGGCCGTCTGCTTGCTGTTGTCCAACAGCAGCGTGTTGGCGAGGACGAACTCGTTCCACGCCAGGATCCAGCCGTACACCCCAGTCGCCACCAGGCCCGGCCCGACGAGCGGCAGGATGATCTTGTAGAAGGTCTGCCAGCGGCTGCAGCCGTCGACCATCGCGGCCTCGTCGAGCTCGCGGGGGATGCCGGCGATGAACGTGCGCAGGGTCCAGACGGTGTACGGCATGGAGAACATCAGGTAGGCGATCACGACTCCGATGAGGCTGTTCTTGAGCTGGAACCGGTCCAGCAGCAACGACATCGGGATGGTCAAGGCCAGCAGCGGGATCATCTGCACGATGAGGACGGCGAAGATGAACACCTTGCGCCCGGCGAAGCGGAACCGTGCGATGGCCAGCGCACCGAAGAACCCGACGACCAGACTGATGGCGACGGCGGCCAGGGTGATGACCAGGCTGTTGCGCAGGTCGTCACGGAAGATCGCGTCGCTCACTACCTCGCGGAACGCACGCAGCGACGGGTGCTTCGGCCAGAACTGCGGCACCAGCTGGTTGATGTCCTCGCTCGTCTTGAACGAGGTGGCCAGCATCCAGTAGATCGGGGCACCGAGCAGCGCGGAGAGCGCCACGGCGACGGCGTTCCAGCCCCACGTCGCATGGGTACGGCGGCGGCGTCGCCGTACCGGCACCGGCGGCACCGGCGGCACGGGCGGCACGGGCTGCACCGCTGAGCCGGGACTCACCGGGCTCACCGCGGCGGGAGTGTCGGCGGCCGCGGTCATTCGGCGTCGCCGATCCGGAACAGCTGGCGGACGTAGAACACCATGACCCCGAGCAGGCCCAGCATCATGAGCACGCCGATCGTCGCGCCCAGGTTGTAGCGGCTGCTGCCGATCCCGTTGGCGTACATGTAGATCCCCAGTGTCTGGTACCCGGGCTCGGGGTGCCCGTTGCGCATGAACCAGATCTGGTTGAACACCCCGAAGTCCCAGATGATCGACAGCGTCGTCAGGATCACAAGCAGGGGAGTGAGGAAGGGCAGCGTGACGTTGCGGAAGGTCTGCCAGGAGCCGGCGCCGTCGACGTAGGCCGCCTCCACGACGTCACGGGGGATCTGGGTGATGCCGGCGTACAGCGAGATCGCCAGCAGCGGCAGGGCGCCCCAGACGACCACCAGCGTCACGACGGCCAGGCCCTGGTGCGGGTCGGCAAACCAGTCGTGGCCCTGCATGTCGACACCGGGCAGCTGGTCGAGCAGGTAGTTGACCGCGCCGTACTGGTTGCTGAAGAGCCAGTAGAAGACCTGGGTCGACACGGTGGTCGGGACCGCCCACACGAACAACAGCACAGCAGTGAGCACGATCCGCGCCCATCGCGACACCCGTTGCAGGAGTAGCGCGATCCCGATCCCGAGCAGCACGCTCAGGCCCACGTTGACGACCGTGAAGACGAGCGTCCGCAGCGCCACCGTCCAGAACGTCGAGTCGGTCAGCACCCGCTGGAAGTTCTCCAGGCCCACGAACGGCGTGCTGCCCCCGCTGTGGAACAGCGCCCGCTTGCCCGACTCCTGCTCCTGCAGGGACAGCTGCACGATCTTGACGAGCGGCCACCCGGCCACCGCGACCAGGACGAAGACCGCCGGGAGGATGAGCAGGTAGGGCAACCGCGCTCGGCGGGCGGCCACGAGCGCCGTGCGGACCGAGGTCCTGCGTCGGGGCGGTGTCTCGAGCGTCGTCATCGGTCCTCCTCTCGTCGCCGTGTCTCGTCTGCCGTCAACTCTGGCCGGCCCGCGACCGGACGGTTCTGAGGAGATGGTCTCGCTGACAGGCGAACCGGCGTCGGATCTCGCGTCCGGCGCCGGCTCGGCCCTGTCCCGGAGCGTCAGCCGCTGGCGTTCAGCGTGCTGGCGATCTGCTTGTCCGCGGCCGATGCCGCGTCAGCGGTGCTGCCCTTGCCGGTCGCGATCGACTCGAGCGCGTTCTGCAGGATGTTGTTGGCCTCGACGTTGGCCCAGTTCGGCGTGTTCGGCACGAACCAGGTGTTCTTGGCTGCCTCGCCAGTGGACTGGTTCGCCTGCGCCTGGCCCTCGTACACCGTGAGCAGCGACGTCGTGTTCGGGATCGCGAACTTCGCCAGGGCCGTCTGGCTGGCCGTGTCGGTGAAGATCTTGATCCACTCGGCGCCCAGGGCTCCGTTGGGGGCCTTCTCAGGGACGGCCAGGTCCGAACCGCCCAGGAAGGACGGCGTGTACTGGCCGGCCGCCGTACCCGGCAGCGGGAAGGTCGAGAGCTTCGGTGCGAGCTTCGGGTTGCCGGACTTCGGGTCAGTGACCGCGCCGACCTCCCAGCCGTTGCCGAGGATCGCCGAGACGTGGCCCTGCGACATGATCGCGTCCTGGTCGGACTCGTCCTTCGTGGCGCCGCCCTTCGAGTACGTCGTGAGCTTCTGCCACGCGGCCAGACCCTGCTGGGACTGCGGGCTGGACAGCTGCCCGGCCCAGGTGCCACCCGAG
>JBJMHS010000085.1:0-17247 GCA_045807245.1 Actinomycetales bacterium
GGCCCAACCGAACAGCTCGCGCCGCTCACCGGGCACGTCGTCCAGAGCCCCCGGCAGGTCGGCGTCGATCCCGGCCGCCGTGAGGGCCGACCTGGCGTTCACCAGCTCGCGGGCCAGGTTCACCTCGCGGTACCCGCTGATCGTCGCCCGCACGTCGGCGAGCGCCTCACGCGACAGCCGCTCGACATCGGCGATCTCGTGCCCGGCCCGCTCCGGGTCCGACGCCACCAGCCGCCCGGCCAGCTCGGCCTTCACCGTGATGACCGTGAGCGAGTGGCCGAGGATGTCGTGCATGTCACGGGCCAACCGCTCGCGCTCGGCGGACACAGCGAGCCGGGCGACCTCGTCCCGTGCGACGAGGAGCTGCGAGTTGCGATCCGCCGCCAGACGCAGCCCCATGACGGCGAGCGCGGCCAGCATCACTCCGAGCCCGTCCCCAGAAGCCTCGCTGCGCCAGTTCTCGACGATGAACGCGGACGACTCCACGCCGACGAGCAGCACGGCCACGAACGTCCAGGCCCATCGCAGCGGCAGCAGCATCATCGCCGTTGCGGAGACGTAGACCATGGTGGCCAAGCCGTGCGGGCCCGCGGCGGGCACCGTGAGCAGGCCGAGCACCAGGAGCAGGCCGACCGCGCCCCAGCGCTGGCTGAGCGGCGCCGCCACGCGCCAGGCGTGCCGCATCGTGCGGCCCCAGGCCAGCACCGCGACGTAGGTCGCCGCGAACGTCAACAGCGCGACGTAGCCGAGCACCTGCACCGCGCCGCCGGCGTGGTCGTGGATCGCCCCGAGCGGGTTGCCCAGGAAGAACAACCAGATCAGGGCGAACAGCCAGCTCCAACGTCGACCACGTTGGTTCGGCGCCAGGGTCGAGTCCGACCAGGTGCCGAACGGGAGCTCCTCGTCGGCGTGCCGGCTCACGGCGTCCGGCTCCACGGCCCGCTCCACGGCCCGCTCCACGGCCCTCTCCACGGCCCTATTGTCCGACGGTCAGACCCGAGCTGTGTCCTTGCGGAACCGCCAGGCCGCCCCGACCGCGAAGATCGCGAGCCAGGCCAGGATGCTCAGGACCCAGCCGATCTGGAACGCCTCGCCCGTCAGGGGCGCGTGGACGACCTGGCTGAGCCCGTACATCGGCGTCACCTTGGCGAAGTCCTGGAACGTCTGCGACATCTGGTCGACCGGGACGAACACGCCGCCCGCGAAGGCCAGCAGGGCCAGCACCGGGCCGAGGAACTGCATGACGTTCTCGCTCGGCAGCAGGTAGCCCATGAACAAGCCGAAGGCCGCGAACACGACCGACCCGACCCACGCGATGACGGGTGTGATGACCCACAGCGCCGTGTGCATGTGCGCACCGCGCGCACTGCCCAGGACGAAGACGAGCACCACCGGCGCCAGGCCGAGGATCATCGCGGTGACGCCCTTGATGGTGATGTACGCGCCCGGCCGGAGGGGCGTCAGCCGCAGCTGCCGGCTCCAGCCTGCCGCCCGCTCGATCGCCACCATCGCACCGCCGCTCGTCGTCGCGAGCATCGCGCCGTAGACGGCGAGGCTGATCATCACGTACGCCGTGACGTTGCCGTTCCCGACGCTCTGGTGCTCGTACGACGAGTCGCTGCCGAAGAGCAGGAAGAAGACGGGCGGCATGATGAAGGTGAAGATGACCGTACGGCGGTTGCGCAGCAGGCGGCGCATCTCCAGCTGTACGAAGCGCAGGTTGAACGCACCGAGGGATGGCACCCGCCGCTCCTCACGGCCGGTTGGCGTGGTGGTCACCGTGCTCATCGGTCACTCCCGTCGTCCGTGGTCAGGGCGATGAAGGCCTCCTCGAGGCCACGCGCGGTGACTTCGAGGTCCCGCGCCGGGGTTGCGGTCAGCAGGTAGCGGGCCACCGCATCGGAGTCGGCCGCGTGCACCAGCACGGTGTCGCCGCGGATCTCGACGCGTTCGACGCCGGGGACCGCCAGCAGCGCGACCTGGTCGGCGTCCGGGAGTGTCGCCCGCACGGTGCGGCCGGCCGCCATGGCCTTGATCTCGCTCGCCGTACCGTCGGCCACGATCCGGCCGTGCCGGACCACGACGATGCGGTCGGCGTACGCGTCCGCCTCCTCCAGGTAGTGCGTCGCGAAAAGCACGGTCCGGCCGAGTGCCGCATCCCGGCGGATGGCGCTCCAGAAGTCGCGGCGGCCCTCGACGTCCATGCCCGTGGTGGGCTCGTCGAGGATCAGCAGCTCGGGGTCCGGGAGCAGCGCCATCGCGAAGCGCAGCCGCTGTTGCTGACCGCCCGAGCACTTGCCGACCAGGCGGTCCGCGATGTCGCTGATGCCGGCCCGCTCCAGGACCTCCTCGACCGGGCGGGTCTGCCCGAACAGGGTCGCGGTCAGGCGCACGGTCTCCGCAACGGTCAGGTCTTTGAGCAGGCCGCCGGTCTGCATCACCGCCGAGACCAGTCCGCGGGCGATAGCCTCGTGCGGCGCCATCCCCAAGATCTCGACATCGCCGCGGCTCGGCCGGGACAGGCCCAGAATCATGTCGATGGTCGTCGTCTTGCCGGCCCCGTTCGGGCCGAGGAAGGCGACGATCTCGCCCGGCTCCACAGTCAGGTCGATGCCGTCGACGGCACGCACGCTGCCGAAGTGCTTGTGCACGTCGGTGAGTGCGACGGCCGCGAACCGCGCGTCGTACTCCACGTTGTACGCGGGGCCGCGGGGCGAGGTCCCGCTGAGGGTGGTGCGTTGGTTCATGCCCCCTACGGTGCCGCCGGGCCGACCACCCGCGCCGCACCCGCCGTCACCGGCCGCCCGTGACAGATGTCAGCCCGTCGCACTTCGCCCCCCCGCCCGTCGTACCCCTGGAAAGCCGCTCCGCGGGGCTCAATCGGCCCGGCGGACCGGCTTTCGGAGGGTAAAGCGGCTTTGGGGGGGCACCTAATCGCCGGGGGTGCGGGGGGTGACCATGAGGGCGGCGCGGCCGGTCTCCAGGCGAGCGACCGGCACCCGGAACGGCGAGCACGACACGTAGTCGATCAGGATCGAGGCGAAGAAGTGGATCGAGTCCGGGTCACCCCCGTGCTCACCGCAGACCCCGATCTTGAGCTCCGACTTGGTCTCCTTGCCCTCCCAGGCCGCCACGGACACGAGCCGGCCCACGCCGTCCTGGTCGAGCGACTCGAACGGGCTGACCGCGAAGATGCCCTCCTCGATGTACTGGGAGAAGAACGCCGCCTCGACGTCGTCCCGGCTGAACCCCCACGCGGTCTGGGTCAGGTCGTTCGTGCCGAACGAGAAGAAGTCGGCGGCCTCGGCGATCTGGTGCGCCGTCATCGCGGCGCGGGGCAGCTCGATCATCGTCCCGATCGGTACGTCGACCGCGACGCCACGGCTCTCGGCGACGTCGGCGAGCGCCTGCTCGGTCCGCTCCCGCAGCAGCTCCAGCTCCTGGACCGCCGCAACCAGCGGGATCATGATCTCCGGCCTGGGGTCCTTGCCGGCGTCGCGCAGGTCGGCGCACGCCTCGGCCACGGCCCGCACCTGCAGCTCGTACAGCTCGGGCACCACGATGCCCAGGCGCACGCCGCGCATCCCCAGCATCGGGTTCTGCTCGTGCAGCCGCTGGACCTGTTGCAGCAGCGTGACGTTGTCCTTGTCGACCTGACCGGTCGCCTCGGCAACGGCGACCTCGACGGACAGGGCGGTCAGGTCGGGCAGGAACTCATGGAGCGGCGGGTCGAGCAGCCGGATCGTCACCGGCAGACCGTCCATCGCGGACAAGATGTCGCCGAAGTCCTTGCGCTGCAAGGGAAGCAACTTACGCAGATGGGTACGACGCTCCTCCGGGTCGCGCGCCAGGATCACCTGTTCGACCAGCTTGCGCCGCTCACCGAGGAACATGTGCTCGGTGCGGCACAGGCCGATGCCCTTGGCGCCGAACCCGCGGGCTCGCGACGCGTCCTCGGCCGTGTCCGCGTTGGCCCGTACGCCGAGCTTCGCGACGCGGTCCGCGTGAGTAATCAGGCGTCGTACCGCGTCGACCAAGTCGCGCTGTTCGGACGCTACACCCGAGCTGTCGGTGGCGAGATCCGAGCCGTCGTCGACCGTCAAGGCCTTCGTCACCGCACTCTCCCGGACCTCCGCCGCGCCCAGGAAGACTTCACCGGTGCTGCCGTCGATCGAGATGACGTCCCCCTCGGCGAAGGTACGGCCGTCCGGCGTCGTCACTATGCGCTCGCGCGGGTCGACCCGTAGCGCCTCGACACCGACCACACAGGTGCGACCCATGCCGCGCGCGACGACGGCCGCGTGCGAGGTCTTGCCGCCGCGCGACGTCAGGACGCCCCGCGCCGCCACCATCCCGCCGAGGTCGTCCGGGTTGGTCTCGCGCCGGACCAGGATGACGTCCTCACCCTGGCCGGCCCACTTCACCGCCGTCGCCGAGTCGAACGCGGCCTTGCCGACCGCCGCACCCGGGCTCGCGGCCATCCCGGTCGCGATCAGGTCGCGCTTCGCGCGCGGGTCGAACTGCGGGAACATCAGATTGGCCAGCTGAGCGCCGGTCACCCGCTTCAGTGCCTCGTCCACGTCGATGATGCCTTCGTCGACGAGCTGCATCGCGATCCGGAACGCCGCCGCCGCAGTGCGTTTGCCCACCCGGGTCTGCAGCATCCAGAGCTTGCCGGCCTCGACGGTGAACTCGATGTCGCACAGGTCCTTGTAGTGCTTCTCAAGGGTCGACATGGCCTGGAGGAGCTCGTCGTACGCCTCGGGGTTGGCCTGCTGCAGGTCGGTGAGCGGCACCGTGTTGCGGATGCCCGCGACCACGTCCTCACCCTGCGCGTTGGCCAGGTAGTCGCCGTAGATGCCCTGCTCGCCGGACGCCGGGTCACGCGTGAAGCAGACCCCCGTGCCGCTGTCCGGACCGAGGTTGCCGAACACCATCGCCACGACGTTGACCGCGGTCCCGAGGTCGTCCGGGATGCGCTCCTGCCGGCGGTAGATCTTGGCTCGTTCGGTGTTCCAGGACCCGAACACCGCGCGGATGGCGAGGTCCAGCTGCTCGCGCGGCTCCTGCGGGAAGTCGCGGTCGACCTCGTGCCGGACGATGTCCTTGAAGGTCCCCACCAGCTGCTCGAGGTCGCCCGCGTCCAGGTCGACGTCGTTCTCGACATCGCGCTTGCGCTTCAGCTCGTCCAGGGCATCGGCGAAATGCTGGGCGTCGATCCCGAGCACCGTTGCACCGAACATCTGGATCAACCGCCGGTAGCTGTCCCAGGCGAATCGCGGGTTGTTGCTCTTGTCGGCCAGCCCCTGGACCGAGCGGTCGTTCATGCCCACGTTGAGGACGGTCTCCATCATCCCCGGCATCGAGATCTTCGCTCCGGAACGAACCGACACCAGGAGCGGGTCCGCGGGGTCGCCGAGCCGGCGGCCCATGCCGTCCTCGAGGGCCCGCAGGTGCTCGGTCACCTGGTCGGCGAGACCGTCCGGGTCCGACCCGGTCTCGAGCCATGCTCGGCAGGCCTCGGTCGTGATGGTGAAGCCCGGTGGCACCGGCAACCCGAGCTTGGTCATCTCGGCCAGGTTGGCGCCCTTGCCGCCCAGCAGGTCGGCCTGGTCCATGCCGCCGAAGGCGAAGTCGTGAACGTAGGTGGTAGCCACGGGGCTCACTCTGCCCGCCGGAGCGCGCCCCGGCTAGGTGACCAAAGCCACCAGAAGCCTCAGCAGCCGGGCAGCCGCTGCGCGAGGTAGGTCCGTACCTGGTCCAGCGCCACGCGGTCCTGGGTCATGGAGTCGCGCTCGCGCACGGTCACCGCGTGGTCCTGGGCCGTCTCGAAGTCGACGGTGACGCAGTACGGCGTACCGATCTCGTCCTGCCGGCGGTAACGGCGGCCGATGGCACCCGCGTCGTCGAAGTCGACGTTCCAGTACGCCCGCAGCTCGTCGGCCAGCGACTTGGCCGCCGGTGAGAGGTCGGCGTGCCGCGACAGCGGCAGCACGGCCACCTTGACCGGTGCCAGCCTCGGGTCGAACCGCAGGACGACCCGTTTGTCGACCCCGCCCTTGGTGTTGGGCGCCTCGTCCTCGGCGTACGCGTCGAGCAGGAACGCCAGCGTCGCCCGGGTCAGGCCGGCCGCAGGCTCGATGACGTACGGCACCCAGCGCTCTCCGGTGGCCTGGTCCTGGTAGCTCAGGTCGGTGCCCGAGTGCTCCGAGTGCGTCGTCAGGTCGAAGTTGGTGCGGTTCGCGATGCCCTCGAGCTCGTCGAACTCCTTGCCGCCGAAGCCGAACCGGTACTCGATGTCGACGGTGCGGGTCGAGTAGTGAGAGAGCTTCTCCTTGGGGTGCTCGTAGTAGCGCAGGTTGTCGGCGGTCAGGCCGAGGCCGACGTACCAGTCCCAGCGCTGCGTGAGCCAGTACTCGTGCCAGGTCTCGTCCGTGCCCGGCTCGACGAAGAACTCCATCTCCATCTGCTCGAACTCGCGCGTGCGGAAGATGAAGTTGCCCGGCGTGATCTCGTTGCGGAACGACTTGCCGGTCTGGGCGATGCCGAACGGAGGCTTCTTGCGCGCGGCCGTCATGACGTTCTTGACGTTGACGAAGATGCCCTGCGCGGTCTCCGGGCGCAGGTACGCGAGGCCCTCCTCGGACTCCACCGGGCCGAGGTAGGTCTTGAGCAGGCCGCTGAACTGCCGTGGCTCGGTGAACGCGCCCTTGGTGCCGCAGTGCGGACAGCTGATCTCGGACAGGTCGGCCGGCGGGCGGCCCTTGCGCGCCGCGAACGCCTCCTCGAGATGGTCCGCGCGGAACCGGTGGTGACAGCTCTGGCACTCGGTGAGCGGGTCGGTGAACGTCTCCACGTGGCCGGACGCGACCCACACCTCACGCGGCAGGATGACCGAGGAGTCCAGGCCGACGATGTCGTCCCGGGTCTGCACCATCGCGCGCCACCACTGGCGGCGGATGTTCTCCTTGAGTTCGACGCCGAGGGGGCCGTAGTCCCACGCGGAGCGCGTCCCGCCGTAGATCTCGCCGCTCGCGAAGACGAACCCACGACGCTTGGCCAGGCTGACCACGGCGTCGTTGCGGGTCTCCAGAGGGCTGGGCACGGCGATCTCTCCTCGACGGTCTTCCGGCTTGTCCCGTGCTCGGTCACGTGCTCGGGATGAAAGGTCAAGGCTACCGGGCTGGCATGATGCGCCGATGACCGCAGCCGGGCGCCCCCGCGGCGACGACCAGGCCCCGTCCTCCGGGCTGCGCCGATCGGTCGAGCGCGCGAGCCGCCCGGCCCTGATCCGGCTGAGCCGGCTGTCCCCCCTCGTGCCGTTCGCCTTGATGCTGGTCCTGATCGTGGCCGGCCTGTTCGTCCCAGGCGTCGCCGGCTTCGTCCTGCTCATGCTGGCGCTGCTGTTCGTGGGTTGGCTGCTCTATCTGGGCTGGCCGGCGTTCTCGGCCAGCGAGCGGCTTATGCGTTTCGCCGTCATCGTGCTCGTGGCCGCCGTGGCCGTGACCAAGGTCGTTCCGCACTGAGCTCGACCCTTCGGCACCGCGCTACTTGAGAATGATTCTCATTTCCGTGTAGCGTCAGCGTCTGTGGCCGTGCTCCTGTCTCTGTGCACCGTTCTGTCCACGACGCTGGGTGGTCTGTTCGCCCTGCGGAACCGGGACCGCCTGCACCTGGTCCTCGGGTTCACCGCCGGCGTACTGCTCGGCCTGGTCGCGTTCGACCTGCTGCCCGAGGTGTTCGAGATCGGCGGGGACCTGCGGATGCTCGGCCTGCCGGCGGTGTCGTTCGGTCTGGCGTTCGGCTTCCTGCTGCTGCACGTGGTCGAGCGCACCCTGGCCCTGCACCACGCGCACGAGGGCGAGTTCTCCGCCCACGAACACCCCGAGGTCGGGCTGGCATCGACCGTGGCCCTGGTCGTGCACTCCTTCCTCGACGGCGTGGGCATCGGTTTGGCCTTCCAGGTCAACAGCACCGTCGGGCTGGCCGTCGCGTTCGCCGTCATCGCGCACGACTTCGCGGACGGCCTGAACACCGTCAGCATCATGGTCAGCCACGGCAACAGTGACCGGCGGGCCAAGGTCATGCTCGCGCTGGACGCGCTGGCCCCCGCGTTCGGCGCTGTCAGCACGCTGTTCTTCCAGTTCCCGGACCGGGTCCTCGCGGTGTACCTGGCCTTCTTCTGCGGCTTCCTGCTGTACCTCGCGACCGCCGACATCCTGCCGGAGGCGCACTCGCGTCACCCCTCCCGGCTCACCCTGCTCTGCACCGTGGCGGGGGTCGCCTTCATCGCCACGGTGGTGAGGTTCGCATGACCCGTCGCGACGACGTGCTGCGCAGCCTCGGCCGGGGCCAGGCGTTCCGGACCGCCCAGCAGCTGTTCGCCCAGATGCGCGGCAGCGGCAGCCCGATCGGGCTGGCCACGATCTACCGCACCATGCAGTCGATGGCCGACGAAGGCCAGGTCGACGTCCTGCGCACCGACGCGGGCGAGGTGGCCTACCGCCGCTGCCAGACCGAGGCGCACCACCACCATCTGGTCTGCCGCGAGTGCGGTACGACGGTGGAGGTCGCCGCCCGCTCCGTCGAGCAGTGGGCCGGCCGGGTCGCGGACGAGCACGGGTACGACGAGGTGCAGCACGTTCTCGAGATCTTCGGCCGTTGTCCCGCCTGCCGGGCCAAGGCCCGAAGCGCGAAGGCTTAGTCCCCCGCGATGTCCAGCGCGCCGCCGTACCGCCGGTCGCGCTTGGCGTACACCTCGCACGCCCGCCACAGGTCGCGCCGGTCGACGTCGGGCCAGAGGACGTTGTCGAAGACGAGCTCGGCGTAGGCCGACTGCCAGAGCTGGAAGTTGGACAGCCGCTGCTCCCCCGACGACCGCCAGAACATGTCGACGTCGGGCAGGTCCGGCTCGTCCAGGAAGCGTTGGATGGTGCGCTCGTCGATGCGGCTCGGGTCGATCCGGCCGGCCGCGACCTGAGCCCCGATCGCCCGGACCGCGTCCGCGATCTCGGCCCGCCCCCCGTAGTTGACACACATGGTGAGGGTGAGCACGTCGTTGTCGCGGGTCATCTCCTCCGCGACCTCGAGCTCATGAATCACGCTGCGCCACAAGCGAGGTCGCCGCCCCGCCCAGCGGACGCGGACGCCCCACTCGTGCATCTGGTCGCGCCGTCGGCGGATCACGTCGCGGTTGAAGCCCATCAGGAACCGGACCTCGTCCGGCGAGCGCCGCCAGTTCTCGGTCGAGAACGCGTACGCCGAGATGTGCTTCACCCCGACCTCGATGCCGCCCGCGACGACGTCGAGCAGCGCGGCCTCGCCGCGTTCGTGGCCCGCCGTGCGCGGCAGCCCGCGTGCGTTCGCCCAGCGGCCGTTGCCGTCCATGACGACGGCGACGTGGACGGGCACGAGCTCGGCCGGGATGCTCGGCGGCCGGGCGCCCGACGGGTGCGGTGGCGGGGGGCTCGGCGGCGTCGTACGACGGGTCGTCGCACTCGTGCGCCGGCTACGCCTCACGCGCGCTCGACCAGCCGCAGCGACCGCAGCTGGCGCTCGAGGTGCCACTGCAGGAACGCCGCGACCAGCCCACTGCCCTCGCGGCGGTGCCGCAGCTCGCTCGCGTCCGCGAGGTCCCAGTCGCCACTGAGCAGGGCCGCCAGCAGCTCGCTGGTCTCGACCGCCGGCGACGCCGCGCCCGGTTGCCGGCAGTCCGGGCAGAGCGACCCGCCGGCCTGGACGGAGAAGAACCGATGCGGACCGACCGCGCCGCAGCGCGCGCAGTCCTGGAAGCTGGGCGCCCAGCCCGCGACCGCCAGCGACCGCAGCAGGAAGGCGTCCAGCACCAGGGACGGGTCGTGCGAGCCCTCCGCCAGCGTCCGCAGAGCGCCGACCAGGAGCAGGTACTGCTGGGTCGCTGGCTCCTTCTCGACGTCGGTGAGGCGCTCCGCGGTCTCGAGCATCGCCGTACCGGCCGTGTAGCGGCGGTAGTCACCAGCGATGTCGGCGGCGTACGGCGCGAGGGTCTCGACCTGCGTGACGATGTCGAGCGACCGGCCCTCGTGCAGCTGGACGTCCGCGACCATGAACGGTTCGAGCCGCGAGCCGATGCGGGACGACGTACGACGGACACCCTTGGCCACGGCACGGACCCGGCCGTGGTGGCGGGTCAGCAGCGTGATGATCCGGTCCGCCTCACCGAGCTTGTGCGTGCGCAGCACGACACCCTCGTCTCGGTACACCGGCATGGGGCCAGTGTCCTACCTGGACGCGGTCCGGTCTCCCGCGCCTCGCCGGGACGAACGCGCCGATGGGTCAGACCGCGGCGGCCGTCTCGCCGAACCAGACCCGGTCGCGCCCGGCGCGCTTGGCCTCGAGCAGCGCCTCGTCGGCCGCGGCCATCGCCAGATGGGCCTCCTCGGCGGCGAGCCCGACCGACACGGACACCCGCAGCCCCGGCGCCAGGCTGTCCCAGTCCTCGATGGCCACCGAGTCGTGCACCCGGGTCGCGATGAGCGAGGCCTCCTCGCTGCTGACGCCGGGCACGAGCAGGACGAACTCGTCGCCGCCGTACCGGACGACGGTGTCGTCGGCCCGGGTGAGGTCCTGCAGGACCGCGGCCACCCGGGTGAGCACGCCGTCGCCGATGTCGTGGCCGAAGGTGTCGTTGACCGCCTTGAAGTGGTCGATGTCCACGAACACGACGCACAGCTCGCCGTCGGCGACCCGCAGGCGCCGGTCGAGCAGCCGGCGGTTGCCGAGGCCCGTGAGCGGGTCCATGAGCGCGACCTGGCCGAGGCGGTTGGCCTCCTCGGTCAGCGCTCGCAGGCTCATCCGGTCGCGTAGCGCGACGAACCGGCTCTCCCGCTCACCCCACAGCCGCTGCGTGGTCTCCCGGGCCAGGGCCTGCCAGCGCCCGACGGCCGGATGCGGTCCGTACTCGAGCACGTCGACCGTGGCCAGCTGGGCCAGCGCGGTCAGGGACCAGACCCAGCGGTCCTTGCGGATCGCCTCGTCGGCCGCCTCCTGCAGGTTCTGCCGCGCCTTGGCGAACTGCTCGTCCCGCGCGTACGCCGCGCCGAGACCGAGCTTGGCGAGCAGCACCTCGGGCAGCTCGGGACGCAGGGGGAACCGAGACGTCGCCGCCCAGATCCGCGCCTCGGCCAGGCGGTACTCGCCGAGCCGGCCCAGGACGTAGGCCTCCATGACCTCGGCCCGGGCCAACATCTCGTCGTCCTGGTCGTCGATCGCGTTCATCATGGCCAGCGCCCGCGTGTGGCAGACGCGGTAGCAGGTGACCGCCTCGCGGTCGCGGCCGTCGATCTCCAGTGCGGCACCCCAGGTCGCCTGGAGCAGCGCCGCCTCCTGGAGCACCAGCACGCGGGCCTCGTCGGCCTGCGACCCGGTCGTGGTGATGTGTGAGGCCAGGCACAGCCGGAAGATGTCGTCGGCCGCCTCGAACAGCTGCGCGTGCCCCAGCACGATGGCGATGCTCTGCGCGGCGCTCAGCTCGTCGTACGTCTGCGGCACGAAGCCCTCGACAAGCGCGTAGGCCTCGGCGAGCGCGTCGATCGCCGCGGGGGTGTCACCCTTGCGGACCCACGCATCACCGAGGATGGACAAGGCCTTGGCCCGCCAGGCGTGGTTGTGGTCCTCGACGTGCGAGAGCAGGGCGTTGGACTCGCTGGCGGCCTCGTCGTACAGGCCGAGCTCGAGCATGGCGCAGGCGACGGTGTAGTGGAGGTACCGCACGGTGGCGATGTCGCCGACCTCGAGGGCGAACGGCAGCGCGGAGCGGGCCACCCGGACCGCGACGTCCGCGAACCCGTCGATGTAGTGCTCGTGGACCTGGGCTGCGACGTGGTCGTACGGTCCGAAGGGCTCCCGTCGCACGAGCGCGCGAGATGGCCCCATCGAGATCGACACCTCCTCATCGCCCTGTTCGGCACCGTCATTGTGTACCGGGTCCCGCGACCCGGAGGGCCGATCCGGCTAAACCCCACCCACCGGAGCAAGGGTCACGGTACTACCGATACGCACGGTTTAGTCCAGAGATGACCGCCATGAGCGAAGCCGTGACGATGTTGTGGTCGATGCCGACGCCCCACAGCACCCGGTCGCCGACCGCGCACTCCAGGTACGCCGCAGCGCGGGCGTCGCCACCGGCGGTCAGCGCGTGCTCGTGGTAGTCCAGGACCCGGACGTCGACGCCGATACCGGACAGCGCGGTGACGAAGGCGGCGATGGGACCGTTGCCCGTTCCCTCCAAGCTCGTCGGCTCGCCGTCGACGAGCAGCTGCACCGCGAGGTGGTCCTGGCCGTCGACCTGGCTCTCCTGCCGGGTGCCGCGCAGCGCGAACCGGCCCCACGGCGCGGCCGGGTTCGGCAGGTACTCGTCCTGGAAGGCCGCCCAGATCTCGGCTCCGCTGACCTCACCCCCGACGTCGTCGGTGTGCCGCTGGATCACCTGGCTGAACTCGATCTGGAGCCGCCGCGGGAGCTCGAGGTTCTGCTCGGCCTTGAGCAGGTACGCGACGCCGCCCTTGCCGGACTGGCTGTTGACCCGGACGACGGCCTCGTAGCTGCGCCCGACGTCGTGGGGGTCGATCGGCAGGTACGGCACCGCCCAGACCAGGTCGCCGACCGTCCTTTCCTGGGCCTCGGCCTCGCGGTCCATCGCCTCGAAGCCCTTCTTGATCGCGTCCTGGTGCGACCCGGAGAAGGCCGTGTAGACCAGGTCCCCGCCGTACGGATGCCGTTCGTGCACGGGCAGCTGGTTGCAGTACTCGACCGTCCGGCGTACATGGTCCAGGTCGCTGAAGTCGATCTGGGGGTCGATGCCCTGGCTGAACAGGTTCATGCCCAGGGTGACCAGGCAGACGTTGCCCGTGCGCTCGCCGTTGCCGAACAGGCAGCCCTCGATCCGGTTGGCACCGGCCAGGTAGCCCAGCTCGGCTGCGGCCACGGCCTCGCCCCGGTCGTTGTGCGGATGCAGCGAGAGCACGATGTTCTCGCGGTTGGTGAGGTGCCGGCTCATCCACTCGATGCTGTCGGCGTACACGTTCGGCGTCGCCATCTCGACGGTTGCCGGCAGGTTGAGGATCACCTTGCGGTCCGGGCTCGGCTCGAAGACGTCGGCCACCTCGTTGCAGATGCGGGCGGCGAACTCCAGCTCGGTGCCGGTGTAGGACTCCGGGGAGTACTCGTAGTAGACCGCCGTGTCGGGGATCGTCTCCTCGAGCTTGCGGCACAGGCGGGCGCCTTGCAGGGCGATGTCCACGATGCCGTCCTGGCCCAGCCCGAACACCACCTTGCGCTGCAGGACGGACGTCGAGTTGTACAGGTGCACGATGGCCTGCTTGGCCCCGCGGATGGAGTCGAAGGTCCGCTCGATCAGGTGGTCCCGCGCCTGGGTCAGCACCTGGATCGTGACGTCGTCCGGGATGACGTCGTCGCGGATGAGGTGGCGGATGAAGTCGAAGTCCGTCTGGCTCGCCGACGGGAACCCCACCTCGATCTCCTTGTAGCCCATGGCCACGAGCAGGTCGAACATCCGGCGCTTGCGCTCCGGGCTCATCGGGTCGATGAGCGCCTGGTTGCCGTCTCGCAGGTCGACGGCGCACCAGCGCGGAGCCTGCGCCATCCGCTTGTCCGGCCAGGTGCGGTCGGGCAGGTCGACGGCGATCTGCTGGTCGTAGGGCAGGTACTTGCGGATAGGCATCGGGGACGCCTGCTGCGGGTAGTACACGGTGGGACCTCTCGCGGAAGGTGCGGGCGACCGGCAGGCGCAAACCCCGCGGCGAGGGTCCGGCCTAGAGGGCCCCGCCGCGGCGGCTGAGAAGCAGCGAGCGTGCTGCAGTCAGGCGTCGCGTGTGCACGGGCACACGGTAGCGCACCGGTGGGCCGGGGTTGCGATGTCTGCGCCCGATCGGTGACGGTGGGCGGATGACCAGATGCAGGGGAATCGTGCCGCCGTACCTCCTCGAGCGACTGCAGGCCGTCGCTGACGAGGACATCGCGCGGATCGCTCGAGAGACGTTGGCCCAGGACGAGCTGCACCGGTCGCTGCGACGCGCCGGCGCCGGTGGTACGCCGGGTGGCTCGCCGGGTGGTGGGACGCCGGGGGGCTCGCCGCCGGCCGCCGCGGGTCCGAGGCGCACGATCGACGACGCGGGCGGTACGACGACCCTGCCGGGGCGCACGGTCCGGGCCGAGGGCGCAGTTGCGACGGGCGACCCCGCTGCGGACGAGGCGTACGACGGGCTCGGCGCGACGTGGGACCTGTACGACTCGGCGTACGGGCGGGACAGCCTGGACGGGCACGGTCTGCCGCTGCTCGCGTCGGTGCACTACGGCAGCGGGTACGACAACGCGTTCTGGAACGGCGAGCAGATGGTGTTCGGCGACGGCGACGGCACGTACTTCAACCGGTTCACCATCGCGGTCGACGTGATCGGGCACGAGCTGACGCACGGCGTCACGGAGCAGACTGCGGGACTGACGTACTCGAACCAGCCGGGCGCCTTGAACGAGAGCGTGTCCGACTGTTTCGGCTCGATGGTCAAGCAGATGCTGCTCGGCCAGGATGCCCAGAGCGCCGACTGGCTCATCGGCGCCGGGCTGTTCACGGCCGCGGTCCAAGGTGTCGCGCTGCGGTCCATGAAGGCGCCCGGCACGGCGTACGACGACCCGAACCTCGGCCACGACCCGCAGCCGGCGACGATGGACGGGTACGTGCAGACCACCGACGACGAGGGCGGGGTGCACATCAACTCAGGCATCCCGAACCACGCGTTCTACCTGGCCGCCGTCGGCATCGGCGGCACGTCCTGGGAGGGCGCGGGCCTGGTCTGGTACGACGTGCTGACCGGTGGCTCGCTGAGCGCGCACGCCGACTTCTCGACGTTCGCCGGGCTGACGGTGACGGCGGCCCGGGCGCGCTTCGGCGACGGCTCGGACCAGGCCGCGGCGGTGCTCCGGGCCTGGGACCAGGTCAAGGTGCCGTTGCCGTGACCGACGTTCCGGATGCCGGGTCTGCGGGGCTGGTCGAGGTGACCCGCAGCGGCGGGTTCGCCGGGCTCACGCTGCGCGGCCGGGTCGACCTGGACCAGCTGACCGGTGCGGACCGCGCGGCCTGGGACGTGGCCCTCCAGGAGCGGCTGTCCGGGCTCGCCCCGCACGAGCCCGCTCCCGACCGCTTCGTGTACCGGGTGTCCCGGCCGGCGGTCGGCTTCGAGGTGACCGTCGGCGAGCACGAGCTCCCGGACGACGTACGCGCCCTCCTCGACCGCGCCGTACTCCCCCCCGACTGAGGTACCCCCCGAAAGCCGCTTTGCCCCCCGAAAGTCGTCGGCGGGCCTGGTTTCGCCAGGCCGCGGCGGCTTTCGGGGGGCAAAGCGGCAGTGGAGGGGTACGGCGGCTAGAAGCCGAGGCGGGCCAGGGCCCTGGGGTCGCGCTGCCAGTCCCTGGCCACCCGGACGTGCAGGTCGAGGTAGATCTGCTGGCCCAGCATCGCCTCGATGGAGGCGCGCGCTCGCTCGCCCACGTCCCTGAGGTGTGACCCGCCCCGCCCGATGACGATCGCCTTCTGGCTCGGCCGCTCGACGTACACCTCCACCCGGATGTCGAGCAGCGGCCGGTCCGGCGACCGCCCCGCCCGGGGGGTCATCTCCTCCACGACCACGGCCAGGCTGTGCGGCAGCTCGTCCCTGACGCCCTCCAGAGCGGCCTCGCGCACGAGCTCGGCGACCAGCACGGCCTCGGGTTCGTCCGTGAGCTCGCCGTCCGGGTACAAGGGCGGGCCCAGGGGCAGGTGCTCGACAAACACGTCCGCGACGACGGACACGTCGGGGTACGAACGCGCGCCCTGCGCCACCGCCGAGCAGGGCACGATGTCGTCCCACTCGCCGAGGTCCTGCACGGCCAGCAGATGCGCAGCCAGGCCCTCGCGGTCGACCATGTCCGCCTTCGTCGCGACCGCAACGAAGGTCGCGTGCCGGCGACGCTGGCTCAGCTCGGCCAGCTCCCTCGCGATGAACGTGTCACCCGGCCCGATCCGCTCGTTCGCCGGCAGACAGAAACCCACGACGTCGACCTGCGTCAGCGTCTCCCGCACCAGGTCGTTAAGGCGTTGTCCCAGAACGGTTCTGGGGCGATGCAGGCCCGGCGTGTCGACGAGCACGAGCTGCGCATCCGGCCGAGTGACGATGCCACGGATGGTGTGCCGGGTCGTCTGGGGCTTGTTCGACGTGATGGCGACCTTGGCGCCGACGAGGGCGTTGGTCAGCGTCGACTTGCCGGTGTTCGGCCGGCCGACGAGTGCGGCGAAACCCGACCGGTGCTCGGTCACGTCACGACCTGGGGAGCAGTCACGCGTCCGCCCCGTGCCGCTCGCGCGCCGCCTGCGATGCCTGCTGCGATGCCTGGCCCTCGACGTGGCCCGGGTCGGCAGCATCCGCGTCCGGCACCTGCCGTACGACGACCGACGCGATCCGGTTGCGCCGACCGGCCCGCCCGTCCGCGGTGAGCTCGAGCCCGTGCACCTGGGCGGAGGCGCCGGGGATCGGCACGCGGCCCAGAGCCTTGGCGAGCAGACCACCGACCGTGTCGACGTCGTCGTCCTCGAGCTCGACGTCGAACAGCTCGCCCAGGTCGTCGAGGTGCATGACGGCGGGCACCCGGACCGCGCCGCCGTCGAGCTGCTCGACGACATCGGCCTCCCGGTCGTACTCGTCGGTGATCTCGCCGACGATCTCCTCCAGGATGTCCTCGATGGTCACGAGGCCCGCCGTGCCGCCGTACTCGTCCACCACGATGGCCAGGTGGGTCTGGTCGTGCTGCATCTCGCGCAACAGGTCGTCGACCGGCTTGCTGTCCGGGACGAAGACCGCCGGCCGCATCACCTGCTCGACCGTAACCCCTTGCGCCGCAGCCGGATCCGCGTTCAACCGTCGTGAGACATCCTTCATGTACAGCACACCCAGTACGTCGTCCGGACCGTCGCCCACCACTGGCACGCGGGAGAACCCGGAGCGCAGGAACAGCGAGAGTCCCTGCCGTAGCACCTTGCCCCGCTCGATGACGATCATGTCGGTGCGCGGCACCATCACCTCGCGCACCACAGTGTCGCCGAGCTCGAACACCGAGTGGATCATCTCCCGCTCGCTGGCCTCGATCAGCGCGTTCTCACCGGCCAGGTCGACCAGGTCACGCAGCTCGGACTCGGATGCGAACGGACCGTCCCGGAAC
>JBJMHS010000086.1:0-15433 GCA_045807245.1 Actinomycetales bacterium
CGGCTGGCGGGGGCGGATGATCGCGTCCGCCTCCGACCGGGTCGGCGTCACCAGGACGGCGTTGGCCTCGTCGCTGCCGTTGGTCCGCTCGCCGGCCGCCGCCGCCGTGAGGCCGTAACGCTCGTGCCGCGCCTGCAGCCGGGCCCGTCGTTCCCCGTCCTCGATGTCGAGGTACCAGCACGCATCCAGCTGCAGTCGCACCAGCCACCACTGCCCCTGGGGCAGGAGCAGGTAGTTCCCCTCGGTGACGACCAGCTCGACGGTGGGTTCGATCGGGACGCTGGCCGCGATGGCGTTCTCCAGGTCGCGGTCGAACCGAGGGGCCCAGATCGTCTCGTCCCCTGGCTCGCGGATCCGGCGCAGGAGCTCGACGTACCCGACGGCGTCGAACGTCTGTGGTGCGCCCTTGACGTCGGCCAGCCCGAGTCTGTCCAGCGCCGCCTGGGCGAGGTGGAACCCGTCCATCGGGACCAGCACCGCCGCGCGCCCAGCGTCGGTCAGGGTGCCGACCAGCCACTCGGCGTACGTCGACTTGCCCGCTCCGGGGGCACCGGTGATGCCGAGCAGCGACCGCCCGGGCGCGTCAGCCATCGCGAGCGCGGCCTTGACCGCCTCGTCCTCTGACAGCAACGGCTGAGTGACCGGCACGGCCCTAGCGAATCTCGGTTGCAGCGCGCGTGTCCAGCCGGTCTCAGCGATTGGCTGTTTCGAGCAGCGCCAGCCGAGCCTGCTCCCGCGGCGACGGTCGGCGGTCGAGGCGCCGGCTCAGCAGTGAGCGGGCCGCCTCGCAGCGTCCGGCCTCGATGTACGCGTAGAGCAGCGTGTCCTCGATGACGTCGCGCTGGGCCGCGCTGCCCCCGACCCGCCAGAGGTTGACCAGGCTCTGCTGCAGCGTGTCCGCGGCGGCCGAGGCCTGGCCGGTGAGCAGCTGCAGCAGGCCGCCGACCACCTGGACGACCACCCCCTGCATGACCGGATCGGGCGAGGCCGCTGAATGCGCGCGCAGCGCGGTCAAGGCGGCCGCGTCTCGCGACGCGGCGCGTGCGACCGCGACGTGCAGCGTCGCGAACGCCGTGCGCGGCCGGTTGAGCAGGTCGGCGTCGACGACCTCGAGCACTGCCTGCACGGGTGGGTCCTCGTCGCCCCACGCCCCCGCCAGCCGACCACGCCACAGCAAGGAGGCGGAGTCAACCAGAGCGCGCATCCCGGACACCGCAGGCGGGGCGAGCTGCGCCGCGTACCGCCGGCGCACCGCCACGTCGTCGCCGACGGCCAGCTCGTGCAACGCGGCGTGCCATGCGAAGTGGGCGCGATGTGACGCGGCCCGCCCCGACGTGTCGATCCACGGGTCGAGGAAGTCCAGACCGGCGTCGTGCTGCCCGGTCTCGTAGAACACATGGGTGCGCGCGTGGACGGCATGCCCGGAGGTCGGCACCTCGGCCAGCGCCCGTTCGCTCAGCTCGACTGCTTCGTCCCAGCGCTCCTGCTCCTGCCGGATGAACGCGAGCAGCCCGGCGTACCACCAGTCCGAGCCGTACGCCGGGGCCAGGCTCTCGACGAGCGACCAGGCCTCCTGGGGCACCTCGGTCGCGCCGCCGAAGGCGATGGTCGGTACGGCGATGCTCACCGCCAGCGCGTCCTCCGAGTAGTGGCGGATGTGGGCGAGCAGCTGGGCCGAGGCCTCGGGGCCGGGTCGGAGGATGCGCGCCTGGACGGCGGCCACGAAGCTGCGCTCGCGCTCGTCGCCCCGGACGGCCACGGCGTGCACCGCGGCCTCCAGCGACGCCTTCACGTCAACCGCCGCACCCCACTCGTGGCCGAGCAGCGCGAGCCCGGCGTGCGCGAGGGCGAACCCCGGGTCGACCGTGGCGGCATGCTGCAGCGAGATCTCGGCTCCGGACTGCACTCGGAGCAGGGCTTCCAGGGCCGTGCCGTAGGCGATGGCCGCCTCGGGTGAGGCGCTCATCGCCAGGCCGTAGCGGTCCCGCGGCCGGCGTCCGGACTGCGGCGAGGCGAGCTCGTCCAGCAGCGTGGCGGCCAGGTCACGGGCCTGGGTCCGGATCTCCGGGATCGCCGTCGACTCGTAGAGCTCGCCGCGCCGGGTCGAGCCCAGCGTCCAGAGGCCGGCCTGGACGGTTCCGTCGGCGCCGACCACCCGGCCGCTGCCGTCAGTGGCCAGTCCCAACCCCAGCGGCCCCGAGGTGACCCGGTCGTTCGTCGCGAGGTCGAGGAGGAGAGCGCCGCCGCGCCGGGTGAGCCGGTCGCTGGGACCGGTGCAGTTGACGACCGCCCCGACCTGAAGACATCGCCCGTCGGAGAGCGTGACCTCCAGTCCCTGCTCCGTCTCGAGGACGGTGTTCACGCTGGCCGCCGTGATGGACAGCCGGCCGTCGTGGCGCAGGCGACCGATCTCGCGAGCGACCGGCGCCGCCATGCGGTGCCGGCGGACCTCCCACGAGCGAGCGGTCCCGGCCACGAACTTGGCCCGGTCCGAATCGGAAAGGCGTTGCCACAGAACGGGATTGAGGGGACGGAGACTGTCGATGGCGCACCGCCAGTCACCGGTCGCCCTGGTCGTCGAACGTACGTGCTCCCGGACCAGCCCGACCAGCGCGTCGAGCGACAGGTCGCCGTCGGGGATCGCCGGAGGTGCCACGGGCTGGACCAGAGCATCCAGATGGGCACCCGGCAGCAGCCCATGGCGCGAGACCGCGTGGATCGTGCGCGCCGGCCCGGCCAGCGAGACCGCGACGTCGACCATCGTGAGACCGGTCCCCACGAGCAGCACGTCGCCCGACCCCGCCTGGAGGGCAGCCAGCGCGCCCGGCGCCCAGGGGTCGCCGACGAAGCGCGACGAGTGGGCGAGCGCGGCCGGGGCCCAGCTGTCGTCGGCCGGCCCGCTGCCGATCGCGAGGACGGCTGCGTCGACGTACCGGGTCGAGTCCGCACCGATCCGGACCCGCCACCGCCGTCCCAAAGGGACCAGCCCGGTGACTCGGTCCTGCACCCGCTCGAGGGTCACCAGACCGTCGGCGGCGGCCAGCGCCTGGTCCAGCCCGTCGCGCAGGTATGCGCCGAAGAGCGCGCGCGGGGCGAAGGTCGCAGGTTCCTCGTACTCCGGAGCGTGCTGCGCCAGCCAGGCCACGAAGTCGTCCGGGCGGTCCGGCCACGCGCTGATCCGGCCCGCGGAGACGTTGAGCCGGTGGCGATGGTCCTGCGTCGAGTACGCGACGCCCCGGCCCGTGTCCGGGCGCGGGTCGACCAGGACCAGCTCGAGCGGACGGCCGGCAGCCACCGCCTGGCGGGCCAGCTGGGCAGCGGTCAGGGTGCCGGCAGCTCCAGCTCCTACGACCGCGACGCTGCTACAGCCCGAGGGCTTGCCCATCGGTCCCTTCCCGCGTGATCCCAGGGCGGGACCCCATGCGGGATCCCGGGTGTGGTCCACCAGGGTAGAGGCAGGACCGCCGTCGACTCAGGCAAATACCGGCGCGTCACGCGCCCGGCGCGACGCTCACGCCGACGGCCCCGACGGTGCCGCGGGCCGCCATGGCCACCGCGTCGGCCAGGCCCAGCGGGCGGGACAGGCTGAACCCCTGCCCGACCCGGCAGCCGAGGTCGCGCATCATGTCGGCGCTGTCCGCCGTCTCGATGCCCTCGGCGACCACGGTAAGGCCCATCGCGTGGCACATGGCCACGACGCCCTGGACCAGCTTGCGGGTGCGCGGGTCCTCGACCGTCTGCACGTAGGACTTGTCGATCTTGACCAGGCGGACCGGGAAGCGCTGCAGGTACCCGATGGAGGAGTAGCCGACGCCGAAGTCGTCCACTGCCAGCCGGGCGCCCGTCTGGGCCACCGCCTCGAGCGCGGAGGATGTCGCGATGTCGTCGCCGAGCAGGACCGACTCGGTCAGCTCGACGACCAGGTCGAGGTTCGGGAAGTCGTGGCAGAACCGCCGTACCTGCGTGAGCAGCCGCGGCTCGCAGACCTCGAGGGGCGAGACGTTCACCGACAAGGACAGGGAGCTCTCGCTGGCCGCTTGGAGGTCGGTGGCGGCGTCGTGCAGCAGCTCCATCACCTGGCTCCCGAGCTGCGACATCAGGCCGGTCTGCTCGGCCAGGGGCACGAAGACCGCCGGCGAGACCTGGCCGAGGGTCTCGTGCTCCCAGCGGGCGAGCGCCTCGAACCCGAGGACCTTGCCGGACACCAGGTCGACGAGCGGCTGGAAGGCGAGCTGGATCTGGTTCGACCCCAGCGCGTGCCGGAGCTCGTCCTCCATCTCCAGTCGGTAGATCGTCTCGGACCGCAAGGACGGCTCGAACACGACGATCCGGTTCTTGCCCATCCCCTTCGCGCGGTACATGGCCATGTCGGCCTCGCGCATGAGGTCGCTCGCGGTCCGGTTGTCGCCGCTGTGCGCGATCCCGATGCTGGCCTGGATCCGGGTCACGTTGCCGGAGACGAGGAACGGCGTCTGGAGCGACTCGAGGAGGCGGCCGGCGATGTCCTCGGCCTGGGTCACGTTGTTGTGGACGACGACCACGGCGAACTCGTCGCCCCCCAGCCGGGCCAGGAGGTCGCGCGAGCGCAGGCTCTGGCGCAGGCGGTCCGCAACCGCGACCAGGAGCTCGTCGCCGACGTCGTGGCCGAACCGGTCGTTGACGGCCTTGAAGCCGTCGAGGTCGCAGTAGAGCACCGACGTCTGGCCGCCGGTGGCCAGGGAGGTCTCGAGCCGGCGACCGAGCAACGTGCGGTTGGGCAGGCCGGTCAGCATGTCGTGCTGAGCCTGGTAGGCCATCTCGTCGGTCAGCTGGCGCCGGCTCAGGTTCGCGGTCGCCAGGGCGACGAGGGCGGCGAGCGCGTCGCTGTCCATGACGGTGGTCTCGTACGACGTGGTGGCCGCTCTCGCTACGAGCCACCGGACCCGCTGGCCCGGGACCTCGAGCGGATGACCGATCTCGCCGCGGCCCGGCGGCTCGTCGCGCAGCTCCGCCACGCAGTGGCGCAGCACGCGCTCGGTCTGCTCGATCATGGCCCGCTCGATCGAGCCCGGGTCGGCCCAGTCCGGTGCCTTGGTGGCGGCGTCGAGCAGGCCACCGAGGCGCATCTGGTTGAGCCGCGAGTCACTGACCGACCGGATGGCGACCAGGATCGTGGCGACCGGCACGAGCAGCAGGGCGAGCGTCCAGCGCGGGGCCGCGCCGAGCAGCAGCGCAGCCAGGAAGCCGACGGTCGACGTGGCCACGAAGACGAGCAGGGGCAGCAGCGCCGAGCTCCACTTCACATCGAGCGACTTGTGGGACTCGAGAGCCAGCGAGGCGGCAGTCACGACCAGGTCCATGACGAAGTACGCCGCGCAGGCCACACTGACCAGCGCGAGGGCGGCGCCGTGGGTCGCCTTGGCCATTCCACCGACGTTGACGATGCCGACGAAGAGCGCACCTCCGGTCGCCGTGACCCCGACGTTGAACAGACGGTTGCGCATCGAGCGCCGGCCGAAGCTCTGGCTGATGACCTGCGAGGCGCACCAGACGACCAGGGCTTCCCATGGAGTGCGGGTCAGGGTGAGGAACACGAGGGCGCTGATCTCGAACCCGATGACTGCATCGCCACCGCGCTGAGGGAGTACGACGGGGTACCGCGCCATCACGACGATCAGCGCCACGCCGGCCAGGTCGATGACGTCGACCGGGTGCCCACCGGAGAGCCAGCGGGCGACGGAGAACAGGAACGTTGCCACACCAGCCAGGAAGATCGTCGCGTCGAGTGCTACGTCCAGACCGCGCGGGTACTTCCGGGGTGCCACTGTGTCTGCCTCCTGTCGCAGGTGCGGCCGGGCTGGGATCGCCGATCCGGTCCGCTCGTCCCTTATCGGCACGCACGCGCCAGGTCTCAAGCCTCGGTCCGATGCGGTCCGCAAGACAGCAGCCGCGGGCAGGTCACGTCCGCCGGCCGGCTCAGCGGACCCGGGCGGTTCGCCCGAAATCAACCGGGTTCGAGCGCGGCCTCAGTAGGTGTACGGCCGGGGCGGAGCGTTCACCGTCGCGCGCGGGCACTGGGCCAGGGTCAGCCCGCCGAAGCTCAGGGCCTCGTCGGTCAGCGAGGCCACGGTCCAGCCGCCGTCGACCCCGGCCGCGGTCACCGTCACGCGATACAGCGTGATCTCGTACTTGGTGGGCGTTCCGTACGTCACGTGGATCGTGCCCATCAGCTCCGGAGACCGCGTCCCGTCCTCATCCATCGGCCCGTCGTACCGGCTCCACAGCTGCGGCTCGGACTGCCACTCCCCGCCGTTGGACAGGTCCCGGCGGGCCAGCTCGACCAGCACCTCGCGGGCAGCCTCCTCAGGCACGATCGCGGCCGGCCGGATGACCTCCCAGAGGCCCTCGGTGGCCGGCGCCACCTGCTGCGCCGGCTCGGGGCGGGCCGCCGTCTTCGGGCTGGGCTCACCCCCCACGACCACGCCGTCGCTGCCCACCCACCTCAGCGAGCCGTCCGGTGCCACGACCCCTGCGTCGTCCTCAGCCGGGGCGGTCCCGGTGGCCTCGTTCGACGCGCCGCGGACCGCGTCAGTCGCGCCCGTACCGGGGGCACCGTTCTCGCGACGGCGCCGGCGCGACCCGAACAGGCTCGGCATGGCGTCTCCTGCTGGTACTGGTGTGACTTATGAGGCACACTGTGTCACGGGCGCAGGTGCGCCATGGTACGCCGGGCCGGACATGCCGGAGAGGTCGTCGGGGAAGACGTCCCTCATCCAGCAGGAGGTCCAGATGTCCGGTACGACGACGCGCGGTGTGCTCTTCGTGCACTCCACGCCCGCTGCGCTGTGCCCACATGTCGAATGGGCGGCCGGCTCGGTGCTCGAAACCCGCAGCCCCCTGCAGTGGACGCCGCAGCCGGCCGAGGCCGGCGCCGTCCGGGCCGAGCTGTCGTGGCAGGCACCCCAGGGCACCGGCGCCAAGCTCGCCTCCACGCTCCGGGGCTGGTCCCACCTGCGGTACGAGGTGACCGAGGAGCCGAGCCCGGGAGCGGACGGCTCGCGCTGGAGCCACACGCCGTCGCTGGGCATCCATCACACGCCGATCGGCGTCCATGGTGACGCGCTGATCGGCGAGGACCGGCTGCGGTCGGCGGTCGCCGCCTCCGGTGGCGACCCCAGGCTGCTGCTGCAGGAGATCGACCGGTTGCTGGGCAAGGCCTGGGACGAGGAGCTCGAGCCCTTCCGGTACGCCGGTGCCGGGGCTCCCGTGCGCTGGCTGCACCGCGTGGGCTGAGAGCCAACGACGAAGGGCCGGACTCTGGCGGAGTCCGGCCCTCGTCGTACTGGGTAGAGAGCGGTAGAGCTGGCGCTGCTCAGGCCAGGACGGCCACCGTCTCCTCGCTGTTGTCGTCCGTCGCCAGCTCCTCGTGCTTGATGGTCAGGCCGACGAACGTGATCGCCGCTGCGGCCAGGATCATGACCGCGGCCACGGCGAACGCGATGGTGAACCCGTGGGTGAGGGCCACCAGCGAGGTGTGCGGGTTGGTGGCCGTGCCCCGACCGGTGGCCACGAGGTCGTGGAACCTGGTCCGGAACACGCCGAACGCCACCGTGCTCAGCGTCGCCAGCCCGATCGCGCCACCCACCTGCTGGGCGGTGTTCAGCACCGCCGACGCGATACCCGCCTCGTCCTTGCTGACGCCGTGGGTGGCCGTCAGCGTGAACGGGATGAACACCAGGCCCATGCCGACGCTCATCAACAGGATGCCGGGCAGCAACCCGCTCCAGTAGCCCGAGTCGACCGTCAGCCGGGTGAAGGTGAGCATGCCCGTGCCGGCGAACAGCGCACCGACACCGGCCACCCAGCGCGGGTCGACCTTGCCGACCAGCTGGGACGCCACCTGGGCGGCGACGCCGATGCCCAGGGTGAACGGCAGGAACGCGACCCCGGCCCGGATCGAGCTGTAGCCGAGCACCTGCTGCACGAACAGGCTGATGAAGAAGAACATCGCGAACATCGCCGCGCCGACGAGCAGCATGACGAGGTAGCTCACGCCGCGGTTGCGGTGGCTGATGATGCGCAGCGGCATCAGCGGCTGGCGGCTGCGGCCCTCGATCACGAGGAAGCCGAGCACGAGCACGGCGCCCAGTACGATCCAGAACCAGGTGCTGAACTTGCCCCAGTTGCTGCCGCTGATGTCACCGGCGGCATGCGTCAGGCCGTAGACCAGCGCCGCCAGACCCGCGGTCGCCGCGAGGGCGCCCTTGAGGTCGAGGGCGATATCGCGCTGGGGCTTGGACTCGCCGAGCACCCGTGGCGCCAGGAACGCCACGAACAGGCCGATCGGCACGTTGATGAGCAGGGTGAGGCGCCAGCCCCAGTAGTTGTCGCCCGAGTGGATCTGGGTGAGGGCACCACCGAGGATCAGGCCGATCGCCGCACCGGCGCCGGACATCGCGCCGTACACCGCCACGGCCCGGTTCCGGGACGGGCCCGGCGGGAAGGTCGTGGTGATCAGCGACAGGGCCGTGGGCGAGGCGATCGCGGCCCCGACGCCCTGGATCAGGCGAGCGCCGATGAGCCAGGTCTCGTTCTGCGCCAGGCCACCCAGGCCCGAGGCGAAGGCGAAGAGCAGGACGCCGACGATGAACATCCGGCGGCGGCCGAGCAGGTCACCGGAGCGGCCGCCCAGCAGCAGCAGGCCACCGAAGGCCAGCGTGTAGCCGGTCACGACCCACTGCAGGTTCTGCTGGCTGAAGCCGAGCGCCGTCTGGATGTGTGGCAGCGCGATGTTCACGACGGTCGCATCGAGCACGACCATCAGCTGTGCAGCGGTGATGAGGACGAGGGCAAGACCGAGGTGGCTGTGGCCGTGGTCGTCGTACTCCTCGCCGGATGGGACCGCCGGGTCGGCGGTCGCGAGGTGGTCTGTCATCAGAGAGCTTCCTTCTTCGTTGGTGAGGCGGGGTCGGTTCTCTTGTGGAGGGTTCGTGGTCGAGTCTTATGACGAGGTGTGACAGCCGGATGTCTGGCGGATGTCATCTGCGCCGACGTACAGCGGACTCGGAGGGTTGGTTGCGACAGGCCGGTACGACCACCTGGTCGATGACCTGGGCGACGAAGTCGGGGCGGACGGCGGCGTTGCGGGTGAGCGCCCGGTGGATCGTGATCGCCGGCAGCACGCTGGCCAGCAGACCGAGGTCGGCGCCGGGCCCGATCTCGCCGCGTTCGCGCGCCCGCTCGAAGATCAGCCGGCCGCGCTGCTCCAAGGGGGCGAGGAAGCGTTCCTGGAACGCCTTCGCGAGCGCAGCGTCCCGCTGCATCGCCGTGATCAACGCGCCGAACACCGCCAATGGCATCTCGTCGGTCAGACCGCCGGGGTTGCAGGCCATCGAGAGCAGGTCGCCCCGCAGGCTCCCCGTGTCCGGCGGGTCGGCCGGCATGCAGGTCTTGAGCCAGACGAGCGCGTCGACGACGAGGTCGGCCTTGGTCTGCCAGCGGCGGTAGAGGGTCGCCTTGGAGGCGTGGGCGTCGGCCGCGACGGCGTCCATGGTGAGCCGGTCGTAGCCGGTGGTCGCGAGCATCCGCATGGTCGCCTCGAAGATGGCGACCTCGCGCTCACCCTCGATGCGTGGCCGCGTGGCGGTGCGGACGGCCTCGTTCACGACAGCTCCCGGCTATGCTCTGGATGAAACGAAACTGTTTCGTTTCATCCGGCACGGTAACAGTGTCCTAGGTGAAAGATCAACTCTCTTAACCCGGCCGGTGCTCCCCACCCCGCGCGGTGCTCCCCGCAGCCCGGTGCGCAGGCCAAGATCTGGCCCGGTCGACAGGGCTGTGGGGAGTACGGGTGGCGCGGGGGAGTGCGGGTGGCGCGGGGGAGTGCGGGTGTCGCGGGGGAGTGCGGGTGGCGCGGGGGAGTGCGGGTGTCGCGGGGGAGTGCGGGTGGCGCGGGGCAGTACGGCGTCAGAGGGGGATGTTGCCGTGCTGGCCGCGCCGCTGCGGGGCGTCGGCAATGGCCCGGGCGAGAGCACCGCGGGTGAGCGTGGGCTCGACGATCTCGTCGACGACGCCGATCTCCACGGCGCGAGCCAGCCCGCCGGCGAGCTGCTCGTGCTCGACCGCAAGCTCGGCCTCGACCTGGGCCCGGGCGTCGTCGGCCACCTCGGCCAGCTTGCGCCGGTGCAGGATACGGATGGCCGCGATCGCCCCCATGACCGCGACCTCAGCCGTAGGCCACGCGAAAACCTTTGTGGCACCTAGCGACCGGGCGTTCATCGCGATGTACGCGCCGCCGTACGTCTTGCGCGTCACGAGCGTGACTCGGGGCACCACCGACTCGGCGAACGCGTGCAGGAGCTTGGCCCCGCGGCGTACGACGCCGTCCCACTCCTGACCGACGCCCGGCAGGTACCCGGGCACGTCGACCACGACGACGAGCGGTACGCCGAACGCGTCGCACATGCGCACGAAGCGCGCAGCCTTCTCGGCCGAGGAGGAGTCCAGGCAGCCGCCGAGGCGCATCGGGTTGTTGGCGATGATCCCGACGGTGCGACCGCCGAGCCGGCCCAGCGTGGTCGTGATGTTCGGCGCCCACTTCGGGTGCAGCTCGATGGCCTCGGACGGGTCGTCGACCAGCGCCTGGAGGAGGGGGTGCACGTCGTAGGCCCGCTTGGCCGACTCGGGGAAGCTCGCCGCCAGGTCGCGCTCCTCGACGGCGGCGACGTCCAGCTCGCCCTGGGCGCCGAGCAGCCGGGTGAGCAGCTGGGCCTTGGCGTAGGCCTCGTCGGTCGTGTCCGTCACGACGTGGACGACACCCGAGCGGCGCCCGTGCGGCTCCGGGCCGCCGAGCCGCAGCGCGTCGACGTTCTCGCCGGTCACCGAGCGCACCACGTCAGGGCCCGTGACGAAGACCCGTCCCTCCGGCCCGAGGATCACGATGTCGGTGAGGGCAGGCCCGTACGCCGCACCACCGGCCGCCGGGCCGATCACCACCGAGATCTGCGGGACCTTGCCGGACGCGCGGGTCATGATCGCGAAGACCTGTCCCACCGCGTGCAGCGAGACGACGCCTTCGCGGAGCCGGGCGCCGCCGGAGTGCCAGAGGCCGACGACGGGGGCGCCGTCGGCCAGCGCGCGCTCGTACGCCGTGAGGATGACGTCGCAGCCCGCCTTGCCCATCGCGCCGCCCTGGATGGTGGCGTCCGAGGCGAACGCGACCGCGGGCGTGCCGCTCACCAGCCCGCGACCGGCCAGCATCCCGCTGTCGTCGCGCTCGGTGATCAGCTCGAGGGTGCCGTCGTCGAAGAAGGTCTGCAGCCGCAGGACGGGGTCCCGTGGGTCGACCTCCACGTCGATCTCAGGTCCGGCCGTCGTGGGCGCGCTCATTCAGGCGCTCCTGATCGCGAGGGCCACGTTGTGACCGCCGAACCCGAACGAGTTGTTGAGGGCCACGATCTGCTCTCCCTCCCGGGGCAGCGCCCGCGGTTCCTTGCGCACCACGTCCAGGTCGATCTCGGGGTCGAGGTCGTCCACGTTGATCGTGGGCGGCGCCAGCCGGTGGTGGACGGCCAGGATGGTGAAGATGGACTCCAGTGCGCCGGCGGCCCCGAGCAGGTGGCCGGTCATCGACTTGGTGGCCGAGACGGCGACGTCGTCGCTCGCCGACCCCAGGGCCAGCCGGATCGCCCTCGCCTCGGCCGTGTCGCCGACCGGTGTCGATGTGGCATGGGCGTTGAGGTGGACCACGTCGCCGGGGGAGGCCCCGGCCGCCTCGAGGGCGGCCTTCATGGCCCGGCCCGCGCCCGCACCCTCGGGCTCAGGCGCCGCGATGTGGTAGGCGTCAGAGGTCAGGCCCGCTCCGGCGATCTCGGCGTAGATCTTGGCGCCGCGCGCCTTGGCGTGCTCCTCCGTCTCCAGCACGATGACCGCGGCGCCCTCGCCGAGGACGAAGCCGTCCCGCGTCACGTCGTACGGCCGGGATGCGGTCTCGGGGGAGTCGTTGCGTTGGGAGAGAGCCTGCATGGCAGCGAACCCGGCGATGGGCAGTGGGTGGATCGCCGCCTCGGTGCCCCCGGCGACGACGACGTCGGCCCGGCCGCCGCGGATCATGTCGACGGCGTAGGCGATGGCCTCGGCACCGGAGGCGCACGCGCTCACGGGGGTGTGTACGCCGGCGCGGGCACCGAGCTCGATGCCGACGGCGGCGGCCGGTCCGTTGGGCATGAGCATGGGGACGGTCAGCGGGAAGACGCGGCGAGGCCCCTTCTCCTTGAGCGTGTCGTAGGCCGACAGCAAGGTCCACACGCCGCCGATACCCGTGGCCACCACCACGCCCAACCGCTCCGGCGGCAGCTCGGGCCGCCCGGCGTCGCCCCACGCCTCGCGGGCCGCGGCCAGCGCGTACTGCCCGGCCGGGTCCAGCCGCCGGGTCTCGACCTTCGCGAGCTGCTCGGACGGGTCGACGGCCACCGACGCGGCGAAGGTGACCGGGATCTGCAGCTCGGTGACCCAGTCCTGCGTGAGCGTGCGCGCGCCGGACCGGCCGGCGAGCGCGGCGTCCCAGGTGGTCGGTACGTCACCGCCGAGGGGCGTGGTCGCGCCGAGACCGGTGACCACGATGCGCGAGGTGGAGGGTGCCATGGGGAGGTTCGCTCCTTGTGGGACGGGTGAAGGTCGGTCAGGCCGGTTCGGCCCGGCCGGCCGGACCTCGTCGTACGAGGCCCGGGCCGGCGGCACGTAGGGAGCTCAGCCCTGGGCCGACTGGATGTAGGACACGGCGTCGCCCACGGTCGTGAGGTTCTTGACGTCGTCGTCGGGGATCCGAACGCCGAACTTCTCCTCGGCGTTCACGACGATCGTCATCATCGACAAAGAGTCGATGTCGAGGTCGTCGGTGAAGGACTTCCCGGGCTCCACCGAGTCGACCGGCAGGCCGGTCTCTTCGTTGACGATCTCCGCGAGACCGCTGAGGATCTCCTGCTCGTTGCTGGCCATCTGGGGCTGCTCCTGTTCTCGGTGTCGTGCTCGGTCGTGGCTGGGTACCGCTCGGCTGAGTCTGCTAGGGGAGGGTCACGACCTGCGAGGCGTAGACCAGGCCGGCGCCGAAGCCGATGAGCAACGCCAGGCCGCCGTGCGGGGCCAGTCCCTCCTCGAGCATGCGGTCCATCGCCAGAGGAATGGACGCCGCGCTGGTGTTGCCCGTCGTCGTGATGTCCCGGGCGACGGCGACGTCCGCCGGCAGGCGCATCGCCTTGATCATCGAGTCGGTGATGCGCATGTTCGCCTGGTGCGGGATGAAGACGTCCAGGTCGTCCGCGCTCACTCCGGCCTTCTCCAGGGCCTGCTGCGCGATCGGCGCCATCTGCCAGACCGCCCAGCGGAACACCGTCTGGCCCTGCATGGTCAGGGCGGGCCACTCGACGGTGTGCTCGCGCAGCTGCATCCAGCTGTGCTTCTGCGAGATGACATCCCACTGGGCCCCGTCGGAGCCCCAGACCGTCGGGCCGATACCCGGCGTCTCGGACGGTCCGATGACCACGGCACCGGCACCGTCGCCGAACAGGAACGCGGTCGACCGGTCGTGCACGTCGGTGATGTCTGACAACCGCTCGACCCCGATGACGAGGACGTACTCGGCACTGCCGCCGCGGATCATGTCGTTGGCCAGGCTCACGCCGTAGCAGAAGCCCGCGCAGGCCGCGGAGATATCCATCGCCGCCGCTGGGGTGGCCCCGAGGTTGTGCGCGAGAAGCGCTGCGGCAGAAGGCGTTTGGTACAGATGGCTGACGGTGGCAACCAGTACGGCGCCGAGCCGGGACGGGTCTATGTCGGCCCGTTCGAGGGCCTTGCGCGCCGCCGCCTCGGACATCGCGAGGACGGTCTCGCTGTCGTCCGCCCAGCCCCTGGTGACGATGCCCGAGCGTTCGCGGATCCACTCGTCGGAGGAGTCGATGTACTGGCAGACCTCCTCGTTCGTGACCGCGCGCTTGGGCCGGTAGCTGCCGACACCGAGGATGCGGGCGTGCCGGGAGCCGCTCGGCGGGCTGATCTCGGCGCGGTTCTTGGCGACCGGGGGCGGACCCGGGGACGCGCTCGGCTCGATGTCCGACGACTCGGTCATGATGACGCCGGTACCTCCACAGGGTGCAGTCGCAACAACGGTTGACCAGGGGCCACGGGGTCGCCGTCCTCCACCAGCCACTCGATCACCTGACCGCCGTGCGGTGCAACCACGGGGTAGCTGTCGCGCAAGGTCTCGACCACCGCGATCTGCGAGCCGGCGTCGACGCTGCTGCCAGCCTCGACGCCCGCGAACTGCACTGTGCCCTTGGCCGGTGCGACGACGAGCCGCCAGGTCGGGTTGGCCGCAAGGGGGCTCGGCTCGCCATGGGCCTTGACCAGGTCGCGCGCCGCCGCGAGGTCGTCGGGCGTCTTCAGGGCGAGCACCTCGACATCCGGGAGAGCGCGTTTGGCCAGGTTGGCCAGCGTCCCGGCCGGTGGGATCTCGATCAGGCCGGTCACTCCGAGGTCCTTGAAGGTCTGCAGGCACAGGTCCCAGCGCACCGGCTGGCTGACCTGTGCCACGAGCCGGCGCAGGACCTCGCGCCCGTCGTGGACGACGGTGCCGTCGGCGTTCGAGAGCAGCTGGCTGCGCGGGTCGCGTGTCGTCATGGCCCGCGCGTATGTCGCGAGCACGTCGACGGCCGGCGCCATGTGCTGCGTGTGGAACGCGCCGGCCACCTGCAGCGGGATGACCCGCGCCTTGGCCGGCGGGTCCGCGGCGAGGTCAGCCAGCTGGTCCATCGTCCCGGCGGCGACGACCTGGCCCTCGCTGTTGACGTTGGCTGCGGTGAGCCCGTGCCGGAGCAGGGCCTCGGCGACATCGTCGGGGGCGCCACCCACGACGGCGCTCATGCCGGTCGGCGTGACCGCGCTCGCGGCCGCCATGGCCCGGCCCCGCTCGCGGATAAAGACCATCGCCTGCTCGGCGGTGATGACGCCCGCCGCGGCCGCTGCGGTGATCTCGCCGACCGAGTGCCCCGCGCCGGCACCGACCTGGCGGAAGCCCTCGGCCGGGTGCTCGAACAGCGCCAACAGGCTGACCAGACCGGACGCGACGATCAGCGGCTGCGTGATGGCCGTGTCGCGGATCGTCTCGGCGTCGGAGACGGTGCCGTGGGTCACCAGGTCGATGTCCGCGACGGCGGACAGCCAGCCGAGGCGGTCCCGGAAGCCGGGGAGCTCGAGCCAGGGGTTGAGGAAGCCGGGGGTCTGGGAGCCCTGGCCGGGACAGACGATGACGAGCACGGGTGCCAGCCTTCCGTTCGCCGGGTCGTGAGGCGGTGGGGGACGCGGACGAAGTCTCGTGGGTCGATCTAGAGGTTTCCTACAAAACCCTACAGGGCGACAGCGTGACCATTGCCAGCCGGACGAGCCGGGCGAGCGGGGGAAG
>JBJMHS010000087.1:0-24287 GCA_045807245.1 Actinomycetales bacterium
GAACGTGGTGTTGGGCACGCCGAGCCAGCCTGCGCGGTCGAGCGGCCAGACGATCAGCACGGCCCGGCCGACGACCAGGTCGATCGGCACCGAGCCGTCCTTGCCGGTGCCACCCGGGTCGTTGAACCGGGAGTCGCGCGAGATCTCGCGGTGGTCACCCATCACCCAGATCTTGCCTGCCGGCACGGTGATGCTGAAGTCCTTGTCGCTCGGCGAGTTTCCCGGGTACAGGTAGGGCTCGGTGATGGGGACGCCGTTGACGGTGATCTTCCCCTTCGTGTCGCAGCAGACGACGTGGTCACCGGGTAGGCCGATCACCCGCTTGATCAGGTGGTCGTCGGCGTCGTTCGGCAGGAGCCCGATGAAGGTGAGTGCGTCGTGGACCGCGCCACTGACCTTGCCGCGCTGCTGCTGCACCGTCGGGTCGAGCCAGCCGCCCGGGTCCTTGAACACGACGATGTCGCCGCGTTTGAGGTCGAACGGCCCCGGGGTCAGCTTGCTGACGATCACCTTGTCGCCGCGCAGCAAGGTGTTCTCCATCGACCCGGAGGGGATGTAGAAGGCCTGTACCAGGAAGGTCTTGATGAGAAGGGACAGCACGAGCGCGATGCCGACGACGAGAGCCGTCTCGCGCAGCAGCCCGATCGCACCAGCACCGGCACCGCGGTGGCGGGACTCCGGCTTCGCCTCCGGCACCGTGTCGTGACCGCGCACCGCGCCGTGGCCGACAGCCGCGTCGTGGCCGCCAGCCGGTCGGCCATCGGCGGTGGTCTGCTCGTGGGGCCTGGCCTGCTCGTTCGGCTCGGGTGGACCAATGGGAGGAACGTTCTCCGGCTCGCGGGAGGTGTAGGTCATCGCGCGCCTGCCACCCCCGTGCCCTCATGAACCTTCGCCAGCTGCGGTGCCTCGGCGGGTGTCCCGACCCGGCCCAGCGGCCAGTAGATCGCGACGACCTTGCCGATCACCCTCGACTCCGGAACCGTACCTCCGCCGGGCTCGCCGAGATGCGCGCGGGAGTCGGCCGAGTCGGAGCGATGGTCACCCATGACCCACAGCCGCCCACCCGGTACGACGATGTTGAACGCCTCCGCGCTCGGTGTGTCACCCGGATAGAGGTAGGGCTCCTGCACCGGCACGCCGTTCACCGACAGCAGCCCCTGGCTGGTGCAGCACCGCACAGAGTCGCCCGGCAGACCGACGACCCGCTTGACGAAGTCGTGCTCCGAAGGCGCCATGCCGAAGAACGCGCCGACCGAGCGGGCCACGCGCGCGAACGTGCCGGTCGCCGGCGTGACCTCGGGCGCGAACGTGCCAGTTCCGTCGAACACCACGACGTCACCGCGGTGGATGTCAGCGAACCGGTAGCTGAGCTTCGACACGAGCACCCGGTCGCCAACATGCAGGGTCTGCTCCATCGAGCCAGAGGGAATGTAGAACGCCTGCACCACGAAGGCGCGGACCACCAGCGTGAGCACGAGGGCGATACCCACCAGGACGAGCAGGTCGCGCGTCGTACGGCGGGTCGGCGTGCGGTCGGCATCGTCGGCGTCGTCGGATGCGGAACCGGGCGGGACGGGTGCTCCGCCCTCCGGGGCAGTACGAGCCAGAGTCATCGCTCGCGAGCGTAGCTCCGGGGACTGTGGTTCGCGCGCAGGTCAGCTGGTCGCCGACGTCTCGCGCTTCTCCTTGATCTTGGCGGCCTTGCCGCGCAGGTCGCGCAGGTAGTACAGCTTGGCCCGCCGTACGTCGCCGCGGGTCACGACCTCGATCGAGTCGATGATCGGCGAGTGGACAGGGAAGGTCCGCTCCACGCCGACGCCGAAGCTGACCTTGCGGACGGTGAACGTCTCGCGGACGCCCGAGCCCTGACGGCGGATGACGACACCCTGGAACAGCTGCACCCGGGAGCGTGTGCCCTCGACGACCTTCACGTTGACTTTGAGCGTGTCCCCCGGACGGAAGGCCGGGATGTCGGTGCGGAGGCTGGCCTGGTCGAGACCGTCGAGCGTGTGCATGCTGATGTCGCTTTCTCGCCGGTGCCACGGGTCACCCACGGTGGGGATCGGATGGAGCCGCCGGAACCGCGGGACAACGCCTCCCCCGTGGCAGGGGCGCGGTCGGCGACGCAAGGATCGAGTTTGCCACAGGCGCGGTCGAGAGCCGAAATCCGCGCCTGAGCGCGGCTCAGCCGCCGTCCGGCTCCAGCCCGCCCACCGCTTCCTGCGCCAACACGTCACGGTCACGGTCGTCCAGGCGGTCCGGGTCCACCCGGGCCAGCAGGTCGGGCCGTCGTCGCGCCGTGCGACGGAGTCGTTCGTCCCGCCGCCAGCGCGCGACCTCGCCGTGGTGGCCCGACAGCAGCACCGCGGGGACGTCCAGGCCGCGCCAGCTGGCCGGCTTCGTGTAGACGGGGTACTCGAGCAGCCCTCCTTCGTGGCTCTCTTCGACCAGGCTGTGCACGTTGCCGATCACGCCGGGCAGCAGCCGCGCGACGGCCTCGACGATGGTCAGGACCGCGACCTCGCCGCCGCCCAGGACGTAGTCGCCCAGGCTGACCGGTACCACCCGGAACGACCGCTCCGCGTCGACGAGCACCCGCTCGTCGATGCCTTCGTAGCGCCCGCAGGCGAAGACCAGTGCCGGCTCCCCGGCCAGGTCGCGGGCCATCGCCTGGCTGAACGGCACTCCCGCCGGTGTCGGCACGAGCAGTACCGGACGCCGGTCGCCGCTGTCGGCCCTGTCGCCGCTGTCGCCGCCGTCGCCACCCTCAGCCCGGTGGGCCAGGTCCGCCAGGTCGGCCAGCACCGCGTCGAGCACCTCGCCCCACGGCTCCGGCCGCATCACCAGGCCGGCCCCACCGCCGTACGGCGTGTCGTCGACCGTGCGGTGCCGATCATGGGTGAAGTCGCGCAGGTCGCGTACGACGACGTCGAGCAGGCGCTGCTCCCGGGCCTTGCCGATGAGCGACAACGACAGCGGGGCCAGGTAGTCCGGGAAGATCGTGACGATGTCGATGCGCATCGGCTCAGACATCGCCGTCGTCGTCGAACAGCCCGCCCGGCGGGTCGATGACGATTCGGCCGGCCTTGACGTCGACCTCGGGGACCAGGGCGGACACGAACGGCACCAGGACCTCTGCGGCTTCGGGGGTCCGGACGACGAGCAGGTCCTGGGCCGGCCGGTGCTCGAGGCGGACGACCGTCCCCAGCGATGTTCCACCCGGGTCGACGGCTGAAAGACCGACCAGCTCGTGGTCGTACCACTCGTCCGACCGGTCCGGCCCGTCGTCCTCGGTCTCGACCACGAGCAGGACGCCGCGCAGCCCCTCGGCCTGGGTGCGGTCAGCGATGCCGTCGAAGCGCAGGATGGTGCGCCCCGACTGGTCGCGGACGGAGGCCAGGCGCAACGGCCCGGCGGTGACCGGGTCGGTTCGCAGCTCGGCCCCCACGACGAAGCGGCGGCCGGGGTCGTCGGTGCGGACCTCCACGCTGACCTCGCCGCGCAAGCCCTGCGGGCGCCCGATCCGGGCCACGACGAGCTCCATCTACCGCTCGCTCAGCGTTGACAGTCAGCGCTGGCGGTCGGTGTCGACGATGTCGATGCGGACGCTGGGCCCGCTGGCGAGGGCACCGATGACGGTCCGCAGCGCGCTCGCGGTACGGCCGGACCGGCCGATGACCCGCCCGAGGTCGTCCGGGTGTACCCGCACCTCGAGCAGCTCGCCCCGGCGAAGGCTCTTGCGCCGGACCAGCACGTCGTCCGGATGTTCGACGATGCCTCGGACCAGATGCTCGAGAGCCTCCTCGAGCACGGGTCAGGCCTCGCCCTGCTCGTCCGCCGGCGACGCACCAGCAGCCTCGTCGGCCGGCGCGGCAGCAGCCGGCTCGTCGGCCGGCGCGGCAGCAGCCGGCTCGTCGGCCGGCGCGGCAGCAGCCGGCTCGTCGGCCGGCGCGGCAGCAGCCTGGTCGGCAGGCGCCGGAGCCGGCTCCTCGCTCGCGGCCTTGGCCGCCTTGCGGGCCCTCGGCGTCGTGGCGCCGGCGGCCGCCTTGTCGCCGTCGCTCTCCTTGGCCGCGGCCTCGAAGACAGCCTTCTTGTCCGCCTTGGGCTCGGCGACCCTCAGGGTCCCTTCCTGCCCGGGCAGCCCCTTGTACTTCTGCCAGTCCCCGGTGATCTTGAGCAGTGCGAGCACCTGCTCGGTCGGCTGCGCGCCCACCCCGAGCCAGTACTGCGCGCGGGCGGAGTCGACCTCGATGAGGGACGGCTCTTGGGTCGGCTGGTACTTGCCGATCTCCTCGATCGCCCGGCCGTCGCGCTTGGTGCGCGAGTCCGCGACGACGATGCGGTAGTGCGGCGCCCGGATCTTGCCCAGGCGCTTGAGACGGATCTTGACGGCCACGGTTGTGGTCACTCCTGTGTCAGCTGGGTGAGCCCGGCTCGGCCCGGTGGGGACACGGGCGAACAAGGCTGCTGTGGACACGCCCGGCCCGGGTAGAGGGCCGTGCCGGACGGGTACAGCCAGACAGTGTGCCAGATTCCTAGCCCAGCGCCGGACCGGCGGCGGCGTACGCGCACAGACCCGCCCATAACCCGCTCACCAGTGTGCCGATGATGAAGCGCTCGGCCAGCCCGGGCCGGTGCCACGTGCGCAGCTCGGGATATCGCCCCAGACCTTTCACGGCGAGGACCACGGCGATGCCCTCCGGCCAGCGCGCGACGAGGGTCGCGAACACCGCCAGCCGCTCCAGCACGCCGATCCACATGCCACCGCGCAGGATCCGCCCGGCCGAGCGCAGCGAACCCTCGGCCGGCGGAAGGCCCTGCGGCTGGCCCGCGCTCTCATCGCCGTCGCCGCCACCGACGATGTCAATGACGTCGTCGCCGTGTCCCGTGTCGACGAGCTCGAAGACGGCGCCGGTGACCTGGCTCCCGCCTAGCGCGGCCGCAACGAGAGCCAGGATCACCACCAGCGCATGGGCGCGGCCGGTGAGCGCGGAGCCGAACGCTGTGGCGGTCGCTGCACCGGCGAGGAGCAGGACGAGCAGCCCCGCGGGGATGAGCCGGTTCAGCCGGACACCGGGCAGCAGGGTGGCCAGCAGGGCGAGCGCCGCCCCCAGGCCGGTCAGCACGGCCGCGAGCATCAGACCTCCCTCGGCCGGCGTGGCTCCTGCACGCCTCCGGCGCGCCCGACCAACCACGTGAGCAGGGCGCGTCCACGCTGCTCCTCGGCCCAACCTGCCACCCGCAGCCGACTGCTCACGGCCTGCGGTGTGATGCCCAGCTTGGCGGCCGCCTCCACGCCGTTCGCACCAGCCGCCATCAGGTCGACGACCTCCCAGCCGGCCCGAGTCCGCCGCGACAGCAACGCGGCCAGCAGCCAGGCCGCCGCTTCGGCACGCTCGGCATACGCGGCGCCCTCGGTGTCCTCGCCTCCCGACACCGCCACGCCGCCGGCTGCCGACTTGGCCGCCTCGACGGCGCGGCGGGCCGCGACGTAGGCCTCACCCCGGCCGGCCCGGGCGCTGGGCGGCACGGGGTGCTCGACCGTCCCGGCCCCGACGCCGACCCACCATCCGGCCCGGACGAGCGCCACCACGACAGCCACCACCGCGGCCGGGTCGTCGAGCAGGCCCTGCACCTCGTCACCGGCCGTGCGCTCGAACGGGCGCACCAGCGGGTGGCGGTTCAGCAGCTGCAGGACCGCGGGCACCTGGTCCGGCGCGCTGCGGCTGTCCTTCTGGTCGGCGGTGATGACGAACATGAGGACTCCTGGACCTTGAGCGATGGCACATAACCGCCGGACTCAAGGACGACGGATTGATTCAGTGAGATCAGAGTAACAGCCTTGATATTGGAAAATCAAGCCTCTGAGTTTGTCATCCCATCATCGTGGAGGTCATCGAGACACCTAAGCCGCGCCGTCCTCAGGGCATCTGGTCGGTCACGCAGAACGGCAGACCGACGACCGGGTCGCGCAGGACGTGCCAGGTGGCTACCGGGCCCTCGTCGACGGCGCCGAGGTCGACCAGCCGAGCCACCTCGGCCGGGATGTCGTCGGTGCCGAGGTCGAGATGGGCAGCCGGTCCCTCCCCCGTCCGGTCCAACCGCTGGAGCAGCAGCCGCAGGGCCGGGGCTGCGTCCGCGCCCGGGTCCGGTGGGGTGAGGAAGGTGAACTCCGGACGCGACGCCGGGTCCGGCGACCAGCCGGTCGCAGCGGCCCAGAAGGCCAGCTCCGCGTCGTACGCCTCGGGGGACACGTCAAGACACACGTGAGTGACCCGGCTGCGGTGACCGCGGGGCCAGGTCGCGGCGCGCCGCTCTCGTGGGATGCCGGGCCGGGGTTCGTCGTCGCGGACTACGCAGAGGATCTGGCCGCCCGGCGAACGCAGGATCGGCATCTCCTCGATGGTCATCACCCGGGTGGCGCCCAAGCTCTCCAGCCGGGCTCCGTCCGCCGCCTGGTCCTGGCTGATCAGGTCCACGTGTACCCGAGGTCCTTCGGCCAGCTCCTGGACCCGCAGGCAAGCCCGCCCGGCCGGCGGCAACAGGCTGCGGAACTGGCCCCGGTCGCCACGAGGGGTCGACTCGGGCCAGCCTGTGACCGCGGACCAGAAGGCCCGGACGTCGGCCGCGACGGCGGGAGGGACGTCGACGAAGACGTCCAGCCATGGCGTCGGGACCGTCAACGGCTCTCCCAGGCGTCCGGCGCCTCGGCCAGTCGCCGAACGCGCGCCGAGAGCCGGCCGGTGCGCACCTGCTCGACCGTCGTCGTGTCCAGGACGTCGCGCAGCGCGGCCCGGACCGCGACCCACACGGTGGGCAGGTGCTCCGCCGCTCCGAGGTAGCTCGTCTCGTGCGGACGCAGTCCGCGCACCTCGGCCAGCGGTCCGTCCACGGCGCGCAGGATCATGCCGATCGTGATGTTCGTCGGCGCGGCGGCGAGGGAGTAGCCCCCGTGCGCGCCCCGCCGCGTCCGGACCAGCCCCGACCGGCGCAGGTCGCGCAGGATGGCTTCGAGGAACTTGCGCGGGAGCCCTTGCTGGTCGGCCAGCTGCTCGACCGTGGCCAGGCTGTCCGGGTCCTCGGCCGTGAGGTCGGCCAGGGCCAGCATCGCGCGGACCGCGTAGTCAGACTTCGCGGGGATGTCCACGGGGCTCATCCTGGCATCGCAGCGTCTGGAAACGCTGCGGACCGGCCCGCGACGCACCCTCGTCACGGCACGGGCCGGTCGTCTGCAGCGGTACGGCGGACGGCGTCCGCCGGACCGACGGCTCAGCTGGCGAGCTGCAAGGAGCGCGCTCCAGGCGTGAGCCTCACGAACACCTCACGCCCGGGCGCGAGGTCGAGCTGGGCGGACGAGGCGCGAGTGAGCTGCGCGGACATCTCGCGACCGCTGGCCTCCTGCAGGTCCACCCGTACCTCGAAGCCGAGCTTCACGATCCGGCGGACTGTCGCCGGCACAGCGTCCGTCGTCCGGGTCAGCGACAGCTCGAGGTCGTGCGGGCGGACCAGCTGGCCACCGAGCTGCGTGACCGGACCGAGGAAGCGCATGACGAACTCGTCCTTCGGATGGTCGTACAGCGCAGCGGGTGCGCCGGACTGGACGATGCGGCCGCCGGCCAGCACGACGACGTCGTCGGAGATCTCGATGGCCTCCTCCTGGTCGTGCGTCACGAACACCGTCGTCACGTGGACCTCGTCGTGCAGTCGGCGCAGCCAGGCCCGGAGCTCCTTGCGCACCTGCGCGTCGAGCGCACCGAACGGCTCGTCCAGGAGCAGCACGTCCGGCTCGACCGCGAGGGCCCGGGCCAGCGCCATGCGCTGACGCTGACCGCCGGACAGCTGCGAGGGCAGCCGCTCGGCGAACTGGTCGAGGTGCACGAGCTCGAGCAGCTCCATGACCCGCGTGCGGATCTCTTCCTTGCTCTTCTTGCGGACTTCGAGCCCGAAGGCGACGTTGCGGAACACGCTGAGGTGCTTGAACGCCGCGTAGTGCTGGAACACGAAGCCCACATTGCGCCGCTGAGGAGGCAGGAACGTCGACTCCTGGCCGAGGATGCTGACGGTGCCCGTGTCCGGCGTCTCGAGCCCGGCGATGATCCGCAGCAGCGTTGACTTGCCACCGCCACTCGGGCCGAGCAGCGCGGTCAGCGCACCGGACTGGACGTCGAGGTCGATGTTCTCGAGGACGGGTGTGGTGCCGAACGACTTGTTGATGCCACGAACTTGGATAGCCATCAGCGGGACTCCTTGGGACGCAAGAACTTCGAGAGCAAGAGGGCAACGCCCGCGATGACCGCGAGCAAGGTGGCGACCGCGAACGCCGACGTCTGGTCGAAGTTCTCGAACCGCTCCTGGACGTACAACGGCAGCGTCTGCGTCTGCCCGACCAGCCGTCCGGAGACGACAGCCACGGCGCCGTACTCGCCGATCGCGCGGGCGAGGCACAGCACGATGCCGTAGCCGAGCGCGCCGGAGATCGACGGCAGCGTGATCCGCTTGAACGTCTGAACCGCAGTCGCACCAAGGGTTCTCGCGGCTTGCTCCTGCTCGTCACCGAGCTCCTCGAGCACCGGCGCGATCGACCGTACGACGAGTGGCAGCGACACGAACACGGTCGCCATGACCATGCCGGGCAGGCTGAAGATGATCTGGATGCCGTGGTCCTCGAGCCAGCCACCGATCGTGGCGAACCGTCCGTAGACCAGGATCAGCGCCAGGCCGGTCACGACCGGTGAGACCGCCACCGGCAGGTCGATCAGCGCGTCCAGCAGCCGGCGGCCGGGAAAGCGGTGCCGCACCAGGATCAGCGACACCCCGACACCGAAGACCGTGTTGAGGATCACCGCCAGGACGCTCACCTCGAGCGTGACCTTCAGCGCGTGTAGGGCATCGGGCTGCTTCAGCGCGTCGAAGAAGGGGCCCAGGCCGTGCTCGAAGGTGCGCCACAGCACGAGGGCCAGCGGCAGCGCGAGCAGGAGCGCGAGGTACCCGAGAGCGATGCTGCGCAACGTGACCCGGGAGCCGCGCGAGGTGCCGACCAGCTGCACGCCGGGCTTGGCGGACCTCGAGGACTTGGGCAGCGTGGTGTCGGCAGCCGGGTCCGCGTGCGCGGCGTTCTCCGCGTTCTCCGCGGTGGCAGTGGCGTTAGTCACGACGGCCTGCCCAGCGTTGCACGAGGCTCATCAGCAGCAGGACCACGAGCGCGACGACCAGCAGGACGGTCGACACGGCGGCCGCGGCCGGCGTGTTGTCGCCCTCGATCTGGCCGAAGATCTGGACCGAGGCCACCTGCGTCTTGAGCGGGATGTTTCCCGAGATCAGGACGGTCGCCCCGAACTCGGCGATAGCTCGGGTGAAGGCCAGTGCGGCGCCGGCCGCGATCGCGGGCGCGATGTTCGGCAGGATGATCCGGCGGAAGGTCAGCCATGGGCTGGCGCCGAGCGATGCCGCCGCCTGCTCCATGTCCTTGTCCAGCTCGCCAAGCACCGGCTGAACGGTCCGCACGACGAACGGCATCGTCACGAAGAGCAGCGCCAGGCCGACGCCGATCCGGCGGTACGCCAGGTCGACGTGCACCGGGCTGGACGGGCCGTACAGCGACAGCAGCACCAGGCCGGCGACGATGGTCGGCAGGACCAACGGCAGGTCGATGATCGCGTCGATGGCGGTCCGGCCGACGAACCGGTCCCGGACGAGGACCCAGGCGATCAGGGTGCCCATCACGCAGTTGACCACCGTGACCACTGCGGCGATCGAGACCGTGAGGACGAGAGCGGACTTGGCGTCCGGGCTGCTGACCGCGGACCAGAACGTGTCCCAGCCACCCTTCGTGCCGGTCCACACCACCGCCGCGAGCGGGATGAGGACGATGAGCGAGAGGTAGATGACTGCGGTGCCGAGCCCGATCGAGAAGGCCGGGCGGATGGGGCGGCTTCGGCGCCGTTTCATGGGGGAGCCCTCCGCGGGCGCCCGCCGGTCGTTGCCGACCGGCGGGCCCTGCGAGGCATCCAGCGCGTCACCCGAGGGTGGCGCCGCGACTGGACTTGTCATGGTTGGTTGTCCACCTGCTTCTTGTGTTGTCTCGTGTTGTCGTGCCGTTGAGTAGTGCTGCGGTGCGGGCCTACTTCTTGACGGCCACGCCCTTCTTCTGCTCGATCGAGACGAGCGCGCCCTTCTCCGGGTCGAAGAACTTGGTGGTCGCGGAGTCCCATCCGCCGAGGTCCGCGATCGTGTAGAGCTTCGACGGCTGCGGGAAGTTGGTTCCTGCCACCTGCACGACGGGGCGGAACCCGTTGTCGGCCCAGATCTTCTGGGCGGCCGGCGAGAGCAGGAAGTCGACGAACGCCTTGGCCTCGGCCGGGTGCGCGCTGTCCTTGGTGACCGCGATCGGGTTCTCGATCAGGATGTTCGGGTCCGGGACGGTGTAGTCGATCGACTGGCCGTTCTTCTGGGCGAAGAGCACGTCGTCCTCGTAGTCGAGGACCGCGTCGCCCTTGCCGCCGGCGAAGGTCTGCAGCGCCTTGCGTGCGCTGTCGTCCTGCACCGGGACGTTGCTGAACAGCTTGGACAGGTAGTCCATGCCGGCGGCGTCGTCCTGACCGCCGTTCGACTTCGCCGCGTAGCCGGCGAGGATGTTCCAGCGGGCACCGCCGGACGTGAACGGGTTCGGCGTGATGACCTGGACACCGGGCTTGGTCAGGTCGTCCCAGGTCTTGATGCCCTTCGGGTTGCCCTTGCGGGTGCCGATGACCACGACCGAGTCGGTCACGATGCCCTTGGTCGGGCCGGCGGTCCAGCTCGCGTCGACCAGGCCAGCCTTCACCAGGCGGGTGACGTCGGACGCGAGGGCGAAGTTCACCACGTCGGCCTTCAGGCCCGCGGCGACCGCACGGCTCTGGTCACCCGATGCGCCGTACGACTGGGTGAACTGGATGTTCTTCCCGGCCGACGTCTTCTGGAACGCGGCGATCAGCTTGGCGTACGCGGCCTGCGGGACGGAGTACGCGACGAGCGACAGCTTGACGTTCGGGGAGTTGCTGCCCGCGGGGGCGCCGGTCGACGAACCGCCGCACGCGGACAGCGCGAGTGCTGCGACCGCGGCGATGGACACCGCGGCACTGGTCAGCTTGCGACGAGAGGTACGAGGGTTCATGAAGGGTTTCTCTCCTGTGCCTGAAGCGACGGAAACCATCCGTCACTAGTAATTCCTATTGGGTCACTAGGAATAGTAGACATAGCCCAGGCCTGCCCGCGGTGGTTTCCAGCCAGCGAGACATGATCGAGACCCGTGTGCGCGGCTTGAGCGCGAGCGGTCACGGCTGGTGACTCAGCGTGCTGGCGGCAGACTGGGCCGGTGCTCACCGGGAACCGCGCCCTCGTCCGCCGCCCGTCCCCTCGCCTGGCCGAAGGCCTGCTGACGCACCTGGACCGCACGGCGGTCGACGTCGATCTGGCCCAACGGCAGTGGGCGTCGTACGTCGGTGCTCTGGAGTCGTGCGGCTGGGAGCGCATCGACGTCGCGCCCGCGGCGGAGTGTCCGGACTCGGTCTTCGTCGAGGACACGGTGATCGTGTACGGCGACACGGCGGTGGTCACCCGGCCCGGCGCGCCGCAGCGCCGGCCGGAGACTCAGGGCACGCGGGCCGCTCTCGACGGTCTGGGGTTGCGCATCGTCGACCTGCCGGGCGGGTCGCTCGACGGCGGTGACGTCCTCAGGGTGGGCAACCGGGTGTACGTCGGCCGCAGCGGCCGCACGGACCCGGCCGGCATCGCGGCGCTGCGGGAGACCCTGGCGCCGCTGGGCGCGCTCGTCACGGCCGTCCCGGTCACGATGGCGCTGCATCTGAAGTCCGCCGTCACGGCTCTGCCGGACGGCACCATCGTCGGCTGGCCGCCGGTCGTCGACGACCCGGGATTCTTCCCGCACTTCCGGGCCATGCCCGAGGAGGGCGGCGCACACGTCGTGGACCTCGGTGAGGGCCGCCTGCTCATGTCGGACTCGGCGCCGCGCTCGGCCGGCCTGCTCGCCGACCTCGGCTACACGCCCGTCGTGGTCGGGATCAGCGAGTTCGAGAAGCTCGAGGGCTGCGTCACCTGCCTGTCCGTGCGGTTGCGGGCCTGACCGGGTCCGGCAGACTCCGGGCCATGGCGACGGTCCTGTACTCGGCCTCGATGTCCCTGGACGGTTTCATCGCCGGTCCGGGCGGTGACATGCACTGGCTGACGCCGTACCAGGGTCCGGACCCTGCGGTCGACGCCCTCGTGGGCGACGTCGGCGCCCTGCTGGTGGGCCGGCGCACGCACGACGGGGACGACCCGAACCGCGGGACGGAACAGGAAGGCGCGTTCGGCGGCACCTGGTCGGGGCCCATCGTCGTGTTGACTCATCGCCGGCCCGAGGCGCCGGTGCCGCACACGACCTTCGTGTCGGACCTTCACGAGGCGGTGCTCACCGCCACAGCGGCGGCGGGTGACAAGTACGTGAGCATCCTGGGCGCCGACGTCGCGCGCCAGTGCTTGGAGGCCGGGTTCGTGGACGAGATCCTGGTCGGCATCGTGCCGGTGTTCCTGGGGGACGGCGTCCGGCTGTTCGATGTCAGGGGCGGCCGGGCCGTCCGCCTGGAGCGGATCAGGCTGACCCACTCCGAACACTCGACGAACCTCTGGTTCCGAGTGCTCCACTAGCCGCTGTCGCGGTCGACTCCAAGAGGCAGGGCACGCAACGCGAGCACGACACGCTCCATGTCCCTCGGCCGCCACGCTGCACCGGGCGCGACGCCATGGGCGGCAGCCAGCTGGTCGACGCTCCACACGGTGAACGCTGCCGCAGCCGCGACGTCGACGGGAAGTGCCTCGGCGTCAGACGGAGCCAGGACGACGGCTCCGGCCGGGCTGTCGCGGATGATGTCCGCCAGGCCGGCCTGGCTCGCAGACAGGAGCGGCAGAGCCAGGGCGTGCGACACGTGCCGGCCGAGCTTCGCGCCCTGCTGGGTCTGACCGCCGAGCAGCCACAGCGCGATCGGGCGTGGGCTTGGCTCGGCGTACGGCCGGCCGGGCCACTCCTCCCGTGTGATCGCATAGCGGTGGTGATCGCGCCAGCGCTCGACACCCTCGCTGTCCGCGAGGTAGAGATATCGGGGCGAGTAGCCCTCGTGGCGCAGCCCCAGCGAGCGGAGCAGCCCCGCCGACGCGACGTTGCCCGGCTGCACGTTGGCCTCGACGCGGTGCAGCCCCATGCCGCCGTCCGCCTCGTCGCGGAGAGCCAGGTCGAGTACGAGCCGCAGTCCCTCGCCGAACCAGCCGCGGCCGGCATACGGGTCGTACGCGTCGTATCCCATTGCGACAGAACGGAACCGACCCCGTACCGCGTTCGTCAGGTTCGCTCGACCCACCAGCGGTTGGCCGGCCTCTGGCTCGTTGGCCAGGACCATGAAGGTCCGGTAGTCCGGCGACTGCGCGACGAGGTGGCGGCCGAGGTCGTCCGGGCTCACCGGGTTCCATCGGCGCAGGCGGTCCGCCGACAGCTGGACCGCCTGCCGGTAGGGCTCGATGTCCTCGGCCCGGACGGTCCGGACGTGGACGTGCGCGCCGGCGGCGGCCAGCTCAGGCGGCTCCGCCGGCCAGTCGGTCATCGCACGACGCCGCGCAGCACGACCGCTCGCGGGTGGGCCAGCACGGCCGGGTCGACCCGCGGGTCGGCCGGGTAGACGACCAGGTCGGCGGCGTCGCCCTCGTCCAGTCCGGGCCAGCCGAGCCAGCGACGGGCCGACCAGCAGGCGGCGTCGAGTGCGTCCACGGCGGTCAGCCCACTCGTCCTGAGCTCGGCGACCTCGGCGGCGACCAGCCCGTGCGCCAGCGAGCCCCCCGCATCGGTGCCGACGAACACCGGGATGCCGGCGTCGTGCGCCTGCGCGACGGTGTCGTGGCGCCGGGCGTGCAGTGCGCGCATGCGATCCGCGTACGCCGGGAACCGGGCCTGCGCAGCCTCGGCGATGGACGGGAACGACGCGATGTTGACCAGGGTTGGCACGATCGGTACGCCGCGGTCGGCCAGCAGCGGGATGGTGTCAGCCGTGAGCCCGGTGCCGTGCTCGATGCAGTCGATGCCGGCCTCGACCAGGTCGGTGAGGCACTCCTCACCGAAGCAGTGCGCGGTGACCCGGGCGCCGTGCTCGTGGGCTGCGGCCATCGCGTCCTCGAGCGCCCACCGCGGCCAGCAGGGTGCGAGGTCGCCGACCTCGCGGTCGATCCAGTCGCCGACCAGCTTGACCCAGCCGTCGCCGCTGCGCGCCTCCTGGGTGACGAAGGATGCGAGCTGGTCCGGTTCGATCTCGTGGGCGAAGCCGCGGAGGTACCGCCGCGGGCGCGCGAGATGTCGACCGGCCCGGACCAGTCGCGGCAGGTCCTCCCGCTCCTGGACCCAGCGGGTGTCGGCCGGCGAGCCGGCATCACGCAGGAGCAGCGCGCCGGCTGCACGCTCGTCGAGGGCCTGCCGCTCGCTCGTCGCGTTGTCGACGGCGCCGTGCGGGCCGAGACCGATGTGACAGTGCGCGTCGACCAGTCCGGGCAGCACCCAGCCCTCGATCGTCTCCACGGCGCTGCCGGAGCCGGCGCTGCCGGTCGGCCGGTCGTAGGTGATCCGGCCGTCGACGACCCAGGCTGGGCCACGCTCGTCGTCCGGGCCGACCAGCACCGGGCCGGCCAGGCGCAGGACCGGGCTCACCTGCCGAGGAACTTGTCGAAGCCGGGGGGCAACGACACGGTCGACGGGTCGACCTCGTCGGGAGCGCCGCCGTCGCCGCCCTGGCTCCCGGCGGCAGCTGCCCCGGGACCGAACGCGCTGCCGAGCGCGCGGTCGATGCTCTGCTCCGTGCGCTGGTCAGTGCGCTCGGCGGCGGCGCGCTCCTGCTCGGCACGCTTCGCGGGGTTGCCGCTGCGACCCGAGGTGCGCTTCTTGCCCTTGCCCTTGGCCTTGCGCCCGGGTCCACTCAGACCCGCAGCTCCGCCGAGGCCGCCCATGCCGGGCAGTCCGGGCAGGCCACCGCCACGGCGCAGCTGCTTCATCATCTTCTGTGCGCCGGCCAGGCGCTCGACCAGGTCGTTGACGTCGGCGACGGTCCGGCCGGCGCCTCGGGCGATCCGGGCCCGGCGCGAGCCGTTGAGCAGCTTCGGGTGCGCGCGTTCCTGCGGTGTCATCGAGCGGACCATCGCCTCGGCCCGGTCGAACTCGCGCTCGTCGAGGTTGTCGAGCTGCTCCCGCAGCCCGGCCATGCCCGGCATCATGCCCAGCATCTTCTTGAGCGAGCCCATCTGCTTCACGGCCGCCATCTGGGCCAGGAAGTCGTCGAAGGTGAAATCCTCCTCGGCGACCAGCTTGCGGGCCATCTGTTCGGCCTGCTCACGGTCGAACGCGCGCTCCGCCTGCTCGATCAGGGTCAGGACGTCACCCATGTCGAGGATGCGCGAGGCCATCCGGTCGGGGTGGAAGGTCTCGAAGTCCTCGAGCTTCTCCCCGGTCGACGCGAACATGATCGGCTGGCCAGTGACGGTGCGGACGGACAACGCGGCACCGCCTCGCGCGTCGCCGTCCAGCTTGGTGAGGACGACGCCGGTGAAGCCGACGCCTTCCATGAAGGCCTGCGCCGTCGTCACGGCGTCCTGCCCGATCATCGCGTCGACGACGAACAGGACCTCGTCGGGAGACACGGCGGCGCGGATGTCGGCCGCCTGCTGCATCAGCTCGGCGTCGACGCCGAGCCGGCCCGCGGTGTCGACGATGACGACGTCGTACTGGTCCGCCCGCGCTTTGGCCAGGCCGTCGCTCGCCACGCGGACCGGGTCGCCGAACGAACGCACGCCGTCGTCGCTGCCGCTGACGTTGCCCGGCTCCGGCGCGAACACGGTCGCCCCGGCGCGCTCCCCGACGATCTGCAGCTGGGTCACCGCGTTGGGGCGCTGGAGGTCGGCGGCGACGAGCAGCGGGGTGTGACCTTCGGACCGCAGCCAGCGGGCGAGCTTGCCCGCGAGCGTGGTCTTGCCGGACCCCTGGAGCCCGGCCAGCATGATCACGGTCGGTGGCGTCTTCGCGAACGCCAGCCGGCGGGTCTGGCCACCCAGCACCGTGACGAGCTCGTCGTGGACGATCTTGACGACCTGCTGGGCCGGGTTGAGCGCCCCGCTGGACGCGGCGCCGACCGCCTGCTCCCGCACCGTCTCGGTGAACTCGCGCACGACCGGCAGCGCGACATCGGCGTCGAGCAGGGCCAGCCGGATCTCGCGCACGGTGGCGGCGATGTCCTGCTCGGACAGCCGGCCCTTCGTCCGCAGGTTCTTGAGGGTTGCGGTGAGCCGGTCGGAGAGGGAGGCGAACACGGGGTCAAGGGTAACGACGAGGAGGCGGGGCTACGGAGTCGAGACCGCCGACGGCTCGGTGGCGGGCTCGGTGGCGGGCTCGGTGGCGGGCTCGGTGGCAGGTTCCGTGGCGGGTTCACACGCGGCGATGACGGCGTTCAGCGCCTCCCCCACCCGGGGCGGTGACAGGGGGGCGCCGTCCGGCTCGGCCAAGTAGAGCGTGTCGACGGCCTGGCCGGCGTGGGTCGCCACGTGGGCCGACCGGACGTCCACGCCCAGCCCGGCCAGCGAGCGGCCGAGCGCATGCAGCAGGGCGGGGCGGTCCGGGGCGCGGACCTCGACGACCGTGGCCCGTTCCGACGCACCGGTGACGAGCACGGCGCGGGCGTCCCCGGCGATCTGGGCCGCGACCGAACGCGGGGCGGCAGCCCGACTGCGGACCGCGGCATCCCGTCGGGCCAGCCGGTCCAGCACCGTCACGTCACCGGCGGCCAGCCGCTGCAGTCCGAGCAGCAGCGTGGCGGCAGCCGGCGGTTCGCCGTACGGCGCGTCGACCCACCACGTGTCGACGGCCAGCCCGTCGACGGTGCGGACCAGCGCCGAGCGAACGGTCAGGCCGTGCGTGGCGAGCAGGCCCGCCGTGTCGGCGAACAGGCCGAGCCGGTCTGGGGCGACCACCGTCACGGCGTGAAGGCCGTCCAGGTGGTGCACGCTGACCTGCTCCTCACCGCCCGCGCGCGCGGCGCGGGCCAGGTTCTGCTCGTCCGGCGAGAGCGGTGCGGGGTCGGGCGGCGGCTGACCGCCGAGTGCGATCCGGGCCCGCTCGGTCAGGTCGCTCACCAACCGCGCGCGCCAGGGCGTCCAGGCCGGACCTCCTGCCGCGCGCGCATCGGCCTCGGTCAGGCAGCGCAGCAGGTCGAGCTGGTCACGCCGGCCGTGGACGGCGTCGACCAGCTCCTGCACGGTTCGCGGGTCGTCCGGGTCCCGGCGGGTGGCGAGGTCGACCAGTGTCAGGTGCTCGCGGACGAGCGTCTCGACGACGGCGGCATCCTGCGCCAGGAGTCCCATCCGGTCCACGACAGCGCGCGCGAGCGGAGCGCCCGTTGCCGAGTGGTCGGCCGTTCCCGGCACCTTGCCGAGGTCGTGCAACAGCGCGGAGAGCAGCAGCAGGTCCGGGCGATCGACGTCGCGCAGGAACCGCTCGGCCTCGACCACGGCCTGCACCTGGTGCCGGTCCACCGTGTGCCGGTGCACCGCGTTGCGTTGCGGACGTGAGCGCACCCCGCTCCACTCGGGCAGCCAGCCGACGACCAGCCCGGCCTGGTCGCAGGCCTCCCAGACGCCGACCTGGGCAGCGCCACTGGCCAGCAGCTCGAGCAACGCGTCCCGCGCCGCGGCGGGCCATGGCGCGGGCAGTGGCGGGCAGTGCGACACCAGGTTCTGGACCGTCACCGGCGACAGCGGCAGGCCGTGCCGGGCGGCGGTCGCGGCCGCCCGGAGGGGCAGGACGGGGTCGTCGACCGGATCCACGCCCGGTCCGAGGACCACCTCGCCGTCGTGCTCGACCAGCCCGTGACCGAGCGGGCGCAGCTGCGGCCGGCGTGGGCCGCGCCGCAGCCGGCGGGTGGGGACCGCCTGGCGGGCTCGCCGTACCGTCGTGTCGACCGCGTAGGCGACCGTCCGCGCGGCCTCGCTCACCCGCGTGAGCAGCGCGTCCGCATCGGCCAGCTGAAGCAGGCCGGCGACCGTGTCCTGCTCGGAGAGGAGGAGCTTCTCGCCCGGCCGACCGGTCACGGTGTGCAGGGCGTCGCGGACGTCGAGCAGCCGCAGGTACGCCGCGTCGACCGGTCCGTGCGGCCAGTCGGCCAACCACGTGGCAGCCAGCGCGCGCAGCACCGTGACGTCCCGCAGCCCGCCGCGGCTCTCCTTCAGGTCGGGTTCCAACAGGTACGCCGCGTCGCCGTGGCGCGCGGACCGCTCGGCCAGGACGTCGAGCAGCTCCGGCATCCGCCGGCGCGCCGCGGCCCGCCAGTCCTCCAGCAGCCGGGCCCGCGTGGCGGCCACCAGGTCCGCGTCGCCACAGACGACCCGCAGGTCGAGCAGCCCCACCCCAGCCGACAGGTCGGCTCCGGCGACGTCGCGGCACTGGGCCGGCGTACGGACGGAGTGGTCGAGCCGCAGCTGGGCGTCCCAGACCGGGTACCAGAGCCGGTCCGCCAGCTCGGACAGATCGGCAGCGGGCAGCGCGTGCCCGTCGTGCAGCAGCACCAGGTCCAGGTCGCTCGCGGGGCCGGCGTCCCCGCGAGCGAGGCTGCCCACCGCGGCGAGTGCGACACCGGACACCGGCTCACGGTCGGACCAGGCCGCCGACCACAGCCCACTGAGCCAGGACTCGACCAGGCCGGCGAGCGCGCGGCGGCGGGCCGCACCGGCAACGTGGTCCCACGTGCCGGAGCGGCCCGCCAGCGCGAGCCGTTCGGCTCGCAGGTCACGCCGTTCTGGTGTGCTGTGGTCGGTCAGAGTGCGTCCAGCCCGTTCTCCCCGGTCCGGACGCGTACGACGTGGTCCACCGGCACGGTCCAGACCTTGCCGTCCCCGATCCGGCCGGTCTGCGCGCTCTTGACGATGATGTCGACGACGTCGGCCGCGTCGGAGTCGTCGACCAGCACCTCCAACCGGACCTTGGGCACAAGGTCGACGGTGTACTCCGCACCGCGGTACACCTCCGTGTGCCCGCGCTGACGGCCGTAGCCGCTGGCCTCGGACACCGTCATGCCCTGCGCACCGAACGCCTCCAGGGCGGTCTTCACGTCCTCGAGCTTGTGCGGCTTGATGATCGCCGTGACCAGCTTCATGCGGACACTCCTTCCTCGCTGCGCACCGAAGCGCCGGCTGGTGCAGAGCTCTGGCGCAGCGACCCGCCGCCGACCGGCGAGAAGTCGTAGGCGCTCTCCGCGTGGAGGTTGACGTCCAGACCCTCGGCCTCGACATCCTCGCTGACCCGCAGGCCACCCATCAGCAGACCGACCACCTTGGCGATGATGAACGTCGCCACGAAGGAGTAGGCCACCGACGCGCCGACCGCGGCGCACTGCTTGCCCATCTGGGTCAGGCCGCCGCCGTAGAACAGGCCGTCCGCACCGATGCCCGTCACCGCCGCGCCCAGGAAGCCGATCAGCAGCGCACCCAGGACCCCTCCGACCAGGTGGACGCCGACGACGTCCAGCGCGTCGTCGAAGCCGAACCTGAACTTGATGCCCGTCGCCAGGCAGCAGACCGCCCCTGCAATGAGCCCGACGAAGATCGAGCCGACCGGCGTGACGAACGCGCAGGCGGGGGTGATGGCGACCAGACCGGCCACCGCACCCGAGGCGGCACCCAGGGTCGTCGGGTGACCGTCGCGGAACTTCTCCGTGATCAGCCAGCCGATCATCGCCGCTGCCGTTGCCGTGTTCGTCGTGGTGAAGGCGATGGCAGCGGTGTCGTTGGCCGCGAGCGCAGAGCCTGCGTTGAAGCCGAACCAGCCGAACCAGAGCAACGCGGCACCGAGCAGTACGAAGGGCAGGTTGTGCGGGCGCATGGGGTCCTTGCGCCAGCCCTTGCGCTTGCCGAGCACGAGTGCGAGGGCGAGCCCGGCGGCACCGGCGTTGGCGTGCACGACCGTGCCCCCCGCGAAGTCCTCGGCCCCCAGGCTGAACAGCCAGCCGTTGGCCGACCAGACCCAGTGCGCGATGGGCGCGTACACCAGCAGGGACCAGACGGCCACGATCACGACGAACGGCGCGAACTTGATCCGGTCCGCGATCGACCCCGTGAACAGGGCCGGTGTGATGATCGCGAACATCGCCTGGAACATGACGAAGGCGAGGACCGGGATCTGGTGGCCCTCGGCCCCGGTGAGCTGGCCGATCGTGTCCTTCAGGCCGACGTGGGAGAAGTCGCCGATGAACCGGCCTCCGTCACCGAAGGCGAGTGAGTACCCGAGCAGCACCCACACCACACCGACGACGCCGATGGTGATGTAGTTCATCATCAGCATGTTGAGCACGTTCTTGCTGCGGACCATGCCGCCGTAGAAGAAGGCCAGTCCCGGGGTCATCACGAGGACCAGCGCGGCGCTGGCGAGCACCCAAGCGGTATCTCCGGTGTTCATCCGGATCCTTTCGGTCCCCTGCTGGTCATCGGCAGGGATAGGAGACAGTCGTTCGGCGCCACGACGATGGGACGACCGCTGCCCAGCACGATGGACGGGCGCGGTTACAGGGCGCAACGCGACGTGTTACAGGCGTGTGACGTAGCGCCTGCCCCGGTGAAACCGGCGTTACGAGCCGGTCAGGTCCCGCGGCCCACGACCGCCGTGTGGCCCTCGACGGCCAGGCAGAAGTCGGTGCTGGCACACGAGACCAGGCCGAGGTTGATCGCGTCGCTCGCCGTCTGCGTCCACGCTTCGCCGTCATAGGTGTAGGCGTTCGGTGAGTACTGACCGGTGACCAGGCAGAAGGTGCTCGACCGGCAGATCACCGACGTGAAGTTGTCTGCCGAGAGGGCGATGTGCGTGTTCGCGGACCATGTGGTGGCGTCCCGCGTCGCCACGTCCCCGTTGTCATCAGCAGCGACACAGAAGGACGAGGAAGCGCATCCCATGTGCGGCTCGACCATGGTCACGGGAGCCGCCGGCACCCACTGCGCACCGGGGGTGCCCGTCCACTCGTCGGTCGAGCCGTCGAAGCGCATGACCGCGCAGTAGGTCGACGACGGGCAGGTGTAGCTCTCGGCGACCGGAGGGAACGCGTTGGGCGAGTCCGAGGTGTCACCGGCGCTGGACCAGGTTGTCCCGTTGTAGGTCGCGGACCGCCCGCGGTCGGCGGCGACGCAGAATGTTGTCGTAAGGCAACCGATGAACTTCAGGTCTTGGCCGATCTCGACGGGCGGTGACCACGACGAGCCGTTGAACACCTGGGCGAACCCCCAGTCGATGGCCACGCAGAACGTGCTGCTGACACAGGAGATGTCGACGATGGGTCCGAGCTGAAGCGTCACCGGAGACGACCAGCCGGCCGCCGTTCGGGTCAGTACGGTGCCGGTTGCCCTGTCCGTGCCGACCATGCAGAACGTGGACGACGCACACGACACGGCGGTCGCAGTACCGACCAGCGTGCTGATGTTCTCCGAGCCGCGGAAATGCACGGCCGGCCAGGGGATGTACGACCCCGATACGTCGGCGATGACCGAGATGCTGTTGGCCGAGCCGTTGATGAACGCGATGTGTCCGTCGTCGTCGGGTCGCACGATGACCATGTTGGCCACGGTCTGGTGTGCCGTGAAGTTCAGGTTGGACGTCAAGGGGTTGAGCTGGGCCTGGCGGCTCACCGTGAGGTAGCCGCTCGATGTCGTACCCGTGACGGTCACGTTCAGCGCTACGGCGGCTCCGCCGTACGGCGGCAGCCCGCCCTTGGCGTTCACGTCGAGGAGACGTGTGCCGTGCGCAGGAATGGCCTGCGCGATCCCGAGGCCGGTGCGCGTATCCATGATCCGCTGCGGGGACAACGGTACGAAGGTGCCGCTCCGCGTGGCTGACCCGCCCAGGACGTACCCGAAGACGTCGGCGACCAGCCGGACGGACCCGTCGGAGCCGTTGTAGAAGTCGACACTGCCACCTGCGCCGAGCTTGAGGGCGGTCAGGTTCGCGACGGTGCGCCCGGCCGGGAAGTTGAGGGTCGAGGTGACCGGCCGGGTGGTGCCGGTCGGGAACGTCGTGAGGTACCCGGACGCCTGAGGCGCGGCCGCGGTCACGTTCATGACGACGGCCGAGACGCCGGTCGCCGGCACACCTCCTTGACCGGCGACAGCCACACTGGCGGTGTGGCGGGCAGCCGCGGACGAGGCCGGCGCGCCGAGGTCGATGGCCGTGTCGAGGATGCGCGCCGGGGCGAGTGACTGCAGTGCACCCGGGTCCGTGGGGGTACCCGACTCGTAGTAGCCGGAGATGTCAGCGATGAGGCGCGCCGACCCAGCGGAGGAGTTGTAGAGGCTGATCTTGCCGCCGCTCCCGACCGGCACCACCGCGAGGTTGGGAACCGTGTGCCCGGTCGTGAAGTTCAGGTTGGAGGTGCGTGGCCGAGTTGTGCCGAAGGGGTACGCCGTCAGGTAGCCGCCGCGCTGCGGCGATGCGACGGTGAGGTTGACGACGACCGCCCCGACTCCGGAGGCAGGGATCCCGTACTTCCCGACGGCCGTGAACGTGACGGTCGCGCCGGCCGGCGCTGTGGTGTAGAGGAAGCGGGCGGGCGCGATGGCGTGGAACACGCCCGGATGCGACACCGGCGCCACTGCTGCGGCCGCCGCGACCGCGCCAGGCTGACCCGGCGTCGCCACGACGGACCCCATGACGAGGGCGGTGGCGAGCGCCAGTCCGACCCGGTGTCGCACGGCGAGACCTTCATTTCGCACCTGCTACCCCCTGCACTCGACGCCCGCCTGGCGGCCCAGGGCAGCGAAACCGTAGTGGTTCGGTCTGGACTCCGTCCAGGAGCTCAACCGAAGTGCCCGGGTCAGGACAGGCGGTGCTCGACCGCCTTGCGGATCGCCAGGACTTCGGTCCGGCCCGCCTGGCCGCGAGCGGTGACCATGACCAGGCCCTCGGCGCCGCGGTCGACGTACGCGCACACCGTCACGGTCGTCGACTCGATAGGCAAGGTTCCGCAGGACATCTGGCCGCCCATCGGACCGGCGTTCACCGGCGTCAGCCGTCCACCTCTCTTGTGCAAGGAGTCCGCGAACTCCTTCATCTCCGTGGCCTCGCCGCGCGTGTCAAGGTGCACCGCAGCTGCACCGACGACCGCCTCCAGGCCGCCGGCCCGGCTGTAGCCCGCGAGCCTGGCCTCGAAGCCCTTCGGCAGCACCGAGGCCATCTGCGCGCGCTGCGTCTCGAAACCACTGTCGACGCGCGTCAGGTGGCCGATCTGGCGCGGGAAGACGACCGTCGTCTCGGCGCTGGTCGCGGCGTGGCGGGCGCTGTACGGGCTCGTCGGGAACAGGTAGTGCGTCGCGACCTTGTAGCCGGCGTACCCGAGCAGGAGGGTGGCCGCGAGCACGATCATCAGGACTACCGGGCCCCAGCCGCTCTTCGTCCGCACCTGCGACGCGCCGGCGCCGTCAGGGTCGCCGACGCTCGCGTAGGGGACCTGCATCAGATCTGGCTCGGACGACATCTGGCTAGCACATCGCCTCACCCCGGCCACGGTCGAGAGCAACCGAGCGGTTGTGGCCGAACGGACGATGCGACTCGGTCCGAAGGTGCTACGCAGACCGCGTCGGTCAGTCGAGCAGCGCGGCCACGAACGTCTCGGCGTCGAACGGCGCGAGGTCGTCCGGGCCTTCGCCGAGGCCGACCAGCTTCACCGGCACGCCGAGCTCGCGTTGCACCGCGACGACGATGCCGCCCTTGGCCGTACCGTCCAGCTTGGTCAGCACGATGCCGGTGACGTCGACGACCTCGGCGAACACCTTGGCCTGGCGCAGGCCGTTCTGACCGGTGGTCGCGTCCAGGACGAGCAGCACCTCGTCGACCGGGCCATGCCGCTCGATCACGCGCTTGACCTTGCCCAGCTCGTCCATCAGGCCGGCCTTGTTCTGCAGCCGTCCCGCCGTGTCGATCAGCACCACGTCCGCGCCGTCGTCGATCCCGGTCTGTACAGCGTCGAAGGCCACTGCCGCCGGGTCGGAGCCGTCCCGGTCCGACCGGACCGTCGGCACTCCGACCCGCGCGCCCCAAGTCTCCAGCTGGTCCGCCGCGGCGGCCCGGAACGTGTCCGCAGCGCCCAGCACGACGCTCTCGTTCTCGGCGACCAGCACGCGCGCCAGCTTGCCGATGGTCGTGGTCTTGCCGGTGCCGTTGACCCCGACCACGAGGACGACAGCGGGCCGCGCCTCGTGCC
>JBJMHS010000088.1:0-20290 GCA_045807245.1 Actinomycetales bacterium
ACCAGGCTCGTGAGGAGCGGATCCTGCGGCTGGAGGAGCTGCGCCGGCGCTGGGACGAGGAGCGGGCCAAGCTCAAGGCGCTGGTGCTCATGTACCGGCAGAAGGCGTCGTACAACGACGGCATGGCCAGCCGCCTGCAGGCGGCCGAGACCCGGTTGGCCAAGTTCGACGAGATCGGCCCGCCGGAGGAGCGGCCGCGCGAGCAGAACGTGAAGATGCGCCTGCGCGGCGGGCGGACCGGCAAGCGAGCGCTCGTCTGCCAGCAGGTGGAGCTCTCCGGGCTGATGCGCCCGTTCGACCTGGAGGTCTGGTACGGCGAGCGGGTAGCGGTGCTCGGCTCCAACGGCTCCGGCAAATCGCACTTCCTGCGCCTGCTGGCCCGCGGCGGGAGCGACCCGGACCGAGAGCACCGCCCGGTCGAGGACCTGGACATCCCGCCGGTCGCGCACAGCGGAGTCGCCCGGCTCGGAGCCCGGGTGCGGCCCGGCTGGTTCGCCCAGACCCACGAGCACGCCGAGCTCGGCGGTCGCACGTTGCTGGAGATCCTGCACCGGGGGGACGAGCACCGGGACGGCATGGGCCGCGAGCTGGCCGCCCGGGCCCTGGACCGGTACGAGCTGGCCGGGGCCAGCGAGCAGACCTTCGACTCGCTGTCCGGCGGTCAGCAGGCCCGGCTGCAGATCCTGCTGCTCGAGCTGTCCGGCGCGACGATGCTGCTGCTCGACGAGCCGACCGACAACCTCGACCTGCACTCGGCGGAGGCGCTCGAGGCCGGCCTGGAGCGCTTCGAGGGCACGGTGCTGGCCGTCACCCACGACCGCTGGTTCGCGCGTGGTTTCGACCGGTTCCTGGTGTTCGGTGCCGATGGTGAGGTCTACGAGGCGCCGGAGCCGGTCTGGGACGAGGGCCGGGTCGCCCGAGAACGGTGACACAGACCGGTGAGGGGGCCGGCTGAGCACGGTCGGGTGGGCACCGGGGTCGCCCGCAGGACGCGTTTTGACCCTCTGAGCAGGCCACGGGTACTCTCAAGGGTCGCCGCGAGCACCGGTCTGAGCACAGCCCTGTGCACAGTCCGAGCCCGGCGGATCCCGACTGACCACCTTGCGAACGAAGGCTATGACCGTGCGTACGTACACCCCGAAGGCCGGCGACGCGCAGCGTCAGTGGCTCGTCATCGACGCCACGGACGTCGTGCTCGGCCGGCTGGCGAGCCAGGTGGCCGTGCTGCTCCGCGGCAAGCACAAGCCGACGTTCGCCCCGCACGTCGACATGGGCGACTTCGTGGTCATCGTCAACGCGGACAAGGTCGCGCTCACCGGCGCGAAGCTGGAGCAGAAGCGCGCCTACCGCCACTCCGGCTACCCCGGCGGCCTGAAGTCGCGGACCTACGCCGAGATGCTCGACAAGCACCCGGCCAAGGCGGTCGAGAAGGCCGTGCGCGGGATGCTCCCCAAGAACTCCATCGGCCGGGCCCAGCTGAGCAAGCTGAAGGTCTACGCCGGCCCCGACCACCCGCACCAGGCCCAGCAGCCGCAGCCGTACGAGATCACCCAGGTCGCGCAGTAAGCGCAGCAAGCCCGACAGGCAGCACAGAAGGAGAACGCGTGGCCCAGTCCACCGACACGTACGAGGCCGACGTCGAGGCCGGCTTCGACGACGACGCTCCCACCAGCTACACGAGCGAGTCGTCCGACCCCGCCGCGCAGGTGCGCCGCCCGAGCGCGTCGGGACCCGGTGCCGCGACCGGCCGCCGCAAGGAGGCCATCGCGCGCGTCCGCATCGTCCCCGGCTCCGGCCGCTGGACCGTCAACGGGCGTGAGCTGGACGCGTACTTTCCGAACAAGCTGCACCAGCAGGCGGTCAACGAGCCGTTCAAGGTGCTCGAGCTCGACGGCGCGTACGACGTCGTGGCCCGGGTGCACGGCGGCGGCGTCTCCGGCCAGGCCGGCGCGTTGCGGCTCGGCATCGCCCGGGCCCTGAACGAGGTCGACTCCGAGGCGAACCGGCCGCTGCTGAAGCGGGCCGGCTTCCTCACCCGCGACGCGCGGATCAAGGAGCGCAAGAAGGCCGGGCTCAAGAAGGCCCGCAAGGCTCCGCAGTACTCCAAGCGCTGACGTATCCACCACCAGCCGTCTGCCCGTAGCGTGTCCGCGGCGGAGTCGGCAGGAACCTGCGGCAGTCGTGGAGGCCAGTAGTGGCAAGCATTTTCGGCACCGACGGGGTCCGCGGGCTGGCCAACGTCGACGTGACGGCCGAGCTGGCACTTGACCTGTCCGTCGCCGCCGCGCACGTCCTCGGTGACGCCGGCGCGTTCGAGGGACACCGTCCCCGCGCCGTCGTCGGCCGGGACACCCGGGCCTCCGGTGAGTTCCTCTCCGCGGCCGTCGTGGCCGGTCTGGCCAGCGCGGGTGTCGACGTGTTCGACGCAGGCGTGTTGCCGACACCGGCCATCGCCTTCCTGACCGGGGAGTTCGGCGCCGACCTCGGCGTCATGCTGTCGGCGTCGCACAACCCGATGCCGGACAACGGGATCAAGTTCTTCGCCCGCGGTGGCTACAAGCTCGCCGACGAGCTCGAGGACGCGATCGAGCAGCGGATGCGTGAGGACTGGCAGCGGCCGGTCGGCGCCGATGTGGGCCGGATCCAGCCGTACGACGACGCGGCCGGCAGCTACGTGCGCTACCTGCTCTCGGTGCTGCCCCACCGGCTGGACGGGCTCAAGGTCGTCGTCGACTGTGCGAACGGCGCGGCCAGCCACGTCGCACCCGCCGCCCTGCGGGCCGCAGGCGCCGAGGTCGTCGTGATCGGCGCGTCACCGGACGGGCTGAACATCAACGAGGACTCCGGCTCCACCCATCTTGAAGGCCTGCGCAAGGCGGTCGTCGAGCACGGCGCGGACGTCGGCATCGCGTACGACGGCGATGCGGACCGCTGCCTGGCCGTCGACGCCGCAGGCGAGGTCGTCGACGGCGACCAGATCATGGCGGTCCTCGCCCTGTCCTTCCGCGACCGGGGCCGGCTGGCTCACGACACGCTCGTGGCCACTGTGATGAGCAACCTGGGTCTGCTGCTCGCGATGGAGGCCGAGGGGATCGCGGTGCGCCAGACCGCTGTCGGCGACCGCTACGTCCTGGAGGAGATGCGGACCGGCGGGTTCAACCTCGGCGGCGAGCAGAGCGGCCACGTGGTGATGACCGACCACGCCACGACGGGTGACGGCATGCTCACCGGCCTCATGCTGCTGGCCCGGATGGCGGAGACCGGCCGGCCGTTAGCCGCGTTGTCGTCGGTCGTCGAGCGGCTGCCGCAGGTGCTGGTCAACGTGGCCGACGTCGACAAGGCACGGGCCGACGACGACGAGCAGGTCGCCGCGGCCGTCGCCGACGCGCGGCACGAGCTGGGTCAGCGCGGCCGCGTCCTGCTGCGGCCGTCCGGCACCGAGGCCCTGGTCCGGGTCATGGTCGAGGCCAGCGACCCCCAGCAGGCGCAGGCCGTCGCGGACCGCCTGGCCCTGGTCGTACGGGAACGCCTGGCGCTGTCGTGAACCGGCGCGGGCGCTTCCCCGCGCTCGTCCTCGTGGCGGTGGCTGTCCTCGCCGGCGTGTTCTTGCTCGTCGACCGGCGCGGCGGCGGGTCGGCCTCGGGCCGCGACCACTGTGACCTCACGGGACTGCCGGTCCAGGCGGACCGGACCGTGCAGGAGGTCAAGGCCGGAGGACCCTTTCCCTACCGGCAGGACGGTGTCGTGTTCGACAACCGCGAGGGCCGGCTGCCGCAGGAGCCGCACGGCTGGTACCGCGAGTACACGGTGGTGACGCCCGGCTCGGACGACCGCGGGGAGCGGCGGGTCATCGCGGGTGGCCGGAACGAGACCCGCCCGGACGTCTGGTACTACACCGCAGACCACTACGCGTCGTTCTGCCTGGTCGCCGGGGCCGGGTGAGAACGTCCGTACCGGAGCAGCGATGCCAGCAGGGCCAACGCGACGACCTGGACGCCGACGACGAACCACGCCGCGTCCCTGGGACCGCGCTCGTACAGCGCGCCGATGAGCACTGACCCGGCCAGCCAGGCCAGGCCGTAGACGGCGGTGAACGTCCCGAAGCCGGCGCCGCGCCGGTGCGCGGGCACCAGGTCGGCGACTGCTGCCCGCATGGTCGACTCGTGTGCGCCCATGGCGGCGCCCCACACGACCGCGCCGACGGTGACGACCCCGACCGAGGAGCCGAACGACAGGAACGGTACGGCGGCCGCGAGCGGTGGCAGGGCGACCAGCCCGCGCAGGCCAACCCGGTCGTACAGCCGGCCGAAGCCGACTGCTGCTCCGGCGGCGGCGGCCATCGCCACGGCATACAGCACCGGTGCGGCGGCGTCCGACACGAGGTGCCGCCTCGTCGCGTGGAAGGCCAGGACCGCCCAGGTGGAGAAGCCCAACATCGTCGCGACGGAGAACGCGGAGTACATCCAGAACTGCCGCGACAGATGCGAGTCCAGGCGCAGCCGCTTGGCCTCGGCGACGGTTGCGGAGGGCTCGAAGTCGACCGGATACGGAGCCGCCCGGCGCAGCCGCAGGAGGACGAGGAGTGCGGCCAGCCCGGGGACCGCGAGAACCGCGAAGGCCAACCGGTAACCGGCGCCGAGCGCCAGCGCGGCCGCCAGCAGCAGCGGGCCGGCAACGGCGCCGGTCTGGTCGAGCGCCTCGTGCAGGCCGAACGCGTAGCCGCGCCCCATCCGGGCCGAGGCATGCGCCAGCATCGTGTCGCGCGCCGGCGTGCGGACGGCCTTGCCGACCCGCTCGCCGTTGTAGAGCAGAGCCGCCGGCACCAGGCCGGACGTCAGCCCGATGAGCGGCACGCAGACGGCGGTGAGCGCGTAGCCGATGACGGTCTGCGGCCAGGGCCGGCCGGTGCGGTCCGAGAGCCGCCCGGTGAACAGGCGCAGCACGAGCGCGGACGCCTCACCCAGCCCCGTGACCAGCCCCACGACGGCTGCGCTGGCGCCGAGCGAGCCCAGGAACGGGCCGATGACCGAGCGCGCACCCTCATAGACGACGTCGGCCAGTCCGGACACGATGCCGAAGCCCACGATGAAGCGGACCGGGCTGATCCGGTTGCGCGGCAAGGCGTTCGGTGTCACGCGCGGTGTCCGTTATCAACCGCGTCACGCGGCACCTGCCGCGCCCGGCGCCGTACCTGCTGCCAGACCAGCCGCTGCACGAGGAGCGTGACAACCCCAGCCGCAGTCATGCCGAACAGGTTCACACCGAGCTGTGCCGCGGAACCGCCCATCTCGCCCGGGGTCCAGAGCGCGACGGCCAGTGCCAGGTTTCCGGCCGCCGGGACCGTGGTCACCGAGATGAACACGCCGACCAGGGCGTTGGCCCGGCCGGCGGTCTGCGAGAGCACGCCCGCGCAGCCGGCCAGCACGGCCACGACGACCGACCACCGGTCCGGTCGCCAGATGTACCGCGTCAGGGGACGCGGACCCCCCAGGGAGGACGGGTCGACCCAGCCGGCACCGCGCGCGGCCAGGGCGAACAAGGCCGTGACGGCGATCGCTACGACGAAGCCGTAGAGCAACAGGCGCGCCGCGGCGGTGGCCAGCCGTCGACGACGCAGGGCGAGGCCGACCGCTGCCGCCGAGACTGCGCCGAACTCGGGTCCCACGACCATGGCGCCGACGACGAGCACGGGTGAGTCGAGCACCACCGCGATGCCCGCGATCATCGTGGCCAGGGTCAGGAACGCGTAGTACGACCAGGACGGACGGGCGTCGCCCTCCGCGTGCTCCAGCACGATGTCCCACACGACGCCGTCGTCGGGCGCACCCGGCGCCGCCCGCTCGGCCGCCCGCGCGTTGTCCGACGGGGCGGCCGTGATGTCGGTGAGGCTGATCCCACCGTCGTGCTGCACGCCGTACTCGCGCAGCCGGCCGAGGACGTCGGAAGCACCTTCGCGCGCGATGTCGGTGGTCACCAGGTCGCCGGGCGGGTCCTGGCCGGCGCCCGGGACGAGCACGACGTTCGTCGCGCGCGGGTCCGCGCACAGCAGCCGGACCACATCGTCGGTGCGGGCCGCCGGGACGATGAGGCGCGCGTGGATCACCCGCACCATCCTGCCGTGCCGGCCGAGGTGCTAGAGCTTGCGCAGACGGATGCGCGTGACGGCGTGGTCGGCCCCCTTGGACAGGACGAGGGACGCCCGGCTGCGGGTGGGCAGCACGTTCTCGACCAGGTTCGGGCCGTTGATCGAGCCCCAGATCGCCTCTGCGGTCGAGACTGCCTCCGCGTCGCTCAGCCCGGCGTACCGGTGGAAGTACGAGCCCGGGTCGGCGAAGGCCGTCTCGCGCAGCCGCAGGAAACGCGAGACGTACCAGCTGCGGACGTCCTGCTCCTTGGCGTCGACGTAGATCGAGAAGTCGAAGAAGTCGCTCACCGCGAGGCCGTTGCGGCTGTCGGGCCGGGCGAGCGGAGGTTGCAGGACGTTGAGCCCCTCGACGATGAGGACGTCCGGCCGCTTCACCACGACCTGCTCTCCCGGGACGATGTCGTACGTCAGGTGCGAGTAAACCGGGGCCGTTACCTGGTCCATGCCGGACTTCACCGCGGCGACGAAACGCAGCAGCGCGCGCCGGTCGTAGGACTCCGGAAATCCCTTGCGTTGCAACAGCCCACGGCTCTGCAGGTAGGCGTTCGGCCACAGGAAGCCGTCCGTCGTCACCAGCTCGACCCGCGGCGTGTCCGGCCAGCGCGACAACAGCTCGCGCAGGATGCGGGCGGTCGTCGACTTGCCGACCGCGACCGACCCGGCGATGCCGATCACGAACGGTGTCCGCTCCGGCCGCTCGCCCAGGAACGACGACGTGACGTTGTGCAGCTGGCCGACCTCGGCGATGTAGAGGTTCAGCAGCCGGGACAGCGGCAGGTAGACCTCCTCGACCTCGAGCAGGTCGATCTGCTCGCCCAGGCCGCGCAGCCGGTCCAGGTCGGCCTGGGTGAGGGTCAGCGGAGTGTGCGCCCGGAGCCTGGCCCACGCCGGCCGGTCGAGCTCGACGTACGGCGACGGGAGACCGGTCGCGCCGCCGTTCGCCACGGGCAGTGATTCTGTCCCACCTGTGGCGACCGCGCGCGGACGGGGCAGCGCGCGCCGTACGGATAGCCTGGCCGCATGTGCGGAATCGTCGGGTACGCCGGTCCGGTTGAGGACGGCATCGCTCTCGACGTCGTGCTCGAGGGCCTGCGGCGGCTCGAGTACCGCGGCTACGACTCGGCCGGTGTGGCGCTCGTCACCGCCGACGGTCTCGCGACCGAGAAGCGCGCGGGCAAGCTGGTCAACCTCACCGACGCGATCGCCGACGACGAGCTGCCGCCGAGCCGTACGGCGATCGGTCACACCCGCTGGGCGACCCATGGCGCTCCGACCGACGCCAACGCCCACCCGCACCGCGGCGGCAAGGACGGCCGGCTGGCCCTGATCCACAACGGCATCATCGAGAACTACGCCTCGCTCAAGGCCGAGCTGCTGGCGGACGGTGTCGAGTTCGAGTCCGAGACCGACACCGAGGTCGCGGCGCATCTCCTGGCCCGCGCCTACCTGGACGAAGGTGACCTCGCGGAGGCGATGCGCATCGTGTCCCGCCGGCTCGAGGGGGCGTTCACCCTGCTGGCCGTGCACGCCGACGCACCGGGCATCGTCGTTGGCGCGCGTCGCAACTCCCCGCTCGTCGTCGGGGTCGGCGAGGGCGAGAACTTCCTCGGCTCCGACGTGGCCGCCTTCATCAGCCGCACTCGGGAGGCCGTCGAGCTGGGCCAGGACCAGGTGGTCGAGATCACCCCGACGACGGTCACCATCACGGACTTCGAGGGGAAACCCGCTGAGGGCAAGACCTTCCACGTCGACTGGGACGCCGCGGCCGCCGAGAAGAGCGGCTACCCGTCGTTCATGGCCAAGGAGATCAACGAGCAGCCGCAGGCCGTGGCGGACACGCTGCTCGGCCGCACCGACGCTGCCGGCAACCTCGTCCTCGACGAGCTGCGCATCCAGTCCGAGCAGCTCCGGGCCATCGACCGGATCGTCGTGATCGCTTGCGGCACAGCGTCGTACGCCGGTTCGGTGGCGAAGTACGCCCTCGAGCACTGGTGCCGGATCCCGACCGAGGTCGCGCTCGCGCACGAGTTCCGCTACTCCGACCCGGTGCTGTCCGAGCGCACCCTGGTCGTCGCCATCTCGCAGTCCGGAGAGACGATGGACACGTTGATGGCGGTACGGCACGCCCGCGAGCTGGGCGCGCTGGTGCTGGCGGTCTGCAACACTCACGGCAGCTCGATCCCGCGCGAGTCGGACGCCGTGCTCTACACCCACGCCGGGCCGGAGATCGCGGTCGCGTCCACCAAGGCGTTCCTCGCCCAGATCACCGCGTGCTACCTGCTCGGGTTGTACCTCGCGTCCTTGCGGGGCGGTTCGTACGCCGATGACGCGGCCGCGGTACTGCGCGACCTGCACGCGATGCCGGCCAAGATCCAGAAGGTGCTCGACGGCCTGCAGCAGGTGCGTGAGATCGCGCACTGGATGGCCGACACGCGCTCGGTGCTGTTCCTGGGGCGGCACGTCGGGTACCCGGTCGCGCTCGAGGGTGCGCTGAAGCTCAAGGAGCTGGCCTACATCCACGCCGAGGGGTTCGCGGCCGGCGAGCTGAAGCACGGCCCGATCGCGCTGATCGAACCGGGCCAGCCGGTCTTCGTCATCGCACCCAGCCCCTTGATGGAGCACGGCTTGCACGCCAAGGTCGTCTCGAACATCCAGGAGATCCGGGCTCGCGGCGCGCGCACCCTGGTGATCGCCGAGGAGGGCGACGACGAGGTGGTCGCCTACGCCGACGTCGTTATCCGGGTGCCCGCCTGCCCGCCGCTGCTGGCGCCGCTGCTGACCACTGTGCCGTTGCAGGTCTTCGCCTGTGAGCTGGCGACCGCCAAGGGGCTCGACGTCGACCAGCCGCGCAACCTGGCCAAGTCGGTCACCGTCGAGTGACCCGCCCGCTGACGGCCGTGACCAGGATGGCCGAATGATCGTCGGGGTCGGCATCGACGTCGTCGACGTCGCGCGGTTCGAGGCGAGCCTGCGCCGGTCGCCAGGGCTGACCACGCGGCTGTTCACCGAGTCCGAGCGACACCTGCCGATCAACTCGCTGGCCGCGAGCTTCGCCGCCAAGGAGGCGCTCGCGAAGTCGCTCGGCGCTCCCGCGGGGCTGCACTGGGCCGACGCGTGGGTCCGCCGCGACGAGGGTGGCCGGCCGCACCTGCACGTCGAGGGCACGGTCGCGGCCCGCGTGGCGGAGCTCGGCGTCTCGGCCTTGCACGTCTCGCTGTCGCACGACGCCGGCATCGCGTCCGCAGTCGTCGTGGCCGAGAGCTGACCGGATGATTCGCGCGTACTCCGTCGAGGACGTGCGCACCGCCGAGCGCCGCGCGATGTCGGCGCTGCCCGACGGCCTGCTCATGCAGCGCGCCGCCAGCGCGCTCGCTGCGACCGCCGCCGAGCTCCTGCCGACGCGGGTGTACGGCGCGCGGGTCGTCCTGCTGGTCGGCTCGGGCAGCAACGGGGGCGACGCGCTCTGGGCCGGCGCGCGACTGGCCGGGCGCGGGGCCCGGGTGGATGCGGTGCTGGTCGCCGACGGGGCCCACGAGGCGGGCCTGGCGGCGCTGGTCAGGGCCGGCGGGCGGGCCCACCGCGGCGACGGCACGGCGACGCGACGCGCGCTGGCCGACGCCGAGCTCGTCATCGACGGCCTGCTCGGCATCGGCGGTCGCCCGGGGCTCGGTGAGCTGGCCACCCGCCTGCTCGACGCCGTACCCGACGACGCCGTCGTCGTGGCCGTCGACCTGCCCAGCGGCATCGACCCGGACACCGGCGAGACGCCGGAGCCGCACGTGTGGGCGGACGTCACCGTCACCTTCGGCGTGGCCAAGCCGGGCCTGCTGCTGCCGCCCGGCGACCAGGCCGCCGGCGACGTGCGAGTCGTGGACATCGGCCTCGGCCCGTCCCTGCGTCGTCTCACCCCGGCGGTGGAGCAGTGGTCCGCGTCGGACGCGGCTGCGCTGTGGCCGGTGCCCGGGCCCCGGGACGACAAGTACTCGCGCGGAGTCCTCGGTGTCGTCGCCGGCGGAGCGTCGTATACCGGGGCGGCGGTCCTGTGCTCGGGCGCGGCCGTCGCGGCGGGGGCCGGCATGGTGCGCTACGTCGGGCCGCCGCCGCCCACGGACCTGGTCCGAGCCCGCTGGCCCGAGGTCGTGCCGGGCGACGGCCGGGTGCAGGCCTGGGTGCTCGGGCCGGGCGTGGACCCTGACGCCGATCCCGACCAGCGCAGGGCGGTGCTGCACGCGGTCGCGCAGGGCCTGCCCTGCGTCATGGACGCCGGAGCCCTGGAGTTCCTGCCGTCGGCGGACACGCCTCTGCTGCTGACCCCGCATGCCGGTGAGCTCGCTCGGCTGCTGTCCCGCCAGCAGGGCACGACCGTGGAGCGGGCCGAGATCGAGGCCCGGCCCCTGGAGCACGCGCGGGCGGCCGCCGCGGCGACCGGCGCGACGGTGCTGCTCAAGGGCGCGACCGCCGTCCTGGCCGCCCCGGACGGCCGGGTGCGTACGGTCGCCGACGGCCCGGACTGGCTGGCGACGGCCGGCTCGGGCGACGTCCTGGCCGGCATCGCCGGTGCCCTCCTGGCCGCAGGTCTGGATCCGCTCGACGCCGGCTCGCTCGCCGTCGCAGTCCACGCGGAGGCCGGCTGGCGGGCCAGCGCAGGGGGTCCGCTCTCGGCCGAGGCGGTACTGCGCGCCGTACCGGCCACCGTCGCGGCCCTGCTGCGTGACCGGTGATCTCCTGCCGATGCTCGCCCGACCCGTCCTGACAGGATGTCGGCGATGAACGCGCAGGCGGCCGGGACGGCTTCCAGTACGGCGGCGGGGACGGCCCTGCCGGCGGTCGCCGAGGTCGACCTGGCCGCCGTGCGGGCGAACGTGGCCGCGCTTTCTGCAGCTGCCGGGCCCGCCGAGGTGATGGCGGTCGTCAAGGCGGACGCGTACGGGCACGGCCTCGTCCCGTGTGCGCAGGCCGCCCTCGCCGGGGGCGCGACGTGGCTCGGGGTCGCCCAGCTCGCGGAGGGCTTGGCCCTCAGGCGGGCTGGTGTCGGCGGGCGGCTGCTGTCCTGGCTGCACGTCCCGGGCGACGACTTCGCTGATGCCCTGGGAGCGGACATCGAGCTGTCCGTGTCCGCCCGATGGGCGCTCGAGGAGATCCGGGCGGCCGCGACCACGACCGGCCGCACCGCCCGGATCCAGCTCAAGGCCGACACCGGCCTGTCCCGCAACGGCTGCCAGCCGCGTGACTGGCCAGACCTCGTCGCCTCGGTGGGCGCAGCCGTCGCCGAGGGGTCGGTCGAGGTGACCGGCGTGTGGTCGCACCTGGCCTGGGCCGACGCACCCAGTCATCCGACCGTGCGCCGCCAGCGTGAGCTGTTCGTCGAGATGGCGGCGCAGGTCGAGCGGGCAGGCATCCCGGTGCCGCTGCGCCACCTGGCCAACTCCGCTGCGACGCTGACCGACCCGAACGCCCGGTTCGACATCGTCCGGCCCGGCTTGGCCGTGTACGGCCTGTCCCCGGTCCCCGACCTGGGGGGCCCGGCGGCGTACGGCCTGACCCCGGCGATGACGGTTCGCGGCCGCCTCGCCTCGGTCAAGCAGGTCCCCGCCGGCGAGGGCGTGTCCTACGGCCACGACTACCACACCGGCCAGGACACGGTCCTGGCCCTGGTGCCGCTCGGCTACGCCGACGGCGTGCCCCGCTCGGCCGGCAACCGCGGGCCGGTGCTCGCTGCCGGGAGGCGCCGCACGATCGCCGGTCGCGTGTGCATGGACCAGTTCGTCCTCGACCTGGGCGGCGGCCCCGACGCGGCGGACGCTGCCGCCGGCGACGAGGTGGTCCTGTTCGGCCCGGGGCGCGACGGCGAACCCACGGCGCAGGACTGGGCCGACGCGGCCGGGACCATCTCCTACGAGATCGTGGCGCGGCTGGGCGTGCGCGTGCCGCGCCGGTACGTCGGAAGCGACGCGTGAGCGCGACCCGCACGCTGGCCAAGGTCGGCGTCGGCCTGGCCGCGGCCGGCGTCGGAGCCGCGCTCGGGCTGGCCGCCGAACGGTTCACGGCCAACCGCACGTTGACCGAGGAGGACCTCGGCGGCGGCCTCACGCCGTACGGGTCGCTGCGCGGCCGTCCGCGCGCGGTCCGCTCGGCCGACGGGACGCGGCTGCACGTCGAGGTGGACGACCTGGCGAGCTTCCCGCTGGCCGACGGCGACACCCACGCCGACCCCCGCGCCGACGCCGACGCCAGTCATCGGCAGCCCACCGTGGTGTTCACCCACGGCTTCGCGCTCAACCTGGACGCCTGGCACTTCCAGCGTGCTGCCCTGCGCGGCCACTACCGGCTCGTGCTGTGGGACCAGCGCGGTCACGGGCGCTCCGGTCCCGGGCCACGAGGGAGCTCGACGATCGATGTCATCGGCGCGGACCTCGGCAGCGTCCTGGATGCGGTCGTGCCGGACGGTCCGGTCGTCCTGGTCGGGCACTCGATGGGCGGGATGACGATCATGTCGCTCGCCGCGCAACGACCGGAGCTGTTCACGGGCCGGGTCCTCGCCGTGGCGTTCGTGGGCACGAGCGCCGGCGGGCTGGCCGACGTCCCATGGGCTCGCAACCAGGTCGTCAGCAAGGTGGCCCACCGGCTGGCACCGGGCGCCGTGTCGACGTTGGCCCGCAGGCCCGAGCTGGTGACCAGGACCCGCAGGCTGGGCAGCGACCTCGAGCAGCTGCTCGTCCGCCGCTACTCCTTCGCCTCGCCCGTGCCCGCGTCGCTCGTCCGGTTCGCTGCCGACATGATCGCAGCGACCCGGATCGACGTCGTGGCCGACTTCCTGCCGACGTTCGACCTGCACGACGCCCGTGAGGCGCTCGCCGCATTGGCCGACACGGAAGTGCTGGTCCTCGGCAGTGCGCAGGACGCGATGACCCCGCAGGACCACAGTGACGAGCTCGCCCTCCTCCTGCCGCACGCCGAGTACGTCGTCGTACAGAACGCCGGTCACCTCGTGATGCTCGAGCATCCGGAGGTCGTCGACCAGGCACTGTTCGCGCTGGTCGAGCGCGGGCTCGCGCGTGCCGACGCGCACCAAGGCCGCCGCGGTGGCCGGCGGCGGACCGTGGTGGGGCTGTCGGGAGCCCGCCGGCGCCGGCGGCGCGAGGACAGCGCATGAGTACGGCGCGCGCCGAGGTCGTCGCGGCCGGCCGCGTCGACGTGCCGACGGTCGAGGCCATGGTCGGCCTCGGGCGGGTGCTCGCGGCCGCTCTGCGGCCCGGCGACCTGCTCGTCCTCAGCGGCGACCTGGGCGCGGGCAAGACGACGCTGACGCGGGGGATCGGCGAGGGGCTGGGAGTCCGCGGTGCCGTGACCTCGCCGACGTTCGTCATCGCGCGGGTCCATCCGGCCCCGCCCGGTCACCCTCCACTCGTGCACGTCGATGCCTACCGGCTGTCCTCGCTCGCGGAGCTCGACGACCTGGATCTCGATGCGGCACAAGAGGACTCGGTCACCGTTGTGGAATGGGGCACCGGCCTGGCGGAAGACCTGGCGGAGGCGCGCCTGGAGCTCGACCTCACCCGGCTCAAAGGGACGCGCGGCCGAGAGCCCGGGTCGGGCGCGGGCGAAGGACGCGTCGTGCGATGGCGCGCCGTCGGCGAGCGATGGTCCGGCTTTGCGCTCCACGGCTCCGACACGGCCACCGGCAACGACAAAGGCGCCGTCGCCGTGGCCGAGCCGTCCGCCCCGTAGCCTGCGAACGTGCTGCTGCTCGCCTTCGACACCGCGACGCCGGCCGTCACCGTCGCCCTGCACGACGGCGAGCGGGTGCTGGCCGAACGCACCACGGTCGACGCCCGCCGCCAGGGTGAGCTGTTGTCGCCGCACATCGCCGAGGTGCTGGCCGCAGCTGGTGTGACTCCGGCCGACCTGGGTCTCGTGGCGGTGGGCGTCGGCCCCGGGCCGTTCACCGGGCTGCGGGTCGGTGTCGTGACCGCGCTGGTCATCGGTGAAGCCCTCGGCATCGACGTCGTCGGCGTCTGCAGCCTGGACGTGCTGGCTGCCGAGGCAGTGTCGTCCGGCGCGGTGCATGACAGTTTCCTCGTGACAACTGATGCCCGCCGGCGCGAGGTTCACTATGCGGCGTACGACGTCGTGGACGGCCGCGCGATCCGCGCTGACGGGCCAGCAGTGGCCGCGCCGGCCGACGTCGAGCGGCGTGACCGGCCGGTCGTGGGCCGCGGGGCCGACCTGTACGCCGAGGTGCTCGGTCCGCGCGTCGGGCCGGTCGACCCGTCGGCCGCGGTGCTCGCGTCGTACGCCGTCGCGGAGCGGACCGCCGGACGCGCGCTGCTGGACGCCGTACCGCTCTATCTCCGGCGGCCGGACGCGGTCGTCCCCGGTCCGCCCAAGCCCGTGCGCTCGTGACCGGTCGCGACCGATGAGGCTGCGCCCGATGCGCTGGTGGGACATCACCGGGCTCGAACCCCTCGAGCGGGCGCTGTTCCCTCACGACACCTGGCCCGCGGAGGCGTTCTGGGCCGAGCTCGCGATGGCGGACCGCCGGGTCTACCTCGTCGCGGAGGCGGAGGACGGCTCGGTGCTGGGCTACGCGGGCCTCAGCTGCCCGGTCGCCGCGCGGGGAGGTGACGCGGAGATCATGACCGTGGCGGTCGACCCGGCGGCGCGGGGAGGCGGGGTCGGCACGGCGTTGGTCGAGGCCCTGCGGGACGAGGCCGGGCGGCGCGGTGCCGGGCGCCTGCTGCTCGAAGTGCGAGCCGACAACGCGGCGGCGCTCGCTCTTTATCGACGGGCGGGGTTCGAGCAGATCGCGACCCGGCCCTCGTACTACGCGGCCGGCCCGGAGACCGGGGCCGTCGACGCGCTGGTCCTGCGGCTGCGGCTGCCCGCCCCGGATACGGTGCCGCGATGACCGACCAGCCCCTCGTCCTCGGCATCGAGACGTCGTGCGACGAGACCGGCGTCGGGCTGGTCCGCGGCACGACGATGCTCGCCGACGCCGTCGCCAGCAGCGTCGACGAGCACGCTCGGTTCGGGGGCGTCGTGCCCGAGGTCGCCTCCCGCGCCCACGTCGAGGCCATGACTTCGACCATCGAACGAGCCTGTGCCACCGCGGGTGTCCGTCTGGCCGACGTGGACGCGATCGCGGTGACAAGCGGTCCGGGGCTGTCCGGGGCTCTGCTCGTGGGAGTGGCGGCGGCCAAGGCGCTTTCAGTTGCGCTCGGGAAACCGTTGTATGGCGTTAATCATCTTGCTGCGCACGTCGCCGTGGACGTCCTCGAGCACGGGCCGCTGCCCGAACCCGCCGCGGCTCTGCTCGTCTCGGGAGGCCACTCCAGCCTGCTGCTCGTGGCGGACGTGACGTCCGATGTGAGACCGCTGGGCGCGACGATCGACGACGCGGCCGGCGAGGCGTTCGACAAGGTCGCGCGGCTGTTGGGGCTGCCCTTCCCCGGCGGGCCGTACATCGACCGGTCCGCCAGCGAGGGCGACGCCGCGTCGATCACGTTCCCGCGCGGCCTGACGTCCGGCCGCGACATGGACCGGCACCGGTTCGACTTCTCGTTCAGCGGGCTCAAGACGGCCGTGGCCCGCTGGGTGGAGCAGCGGGAGGCGGACGGCGAGCCCGTGCCGGTGGCCGATGTGGCGGCGAGCTTCCAGGAGGCCGTCGTGGACGTGCTCACCCGCAAGGCGGTGCTGGCCTGCCAGGAGAACGGCGTGACCGACCTGCTCATCGGCGGCGGGGTGGCCGCGAACTCCCGCCTGCGGTCGATGGCTCAGGAGCGTTGCGCAGCCGCTGGGATCCGGCTGCGGGTCCCCCGGCCGGGGCTGTGCACCGACAACGGCGCCATGGTGGCCGCCTTGGGGGCCGAGCTGGTCGTGCGTGGCCGCCCGCCGTCGTCCCTCGACCTCGCGGCCGACTCCTCGCTGCCGGTCACGACCATCCTGGTCTGACCGGGCGGCCCGGTCCGGTTCGCGCCTGACACGCGCCCCGGACGGTGGCACACTGGCACATATGAAGAGTCGTGCAGATGTCGGGCCGGCCACCGCGCCGGCGCGAGCGGAGGCTCAGCTCGCCCAGCTCGTCCAGGCGGCGGACGTCTTCGACCTCCTGTCCGACCCCCGCCGGCTGGCCCTGCTGGCCGAGCTGCTGGACGGCGAACGCAACGTGGGCGAGCTGGCCGCCGCGACCGGCGCCAGCGAGTCGGCGACGTCGCACGCCCTGCGCCTGCTCCGCGCGCACCGCGTCGTCGCGGTACGGCGTGAGGGCCGGCAGGCGTACTACTCCCTGACCGACGACCACGTCCGCCAGCTGCTCGCCGTCGCGCTGGCCCATGTCGACCACGCCAGCCCGCTGCACGATGCCGCGGCCGGCCACGGGCCCGCAGCACACCACTGACCAGCCGACCATGAGCGACCACGCGATGCGGACGACCGTCCGGCGGACACCGCGCCAGCAGAGCCGCCGGCTGGCCCTGGCGACCGTGCTGAACGCCGCGATCGTCGTGGGTCAGGTCGTCGCGGGCTTCGCTGCCGGGTCGGTCGGCCTGCTCGCCGACGCCGGGCACAACCTGGCTGACACGCTCGCCGTCGTGCTCGCTCTCGTCGCAGTCCGGCTGGCCGCTCGCCGCCCCAGCAGCCGCCGCACCTTCGGCAGCCTGCGCTGGCCGGTTCTGGCCGCGCAGGCCAACGCGGCGTCACTGCTGCTGGTCAGTGTCTGGCTCGCCCTCGAAGCGGCGCGGCGGCTGGCCCACCCGACGGTGGTGCACGGCGTCGTCGTGCTGGTCGTCGCCCTTGTCGCCGCCGCACTGAACGCGGTCGCCGCCGCGATCGTCCACGAGCGCGATGCCGACCTGAACACCCGGGCCGCCTTCCTGCACCTGGTCTCCGATGCCGCCGTGTCCCTCGCGGTCGCGGCGGCGGGCGGGGTGATCTGGGCGGTCGGGGGCTGGTACCGGCTCGACCCGGTCGTCTCGCTCCTCGTCGTACTCCTCGTCGGGGTCCAGGGGGTGCGGCTCTTGCACGGCTCGTCCCGCGTCCTGCTCGAGTCGACGCCCCGCGGCATCGACCCGGTGGCGCTGCGCGACCGGTTGCAGGCTCTGCCGACCGTCGTGGGCGTGCACGACGTTCACGTGTGGAGCCTGAGCGACCGCATGCACGCCGCGTCGGTGCACGTGAGCGTCCAGGGTGACCCGACGCTGACCGATGCGCGAGCGTGCACGGACGCCGTCAAGGCGCTGATGCTGCGCGAGTACGGCATCGACCACACGACCGTCGAGCTCGAGACCGTGGCCGGCACGGCGTCGTGCGTGAGCCGCGACAACGACGAGTACGACGAGTACGACCCGTGCGTCGTGGTGGAGGAGCACCTGGGCCAGGGCCGGGCCGGTCGCCGGCGGCCACGGGCACAATCGCCGTCGTGACTGACGACACCTGGCCCGGCCCGGCCTCGGGGGCGCCAGAGCCGATCCCGGTCGTGCTCGACGTCGACACCGGCGTGGACGACGCCTGCGCACTGCTGCTGGCCGCGCGACACCCTCGGCTCGACCTGCGTGCGGTGACGTGCGTCGCCGGCAACACGGCGCTGGACCAGGTGGTCCGCAACACCCTGACCGTCCTGGCCGCAGCCGGCGCCGGGGACGTCCCGGTCGCGCGCGGTGCCGACCGGCCCCTGCTCGAGGAGCACCGAAGCGCCCACCATTTCCACGGCACGGACGGCATGGGGGATCTTGGCTGGGCGGCCCCGGCCGGAGCAGCCGTCGTACCGGAGCGGGCGGTCGAGCTGCTGCGTGACGTCCTCACCACCGCCGCAGCGTCCGGCCGACGGATCACCCTGGTGACCCTCGCGCCGCTGACCAACGTGGCCCTGCTGCTGCGCACCTATCCCGAGACGGCGGCCGGGATCGAGCGGCTGGTCTTCATGGGCGGCTCGGCGGGCGGGGGCAACGCCACAGCGGCCGCCGAGTTCAACGTCTGGCACGACCCCGAGGCGGCCGCCATCGTCCTCGCCGCGTGTCACGAGCTCGGCGTCCCGACCACGATGTACGGGCTCGACGTCTTCTATGAGCCGCGGATCACGATGGCGGAGGCGGCCAGGCTCGGTACGGCGCCGGCCGGGTCGGCGGCCCGGCTGGCCGGTGAGCTGATCGCCTTCCAGGGCCGGCGGGTCGGCTCCGACCGGGCCACGATCGGCGATGCCGGTGCCGTGTGTGCGGTCATCGACCCCGCGGGCCTGATGACCCGGCCGATGCCGGTGCGGGTCGAGCTGTCGGGGAGCTGGAACCGCGGGCGGACCGTGGTGGATACCCGGGCCGACGCCATCGACCGGGACAACGACCCGCACGGGGCGGGCCTCGCGCTGGTCGACGTCGCCACGGCCGTCGACAGCGATCGGTATCGGCGGCTGTGGCTGGACACCGTAGCGGCGCCGTGACGGGCCGGGTGCTGGTGGTCGGCTCGGCCAACATCGACGTCGTCCTGCGGGTGGGCCACCTGCCCGGCCCGGGCGAGACGGTCCTGGCCGACTCGGCGGTGAGCGGGTACGGCGGCAAGGGGGCCAACCAGGCGGTGGCCGCCGCGCGCGCAGGGGCCCCGGTGTCGATGGTCGGCCGCGTCGGCGGCGACGATGCCGGCCCGGCGTACCGCGAGCGGCTCGCGGCCTTCGGTGTCGACGTGACCCGGCTGGTGCCGACCCCCGCCAGCCGGACCGGTACGGCGTACGTGCTGGTCGGCGCCGACGGCGAGAACAGCATCGTGGTGGACCCAGGCGCCAACGCCCTGGTCTCCGGTCCGGACCTGGCGCCGGTCGAGTCGCTCAGTGTCGGCGACGTGCTGCTCGTCCAGTGCGAGCTGGCGGCCGATGTGGTTGCGCGGGCCGTGCGGCTCGGCCACGAGCGGGGAGCGCTGGTCGTGGTCAACCTCGCGCCGTTCGTCGACCTGCCCGGCGACGTGCTCGCGGCGGCCCACGCCGTCGTCGTCAACGAGGCGGAGGCATCGCGGCTGGGCTTCCGCGCGGCGGTGTCGCTGGTCGTGACGCATGGTGCGGATGGCGCGTCCTGGGACGGGACCGTGCAGCCCGCCGTCCCCGTGCCCGCGGCGGACGTCGTCGACACGACGGGGGCTGGTGACGCGTTCTGCGGTGCGCTCGCGGCGGCGCTCGCCGCAGGGCGGGACCGGGCCGGCGCGTTGGCGGCTGCCGTCGCGGCGGGAGCGGACGCCGTACAACGGATGGGTGCGCAGCCGGAGCCGTGACCGTGACGCCTCACCGAGGCGGGCTAGTCAGGGGTGACCCGTCGTGACCAGGCCGAGAAATGATCATCGCCCAAGCGGGCGGCGCGCCCTGGATCGTCCCGGGTATCAGGTGCAGAAAGCGCAGACTCTTGCCGATGCAACGTTTCGAACACGATCGGTTTTCGGGCGAACCATTGCCCGGCCGGTGACGTAGCAAGGACAGAAGCAAGCAACGGCGCAGGTCACGAAGGGAGGTGCAGGACATGGAGGAGCTGCCCGGTTGCCCGGCCTGCGGTGCACCCGCGACCGTTCGCGACGCCGAGGCGTCGGAGGCCCACGAGGGCCACGAAGGAACCGTCGTCGTGACCTGCATCGCCCACCACACGCTGGTCGGCCCGCGCGACCTGCTGGCGCCGAAGCTGCGCTGGGACGTTCCCGCGCAGCGCGTCCCGATGCGCGAGGAGCTCATGTTCGCCCCCGCGGGCGCACGGGTCTCCGTCCACCGGGGCTGACCCCCGCGCCGTACCCCTCCAAAGCCGCTTCACCCCCGAAAGCCGCTCCAGCGGCGCCAATTCGCCCTGTCCAGCGGCTTTCCAGGGGCAAACCGGCTTTCGGGGGGTACCTCAGGCGGGGTGGAGGACCAGGACGGCTTGCTGCGTGCCGACCCGGGTGACCGCGATCGTCGCCTCGGCCTCGCCGGTGGGGCGCAGCTGGCGGCGCAGCTGCTCGGGCTCGACGGCCACGCCGCGCTTCTTGACTGTCAGCCGGCCGACACCACGGTCGCGCAGGTACGCGCGCAGCGACTTGAGCTGGAACGGCAGGACGTCCTCGACGGCATAGCTGCGCGCGAACGGTGACGTGACCGGGTGCCCACCCACGAGGTACGTCGGGCCGCGCGACAGGGCCGCGGCCGACAGC
>JBJMHS010000089.1:0-44123 GCA_045807245.1 Actinomycetales bacterium
ATCGCCCGACGAAGTTGCGCGCTATCTGTTTCGGCGAGTGGTGTCATGGGGCCGAAGCAGCAACGTCTTCCTGCGCAACGGTGCGAGGCTCTATCTCGATGTCGGCTCCCATCCCGAGTACGCAACACCAGAGTGCGACGCGCTCGACGAGCTAATCGCACATGACAGGGCGGGGGAGCGGATCCTCGAGGGCCTGCTCATTGACGCCGAGCGGCGTTTGCACGAAGAGGGCATCGCTGGCGACGTCTACCTCTTCAAGAACAACACCGACTCGGCCGGCAACTCCTACGGCTGTCACGAGAACTACTTGGTGTCGCGCCAGGGCGAGTTCGGAAAAGTCGCCGACGTCCTCATCCCATTCCTTGTCACGCGACAAATGATTTGCGGGGCCGGCAAGGTGTTGCAGACGTCGCGGGGTGCGGTCTTCTGCGTGAGCCAGCGGGCCGACCACATCTGGGAGGGCGTCTCCAGCGCGACGACGCGCTCCCGGCCGATCATCAACACCCGGGACGAGCCGCACGCCGACGCCGAGCACTACCGGCGGCTGCATGTGATCGTCGGGGACTCGAACATGAGCGAGACCACGACGATGCTCAAGGTCGGGACGACCGACCTGGTCCTGCGCATGGTCGAGTCCGGCCAGGTGCTGCGGGACTTGACGCTGGAGAACCCGATCCGCGCCATCCGGGAGATCAGCCACGACGTCACCGGCCGCCGTACCGTCAAGCTGGCCAACGGGCGCGAGCTGTCCGCCCTCGAGATCCAGACCGAGTACTACGAGCGGGCGCGCGACTTCGCCGACCGCAACGACCTGACCACCCCGGTCCACAAGATGGTGCTGGACCTGTGGCAGCGCACCCTGCACGCGATCGGCTCCGGCGACCTGTCCCTGGTGGACACCGAGATCGACTGGGTGATCAAGCACCGGCTCATCGAGCGCTACCGGGCCAAGCACAACCTCGAGCTGTCCAGCCCACGGATCGCCCAGATCGACCTCGCCTACCACGACATCCACCGCCGGCGGGGCCTGTTCTACGTCCTGCAGAACCGCGGGCAGTGCCAGCGGATCACGTCCGACGTCGAGATCTTCGAGGCCAAGTCGGTCCCGCCCCAGACGACGCGAGCCAAGCTCCGGGGCGAGTTCGTCCGCCGGGCCCAGGAGCGCCGCCGCGACTTCACCGTGGACTGGGTCCACCTCAAGCTGAACGACCAGGCGCAGCGGACGGTGCTGTGCAAGGACCCGTTCGCGTCCTCCGATGAGCGGGTTGCCCGCCTCATCGCGAGCATGTGAGGACCGTCACCAACTCCGCTGCGCGCCGACCGCCGGGGCTGATCCACAGGCTGGCCGGTTAACCTGCTCCGGAACCCCGACCGATTCGAGAAGAAGGCTGTGTTCGTGCGTCTGCTCCGCCCTGCCATGGTTGCCCTCTGTTCGCTGACCCTCGTCGCCGCGTGTGCGGGCTCGGGCAGCGACGGCAAGCCGACCACCTCGACCAGCACGGCGGCGGCCTCCCTGGACGGCGTCACCGTGAGCGGCGTAGCGGGCAAGGCGCCGACGGTGGCTCTCACCAAGACCCCGTTCACCGTGACCAGCACGGTCACCAAGGTGATCACGCCAGGGTCCGGCGCCGCTGTCACCAAGGGTCAGACCGTGCGGGTCGACTTCCTCCTCGTGGACGGCCGCGACGGCAAGGAGCGCGACACGACGTTCGGCAAGCAGTCACGGGTGTTCACAGCCGACCCGGCGGCCGTGCTCCCGGGCATCGCCCACGGGCTGATCAACGAGAAGGTCGGCAGCCGCCTGCTCGTCGCGATCCCACCGGCCGAAGGCTTCGGTACCACCGGGAACACGGACCTGAACGTGCAGAAGGACGACACCATGCTCTTCGTCATCGACGTGAAGGCCGCGGCCACCCCGCTGAAGGCTCCCGACGGGGCGGCGGTCAGCCCGGGCGCCGGCCTGCCGACCGTCAAGGCGGACGCGAAGGGCGTTCCTCAGGTCACCATCCCGTCCGGCGCGGCGCCGACCAAGCTGGTCGCTCAGCCGCTGGTCAAGGGCAAGGGCGCCGTCGTCAAGGCCGGCCAGTCGCTCACCGTCAACTACGTGGGCGTGATCTGGCCGGGCGGCAAGATCTTCGACAGCTCGTACGCGAAGGGCACACCGGCGGACTTCGTCATCGGGCAGGGCCAGGTGATCAAGGGTTGGGACCAGGGCCTGGTCGGCCAGACCCTCGGCAGCCGGGTGCTCCTCGTCATCCCGCCCGACCTCGGCTACGGCGCGGCCGGCAACACCTCGGCCGGGATCAAAGGGAGCGACACGCTGATCTTCGTCGTCGACATCCTCGGCGCCATCTGACCAGCCTCCGGACTGCACCCGACCCCACCCGCGCGACGCGCACCCGACCCATCGGAAGGACACCCCTATGGCCATCGACCGCAGCAAGCCCGAGATCGACTTCCCCGGCGAGGAGCCTCCGCAGGACCTCGTGGTCGAGGACGAGATCGTCGGCGACGGGGCCGAGGCCGTGAGCGGCTGCACCGTCGTCACCCATTACGTCGGCGTCGCGCACTCCACCGGCGAGGAGTTCGACGCCTCGTGGAACCGCGGCGAGCCGCTGGCCTTCCGGGTCGGCGTCGGGCAGGTCATCAAGGGCTGGGACGACGGCCTGCTCGGCATGAAGGTCGGCGGCCGGCGCAAGCTGACCATCCCGCCCCACCTCGGGTACGGCGACCGGGGCGCGGGCAGTGCGATCAGGCCGGGAGAGACGCTGATCTTCGTCGTGGACCTGGTCGACGTCCGCTGACGAGGCAACGGGTCAGGTGAGGAGGGTGGCCACGTGCCGCCCGGCGGCGGCGGCCGACACGAACGCCGCCCGGTCCTGGTCCGGCCCGCGGCCCATCGTGGAGAGGGGCACCGGGCACGCCGCGAGCGCAGCGTCGAGCCCGTCCGTCTGCACCTCGACCACCTGATGCCCGGCCGGCGAGGAGCCCGCCAGCGCCCGGACCGCGCTGCGCAGGCCGGAGCCGAAGTCGCCGGGCAGGAGCGGCACGACGAGATCCGCGGCGGCCAGGGCGACCCGCCCGTACGCCGTACTGCTGTGGTGGGACAGACCGCGGTGACGTTCCCGCGCGTCGGCCTCGGACACGCGGAGTACGGCGACCGGCCGGCCGCCCAGCGCCGCGGCGGCGTTGACCGCCTCGCCGGCGGCGACCCCGGAGAAACCCCACGGCGTGTCGGTCCCCAGGTTGCCGGGACCCTGGATCACGATCGCCGTCTCCGCCCGGAGGACGTGCCGCGCGGCCAGCAGCCCGCTGTGCAGGGTGACCGCCTCCAGGTCTCCGCCGAACGCCTGGCCGACGGTGACCGACCCGGCCAGCCAGCCCTGCTCCCGCAGACCGGCCACCGTCCGGGAGAACCACAGCGGCAACGCGCCCCCGTCGGTCATGACGTACACGGCCCGGGTGCCTGGCCGGTCGGCCAGCAGGCCGGCGAGCACCGCCGGCAGCGAGGAGTGCAGGTCCGCGACGACCACCGGCATACCGCCGATGTCGTCGGCCGAGCGCAGCACGCCGTGGTACGGCGACTCCTGTTCGTCCGCGCCGAGCACCATGGCCTGCAGCGGCGTGTACCGCGCCTTGACCAGATGCCCCTCGGGCTCGCCTGGTTCGACCGGCCGGTCGCCCGGCGGACGGTCGGGCAACGCGATCACGAGGGCGTACCCGCCGGTGCCCAGACCGCGCTGCAGGGCGGTGACGTTGAGCAGGACACGGTCGCCGGCGACCGGCGTTCCGACCAGGCTGGGGTAGGCGAGGGCGCGTAACGCGCCGTCTCCCGGGACGTCGACCTCGACCTCCACCGCGCCGGTCCAGGCCCTCCGGACCGCCGTCACCGTGCCGGTACGCCACGCGACCCTTGGCATCGCCACGCGGGCAGACTAGCCACGCAGGCCGGGCCCGACGCGTCCGCTAGCGTTTGGGCCAAACCCGCTAGCAAGGACCTGGACCTGATGTCGTCGGCCAAGACCGAGCGTCTGCTCAACCTGGTGATCTGCCTGCTGAGCACCCGTCGGCCGCTCAGCAAGGCGCAGATCCGGGCTGCCGTGCCGCAGTACGGCGAGAGCACCTCCATGGAGGCCTTCGAGCGGATGTTCGAGCGGGACAAGGACGAGCTCCGCGACCTGGGCGTTCCGCTGGCGACGACCCATGCCGACCCGCTGTTCGACGACGAGGTCGGCTACCGGATCGACCGCGATGCCTACGCCCTGCCCGAGGTGAGCTTCGAGCCGGACGAGATGACGGTTCTGGGTCTGGCCTCCCGGGTGTGGCAACAGGCCAGCCTGGCCGGGCCGGCGGCGCGGGCGCTGACCAAGCTGAAGGCGGCCGGCGTCGAGCCGGACGAGACGTCCCTCATCGGCCTGGAGCCGCGGGTCCGGACCTCCGAGCCGTCGTTCGAGCCGCTGTGGGCTGCGGTCCGGGACCGCGTGCCGGTGCGTTTCCCGTACCGCCGGTCCGGGTCGGCCGAGTCCACCGAACGACGCGTCGAACCGTGGGCGGTGGCCAGCTGGCACGGCCGCTGGTACCTGACTGGGCATGACCGCGACCGGCAGGCCGGCCGGGTCTTCCGGCTGAGCCGGATCACCGGCGAGGTGCGGACCGACGGCAAGCCCGGCGCGTACGACGTGCCACCGGGTCACGACGCCCGCGAGATGCTCCGCTCGCTGGTCCCGGATCGACCGCAGAGCAAGGCGGTGCTCCGGGCTCGGGCCGGCAGCGGCCAGGCGCTGCGCCGCCGTGCGCTCGAGCAGTCCGACCTGCCCGGGACGGGCGTCGAGTGGACCCGCCTGGTCGTGCCCTACTACGACGTCGAGGTGCTGGCCGAGGAGCTGACGTCGTACGGACCGGCGGTGCGGGCCGAGGAGCCGGAGGAGCTGCGTGCGGCGATCGTGCGCCGGCTCACCGCCGTCGTGACCGGGGCGGCGTCGTGACCGGGCGCGGCATCATGACCGGGGCGGTGTCGTGACCGAAGGTGCGACGGAGCGCCTCTCCCGGCTGCTGACGATGGTGCCCTGGCTGCTCACCCACCAGGGCGTGGAGCTGTCCGTGGCGGCCGGGGAGTTCGGCGTCGACGAGGCCCAGCTGGTGAAGGACCTCGAGCTCCTGTTCGTCTGCGGCACGCCCGGCCATCTGCCCGACGACCTGATCGAGGCGGAGTGGGAGGGCGGCCGCGTCTTCGTCGACAACGCCGACACGATCGCGCGGCCTTTGCGACTCGGCGTGGACGAGGCGCTGGCCCTCGTCGTCGGCCTGCGCACCCTGGCCGAGGTCCCGGGCCTGGGAGAGCGGGCCGCCGTCGACCGCGCGCTGGCCAAGCTCGAGGCGGCGGCTGGTGCTGCGGCCGCCGGCTCGCGCAGCGTCCACGTCGACCTGGAGGCAGGGGCCGAGGCCGAGGTGCTGGCGGCGTGCCGGGAGGCCCTGGCCGGACGGCGCCGGCTGCGCCTGGACTACCTCGTGCCGAGCCGCGACGAGACGACGCGCCGCGACGTCGACCCGATGCGGGTCCAGACCGTCGAGTCCCGCTGGTACCTCGAGGCCTGGTGCCACCGGGCCGAGGCGGTGCGGCTGTTCCGGCTGGACCGGATTGTGGACGCCGAGGTCCTCGACGTGGACGGCACCCCGCCGGCGCACGCCCGCTCGCGCGACCTGGACGAGCAGCTGTTTTCGCCCGGGCCGGACGACCTCCTGGTGACCTTGGAGCTCGCCGCGAGCGCCCGCTGGGTCGTGGACTACTACCCTGTCGAGTCGGTCGAGGACCTCGCCGGAGGGCGGATGCTGGTGCGGCTGCGGACCGCCGACACCCGCTGGCTGCAGCGGCTCGTCCTGCGGCTCGCCGGTCAGGCGCGGGTCGTGGAGCCCGCCGAGCTGGGGTCGGATGTGGTCCGGCTCGCGGAGGAGGCCCTGTCTGCCTACCTGTGACGGGGCCGATCGCGTGAGCCTGCAGCAGTTGGCAAGACCGGTGTCAAGTTTTCTCCCCCCATTGCCGAACCCTCTTTCAGCGGGTCAGGGAGATCCGGGAACACCCGTCAGGGAGAGGAGTAGGCCATGACCACGATCAAGGCTTCGTGCCCCAGCTGCGGCGATGTCGAGCTGACCAGTGCTCAGGTGCGTCTGGTGGTCTGCTCGATCCAGGACTGGTCGTTCTACGCCTTCACCTGCCACACCTGCCACGAGGAGATCCGCAAGCCGGCCGCCACCGACGTCGTCACGCTGCTGCAGTCCGGCGGCGTCCTGGCCGAGATGTGGGCGGTGCCGGCCGAGGCGCTCGAGAAGCACGACGGCGACTCGATCTCCTACGACGACGTCCTCGACTTCGCGCTCCGCCTGCAGGCCCTGGACGACGTGACCGCCGCCCTGGCGCCGGTCCGCCCCGGAGTGCCCGCCCGCTGACCTCAGGCTCACGCTCGCCGACGGGGCGGTGCCGCATCATCCGATGCGGTGCCGCCTCGATCGTGTGGTGGCGCTCGTGCTGGCCGAGTCGGCCGAGGTCCTAGGGTGTCCCGGTGTCCTGGTGGCTGTGGGTCCTCATCTGGGTCCTGTTGGTGCTGTGCGCCCTTCTCTTTCTGTTCCTGCTGGTCCGGCAGGTGTGGCGCAAGCTCCGCCTGCTGGCCCGCGAGCTGAGCACGGCGTCGGAGCGGCTGGCCGCCGTCACCGACGAGCTGCAGCGTCTGCAGGACCGGTCACCGGACGCGCCGCAGCCTGCGGTGTTCGACAGTCCCACCGAGCACCGGACCCGCCGGTTCACCGCCACGCGGACCAAACAACGCCGGTCCCGGCCTCGAAGCCAGACGTAGACTGACGACACTGCTTCACACCAGACGAAGGGCACACACCATGAGAGGCCTCTTCGAAGGCTGGCACCTGATCGTCATTCTGGTCGTGGTGCTGTTGCTCTTCGGCTACAAGCGACTGCCGGACGCCGCGCGCAGCCTGGGTCGCTCGATGCGGATCTTCAAGTCCGAGGTCGACAGCATGCGCGAGGGCGGCGAGGACAAGAAGCCATCGGGTGACGCCGGGAGCTCGACGGCATCGGGCTCGAACCAACCGCTCAGCGGCCGCATCATCGACGACGGCACACCACGGCAGCAGTCGGAGGCCACGGGCGACGAGCGCCGCTGAGCACCGCCCACCGCTCACCGCCGCCCGCACCCACCCGCCGTACTGAGCAGCCACGATGACCGACGCACCCGCGCGCCGGCGGGGTCGCAAGCAGCGCGACCCCGAGGGACGGATGTCACTCGGCGGTCACCTGCGAGAGCTGCGCAACCGGGTGACGGTCGCCGCGCTGGCCGTCGTCGCCGGTGGGACAGTCGGCTGGATCTGGTACTCGCCGTTGCTCGAGCGGCTGCAGGACCCGCTGCGGCAGGTGGCGCACGACCGCGGCAACAACCTCGTCACGCTGAACTTCGGCGGCGGCGGCATCACGGAGCCGTTCTCGATCAAGATCAAGGTGGCGCTGTTCGTCGGCCTGATGATCGCGAGCCCGGTCTGGATCTACGAGATCTGGGCGTTCGTCATGCCGGGGCTGACCAAGAAGGAGCGCAAGTACGCCGCCGGCTTCCTCGCGGTCTCCGTCCCGCTCTTCCTCGGCGGCGCCTACCTGGCCTGGCTCGTCCTGCCCAAGGCTGTCGTCACCCTCCTGGAGTTCACGCCCAAGGGCGCAGCCAACCTGCCGGCTGCCGACACCTATCTGACGTTCGTGACCAGGTTCATCCTGGCGTTCGGGCTCGCCTTCCTGCTGCCCGTGCTGATGGTCGGGCTGAACCTGGCGCACGTGCTGCCCGGACGGGTCATGCTGCGCGCGTGGCGCGTCGCCGTCTTCCTCATCTTCGTGTTCGCGGCGGTCATGACCCCGACGCCGGACCCCTGGACCATGTGCTTCATGGCGCTGCCGATGATCGCGCTGTTCTTCGTCGCCGTGGGGATCGGGCTGCTCGTCGACCGGCGTCGAGCGCGCAGCGACCCGTACGCCGGCCTGAGCGACGACGAGGCGAGCCCCCTGTAGCCTGCCCGCCGTGGGTCGCATCGCGCTGCTCGTGAACCCCACCTCGGGCGGCGGCCGGGGTGGCCCATCGGGCGCTGCGGTCGCCGAACAACTCCGCACCTCCGGGGTCGAGGTCACCGACGTGTCCGGAGCCAGCGCCGACGAGGCCCGGCACAACGCGCAGACCGTGCTGGACCAGGGAGTCGACGCGCTCGTCGTCGTGGGCGGCGACGGGGTCGTGCACCTGGGCGTCAACCTGGTCGCCGGCACCTCCACGCCGCTCGGCATCGTCCCCGCCGGCACCGGAAACGACATCGCCCGGGCGCTCGGCCTGTCGATCGACGACGTCGCCGCGGCCGGCTCGACCGTCCTGTCCGCCGTACAGTCCGGTACGACGCGGACGATCGACGCGGCCCGGCACCTGCCCGACGAAGGGACCGTCGGGGCCGGCTGGTTCGCCGGAGTGCTCGGCGCCGGGTTCGACGCCAAGGTCAACGAACGGGCCAACGGCTGGCGCTGGCCGAAGGGACCGCGCAAGTACGACCTGGCGATCGCGCGCGAGCTGCCCGTCTTCAAACCCCTGCCGTACGTCCTGGAGCTGGACGGCCAGGTGGTCACGGCGAACGCGATGCTGGTCGCGGTCGGCAACGGCCCGTCGTACGGCGGGGGAATGCTGGTGTGTCCGGACGCCGAGCTGGACGACGGTCTGCTCGACGTCATGATCGTCGACAAGATCAGCAAGATCGAGTTTCTCAAGGTGTTCCCGAAGGTGTACACGGGAGCGCACAAGGACCATCCCGCGGTGTCCATCCACCGAGCCAGGACGGTGCGGCTCAGTACCCCGGGGATCGTGGCGTACGCGGACGGAGAGCGGTACGCGGCCCTACCGCTGACCTGCGAGGTCGTCCCCGGCGCCCTGCATGTGCTGTCGTAACAGGACGCTGCCCGCGCTGACGTAGCCTTCGACCATGCCCTCTCCTGCCGAGCGGTTCGCCGCTGCGCGGGACCGGGCGGCGCTGGCTCGCTCCGAGCTCGCGACGTTCCGCGCCGGCCTGGACTTCGAGCTGGACCCCTTCCAGGTGCGGGCCGCGCAGGCCCTCGAAGCCGGCCGCGGAGTCCTGGTCGCGGCGCCGACCGGGTCGGGCAAGACCGTCGTCGGCGAGTTCGCAGTGCACCTGGCGATCACCCAGGGCAGCAAGGCCTTCTACACCACACCGATCAAGGCCCTGTCCAACCAGAAGTACACCGACCTGGTGCGCCGGTACGGCGCGGACTCGGTCGGCCTGCTGACCGGTGACGTCTCGGTCAACGGCGAGGCGCCGGTCGTCGTCATGACCACCGAGGTGCTGCGCAACATGCTGTACGCCGGCTCATCGACCCTGGCCGGCCTGGGCTACGTCGTCATGGACGAGGTGCACTACCTGGCCGACCGGTTCCGCGGGGCGGTGTGGGAGGAGGTCATCATCCACCTGGCTGAGGACGTCCGGGTCGTCTCACTGTCGGCGACGGTGAGCAACGCCGAAGAGTTCGGCGACTGGCTGGACACGGTCCGCGGCGACACCGAGGTCATCGTCGAGGAGCACCGCCCGGTGCCGCTGTGGCAGCACGTCATCGTGCGCGATCGGCTGATGGACCTGTTCGAGCTCCCGGACGACGGCGACCCGCGTGGCGCGGTGGACGTCAGCGCGGAGCTGGTGGCGACAGTGCGCGAGCAGGAGCGACGCCTGCGCGAGTCGCGCTATGCGACCCGGGCGGCGCGCGGGCGCGGACGCCGCCAGACGTCCTCGCTGGGCGGGTCGGGTCGGCGGGGTGGCCATGGCGGGCCCGGGCGGCCGGAGGTCGTCGAGCGGCTGGAGCGGTCCGGCCTGCTGCCGGCCATCACCTTCATCTTCAGCCGGGCCGGGTGCGACGCGGCCGTGCAACAGTGCCTGCGCTGGGGCCTCCGGCTGACCACACCCGAGGAGGCACGGACGATCCGCGAGTACGCCGAGGAGCACACCGCCGACATCGGCGAGCCGGACCTGGCGGTGCTGGGGTACTGGGAATGGCTGGACGGCCTGGAGCACGGCCTGGCTGCGCACCACGCCGGGCTCCTGCCGGTCTTCAAGGAGGTCGTGGAGGCGCTCTTCACGCGCGGACTGATCAAGGCCGTGTTCGCCACCGAGACCCTGGCGCTGGGCATCAACATGCCGGCCAAGTCCGTCGTGCTCGAGCGGCTGGTCAAGTGGAACGGCGAGACCCACGCGGACATCACGCCGGGGGAGTACACGCAGCTGACCGGGCGGGCCGGGCGGCGAGGCATCGACGTCGAAGGGCATGCAGTCGTGCTCTGGCAGCCGGGAGTTGACCCGGTAGCTGTCGCCGGTCTGGCCTCGACCCGGACCTACCCGTTGCGCTCGAGCTTCCGGCCGACGTACAACATGGCCGTCAACCTGGTCGACCAGGTCGGCCGCGAACGGGCCCGGGAGATCCTGGAGACGTCCTTCGCGCAGTTCCAGGCCGACCGCGCGGTCGTGGGGCTGGCCCGGCAGGTGCGGCGCAACACCGAGGCGCTCGAGGGCTACCGCGCGGCGATGACGTGCGACCGCGGAGACTTCGAGCAGTACGCCGCGCTGCGCCGGGCCATCAAGGACCGGGAGAACAGCCTGGCGCGCGGGCGGTCCGCGTCCCGTCGGGCCGAGGCCGCGGCGAGCCTGGAGACGCTGCGGATCGGTGACGTGATCCGGGTGCCGACCGGGCGTCGCGCCGGCTATGCCGTGGTCGTCGTGCCCGACCGGACGGTGGGGCTGGACGGGCCGCGGCCGACGTTGCTGACCGCCGACCGGCAGGTCCGCAAGATCGCTGCCGTCGACCTCCCGGGACCGGTCGAGACGGTGGCACGGGTGCGCGTCCCGAAGGACTTCAACGCGCGCAGCCCGCAGTCCCGGCGCGACCTCGCGTCGACCCTGCGCGCCGCGGTGCCGCACGACCCGCCGCCCGGTCGTCGCGGTGGGCCGCCGGTGGACGAGGACGCTGAGCTGGCCCGGCTGCGGCGCGAGCTGCGGGCCCACCCCTGCCACTCCTGCCCGGACCGCGAGGACCATGCGCGTTGGGCCGAGCGGTGGAGCCGGCTCACGGCCGAGACCGACGCACTGACTCGTCGGGTCGAAGGCCGGACGAACTCGGTCGCGCGGACCTTCGACCGGGTGTGCGAGCTGCTGGGCGAGCTGGGTTACCTCCACGGCGATCAGGTCACGCCGGAGGGGCAGCGGCTGCGCCGGCTCTACACCGAGCTCGACCTGCTGGCGGCCGAGTGCCTGCGGGCCGGTGTCTGGGACGCGCTCGACGGGCCGGGCCTGGCCAGCGTGCTGTCCGCGCTGGTGCACGAGCCGCGCCGCGAGGAGCAGGGCGTCACGCCGCGCGTGCCGGGCGGTGCCGTCGAGACGGCCTTGCGCGAGATGGTGCGGATCTGGGCCGCCCTCGAGGATCGCGAACGCGACCACCGGCTGCCGCTCTCCGGCGAGCCCGATGCCGGGCTGGCCTGGGCGATGCACCGCTGGGCTCGAGGCCAGTCGCTGGAGACGGTGCTCCGCGACACCGACCTCGCGGCGGGCGACTTCGTGCGGAGGTGCAAGCAGCTGGTCGACCTGCTCGGTCAGGTCGCCGAGGCGTCGTCCGGGCCGGTGCACCGCGCAGCCGAGGACGCGATCGAGCGGGTCCGCCGCGGCGTCGTCGCCTCCAACTAGCCTCCGCCCGTGCTCCCCGCCTCGCGCGGTGCTCCCCGTAGCCCGGTGAACCAGCGCTGATCGGACCTTGATCACCGGGCTGCGGGGAGCACCGGCCGCCGCGGAGGGCCGGGGGTGGGCGTACTAGGCCTGGAGGGCGGCGAGGACGCGGTTGACGCTGGACCGGACGCCCCACTGGTCGGCCAGCTCGGCCAGCCTCGGTACGTCGGCCGGTTCCGCGGGCAGCGCGTCGTCCAGCTCTACGACGGGCGCGGCTCGGGCGACCTGGACCACGACAGCGGCCGCCTCGAGGTAGTCCTCGGCGGCCATGATCTTCTTGGCCAGGCCTGGGGCGATGCGTGGGTCGCCCGCTGCGGCCGCCGCCCGGACCGCGACCAGGTCCGGGAACTTGGTCAGCAGGCCGGCTGCCGACTTCTCGCCCACGCCCGCGACACCGGGCAGGCCGTCGCTCGGGTCTCCGCGCAGCGTCGCCAGGTCGGCGTAGGCGCGGCCGGAGCCGACGCCGTACCTGCGCTCCAGCCACTTCTCGTCGACCACCTCGAGGTTCCGCACGCCACGGCCCACATACAGGACGGTGACCTGGCGCGCGTCGTCGACCAGCTGGAACAGGTCCCGGTCGCCCGTGACCACCTCGACCGGCCCGTCGCCGGCGGCAGCGGCTCGCTCGGCCAGAGCCCCGATGACGTCATCCGCCTCGTAACCGGGGCAGCCCACCCGCGCGATGCCGAGGGCTGCCAGCAGGTCGACGATGATCGGCACCTGGATCTCCAGAGCCGCCGGCACGATCTCCGCGACCGTGCTGCCGCTGGCCAGCCGGTGCGTCTTGTACGACGGGACCGCGGCAACGCGGAACTCCGGCCGCCAGTCCTCGTCCCAGCACGCGACGAGCCGCTGCGGCCGCCGCATGGTTACGAGCGTCGCGATCATGTCCAGGAAACCGCGGACCGCGTTGACCTGCGTGCCGTCCGGCGCCTTGAACGAGTCCGGCACCCCGAAGAACGCCCGGAAGTACAGCGACGCCGAGTCCAGGAGCATCAGCTTGCGGGTGTCAGGCACCCCCGCATCCTTCCAGCCGGAGCTGAGGCGCCGGGACTTGCCCGCCGCCGGCGTACGTGACGGACTCCACTGAGATGGAGGTGCTCCCCGCCCCGCACCGGGTGTGCGAGGCTTCCTCCGGCGATCCTGTCCAGACATGAGGCAGCACTGCTGCTCGAGCTCGGTGCAGCGGTGAGCGCCGGACGGGCGATGGGGGAGGGCAGTGGGCCGCTGGAGGTCGAGACGGGTCGCGGTGGCGGCCGGCGTCGCCGTTGCGACATGCGCCGCCCTCGCGGCAGTGACCCTCACCGGCGGAGGTGGCCCCGACGGGCGTCCGGGCCTGGCCGCCGGAGGGACCGCGCCGCCCGCTGCGCCGACCGCCGCGCCGGCCGGGCAGCGGCCCGGCTCCCGTGACTCGTCCCGAGGGACCGGAGCACCGGCCGCGCCAGGGACGGCGAAGGCACCGACCGACCTGGACGTACGGCGGCCGCAGGGCAGCGCCGCGCTCAACCGGGCCGAGCAACGCTCCGCCCAGCTCAAGGCCAGGCCGGCCGCCCGGCGGCTGGCCGCCTCCCTTGGCCCTCAGGGCATCCTCGACATCGACCCCCTCACGGGTACGCCCCGACAGGTCGAGCGGCTGGACGGCCTGCTCACGGCGGCCAGCCGGAACAGGGCGTCGGTCGTGGCGCTCGGCTACGTGCGCGCCCACGCTGCCGCCTTCGGGCTCGACGACATCGACATCGACGGCCTGCACCTGGACCGCGACTACGTCGACATCCTCGGCACGCACCACCTCTCGTACACGCAGAGCGCCGACGGGGTCACCTTGTTCGGCAACGGGCTGCGGGCCAACGTCACCAAGAGCGGCCGGCTGGTCAACGTCACCGGCTCGCCGGTGCATGCACTGTCGGCCGGCCTGCGTCGCACGCCGACGGCGACCGGTGGTCAGAGCCTGTCCGCGGGCGCAGCCGTACGGTCCGCCAAGCGCGCAGCCGGGGAGGCGTCGCTCACGCGCGGACGCGACGACACCGCGGGCCGAGTGCTGTTCGAGACGGCCGACGGGCCGCGCCCGGCCTGGCAGGTCGTGGCCATGGACGCGCGGAACCCCGCGCTCAGCGTGGTCGACGCCGAGACCGGCGCCGTGCTCTACCGCGACCTCCTCGGGTCCGACCTGGCGAGCACACCCACGCCGTACACCGCGAAGGTCTGGTCGAGCTATCCGCAGCCGGCGCCGGCCGGTCCCGGCGGCGTGGCTCAGACCGTGACGCTCACCGCGAACGGCTGGCTGTCCGCGGGCGCGCAGGCGCTGGACGGCAACAACGTCCACACGTTCATGGATGTCGACGGGACCGACACCGTCGCCTCCAGCGAGGAGGTGCGGCCGACCGGCTCGGGCGGCTACGGCTTCACACTCCACCCGGTCATGGTGGCCGGCTCGGACTGTACGACGACGATCTGCACCTGGGTGCCCAGCACGGCGTACTCCTGGCAGGCCAACAGCAACGCCGCCCGCACGGCCACGCAGAACTTCTACTTCATCAACGTCTGGCACGACCACCTGCAGAGCTCGCCCATCGGTTTCACGGAGGCGGCGGGCAACTTCGAGAAGGTCAACTCCAGCGGTCAGGGCAAGGGCGGGGACGCCGTGCGCGACGAGGCCCTGTCGGGGGCGGCGGTCAGCGCCGGCAAGCCGGCCGTCGGCTACTCGAACAACGCCGACTTCGCGACGCCGCCGGACGGGCAGGCACCCACGATGCGGATGTTCCTGTTCAAGCCGGCGACCGGGGAGCCGTTCCTGCCCGTGGCCGGGTCGGACAGCGCAGACATCGTGTACCACGAGTACACCCACGGACTGTCGCACCGGCTCGTCGTCGACTCCACGGGCAGCCCCGCCCTCGACTCGTCGCAAGGTGAGTCGATGGGTGAGGCCTGGAGCGACTGGTACGGCCTGGAGTACCTGGTCGACAACAGCGCGACGACGGGAGTCACCGACAGCGCGGGCTCGCCGGATGTCGTCGAGGGCCGCTACGTGCTCGGACCGACCAGCCAGACCGGGATCCGCAGCGAGCCGATCGACTGCCCGGTCGGCTCGAACGCGCCGGCGTGTGCCGGGATCGCCACCACCGGGGGCGGCGGATACACCTACGGCGATCTGCGGACGATCTGGAACCGCACCCTGGGCGACGTCCACGCGGCGGGCGAGATCTGGGGCCAGACGCTGTGGGACCTGCGCGGCGCGATGATCTCGGCATACGGTCCGGTGGCCGGCCCGCAGCGCGCCGAGTCGCTGGTGACCCGGGCGATGGAGCTGTCACCGACGTACCCGTCGATGCTCGACATGCGCAACGCGATCCTGGCCGCCGACCAGGCGAACTACGGCGGGGCCGATGTCGCCGCCCTGTGGACGGTGTTCGCCAGCCGCGGCATGGGCTTCTTCGCCTCGAGCCGTGGCGGCGACGACCTGCAGCCGGTCGAGGACTTCACGCCGGCACCCGCGAACGGCAGTCCGACGGGCAGCCTGGCGGGCACGGTTTTCAACTCCGCCGGTGGTGCGCCGCTGACCGGTGTCGTCGTTGCGGTCTCGGGACACGACTCGGGCTTCCCGGGCGACTACGTCGCGACCACCGATGCCAACGGGCACTACGCCATGGCGGGACTGGTTCCCGGCACGTACCCGTCGTTCTACGTCGCTGGCGGCGTCATCGCGCCGCCGCGCAGCCTGACCATCGTGGCGGGTGGCAATGTGCAGAGCTGGACGGTCGCCCGTGACTGGGCGGCGACCGCCGGAGGCGCGCGCGTCGTCGACTTCACCGGCGTGGACCTGACGAGCAGCGGCTGCGGACCGTCGGCCGGCTTCGACCTGTCACAGGCGAGTGGGTGGGCCAGCGACCTGAGCGAGGGTGCGCCGTACGTCGTGGTGAAGCTGCCGAACCCGGTCGACGTCACGAGCTTCGCGCTCGACCCGAGCAACATCTGCGGCGACGGCCCGCCGGCTGGTCTCAAGTCCTACCGGATCGAGACGTCGCCCGACGGCGTGACCTGGACGACGGCGACGAGCGGCTCGTTCGGCGCCTCGAACATGGACAAGCTCAACGTCCTGACCCCCGGATCGCCGCCGACGGCGGTGCGCTGGGTCCGGCTGGTCATGCTGTCGTCGCAGGTGTCCGGCCAGGACTTCATCGACATGGCCGAGCTCGAGGTGTTCGGACCCCAGTCGCCCGGTCTGCCCCGCGACGACCACCAGGGCGGCGGTGCGACCGGGACGGTCCTGGGCGGCGCACCTGGCCAGCTGGCGCCTCTCCCGCGCTAGATTTCGCCCCGTGGAGGCCATGGACCGGCAGATCGTCCGGCTGCTCGCCCAGGACGGGCGGATGAGCTACACCGACCTGGCCAAGGCGACCGGCCTGTCCACCTCGGCCGCGCACCAGCGGGTCCGCCGGCTCGAGGAGCGCGGCGTCATCCGCGGCTACACGGTGCGGCTGGACGCGGACGCCATCGGGCTGCCCCTCACGGCGTTCATCTCGGTGAGCCCGCTCGACCCCGCGGCTCCTGACGACGTGGCCGAACGCCTCGCCGCGGTCGACGAGATCGAGGCCTGCCACTCGGTCGCCGGCGAGGAGAGCTACATCCTCAAAGCGCGGGTCGCGGCCCCGGGCGACCTGGAGAACCTGCTGGCCCGGGTCCGGGCCGCTGCGAACGTTCGGACCCGTACGACGATCGTGCTGTCCACGCCGTACGAGGCCCGACCCCCCGCGCTCTGACCTCGGCCTACGCTGCCCACATGTCCAGCGTCGTAAACCACATCACGTTCGACAGCCACGACCCGTTCGCCCAGGCCACCTGGTGGGCGCAGGTGCTGGGTGGCTCGGTGGGGGCGGACGACTTCCCCGGCGACCCGGAGGCCGCGGTGGCGCCGCCCGACGGAGCGAGCGCGCCGCGGCTGCTGTTCGAGCAGGTCCCCGAGGCCAAGTCGGTCAAGAACCGCGTCCATCTGGACCTGGTGCCGGACACGACGCGGGAGCAGGAGGTCGCGCGGCTCGTCGGGCTGGGCGCGACCCACGTCGCCGACCACATCCGGCCGGACGGCAAGGGCTGGGTCGTGCTGGCCGATCCCGAGGGGAACGAGTTCTGCGTCGAGCGCAGCCTGTCCGAACGCGAGACCGGCTAGCCGTCAGCGGGCGGTCAGGCGTGGACGGCGTGGCTGGGCACGGTCTCCAGCGACTGAGCGTGCGCGGCCTCGCGGCTCGCCTTGGCCTGCTCGACGGCGGCCGCGTGCGTCGCCTCCTCGTCGCCATGCTCGCGCCACCACGACTGACCGGCCTGGCTGAGCGTGTAGATCGGGTCGTAGTACACGTACTCGCGCGAGAGGGCTTCCTCGTCCGTGCTCTCGATCGACGTGCGGTAGTTCTTGGTCCAGTAGGAGATGCCGCGCTCGGTGTCGTAGGTGTGCACCTGGTGGACCCAGCGCTTGCCGACGAAGGGGACATCGCACACGATGCGCGGCGTCGCGAACCCGGGCAGGTAGCCCATGATCGAGTGCTGCAGCTCCTGCGCCTCGGCCAGCGACAACCGCCAGTGCTCGGCGAACGGGATCATGTCGCACATGTAGAAGTAGTACGGCGTGATGCCGGCCTCGTCCTCGAGCGCGAAGCACAGGTCGAGCAGCTGCTCGGTCGTGTCGTTGACGCCGCGCATCAGCACGCCCTGGTTGCGGACGTCACGGACGCCGGCGTCGAGCATTGCTCGGGTCGCCTGCGCCACCGCGGGGGTCAGTGACTCGGCGTTGTTGACGTGCGTGTGGATGGCGACGTTCACGCCGCGCTCACGGGCGACGTGGCACACCCGACCCACGCCCTCGACGACGTCGTCGGCGAGCCAGTGCTGCGGCAGGCCCATGAGGGCCTTGGTCGCCAGCCGGATGTCCCGGATCGTGTCGATCTCTAGCAGCCGCATGAGGAACCCCTCGAGGTTCTTCCACGGCATGTTGGCCACGTCGCCGCCGGAGACGACGACGTCACGGACGCCGGGGTTCTCCTGCAGGTAGGCGATCATGCGGTCCAGGCGGTCGACCGGCTTGAGGCCGAACTTCAGCTTCGGGATGACGGGGGTCGAGTTGCCGACGAGGTCCATCCGCGTGCAGTGACCGCAGTACTGCGGGCAGGTGGGCAGCAGCTCGGCCAGCACCTTGGTCGGGTAGCGATGGGTCAGCCCCTCGACCATCCACATGTCGTGCTCGTGCAGCGAGTCGCGGCTGCTGAACGGGTGGCTCGGCCAGTCGGTACGCCGGTCGCTGAACACCGGCAGCATGTACAGCCGGACCGGGTCGGCGTAGAACGCCTCGGTGAACTCCGCGCCGGCCTTCGGCAGCGAGCCGTCGTCCCAGACACCCGTCGCCGGCACCATTGTGTTGAGCATCTGCGGCGGCAGCAGCATCGACATGGTCGCCCGCTCCGCCTGGTCGCGTTCCAGGTCCTCGTACAACCGGTCCTCGAGCAGGTCGCCCATCACCTCGCGCAGCTGCTTGACGTTCTTGACGCAGTGCGCGCGCTGCCACTGGGCGCTGGCCCAGTCCTGCGCAGTAACGTCACGCCAGCCCGGCAAGCGGGTCCAGTCCGGCTCGACCAGCTCGCGGCGGCGGTAGGCGTACGGCTGCTCGATCTTCCGGCTCATGACTGGCACGATAGAGGAAGTCCTCAGGCGAATCGAGTTCACCGCCGGAAGTTTTCCCGTACGCATCACCCCAGAAGGGAAGTCTTGTGACAGAGCGGTCGAGCGCGCGGACCAGTTCGCCGATCGGTCTGCACCGCGTCCTGGAGCCGGTCGGGGTGCTGCCCCAGGCGGCCCAGCGGCTGGACGCCACCTCCCCGCTCTGGCCGGACGAGGTGCGGGTCGCCGTCGACGTGCTCAACCTGGACGCCGCGTCGTACCGCCAGCTCGCCGCCGCGCATGCCGACCCGACCGGGGGAGTGGACGGCCCGGCGGTCCGGGCCGAGGTCCTGGGCATCGTCGCCGCGCGCGGGAAGATGCAGAACCCGGTGACCGGCTCGGGGGGCATGCTCGTGGGCACGGTCACCGAGGTCGGGCCGGAGTCACCGCTGGGACTGGCCGTGGGGGACCGGGTCGCGACGCTCGTCTCGCTGTCGCTGACGCCGCTGCGGATCACCGACCGGCTCGAGCGCTGGGACGGGCACAGCGAGCAGGTGCCCGCCGCCGGCGACGCCATCCTGTTCGGCCGGTCGATCGCCGCCGTCATCCCGGACGACCTCGACCCGCGCCTGTCGTTGATGGTCATGGACGTCTGCGGCGCGCCCGCTCTCGTCTCGCGGGTGGTCGGCCGGTACGCCGCGAGCCGTGAGCCCGGCGCCGGCGCGCCCACTGTCGCGGTGATCGGTGCCGCAGGTAAGTCCGGCTCGCTGGCCCTGGCTGCCGCCCGCGACGCCGGCGCCGGCCGGAGCGTGGGCATCGTGCCGGTCGAGGAGGAGCGGGCAGCCCTCACCGCGAGCCGCCTGTCCGATGCCGTGGCCCTGGCGGACGCCCGCAACCCCGTGGCGCTGGCCACGGCGGTCGAGGACGCGCTCGGCGGCCCGGCCGACGTCACCGTCGTCTGCGTCGACGTGCCCGGCTGCGAGCACGGCGCGATCCTGGCCACGGCCGAGGGCGGCACCGTCATCTTCTTCTCGATGGCCACGTCCTTCAGCGCGGCCGCGCTCGGGGCCGAGGGCCTGGCCGCCGACGTGACGATGCTGGTCGGCAACGGCTACGTCCCCGGGCACGCGGCGTACGCGCTCGACTTGCTGCGGCGCACACCCGCCGTCCGCCAGCTGTTCGAGTCGCGCCTGGCCGCCGAGGAGACTCAGGCGTCATGACGCGCACCCTGCTGCACAGCGGGCGGATCTTCACCGCCGGCGACGAGCCAGTTGTCACCTCCCTGCTCGTCGAGGACGGCCGGGTCCTCTGGACCGGTGACGACGTCGCGGTGGCCGGTGCGGACGAGCTGGTCGACCTCGACGGTGCGCTGGTGACGCCCGCGTTCGTCGACGCGCACACCCATACGACGGAGACCGGTCTGGCCCTGCGTGGGGTGGACCTGACCGACAGCCCGTCGCTGGCCGACGCCCTCGACCGGGTGGCGCTGGCCGCGCGGGCCGGGGCCGGCCGCCCGGTACTGGGCCATGGCTGGGACGAGCGCCGCTGGCCGGAGGGCCGTCCGCCGACGCGCGCCGAGCTGGACCGGGCGAGCTACGGCGGCGTCGTGTACCTGTCCCGGGTCGACGTGCACTCCGCCGTGGTCTCGTCCGCATTGGCCGCGGCGGCCCACCTGCGCGAGCTCTCGGGCTGGGCCGACGACGGCCGGGTCGAGCGCGACGCCCACCACGCCGCCCGGACGGCGACGCGGGACGGGATCGGGCCGGGCCTGCGCCGGGAGCTGCAGGTCGACGCGCTCAGCGCCGCGGCCGCGACCGGCATCGGTTGCGTGCACGAGATGTCCGCTCCGCACATCGCCTCCGAGCAGGACCTGCGCGAGCTGCTGGCCCTGTCGGCCGAACGGCCCGACCTGCCGATGGTCGCGCCGTACCGCGGCCAGCTCGTGACCAGCGCCGACGAGGCGCGCGCCGTGGCCGAGCGGCTGGCCGTGCCCGGGGCGGCGCCGGTGCTGGGCCTGGCCGGCGACCTCTGCGCCGACGGCTCCATCGGTTCGCACACGGCGGCACTTCGCGCGCCGTACAGCGACGCAGTGACGAGTGGCCACGCCTACCTCACGGTGGAGCAGGTGGCGGCACACGTGGCTGCCTGCACGACGGCCGGCCTGGCGGCGGGGTTCCACGTCATCGGCGACCAGGCCGTCGACCTCGTGCTGGCCGGTTTCGCCGCCGCCGTCGACCGAGTCGGGTTGGACGCCGTGCGGGCCGGCAACCACCGCCTCGAGCACGTCGAGATGGCTGACGACGCGGCCGTCGCGGAGCTGGCCCGGCTCGGGCTGACCGCGAGCGTGCAGCCGGTCTTCGACGCCTGGTGGGGCGGCGACAGCGGCCTGTACGCCGAGCGGCTGGGCACCCAGCGCGGGCCGCGGCTCAACCGGTTCGCTGACCTGCACGCTGCCGGCGTCCCCCTCTTCCTCGGCTCGGACACGCCCGTGACGCCGTACGACCCCTGGGGCGCCCTGCGGGCCTGCGTGCACCATCACGACCCGGGCCAGCGGGTCGACCTGCGGACCGCGTTGGGCTGGCACACCGGCTCGCTGCGCCCGGGCCGGGTCGCGTCGTACGCCGTGTGGAACGTGCCGGGCGGGTTCGACGACCCGGACGGGGAGCTGCCCGACGTCGGGCCTGGCGTCCCCGACCCGGAGTGCCTGCTCACCGTGGTCCGCGGCACCGTGGCCTACCAGCGCGAAGGAGCCCTGGCATGAGCAAGCCCGTCCTCGAGCTGGACCCCCAGGTCGTCCGCACCGCGCGTCGGCTGGCCCGCAAGGCGGGGGCCCCGGTCGTGAAGCTGGCGCGCACCCACACGACCGTGTCGGTCGAACGCGCGCTGCTCCGGCTGGCCGGCCTCAGCGGCGCGGACCACGAGCGGGTGCCGTGGGTCAACCACCTGGTGGACGAGGTCCGCGACCAGGTGGGCATCGAGCACGGCGTGGCCCTGCCGGTCTGGGACGCCCTGCGCCGCGGTGAGGCCGAGGACCTGCTGGTCCTGGCCCAGAAGGCCGCCTCCGGGTCGGTCTCCTTCCGCGTGCCGGAGAGCCGGGAGGCCAGCCGCGCCGCCACGGCCGCCCGGCAGGCCGCGGCCTCAGGGCTGCGCCGGGTCGACCGCAGCCGCACGGCGCGCGAGCGCCTGGTCCGCCGGTTGGGCGACCCGGAGCAGCGGCCCTGGATCTACCTCATCGTCGCCACCGGGGACATCTACGAGGACATCCCGCAGGCCCAGGCCGCCGCACGGGAAGGCGCCGACGTCATCGCGGTCATCCGCTCGACCGGGCAGAGCCTGCTCGACTACGTCCCGGAGGGGGCGACCCGCGAGGGGTACGCCGGCACCTACGCCACGCAGGAGAACTTCCGGCTGATGCGAGCGGCCCTCGACGACGTCAGCAAGGAGCTCGGCCGCTATGTCCGGCTGACCAACTACGCCTCGGGGCTGTGCATGCCCGAGATTGCGACCCTCGCCGGTCTCGAGCGGCTCGACATGATGCTCAACGACTCGATGTACGGGATCCTGTTCCGCGACATCAACCCGATCCGCACCTTCGTCGACCAGCGCTACTCGCGGCAGATCCATGCCCGCGCCGGCATCATCATCAACACGGGCGAGGACAACTACCTGACGACGGCCGATGCGGTCGAAGAGGCGCACACCGTGACCGTGAGCCAGCTCATGAACGAGTACTTCGCCAAGGAGGCCGGGCTCGAGAACTGGCAGCTCGGGCTGGGCCACGCCTTCGAGATCAACCCCGACCGGCCGGACAGCTTCCGGCTCGAGCTCGCCCACGCCCTCCTGGCCCGCACGCTGTTCCCCGACGCACCGCTGAAGTGGATGCCGCCGACCAAGCACATGACCGGGGACGTCTTCCGCGGCTACCTGCTGGACGGGTTCTTCAACCTGGTGGGTGCGATGACCGGTCAGGGCATCCTGCTCGTCGGCATGATGACCGAGGCCGTCGTAACGCCGTTCCTCTCCGACCGGGACCTGGCGTTGCAGAACGTCCGCTACGTGCTCGGCGCAGCCGGTGGCCTGACCGAGGACTTCCACCCGCCACGGGACGGTTTCATCCAGACCCGGGCCCGACAGGTGTTGTCGGAGGCGGTGGAGCTCCTGGACCGAATCTGCAACGACACAGGTGACGCCATTCCGCTGCTGGCGGCCATCGGCGACGGGACCTTCGGGCTGATGAAGCGGCCCGCCGGCAAGGGCAAGGGCCTGGAGGGCGTGGCCAAGCGGGCGCCCGGTTACGTCAACCCGGCGATCGACCTGCTCGAGGAGGGGGCGACCCGATGACGGCGGCAGCGCGCAAGAAGGTCGTGCGCCCCTACGGCGACACGACCGGCGACGGCATGGTGCAGGTGTCGTTCACCCTGCCGGTGCCCCACGACAAGCGGGCCGAGGGCGCGGCCATCCAGCTGGCGAACAAGATGGGCCTCGACCCGGCGCTGCTGGTGCACGCCAAGTCGATGGGGCCGGACTTCACCTTCTTCGTCGTCTACGGCTCGGCCAACCACGTGGTCGACCTGTCGGCGGTCGAGGTCGTCGAGCGCGAGTACCCACTGCTCACGGCCAAGGAGGTCAACTCCGCGATCAAGTCCCGCCTCCGGCGCAAGCTGGTCGTCGTCGGCGCCTGCATCGGCACCGACGCCCACACCGTGGGCATCGACGCAATCCTCAACATCAAGGGCTTCGCCGGGGAGAAGGGCCTGGAGTACTACCGGGAGATCAAGGTCGTGAACCTCGGGGCCCAAGTCCTCGTGCCCGAGCTGGTCGAGCGAGCCCGGGCGGAGCGCGCCGACGCGGTCCTGGTCTCGCAGGTTGTGACCCAGCGCGATGCGCACGTGCACAACACGACCGCGATGTCCGCGGCGTTCCGTGAGGCGTACCCGGCGGGGCACCGGCCGCTGCTCGTCGTCGGCGGCCCCCGGTTCGACCAAGGCGCGACGGCGAAGCTCGGGGTCGACCGGATCTTCGGCAAGGGCACGACGCCCGGCGAGGTCGCGTCGTACCTGGCCCACGCCCTGCTGCCCCCGAGCTCACGGACGGATGAGAGGAAGAGCGCATGAGCGAGGGTGCGGACCCCCGGGTCGGCCTGCGCGTGGTCCACCGGCGGTACGTGCCGTACAGCCATGCCCACTACGCGGGCCACCTCGTCGATGGCGCCTACTCGCTGGCCTGCTTCGGCGACGTGGCGACCGAGGTGTGCATCCGCACCGACGGCGACGAGGGACTTTTCGCGTCGTACTCGGACGTCCAGTTCAAGGCGCCGGTCCGGGCGGGTGACGTCATCGAGGTCGAGGCAGAGGTGGTCCGCGTCGGCTCGCGCAGCCGCACCCTCGACTTCACGGTCAGGGTGGTCGCACGCGGCCGGCCGGACCGGTCGGAGTCGGCGGCCGAGGTGCTCGAGCCGCCGCTGGTCGCGACGACCGCGACCGGCACCGTCGTGGTGCCTCCTGGCGCCGCTGGCCCGCGCTGAACAAGGCCCTCGGCGTGTCCGCGACGACACGCCGCGTCACGGGAAATTCCTTGCGAGACAACGTTCTCGGCCGGATGTCACTGACCTGCACGGACGCTCGGCGCCGGAGGATCGCCGCAGGTCACGCGGCTCTCGACACCCCCCCATGGAGAGGGTAGGTTCCTGCGCTGTCGTCCATGACGGACTCCCGGGTTCGCGGACCGTCGATGGGGGGAGAACGAGGGACCAGGGGCGGTTCGCGCGCGCAGCCGCCGCGCCATCCAGGTCTCGCGGATTCCTCCAGAGGTGGTCCGGCGGTTGCCGGTGATGGATGACGGATGGGCCCGCGCGCTTAGTAGACAACGCCGGTGGCCACCGCACCCAGCGGAGGCACTGGTGGTCCCAACGGCGGCGCGGGCCCATCCGGGTCCGGCTCCCTTCATAGGGCGGCGAGATAACCTCACTGCGTGCTCACCCGGATGCCGAACGCCCGCGGCCGGCTGACCGCGTCGCTGGTGGGCGACCGGCTCCCGCTGCCGGTCGCTCTCGTGGCGTCCCTGGTCGGCGGCCTGTCCCTGTGGCTGTCCTTCCCGAACCACAACGTGTGGTGGCTCGCGCCGGTGGGCGTCGGGCTGCTCGCCCTGGCCACCCGCGGGCAGCGGGTCCGCGTGGGCGCGCTGCTCGGGGGCGTCACCGGGCTGGCCTACTTCCTGCCCTTGCTGCACTGGAGCGGGGTGTACGTCGGCACCTTGCCGTGGCTCGCCCTGTCGGTGCTCGAGACGTTGTACGTCGCGCTGCTGGGCCTGGCCCTGCCGTTCGCCTGGCGGACCCGGCTGGCCCCGCTGGGCATCGCCGGGCTGTGGGTCGGCCAGGAGGCGCTGCGCGACCGGACGCCGTACGGCGGGTTCCCCTGGGCGCGCCTCGCCTTCTCGCAGGACAACGCCCCGACGCTGCACCTGGCCGCTCTAGGTGGGGCGCCGCTGGTCACGTTCGCGGTCGCCCTCGCGGGTGCGTGCCTCGCCGTGGCCGTGGTCCACGTCCGGATCCCGGCGCTGGGCGCGGGGCTGGCCGTCGCGGGGGCCGCCGTGATGGCCTGCGGGCTGCTCGTGCCGCTGCCCACGGGCGGCCGGACGATCCAGGTGGCCGGCGTCCAGGGCGACGTGCCGAAGGCCGGGCTGGACTTCGACACCCAGCGCGCGGCGGTGCTGGACCTGCACGCAAAGGGCACGCTGCAGCTCGCGGCCCAGGTCGCGGCCGGGCAGCGGCCCCAGCCCGACGTGGTGATCTGGCCGGAGAACGCCTCCGACCTCGACCCGTACCAGCAGGCCGACGCCCGCGACACGATCCAGGCGGCCGTGTCCGCGGTCGGCGCCCCGACGCTGGTCGGCTCGGTGCTGGACAACCCGCCCGGCCGGCTCAGCAACGTGAGCATCGCCTGGGACCCGCAGGCCGGGCCGGGCGCCCAGTACGTGAAGCGGCACCCGGTGCCATTCGGGGAGTACATCCCGAGCCGGGACTTCTTCCGGCGCTTCAGCGACAAGATCGACCTGGTGCCGAAGGACTTCGTCGCCGGGCACAAGGTCGGTGAGCTCCAGCTGGGGCCGGCCAAGGTCGGCGTGGCCATCTGCTTCGAGGTCGCGTACGACGGCCTGCTGCGCGACGCCGTCGACCAGGGCGCCCAGCTCCTCGTCGTACAGACCAACAACGCGACGTTCGGCTACACCGACGAGGCGGCCCAGCAGCTGGCCATGTCCCGCCTGCGCGCGGTCGAGCACGGGCGCGCCGTCGCGCACATCTCGACGGTGGGCATCAGCGCGCTCATCGCGCCGGACGGCCGTGTCCTGCAGCGCACCTCGCTGTTCACCCCGGCCCTGCTGCAGGCCGCCCTCCCGCTGCGCAGCTCGGTCACACTCGCCGACCGGCTCGGTGCCTGGACCGAGCTGGCGCTCGTGCTGCTCGGCCTCGGCGCCCTAGGCGCGGGCGTGGTGACCGCTCGACGGCGCCGGTCCACCGGGAGCGTTGAGCCGCAGTGAGCCGAGTTCTGGTGGTCATCCCGACGTACAACGAGCGGGAGAACCTCGAGCCGATCGTGCAGCGTCTGCGCGCGGCGGTGCCGGCAGCGGACGTCCTGGTGGCCGACGACGGCTCGCCGGACGGGACCGGCGACCTGGCCGACCGGCTGGCCGATGCCGACCGCCAGGTGAAAGTCCTGCACCGCCCGGGCAAGGCGGGCCTCGGCGCGGCGTACCTGGCCGGCTTCGCGTGGGCGATGGAGCGCGGGTACGACGTCGTGGTCGAGATGGACGCCGACGGGTCGCACCAGCCGGAGCAGCTGCCGCGGCTGCTCGAGGCGCTCGGCCGCGCCGACGTCGTGCTCGGGTCGCGCTGGGTGCCCGGCGGCCGCGTGGAGAACTGGCCGGCCCGTCGGATGTTCCTGTCCCGGGGCGGCAACACCTATACCCGGCTGGCCCTGGGCATCCCGGTCCGCGACGCGACCGGCGGGTACCGCGCCTTCCGGCGTTCGGCGCTGGAGTCGCTGGACCTGGCCGGCGTGGCGTCCCAGGGCTACTGCTTCCAGGTCGACCTGGCCTGGCGGGCGGTCCAGCGAGGCCTGCGAGTCGTGGAGGTGCCGATCACGTTCGTGGAGCGGGTCCACGGCAACAGCAAGATGAGCGGCTCGATCGTGCGTGAGTCGCTGGTCCGGATCACCCAGTGGGGCGCCCGTCATCGCCTCGAGCAGGTCCGCGGCCTGGTGGCTCGCACCCGGCGTACGGCGGCGGAGCCGCGCGCATGACCGGCCGCCTGCGCCCGCGTCAGGTCCTCGGCTTCGTGCTGCTGGGGTTCGCCGTCGTCATCGCGCTGGAGATCGCCGTCGCCGTCCTGGTCGCGCGGCTGATCGGGCCGTGGCCGACGATGCTGCTCATCGTCGCCTTCTCGTTCGCGGGTCTGCTGGTCGTCCGCCGGGCCGGCGCCCGATCGGTGCAGGCCCTGCGCCAGGCGGGCATCGAGCGCCGGCTGCCGGGCGGCGAGCTGGCCGACCACGCCCTGCTGCTGGTGGGCGGGGTGCTGATGATCCCGCCGGGCTTCGTCCTCGACCTGCTGGGCCTGGTCTTCGTCCTGCCGTTCACCCGGCCCCTGGCCCGGCGCTTCGTGGCGCTGGTCCTGCGCGGGCGTGTCTTCGTTCGCGTCGCGCAGTCCTGGCCCGGGCAGGGGCCGCCCGTCGTACCGGGTGAGGTCGTCCGTGACGACGAGCTAGGCCCCGGCCAGTCCTGACTCCCGGAGGGCCGGCTGCCCGTCGCCAGCTCGATCCACATCGCCCGCCCGTAGACCGCCCACTGACCACACGGTGGCCGACCCGACTGGGTCGCGCCAGTCGACGGAGTTGCCGAGGGCAACGTCCTCGACGACGTAGGGCTCGCCATGAGGGAACGGCACTGGTCGCCATTGCCCGACGTTGCCGTCGGACACGTCGAACCTGCGCTGGTACGCGTTGCCGTCACTGCACGAGGCAAGAATGCGACCCCTACCAGGCTCGTGGCAGACCAGCGAGATTCTGACCACGGGCTGGCTGGTGCCGGCGAGGTTCGTGGGCATCGGGAGGTGCAGCCAAGCGGTCCAAGTGCCGTTATCCCTTCGCATCGCCAGGCCCACGTTCCCGCCCTCCTCCGCACACCCGAAGACGACGTTGTCGTCGAGCCCGTAGTCCGGGGCAGCCACGGCCACATCGACGGACAGTGGAGCTGCTGGTACCGCCTGAAAGTCCTGCCATGTTCCGTCGGCGTTGCGTTTGCCCCATATGGGAGTGGGATGCTCGGCAATGGCCGAGACGTATGCGACGTCCATGCCGGGCACAACCACGATCGCGCAGCGACCGGCCCGCAACGGGTTGCCGCCACCGCGTGGTACCTGCGCGAGTTCACTCCACTTGAAGTCAGAGACTCGCACGGCATGCAAGACCCAGTCGTTTGCGTTGATGACGAGTATTTGGGCCAGCCCCGTCCCCGAACCGTCCAGACCCACGTCGCAGGAGATGGCGAGACCAACGCCTATTGGCCCTGGCTTCTGACCGGGCACCACCTGGAACGGCTCCCAACCGCTTCTCGCCTTGGTGTACTTGCGGTGGTAGACCCACCCGTCGTCGGGAAGGGCGGCCACCATCTGGCTGCCGTCCTGCGAGATGGCCACCTGGGCGAAGGGCCGCGAGTCCCCTGCGCCGTCGTAACGCCAGGTGCCGGGCTTGCGCTGGTCGCGCGAACAGTCGGCCAGCCAGGTCGATCCCTTCAAGCGAGGCAGGTCCGGCTGGTGCGGGCTCAGGCTCGTCCAGCTGAAGCCCTGGTACTCGTTGTCGCTGACCAGTGCTCGGGAGCGAATGGGCAGCGATGACCCGGACTGCTTCTCGCATTGAACGAGCACCGCTGTGACGGCGTTCAACGCGGACATCGCCGCGCCCTCGGCCCAGCCACCGAGGAAACCCACGCTGTCGCCGGCCAGGAACACGCGGGAGTACGGCCGGATGGCCGTTTCGGTCGCCGCTCCGGCGAGTAGCGAGTGGTAGAAGAGGCAACCGGACAGGTAGGTGCTGCCGGGCAGATCGAGTTTGAACCCGCCGCCGAACCCCGGAACCTCATTCCAGTCGAACGCGGCGGCCCGCCCCTCCCTCAGCGTTCGGCCAACGATGGCGTACACCCCCTCGTGGTCGTCCCGCCGATCGAACGAGGATGCGACCAGCTCCTTACGGAGCTTTGCAGTGTGCGATGCCTGGAACTTGAGGGCGTCGTTGCCCAGGGCGGTCACTACGGCCTGCGTGCGTGGAAAGGCGCCGCTCTGCGGCATGAGGCTCGTCATCTGGGCGTAGCGGTCGGTGACGAAGCAGGTGAACGGGCTGCCATCGGCAGCCCTCGGCCAGTTGGGTATGTCCGCCGGTTCGTCGATCTCGATCGCCAAACGATGCGCCGACACCATGTTGAGCTGGTGGATGGCTGCCTGGATGCCTTCGACTGCACGCAGGCTGTCCTCGGTATGCCTCTGCAAACGCGTGAACGGACCGCCGGGGGAGTCTTGACCAAGGCCCATTTCCTGCATGGCGCGACTGCTCAGCGCAATGATCGCGAAGTCGAAGAACTCGCCCATGTCGCCGGATGCCACGACGACCTTGTCGGGTTGGCCATCCATTTGCCGCACCGTGACACCGACAACCGGGGCGCCGGTCCGGAACATGTCGTTGAAGTCTCGACTGCCGTCGCCTGAAGCGTGCGCCAGATGGGCCAGCCCGTCGACAAACGCCGCGGTGCCGTGGACGTCTGCCGGATACAGAAGCGGGTAGTCGGAACGGCTCGGCAGCAAGTAGCCCCCGCTGGTGTTCCAGACGACGTTGCGAAGCACCTCGAGAAACGCCACGTCGAACAGCGCGCCGAAACCACCGGTACCCAGCCCAACCGATCCGAACGCGTGCATCAGGCTCGGCACGTCGGTTCTTCGCGGTGCGAACACTTCGGTCTGCAGGACCTCACCCAGCGACTTGTGCTCAAAGCGACGTCGCATGTTCTTCCAGAACAGGAACAGAGAGAAGTCGTCACCCAGGCCGCCTCTGCGGGCCACCTGCTGGATGTCAGGGAGGTACTTCGTCTGTGGCTCAGCAATGCCGTCGTTCAGCCCGGCCAGGAAGGAGATCCACAGGTCGGCCGCTTCTCGCATGACCCGCGGCAGGTCCCGGACGTCGTCAGTCAGGCGGAACCACGTGTTCTGGTAGCAGCCGAAGCTCGGGACGACGCCGGGGTCCGGATAGGCCCGCGCGCGAAACGCGTCAGGGTCGATCCCGGTGCCCTGGCACTTGTAGGCGGCCCAGGCGCGGACGTAGTGCCACAGCAACCGCGACTCGGCTGGGAAACGAGTGGCGCCGAGCTCCTTGGGAGGCGCCGGCGCCTGCCTCGGGGGCTCGGTCCTCATCCGGCCGCCCAGCGTCTGCTGCTCCTCGAACAGCGTGACCCGGATTCCGCATCTCGTCAGCTCGTATGCCGCAATAACGTTGGCGATGCCACCGCCGATCAGGGCGACGCTGAGCTGGTTCCTCCGGTCGAACCTGGCCAACGGGCCAAGGTCCTTGCCGTCCTTGGGGTCGCGCAGAAGGGACGCGTACTCGCGGGTTGGTGCGTCCGGGAAGAGCTGCTTGCCGGCATCGAGCTCCTTCAACGTCTTGGGCTCAACCCCTGCGACGTTCGTGGCCCCGAGCAGGCCACTCCAACCGCCGAACATGTGCATGGACGGAATCACTGGTCCTCGACCTCCTGGTCGGTGCTGGCATCGAGCGCGTCGCCGGTGATCCACACCCTGGTGGAGCCCTTGTAGTCGCAGATGTCAGGCGAAGCGCCGATGGCAAGGTTCGTCAGGTTGAACGCGGACGTTGCGGGGTACGGCACCGGCCGCCAGGGGTAGTCGTCATGCCCTAAGACGTCGAACAGACGGTGGTAGACGTTGCCGTCGCTAAAATCGGCCACGATCTCGACGCGGCCGAGCGTCTCGGGCATGCCTACCACCGAGACCCGGACAGCGCCGAGGTTGCCGTTTGGCGCGGGCACCGGTGCTGTCCACGTCGTGTCCCAGTGGCGGCCGATGACAGTGACGGTTTCATGCGCGTCGATGTAGACCAGGACGAGGTACTCCGTCCCGGGACAGGTCGCGAGCGCCACCGCCTCGCCGTACAGGAGGTGACCGGTTCCGCTCGGCACGGACTGCCACATCGCCCAGTTCCCCTGCGGGTCCCGGATCGAGTGCAGGATTGCGTCGTCGTCGCGAAGGATGACGACGTGCGCGCTCGTCGGGGGCGGCCGGTCCAAGACGGCGATGGCCGCATGATCCCCGGGCGCCCAGCCCCCCAAGTCGATGGGCTCAAAGCCGTGTTGGCCCAGGTCGGCGGTGTGGTACAGCCCCATCCCTGGCGAGAACCCCACCGCCTGGGCCTCGGCGTCCGCACGTCCAACATACCGGGACGCGGACGCGGAGACGGCGATCCCTTCCAGTCCCCCGTCGACGTCAATGTCGGCCCACATTCCCCATTCGCCTGATCTAGGGTCGAACCTCCGCCATAAGGTCGTCGTACCGTCGACACTGCAGGTCATCCAGAGTCCGTCCTGCGAGACGGCCAGATCGGTCAGTCCCCAGAGGACGTTCGATGCGTCGGTTGCGTCCCAGCGCCAACGCGGCGGCATCTGTTCTGAGTGGTCCTCAGCGCGGCGTACGGCGGTCAGGGACTTCAGCTCTGGAGGCGCCGTCACAGTCTTGGCACTTACGGGCGTCCACGTGTGGAAGGCCGCCGCGTTCGGATCCAGCATTTGAGCGGCCCCCAGCTCACCGGGGTTGCCGTCCTTGATGCCTTTCCTGACCTGGTAGAGCACTGCAGCCGTGGCCGTGAGAGCCGACATCGCCGCGCCCTCCGCCCAGCCGCCGAGGTATCCGACGCTGTCTCCGGCCAGGAAGGTACGTCCCCAGGGCTGCTTCTCCGAGTCGCGTTCGTACACGAGCTGGCTTTGACACAGCAAGCTGCCGGCAAAGTACTCGTCGTCCGGTCGGTTCAGCTTGACTCCGCCGTTGAACCCGACGGTGGTGTTCCAGTCGCGGTCGCGTTGGTCGGTCGTGGCCAGCAGCTCGTCCGCGACTGCCTTGAAGCGCGAGTCTTGTTTGTCCGGGGGCTGGAAAGCTTGGACTACCCGGCCGAGCTGTGCGGGGAGGCTGGTCCCGCGCAGGTCTTGGAACTTCAGCGCGTCGTCGGACCAGGTGTCCGCGGCCACGAGCATCGTGTCGGCTTGGCCGGGTAACGGCGGCATGACGATCATCGTTCGTGGGTAGCGGTCGGTGATGAAGCACTTGACCAGCTGACCGGCCTGGTTGGTCGGCCAAGCCGAAATGGTTTCTGGCTGCGGAATCCGAGCGAACGACTTATAGCTGCTCGTCATGTTGAGCTGATGAACCGCCGCCTGGACACTGTGCACAGCCATGGTGCTGTTCGGGGTGTGAATGCCCCAGGTGCGGAACGGGTTCTTGGTCGGGTGGTCCTGGCCGAGCCCGAGCGCCTGCATCGCCCGGCTGCTGATGGCCACGATGGTGTAGTCGAACAGGATGGGGTCCTTGTTCGCCAGGCATACGCCGATCTGTGTCTTGTCTTCCGCTTCGATGACGCAGAGCGACTCCACCGGCGCACCGAACCGGAACATGTCGTCGAACGCGCGGCCTGGATAGAAGGACTGCGACTGCAACAGGCCGTAGTTCGCGAGACCTTCGGCGAAGCCCTGCATGTGGGCGCCACGCTTGCCGGCATGCTCCTCGCGGCGGACGACGTCAGGCAGCATGAACAGGGACGTGGAGTCCCACACCACGTGCCGAAGGACCTCGAGGACGGAGATGTCGTCGACCGGTCCGAAACCGCCTGTACCGACTCCGACCGCTGCGAAGGCGTCGAAGAGGGCGCCAGCGTTCGTGGCCGTGCTGAACACCTCGGTGCGAAGCACGGATCCGAATGACCGGCCGCCGTACTTGCGGATCATCGCCCGCCAGAACTGCGTCAGGTGCGGACCACGAACCGGATCGGTCGCTTGCCGGATCGCGTCTTTGAGGTACACGGTGCGCGGCTCGGGGGTGCCGTCGTTGAGCCCTTGTAGCCAGGACCGGAAGCGATACGCGGCCTCGCGCACGGCGGACGGCAGCTTGTTCAAGTCCTTGGAGGGCTCGAACCACTCGTTGAGGTAGCAACACAACGTAGGAACGGTGCCCGGGCTGGGAAACCGCTTCGCGATGAGCTTGTCTGCGTCGGCCTCGGACATGCCCTCGGAGACCGCCCAACGCCACACGTAGTGCCACAGCAACGGAGACTGCGCCGGAAAGGCGGCCGCCCCCAGCTCGGCCACATAGCCATCCTTGACGTCAGTCGTCAGACGGCCGCCGAACGGCTTCTGTCCTTTCGTCGGATCGTCGGCCTGCTGCTCGAACACGGTGACCTTGACGCCGCAGCGGCTCAGCTCGTACGCAGCGATCAGGTTGGCGATACCGGCGCCGATCAGCGCGACGTTTGCATTGATCGCCTTGCCGTTGTCGGACTTCCTGTCCAGCAACGGAGCCCTGGTCGCGCCGGTCGAGTCAATCAGGTAGTCGTTGTACTGGATCGTGGGCACATCGGGAAAACGCTGGATGCCCGCGCGCAGTGACCCCACCGTCCTCGTGTCGGGGAAATGCGTGTCTCGAAACCCGAGGAAACCGCCCCACCCATCGAACAGGTCCATGTTTGGAATCACGTAGCGAGCCTTATGGCTGCGCTCCCCGATCCCAAGGGGTCTGCGTCCAGTGTCCACAGTGGACCTAGGTCCCTTGCGCTCCGCAGAACCGATCGAGCTGTGCTGCTGGCGCGTCGCGCGCAGCAACACCATAGGAACAGCCGACCCCCAGGTGGGGGTCGGCTGGTCTCAGTGCCTTAGTCGGCTGTGCGGGTCAGGCGCTGCGCTTCTGCCGCGTCGTGCCCTGCTTGGCCCGGAGCAGCTCCAGTCGCTCGTCCAAGAGCACCTCCAGCTCGGCGACCGAACGCCGCTCGAGCAGCATGTCCCAGTGGGTGCGGGCCGGCTTGGTGGCGCGGGGAGCGGGGCGGGTCGCGTCGACCAGCAGGGCCTCGGAGCCGCACTTGCACTGCCACAGCGCTGGGACGTCGGCGTCGAACGCGAACGGGATCGTGAAGACGTGACCCTCGGGGCAGTGGTACTCGGCGATGTGGCGCTCGACGGGCTCGACACCCACATCGCTCTCCAGGCTGTTGGACCCCAGACGGGTCCCTCGCAGCGACTTCTCGCTCATCGGGTGCCTCCTCGGCGCGACGTAACGTCTACGTACCCAGAACGCGGCGAGCAGTAACACGTGTTCCGCCCGCCGTGTGGAGATGCGGTAAAGGTGATGTGGCGTGCGCCACACCGTCTACTTCGCAGCCAGAGGCTGTCCGGTTCGCGGCCAAAGGTCTCGGTTCGGTGACGCCTCGGGTCAGACGACGGCAGGCACTGGGTTGCCGGCGTCGACGATTCCCTGCCGGACGTCGACCCGGCTCAGCAGGTAGCCGCCCACGACGAAGAACACGACGAGCGCGATGATCGCCCACCGGTAGGAGTCGGTGACCTGCTGGACGACACCGAACAGGAGCGTCCCGAACCAGCTCGTGCCACGCTCGCAGGCCTGGTAGAGGCTGAAGTACTCCGCCTCGCGCCCGGCCGGGATCAGCTGGCTGTACAGCGACCGGCTCAACGCCTGGCTGCCACCCAGGACGATGCCGATCAGCGTGGCCAGCGCCAGCCACAGGGCGAACTGGTGGGCCGGCAGGAAGAACCCGATCGTGACCACACCTGTCCACAGGAACAGGCTGGTCAGGATCACCCGCCAGGCGCCGTACGTCGCGGCGAACCGGCCGAACAGCAGCGCGCCGCCGAACGCGACGAGCTGGACCAGCAGGATCGTGATGATCAGCTGGGCCGACGAGAAGCCGAGCTGCTGGTCGCCGTACACGCTGGAGGCACTGATCACCGTCTGGATGCCGTCGTTGAAGAACAGGTACGCCGCCAGGAAGGTCAGCGTCTGCGGGTAGCCGCGCAGGTGACGAAGGGTTGCGGCCAGCTGGCCGAAGGACTGTCGGACGACGTTGCCCCGGGCCGTCGGCTCGACGTTGACCGGAGCGCGGTCCCGCAGCCCGATGAACGGGATGACGGTGAAGCCCGCCCACCACACGCCGGCCGACAGCAGGCTGATCCGCACGGCCTGGGTGCTGCCGAGACCGAAGGCGCGGTGGCCCTCGACCACGACCAGGTTCAGGGCGAGCAGGACGAAACCGCCGAGATAGCCGAACGACCAGCCGACGCTGGAGACCCGGTCCCGCTCGTCCGGCGACGCGATCTGGACCAAGAAGGAGTAGTAGACGACCAGGGCCGAGCCCAGGCACATGTTGCCGACGATGGTCAGGACGACCCCGAGCTGCCAGTCGTGGCCGGCGATGAAGTACATGGCCGCGGCCGAAGCCGAGCCGACCCAGGCCAACGAGCACATCAACGCCTTGCGGTGGTAGATCCGGTCGGCGACCGCTCCGAAAATGGGCAGCACGAGCGCGCTGAAGATGGTCGAGACGGTGACGACGTAGAACACCAGCGACCCCGGGCTGACCGGGATCCCGAGCACGTGCAGGTCGGTGTGGCACGTCGCGTCGTCGTCGATGCCGGGACAGGCGGCCTGCTTGGCGACGTGGGTCAGGTACGGCCCGAGCAACACGGTCTGGACCGTCGTCACGTACGCGGAGTTGGCCCAGTCGAACCAGTACCACGATCGCCGCTCACGGCGGCGAGCTGTCTCGGCCGCCATCGGCCGCGCCGTACCGGCAGTCACGATGAGCGCCTCATGCCGGCCAGTGACCGCGCGCCACGAGTACGTCGCGGAGCAGGTCGGCCCGGTCGGTGATCAGGCCGTCCACACCGAGGTCGAGCAGGCGGTGCATGTCGGCCGGGTCGTCCACCGTCCAGACATGGACCTGGACTCCAGCCGCGTGGGCGCGGGCAACGCTCGCCGACGTGACGACGCGCAGTGGGCCGGCCCGCTCCGGCACCTGCAGCGCCGCCGCACCGCGGACGGCCAGCCTGGCGGCCGCGCCACCCGCCGGTCCCGGCAACGATCCGCCCAGTCGCCACACGGCCACCCGGGCGGGGCCGACCGACGTCGCGACGCGCGGACCGAGCTGCCGTCGCACGGCGGCCCGACGGGCGCCCGAGAACGACGCGACGCAGACTCGGTCGACCGCAGCGGTACGGCGGATGACATCGACCAGAGGTGCGATCGCCGGACTCGCCTTGACGTCGATGTTGACCTTGACGTCCGGCCATGCACCCAGCACGTCCTCGAGCCGTGGGATCGGCTCGACGCCGCCGATGCGGGCCTCCCGGACGACCGACCACGGCAGCTCGGCGATGATGCCGGCCCGGTCGGTGACCCGGTCGAGCTTGTCGTCGTGGAAGGCGAGCAGGACGCCGTCCCGGGTGGCATGGACGTCGGTCTCGAGGTAGCGCAGACCGAGGTCCACGGCCGCGGCGAACGCCGCCATCGAGTTCTCCAGGCCGTCACGGGAGAAGCCCCGGTGGGCCATCGCGATCGGGCCGTCGTTGTCGCAGAAGGCGAACCGGGACCGGGGCACGCGCCCAATGATTGCGGCTCGTGACCGGGGCGTGCGGCGACTAGCCCGCGAACTCCCAGTGCCACGGCTCGGGCCGCGAGCCGGTGGGCTCGGCCCAGGACGGGTGGAACCAGCCGTAGAGCGGTGCGTGGGTGAACAGCCAGGTGTGTTCCATCGTTCCGAACGACTGGACTCCGCCGCACAGGTCGACCGCCACGCCCCAGCCGTGGTTGCTCGTGCCCGGCCGAGCAGCCAGGTTGGGCTTGGTCGCGTAGAGCGCGACCTGCTGGCTGAACGAGCGGTAGGAGTCGGTCACGCAGATCGGACGGCCGAACTGGCGGGCGTACGCGCCCGACATGCGGTCGAACGCGGCCGCTGCGTCGGCTCGCAGCATCTGACCGGGCGCACCCCACAGCGGACACAACGCGGATGCCGGGATCTGGCCGTTGCCATAGCTGAGCGCGGTCGCCTTGGTCACGCCGGGGCGGCAGCTTGCTCCCGCGGTGGAGACGCCGGCGGCCGCCGCGGCCAGCTCGGCCCGGGCGGCGAGCGCCTGAGCGCCGTGCAGGTTGGCCAGCTGCTGCAGGGACAGGCCGGCCATGCCCAGCCGGCCGGCTTGGGCCTGCTGCTCGGCGGCGAGCAGCCCGCGCTGCTGGGCGACTGCGGCCTGGGCAGCGGTGTTGGCCTGGTCGGCGGCCAGCCTTGAGGCGGTCGCCTGGGCCGCAGCCTGGTCGGCCTGCTCGGCCACGATCCGCTGCACCTGGGTCAGGGTGTCCGCCTCGCGGATCGCCTGGTCCTCGCCCTGGCCGACGTAGTTGATGAGGAACAGCGAGCTGCCGATCTCGTCGGTGCGAGTTGCCTGCAGCGCCGCCAGGTAGGCCTCGTACCGGGCCAAGGTGCCGCCCGCGACGTACGCGGCACGCGCCCAACGGGCGAGCTGCAGACGCAAGGCATCGGCGCGGACCTGCAGATCCTGCAGCCGCCGGTTCTGCAGGGTCTGCGTGGCGACTGCCTGCTGCTCGGCCTGCTGGGCGGTCTCGAGCGCCTGGAGTGCCGCCGACGCCTGAGTGGACAAGGCGGTCAGCTGGGCGGTGATCGCGGCCAAACGCGCGTTCGACGCCAACAGCTGCTGTTGCAGTGCCTGGGCCTGGGCCAGCTGCCCGGCCAGCTCGGCCGGCGTCAGCGCGTTCTCGCCGTCGCCAGGGTCCGGGTCGCGCGGCGTGCGCGGGTGCTGAGTCGACGACGGGGTCCCCGGGCTGAGCACCGGCGGCACCGGGGTGGCCGTTGCGCTCGGCGGCGGCGTCGTCTCGGACGGCGGGGTGGTCGAGCCCGAGTCGGTGGAGGACGGGGTGTCGGTCGGCGAAGGCGTGTCGGTCGAGGACGGCGTACCGGTCGGGGACGGCGTACTGGTCTCGGTGGCCGTGTCGGTGGAAGTTCCGGTCGAGCTGTCACTCGTGCCGGTCGATGAGCTGGTCGGGCTGGCGTCGCTGGCGGACGCAGCGCTCGACCCGGTCGAGCCGGTCGAGGACGGCCCCGGCGTCTCGTCGGCCTGCGCGGGGACCCCCAGGGCGACGGACATGAGCAGCGCTGTGGCCGCCGCTACGGCGGCACCACGCAGGCTGCTGTGTCGTCCATGCACGTCACGAACCGCCTTGTCCGAAGCCCCCGGTGCCGCCTACTCAGCCAACTTACGGTCGGCCCCGCACGTGCGCAACGCAAACAGCGAAACCCCCTGCCGTTCCTGGCAAAGAGTTAAGCCGTCCGTTCCCCGATACGTACACCGGGTAGCCGGGCGGGGGCACAGCGCGACATGGCACGATCGTCGGGTGGCGACGCAGGGGAGTAGTGGGGGAGAAGGGCGCCTGCGCGACCTGGCTCGGTTGCGCGGGGTGCGCGACCGGATCGACCGCGACTACGCCCAGCCGTTGGACGTCGAGGCGCTGGCCCGGGGCGCACACATGTCCGCCGGTCACCTGAGTCGTGAGTTCAAGCTGGCGTTCGGGGAGTCGCCGTACAGCTACCTGATGACCCGACGGATCGAGCGGGCCATGGCGCTGCTGCGGCGCGGCGATCTCAGCGTCACGGAGGTGTGCTTCGCAGTCGGCTGCTCCTCCCTGGGCACTTTCAGCACGCGGTTCGCCGAGCTGGTCGGGGTGCCGCCCGGCACCTACCGGCGTCAGCAGGGCGGCGCGACCGCCGGAATGCCAGCCTGCGTCGCCAAACAGGTCACCAGACCGGTCAGGAATCGAGAAGCGCCGGTCGGTGAGCCGCATCTAGCGTGAGCCGCATGGACATCAGCATTCACGCGAGCTTCCTGCCGCACGACGACCCGGAGGCATCGGTCGCGTTCTACCGCGACACGCTCGGCTTCGAGGTCCGCGCCGACGTCGGCTACAACGGGATGCACTGGATCACGGTCGGTCCCACCGGCCAGCCCAACACCTCCATCGTCCTGTACCCGCCCAACGCCATGCCGGGCATCACCGACGACGAGCGCCGTACCGTCGCCGAGATGATGGCCAAGGGGACGTTCGGCGCCATCAACCTGGCCACCGAGGACGTCGACGAGACATTCGCCCGGCTGCAGGCCGGCGACGCCGAGGTCGTCCAGGAACCGACCGACCAGCCGTACGGCGTCCGCGACTGCGCCTTCCGCGACCCGGCCGGCAACCTGGTCCGCATCCAGGAACAGGCCTGACCCGCAGCGCCGTCCCTGCGGCGTACCGGCCGGTCCTGGCCAACCGCGTCTTCCGGCGGCTGACCCTCGGCCTGGCGGTCTCCTACCTCGGGGACGGCATGAGCTTCGTCGCCGTGGCCTGGCTGGCCATCGACCTGGCGCCGCAGGCCACCGCGGGCCTCTGGGTCGGGGGAGCAGTTGCGGCGTACACACTGCCGGGCGTGGTCGGCGCGCTGGCGTTCGGCCGCCGCCTGCGCCGGGTAGCTGCGCGCCGGTTGCTGCTCTCCGACACCATGGTGCGCGCGGTGTTCATCGGGGCGGTTCCCCTCGCGTCGCTGTCCGGACTGCTGACACCGCCGCTGTACGTCGTGCTGCTGGGGGTGTCCTCCCTGCTGCATGCATGGGGGAGTGCCGGCACGTACACCCTGCTGGCCGAGCTCCTGCCCGACAGCGAGCGGCTCGCAGCGAACACGCTGGTGAGCTCGCTGAACTTCGCAGCCACGATCGCCGGTCCGGCGATCGCCGGGGTGCTGGTGACGTACGTCAGCCCGGCCTTCGTCCTCGCCCTGGACGCGGTCAGCTATGTCTGCCTGGCCGCCGTCCTGGTGACGACGCGGCTGCCGGAGTCCGGCCACGCGGCACCCGTCGACGGCACCGCCGCCCGTGGCGGGTTCGCGCTGCTGCGGGCGGACCGCGAGCTGCTCGGCCTGCTGACGCTGACCTGGTTCTTCAACCTGCTGTACGGACCGGTCGAGGTGGCGTTGCCGTTGCACGTGACGCGCGACCTGCACGCGCCGGGCTCGCTGCTCGGGCTGTACTGGACGCTGTTCGGCATCGGCGCGGTCGTCGGCGGCCTCGCCGCAGGGGCACTGCGGCAGCTGCCTCTGTGGCCGGTCACGGTGGCCATCGTTCTGGGCTGGGGTTCGACGTTGGTGCCGTTCGCGTTCGCGGTGCCGGCGGTGGTGACTGTCGCGTGCTTCGCCCTCGGCGGCGCGATCTACGGGCCGTTCGTCGCGCTCTCAGTGACCCTGCTCCAGGTGAAGGCACCGCCACAGCAGCTGGCCGCGATGCTGGCTGCGCGCAGTGCGGCGCTGCTCACCGCTTCGCCGTTGGGCACGGCGCTCGGCGGCCCGCTCACGACGGCTCTGGGGCCGCGCCGAACGCTGGGCGGTTCTGGGCTCGCGACGATCGCGCTCGGCGCCGTCGCCGCACTGCTGCTGCTGGCCCGACGGAGCCGCAGGTCCGAACCGACACCCTCGATGGGACACGATTGAGCATGGCCACGAAGCCCAAGACCGCGCCGAGGACCGCAACCTCCACCGCCCAGGACGCCGACCGTCACGACCTGATCCGCGTGCACGGTGCCCGGGTGAACAACCTCAAGGACATCAGCGTCGAGCTGCCCAAGCGCCGGCTGACGGTGTTCACCGGCGTCTCCGGCTCGGGCAAGAGCTCACTCGTGTTCGACACCATCGCGGCGGAGTCGCAGCGGCTGATCAACGAGACCTACAGCGCGTTCCTCCAGGGCTTCATGCCGACGATGACGCGGCCGGACGTCGACGTCCTGGAGGGGCTGACGACGGCGATCATCGTCGGGCAGGAGCGGATGGGGGGAGACACCCGCTCCACGGTCGGCACCGCCACCGACGCGAACGCGATGCTGCGCATCCTGTTCAGCCGGCTGGGCCAGCCCTACGTCGGTCCGCCCACGGCCTTCTCGTTCAACGTCCCCAGACGTACGGCCAGCGGTGCGATGACCGTCGACAAGGGCAAGGGGGAGCGGGTCGTCGTACGCAACGCCGTGTACTACGGCGGGATGTGCCCCCGCTGCGAAGGCCGGGGGAGCGTCAACGACGTCGACCTCAGCCAGCTGTACGACGAGACCAAGTCGCTGACCGAGGGCGCCATCACGGTCCCGGGCTACTCCGCCGAGGGCTGGTACGGACGGATCTTCAGCGCGGTCGTGCCCGGCGACGTACCCATCGCGAAGTTCACCAAGAAGCAGCTGCATGAGTTCCTGTACGGCGAGGCCCGCAGGATCAAGGTCGACAACATCAACCTGACCTACGAGGGTCTGTGCCGAAGATCCAGAAGTCGATGCTGTCCAAGGACGTCGACGCGATGCAGCCGCACGTGCGCGCGTTCGTCGAACGGGCGGTGACGTTCACCGCATGCCCGGACTGTGAAGGGACGCGGCTCAGCGCGGAGGCCCGGTCCTCGAAGATCAAGGGCAGGAACATCGCCGACGTCTGCGCCCTGCAGATCAGTGACCTGGCCGACTGGGTCCGGGACCTCGACGAGCCATCTGTCGCGCCGCTCGTGACCGGGCTGCAGCACCTGCTCGACGCGTTCGCCGAGATCGGCCTGGGTTACCTCTCCCTCGACCGACCGTCGGGGACGCTGTCCGGCGGCGAAGCCCAGCGCACCAAGATGATCCGGCACCTCGGCTCGTCGCTGACCGACGTCACCTACGTGTTCGACGAACCGACCATCGGTCTGCACCCGCACGACATCGAGCGGATGAACGGTCTGCTGCTCCAGCTGCGGGACAAGGGCAACACGGTGCTCGTCGTGGAGCACAAGCCCGAAGCCATCGCCATCGCCGACCACGTCGTCGACCTCGGGCCGGGCGCCGGAAACGACGGCGGCACAGTCTGTTTCGAGGGGACGGTCGACGGGCTGCGTCGTAGTGACACGGCGACCGGCCGTCACCTCGACGACCGAGCCAGGCTCAAGGAGCAGGTGCGGTCGCCCTCCGGTGCCCTCGAGGTCAGGGGCGCCTCGACGCACAATCTGCAGAACGTCGACCTCGACATCCCGCTCGGCGTGCTGTGTGTCATCACCGGCGTCGCGGGTTCCGGCAAGAGCTCCCTCATCCACGGCTCAGTGGCCGGCCGGGCCGGCGTCGTGGTGATCGACCAGGCGGCGATCCGGGGGTCCCGCCGGAGCAACCCCGCGACGTACACCGGTCTGTTGGAGCCGATCCGCAAGGCCTTCGCCAAGGCCAACGCGGTCAAGCCGGCGCTGTTCAGCTCCAACTCCGACGGGGCCTGCCCCACCTGCAACGGCGCCGGCGTCATCTACACCGAGCTCGGCGTCATGGCGACCGTCGAGACGGTGTGCGAGGACTGCGAGGGGCGCCGTTTCCAGGCCTCGGTGCTCGAGTACACGCTGGGTGGCCGTAACATCGCCGAGGTCCTGGCCATGCCGGTGACCGACGCCGCGACCTTCTTCGCCGACGGCGATGCGAGGACGCCGGCCGCGGCCGCCATCCTGAGCCGCCTGGCCGACGTCGGGCTCGGCTACCTGAGCCTGGGCCAGCCCCTCACCACGTTGTCCGGCGGCGAGCGGCAACGCCTCAAGCTGGCCACGCAGATGGCGGACAAGGGCGACGTCTACGTCCTGGACGAGCCGACCACCGGGCTCCATCTGGCCGACGTCGGCCAGCTGCTCGGACTGCTCGACCGCATCGTCGACTCCGGCAAGACGGTCGTGGTCATCGAGCACCACCAAGCCGTCATGGCGCACGCCGACTGGATCATCGACCTCGGACCGGGTGCCGGCCACGACGGCGGTCGCGTCGTCTTCGAGGGCCCACCCGCCGAGCTCGTGGCCGGCCGGTCGACGCTGACGGGCGAGCATCTGTCGGTCTATGTAGGTGAACGCCGGTAGCGGACTGGTCGAGAGCCGCTCGAGGCTCGGGCCGGCCGGCGGAGCTCAGCGCCTGGTCTCATACCTGGTGAGGACCACGCCATCGGGAAACATCCGGGTCTCCACCAGGCGCAGGTTCACCCAACTGTCCAGGGCCGTGAAGAACGGCGTGCCGCCGCCCAGCAGGACCGGCGCGGTGGCCAGCACGTACTCGTCGACCAGCCCAGCGCGCATGGCTGTCGCGGCGAGTGTGGCGCCACCGATGTCCATGGGGCCGCCGTCCTCGGCCTTGAGCCGGGCGATCTCGGTGACCGCGTCGCTGGTGACCAGGCGGGTGTTCCAGTCGACCGGGCTGGTCGTCGAGGAGAACACCACCTTCGGCATGTCGCGCCAGCGGCGGGCGAACTCGATCTGCGCCGGTGTGGCGCCAGGCTGCTGGTCGGCGGTCGGCCAATGGGAGCTCATCGTCTCCCACAGGTTGCGCCCGTACAGCGCCAGGCCGGTCGCCGCCACACGGTCGGACCACCACTGGAACAGCTCGTCGCTCGGCACGCTCCAGCCGATGTCGTCGGCCGCCCCGGCAATGTAGCCGTCGACGCTCAGGTTCATGCCGAAGGTCAGTTTGCGCATGGGGTCAGCCTTCGTGACTCGGGATTCGGTGTACAGACCTGGTCCCGCCAAGGGTCCGGCTCGTCCTCCCGGCTACGCCGATAATCTACATTATGTCAGGAAGGCTGCGCCGGGCCGATGGGACCACCAGCTGCTGACGGTCGTCCGCGGCACCGGCGACACGACCCGGATGTGCGTGCGCCCGACCCGGCTCGGTGTGGCGCCGTACACCACCAACGGTCGCGATCCGTTCGGTGTGGAGATCGGGATCGTGACGACCCGCAGCACCGTGCCGTCGTCGGCGGCGTGGCCGGTGGCCACGAGCTGGCCGGCCACCAGAACGCGGTAGCTCTCCTGGGGCAGCAGGCCGGATGCCACGACCTCCAGCGAGCTGCCGGCCGCGTGGTAGCCCAGGGGCCGGCGGAGCGCGAGTGTGGTGGGTGGCGTGTCCATCTGCCAGCTGACGGTGGTCTCCTTCGAGGCGCCGTCGGGGGCTCCGACCCGGGCCGTCAGGTGGTGCGCCCCGGGCGTCCGCAGGACGGACATCGTGCCACCGTCCAGGCACGGGGCGAACGCCGCGTCGTCCAGCGAGCAGGTGACGGCGTAGCCGTGGGCCGAGAACGGTGCCGGCACGGCGCCGTCCTCCGAGTAGCGGCGGTCGGTGATCGCCAGGCTGACCGTCGAGGTCTGGGCCGACGGTTCGCTCGGGGCAACCGTCAGCTCCGGCCGCAGGAACACCGTGCCCAGCGTCACCGAGTAGTGGTCAGGCACGACCGGTTGCGTGTCCGACTCGACCCACACCTCGGCGGTGTAGCTGTCGTCGAGCAGAGCGGACGGCCACGGGAACACCCGGTCGGGCGCGCACGGCTGGCGCAGCAGGACCGTGCCGGATGCGCTGAGCTGGCACATGACCGTCCCGGTGAACGGTGCGAAGCGCTCGCCGTTCGCCAACGTCTGCATCACCTGGACGAGATAGTCGGGGTAACCGGTGCGGTAGAGACGTTCGGCCAGGGTCGCCGGCGTATTCCGGAGAACGGCTCGGTAGCCCGGCGTCGTACTCGGTACGA